>NZ_BARE01000138.1 GCF_000367345.1 Sphingobium xenophagum NBRC 107872
CGAAGGCATGTTCGGCGGAGGACTGGCCGAGGCCGGCCTCGGCGCCCTGGGTGGCGGGGCCGGCGGTCTCGTCGGCGCCGGGCAGCGGCGGCAGGCCCTCGTCGGCCTTGGGCGCCATCTCCGCGGCGAGATCGCGGCGACGCGTCGGGCGCGACCAGACGACGTTGTAGCTGCCGTCCTCCTGGCGGAACGCCGACACGTAGAGCGGCGCGGCCAGGCTCGGGTCCTCGATCTTGCCGTTGAGGAACGCCTCGCCCGTGCCGTTCGAGAACAGCTCGAACAGCGCACCCACCTGCACCCACGCCCGCGACGCCGACAGCGCCAGAACCTCGAACTTGGGCGCCTTGGGATTGGCCGAGTGCACCTCGCGCAGCGCAACCGTCATGGCGATCGCCAGCGTCGCGATCTTGCCGACGAAAATGCCGGCGTCATTCTGCTTGATCGAACCGATGTTCATGGGAAAGTCTCCTGAAAGCGGTCTCGAACACCGTGTCCGAGCCACCTTCCTCCTTCCCCACTCCCCTCCTCGGCCGTTCGGCCGAGCAGGCGCGCAAGCGCCCATCCGAGCGCCGCAAAAGCGGCCTCGGGTCGAAACGCGTTGGGCGCTGG
>NZ_BARE01000137.1 GCF_000367345.1 Sphingobium xenophagum NBRC 107872
CATGAAGACCGCGGTGACGACGGTGTTCACCGGCAAGGAACGGGTGTTCAACCGCCGCTTCTTGATCATGGCCGACCACTACATGATCGAGCCCACCGCCTGTTCGCCGGCGGCAGGTTGGGAGAAGGGCCAGGTCGAGCACCAGGTACAGACGATCCGCGGACGGTTCTTCCAGCCCCGGCTGCGCTTCTCAAGCCTGGAGGAGCTGAACGGGTGGCTAGAGGCAGAGTGCCGCCGGTGGGCGGCGCTGCACTCGCATCCCGAGCAGAAGGAGCTGACCGTTGCCCAGGCATGGGACGCCGAACGCCCTGCGCTACAGGTGATGCTGGCGCCGTTCGACGGCTTCCACGAGACGTCGCACGCGGTGACCGGCACCTGCCTGATCAGCTTCGACCGCAACCGCTACTCGGTCATGGCCAAGGCAGCCCGGCGCGCGGTGCAGGTGCGTGCCTATGCCGACCGGATCGTGGTCCGCCTGGACGATGAGGTCGTCGCCGAACATCCCCGCTTCTTCGGACGCGATCGGATGATCCTCGACCCGTGGCATTACCTGCCGGTGCTGGCCAAGAAGCCAGGCGCCTTGAGGAACGGCGCACCGTTCCAGGACTGGGATCTGCCACCGGCGCTGGCTCGGCTCAGGCGCAAGCTCGGGTGTAGCGCGACGATCTGGATGAGAAGTTA
>NZ_BARE01000136.1 GCF_000367345.1 Sphingobium xenophagum NBRC 107872
TCTGAGGTGGTGCCGGTTTTCTGGACAGGGTGTTAAGCTACTTCCGACCTGATGGATTGGTACGGGAATGAAGACGACGAGGAAGCGCTACAGCGCCGATTTCAAAGCCAAGGTGGCTCTGGAGGCGATCCGGGGTGACCTGACGCTCGCGGAGCTGGCAGCCAAGCATGGCGTGCACCACACGATGATCGCGTCCTGGAAGCGGCAAGCCATTGATGGAATGGCAGGCACCTTCTCCGGGGCTGGCGATGCGATCAAGGCCGCCAGCGAGAGCGAGGTGGAGAAGCTGCACGCCAAGATCGGGCAACTGGTTGTGGAGCGGGATTTTTTAGCGAAAGCCTTCGGTCGATGAGCGTGGACCGGAGGCGGTCAATGGTCGAACCTGCTCACCACCGGCTGTCGATCTCGGCGCAGTGTCGCCTGCTACGGATCAGCCGCTCGTCCTTTTACTATGAGCCGGTTCCGGAAACGAACGAGACGCTGGCGTTGATGACGGTGATCGACGAGACCTTCATGGAGTGCCCGTGGTACGGCAGCCGCCAGATGGCCCGGCATCTGCGCCGTGCAGGCCATGAGGTTGGTCGCCGGCGGGCACGGCGGCTGATGGCGAAGATGGGCCTCACGCCGATTTATCAGCGGCCCCGCACGAGCGATCCCCATCCGCAGCACCGGGTCTATCCGTA
>NZ_BARE01000135.1 GCF_000367345.1 Sphingobium xenophagum NBRC 107872
GGTCATCCATCGTCATGGCAGCCGAGACAGGAAGATCGGGCAACGCTGCAATCCTGGGAAGTCCATCACCACGCCAGATCGCACAGACTACACCTATGACCGTTGCCCCAGCCTCTGTTACGAGCCGGGTAGCGTCCGCGACCGCACCGCCAGTCGTGATAACATCCTCAATGAGCACCACGCGCTTGCCTGAAACGTCGCCCCCTTCGACCGCTAGGCAAGTGCCGTAGTCCTTCGGTGCTTTCCGAACGAACGCGGCGGGCATTCCTGTGGCAAGCGACAACGCCGTTGCTATCGGCACACCCCCAAGTTCCAGTCCGGCAAGGATTTCTGCGTTGGCGGGGATCAATGGGATCATCTCCGCGGCCACCCTGCTCAGAAGATCAGGCCGAGCTTCAAATCGGTATTTGTCGAAATATGTAGATGATAGCTGTCCAGACCGCAGCCGGAACGTTCCTTCCAAGGCAGAGGCAGCGTTGATGTCGGCGGCTAGGGTCGGGTCGATCATGCGTACGTCTTGCCATAAGCAAACGGCCGCTTCCCATCACTTTTTGCCGTTCGTTTTCTGTTCTCGCCTAGCGTACGTAAAACTCACTTTCGTGTGGTGACCCCTTGAACGGTAGCAAAGCCTGTGCTACGTACACCGCACGCTCAGATCTCGAACGCGTTCGACATTCCCGCGGAAAACCCCGCCAGCGGCACGGTGTCTTCCGTCATTCGAGATGCAAAACGCTAAAAAATGGACAAAAAATGGACAATGGGTTTGATCGTAAGAACGAGCGACCCGATCTAAGAGTGCTGTTCTA
>NZ_BARE01000134.1 GCF_000367345.1 Sphingobium xenophagum NBRC 107872
CTCTGTTGCAAAGATTGGCGGCAGTCAGAGGTAGGCTGTCGCTCTGCGCCGATCAGGCGGCTGCTGCGAAATGGTGGTTGAGCATGCCCATGGCCTCCGTCAGCGCCGAGGGCCCAATGCCAAAAGCTCTCTCCACAAGGCGCACCTCGCCCCTGATGCCGGGCTGCAGGCACCAGGGGCGAGCCTGTCCTTTGCGCAGGGCTCGCATGACTTCGAATCCCTTGATCGTGGCATAGGCCGTGGGGATCGATTTGAAACCGCGCACCGGCTTGATCAGTATCTTGAGCTTTCCGTGATCGGCCTCGATCACGTTATTGAGATACTTCACCTGCCGGTGGGCCGTCTCCCGGTCCAGCTTTCCTTCGCGCTTCAATTCGGTGATCGCTGCACCATAGCTCGGCGCTTTGTCGGTATTGAGCGTGGCAGGCTTTTCCCAGTGCTTCAGGCCTCGCAGGGCCTTGCCCAGGAACCGCTTCGCTGCCTTGGCGCTGCGGGTCGGCGACAGGTAGAAATCGATCGTGTCGCCCCGCTTGTCGACTGCCCGGTACAGGTAGGTCCACTTGCCCCGCACCTTGACGTAGGTTTCATCCAGGCGCCAGCTCGGATCAAAGCCACGCCGCCAGAACCAGCGCAGCCGCTTCTCCATCTCCGGGGCGTAGCACTGGACCCAGCGATAGATCGTCGTATGGTCGACCGAAATGCCGCGTTCCGCCAGCATTTCCTCAAGGTCGCGATAGCTGATCGGATAGCGACAATACCAGCGCACCGCCCACAGGATCACATCACCCTGGAAATGGCGCCACTTGAAATCCGTCATCGTTCCGTCCGTCCAATCTCCGCCAAGCATGCTCAAGCTTCACGATTTTTGCAACAGAGCC
>NZ_BARE01000133.1 GCF_000367345.1 Sphingobium xenophagum NBRC 107872
AAGATGGCGACCAATGGTGGTACCCGCTTTGCCCGCCAGCGCGAGCGAAGCAAGGTACGTTGCCACCGCTTCAGGCCGCGCCGGCAACGGCTCGAGCGAACGTCCGTCACACCAGCCTTCGAACTGGTTCCAGTCGCTGGCATAGGCGCGCAGGGTGTTCGCCGCCTTGGCCTGAGCGCGGTAGCCCCGCGCTGCGACGATCTCCGCGTGCAAACGGCTGTCGGTTTCGGCGATGGCGGCAGGGGATGCTGTCGAGGCGGCGGTCTCGGTAGTCGGAACGTCGAGTCTTGCGACCTCCTTGGTTTCCTTTGCCATTTTCGCCCTTTCGCGCGCCACAACCGGAATTTCTATAGGCCGTCTTCTACTGTCCGTGAAGGGCGTTTATCGGACAGTAATTGCACCATCAAAGCCAAGTATACTTTTTGTGGCATTCGTATATTTTATGGCGGATGGATCGCGGCCCTCCCCCCTGGCAACTCACCCTCGCACGGATCGAGGGGGCGCTGCCGTTCCTGCGCGCGGAGGTGGCCGACGGGCTGGTGCGGGCCTCACTGCGCCGGCTGTGGCGAGTCCATGTCCGCGACTATGCCTTTGAAAACCTTGGGCCAGAGCACAATCCGGGTCTAGGAGCGGCTGAACTGACCCGCTCGTGGTACGCGGCCGAACGGCAGGACTTCCTGTCCTGGATCAGCCGACGCGGCCCCCCTCCCCTCGCCCGGGCCGCGCAACTCACCCTTACGGCCAAAGGCGCGCGAGAAAGCTTCTCAGGGACATTTGCGGCAGCCGACCGGGCTCTGGAACGGCTCGATGCGTTGCTACCAGCGCGCGATACGCTCGCAGCCCTTACGGAATGGCTCCGCCAGCTCCGCGCAGACGAAGTCGACTTTCTCGAAGGAGGCAGCGAGGAAGTGTTGATCGAGGGCCATGTGTTCCAGCGTTTCCGGCTATCCGGCACACGGGGTTGATGGAGCGCGCGAGGGCTCGACATCAG
>NZ_BARE01000132.1 GCF_000367345.1 Sphingobium xenophagum NBRC 107872
GTGTCCCACGAGGTTGTGTAGTTGGGTCTGAGGTGGTCACCGTGATTTTCGGATAGGTTTGGGTTGCGAAGCTCGAACCTGACGGAAGGAACCACGATGACCGACCCTATGATGTACTTGCGTTCGCTGGTGGAGGAGACCCCGGACGCTGCTATTTTGCGCGACATGATCGCGTTTGCGGCCGAGCGATTGATGGAGATGGAAGTCGGCAACTTGACCGGCGCTGGCTACGGCGAGAAGTCGTCTACCCGGCTTGTCCAGCGCAATGCCCATCGTGAGCGCGACTGGCAGACTCGCGCCGTAATAGCAGAGTTGCGCATCCCCAAGCTACGCAAGGGCAGTTACTTCCCCGGTTTTCTGGAGCCACGCCGGATGGCCGAGCGGGCGCTGACCGCAGTGATCCAGGAAGCCTACATCCAGGGGATATCGACCCGCTCGGTCGACGATCTGGTCAGCCGAAGGCCACGCCCGCAGGGCGTAACGCACTGGGTATGGATGGCATCTCCAAAAGCCAGGTCAGCCGACTGTGCGAAGAACTCGACGAGCGCGTCCACGCCTTCCTGGATCGCCCGATCGAGGGCGACTGGCCGTATCTCTGGATCGATGCGACCTATGTGAAGGTCCGCCAGAACGGGCGGATCGTCTCGGTTGCAGTGATCGTCGCGGTGGGCGTGAACAGCGACGGTCGCCGCGAAGTTCTCGACATGGACATCGGCCCTTCGGAAGCAGAACCCTTCTGGACAGCCTTCCTGCTTAACC
>NZ_BARE01000131.1 GCF_000367345.1 Sphingobium xenophagum NBRC 107872
AGGGCACCTCGAACAATGCGGCTTCGGGCTGGCGTTGACCGCCTGAGAGGTGTCCGGCCAGCGCTTACGCCGATTTCGTCTCCCTCAGTAGTCTGATTGGGCGCTATTCGCTCGGTGATCCGGCCAATTTCGGCATGGATCGTGGATTTTGGGCGCTATGGTGCTGCCATCCTGCCACGTTCGAGTACGACCAGGCGGCGCATGTTGTAGGCAAGGTTCTGCATGCCGATCTTCGTCGTCGCGCGCACAATGCCGATGGTGCGCACCAGCTTCCCGCCCATACTGGTGTGCTGGCTGCCGAACACATGCTCGACGCGCGAGCGCACCGATGAGCGCGTCTTGTTCGCCGCCTCCTGCCGCGCCGTGAGCGGCTTGCCGCGGCAGCCTCGACGGTGGATCCTGCTCTTGAACCCACGCGCGGCGAGTTTCTCCTCGGCCTCGTGGCTACGATAAGCGCTGTCGGCCCACACGGTGCTGGCGGTGTTGGCGCCATCGAGCAGGTCATCGAGCTTCTGACTGTCGTGCACCGATGCACTGGTCACGCCATACCGCCGCACCAGCTTATGCCGACGGTCGATACACACGTGGTTTTTGTAGCCAAAGTGCGAGCGCCCGTGCTTCTTTGTCCAGCGGGCATCCTTGTCCTTTTGGCGGTTCTTGGCCGGCTTCTTTTCCCACTCTTCAGGGGTTTTGCCCGACTTCACCGTCGCATTATCGTCGCGCGAGTTGCGCTGGCGCGGTGCGGGAACGATGGTTGCATCGATGATCTGACCGCCCATCGCCAGATAGCCCTTGTCCTTGAGATAGCCGTCGAACAGATTGAACAACTTCTCCACTGCGCCCGCCTTTGCCAGCGCCTCACGGTATAGCCACAGCGTCTTGGCATCAGGCACCGCGTCCTCCAATCCCAGCCCGACGAAGCGCATGAACGAGAGCCGGTCACGCAACTGGTATTCCATCGCTTCGTCCGACAGGTTGTACAGCGCCTGCAGCACCAGCACCCTGAAGATAAGTACCTCGTCCCAAGGTTTGCGGCCTGCAGCGCTCTTGCGATCCGCCTCGGACCGACGCAGCCCGCCCTTGATCAGAGCCGTCTTCAGCTTCAACCGGAACATCTCAAAAGGCACCGCCGCATTGATCGCCACCAGCGGATCGCCATGCGCATCCAAGCCCGCATACCGGTTCTCAAGATCAAACAATCCAGGCTGACCCATCTCGTAATCCCCACGTCACCGCACGACCCGCGCGTCAAACGCTGAATCCGATTGCACGCCATCAGGAAAGACCTATTTTTCGAGGTGCCCTT
>NZ_BARE01000130.1 GCF_000367345.1 Sphingobium xenophagum NBRC 107872
AGCCGATACCAGTCATAATCGAGATAGCCGGTTGTCGTTTCGATATTGAATGCATCGAATTCGATTCGTGTGTGCAACGCAAGATTGTAGCGACGTAGATCGAAATAGGGCCGATTGTCTCCGGGAGCTTCGGTCTTTACGGAGGCCTGCCAAGGGCCGGTGGGGAGGATCACGCCCGGGTCATTGCGTGCGATCGTATTATTTTCGTACGGTTGAAAGACGGTGATATGGCTATCCTGATCGAACACCTCGCCGGTGAACACGATCTGGACACGGTCGCCCGGCTTGAACAGCAGCTTGGCACGAATGTCCTTGATTTCCATATCGCCGAGACCTTTGCCCGGGCGAAGCAGATCTTTGATGTAGCCGCCGAGGTCCTTGTAGAGCACGGCGATGTCTCCGGCTACGTTCTCGCTGAGCGGACCGGTGACGTAGCCGCGAACGTCAAGATCCTGGGCGTCGTTGCGCATAAAGCCATATTTGACGGCCAGACGGCCGCCCGGCGTGAATTTCGGATCGGGCGTGATAACGTTGATCAGGCCCCCCGTCGCGTTTCGTCCGAACACCGTTCCCTGGGGGCCGCGCAGCACTTCGACGCGGTCGACCTCGACAAGATCGATCCAGTTAGCACCGGTCTCGGGCTGATAGACGCCGTCGATGTACGTTGCGACATTGGGCTCGTCGCCGGTCGAGATGCCGGTCGATCCGACGCCGCGGATCACCGGCTGGAACACGCCGGCATTGCGGCTGCCGACAAAGCCAGGAATCACTTGGGTGAGATCGCGCACTGTCGCCACATCGGCCACCGCGAGCGATTGAGCGGTAATGGCGGTGACGGTGACCGGGACGTCCTGCAGGCGCTCCTCGCGGCGGGTTGCGGTGACGACGATATCCTCAAGCCCCCCGGCCTCAGCTGTATCTCCCGCGGCCGCAGGTGCCGTGCCGAGCGGGGGATTTGTAGGGTCTTGCGGGACAACCGGCCCTGTCGCCTGGGCATAAGCCGTGGAGGCCCAGGCAAAGCTTGAAGTCGCAGCCAAGATGAGTGCCGCGTGCCGACGTGAGCTCAAACGCATTATATCCTCCCCGATATAGACCTTTTTATAGCCATGGCCGTACCGCCTGCGAGAGGTTTTGCAAAAGAAAAAGCGGAGGAGAAAACCTGGGCACATCCATCAACCCGGTCGTCGGCGCGAATTTGGGCCTGGAGCGCCGAACTTGGCAATTGCAGGTGTTCGGCGCTCCATTTTACCGTTTCGGCGGTTTTGTGAGATTCGAACGCAGCCATCCTGTCGCTGCCCGTCGCTCGCGAAAGATCACGCGATGCATTTTGAAGGCGAAGTTGGCGAGCGTGATCTTGGCCTCGGCACGCTTGGCT
>NZ_BARE01000129.1 GCF_000367345.1 Sphingobium xenophagum NBRC 107872
GTTGGGGTGGACGGCTCCCAACGGCATCGCAATGTGCCAGAGTGAGTGCGTTGCAAGACTCAATCAAGGGAGCCGCCCGTGGAGCAAATTACCCGCATAGGCATGGATACGTCAAAGAACGTTTTTCAACTGCATGGCGTCGATGCAGCGGAGAAGCCAGTGCTGCGCAAGAAGTTGACGCGCCGAGAGATGATTCGGTTTTTCGAAAAGCTGCCACCCACCCTCGTCGCTATCGAGGCATGCGGCAGTTCACATCATTGGGCTCGTCTTCTCGGATCGCTCGGGCATGATGTAAGGTTGATCGCGCCGCAATTAGCGAAGCCCTACGTCAAGCGCGGCAAGAACGACGCTGCGGATGCCGAAGCTCTCTGCGAAGCGGTGAGCCGCCCAACAATGCGCTTCGTTCCGGTAAAGACTGCAGAACAACAGGCCGCGCTCATGTTGGTCGGGGTGCGCGAAAGGCTTATTCAGAAGCGCACCCAGCTCGTCAACGCTATACGAGGGTATGGCGCGGAGTTCGGCATCACCGCGGCGACGGGTGCATGTCGCGTCGTACCGCTTCTCGAGTGCATCGCGGAAGATGAAACGATACCCGAATTGGCGCGCGAACTTTTTGCGCTGCAGGGAAAGGAATATGCGCAGCTCCAGTGCGAGATCGAACGGATCGACGCGAAGCTGATGGAATGGCATCGCAACGACGAATGTAGTCAGCGACTGGCCAAAATTCCCGGCGTTGGGCCTATCGGCGCGACCTTGCTCATGATGAAAACGCCCGATCCGCATCTATTCAAATCCGGTCGGGATTTTGCGGCATGGATGGGCCTGACCCCCAAAGATCACTCGACCGCCGGCAAGACAAGACACGGCGTTATCACTCGCGCTGGTGATGAGCTTCTCAGAAGCACGCTCGTGGTCGGAGCCACCGCAGTCGTTCAGCACGCCCGCAATGGGCGAGGCAGGAATCTAACACCGTGGCTTATCGGCTTGATTGCACGAAAATCGCCTAAGCTCGTTGCGGTTGCCGTTGCTAACAAAGCCGCACGTGTCGCGTGGAAACTCATGGTGAGCGGCGAGCGATACCAGTGCGTCGCGCCGCCCGCGCTAACTGCGGTAGCAGCATAAGAATTAGCCAGGGACGATGAGCAAAATATCAATGCTATCGTACTGAGCTGATCCGTGATCTTGCATGAAGAGAGCAGATGGTGCGATCGATCGATCCGAGGCGTGTGACACTCCGTCAGTTCCAATGGCCATCACAGGCCGCTGCCTTGTTGGGAACACACACCGCGGAAACCATCTTGGCCAGCGGTCACGTGCGACCGCACCGAAAGGCCGGACATATGGAAGCAAGCGATCCGATCAAATTTTCCGTTCAGCCCTTGCAAGAGGGAGCCGTCCACATATG
>NZ_BARE01000128.1 GCF_000367345.1 Sphingobium xenophagum NBRC 107872
GTCGTGCGCACCATCGGCATCGCCCGCGCCCGCATCAAGATCGGTATGGCTAACCTGGCTTATAACTTCCAGCGCCTCGCCCGGCTCGAGGGGCGCACTGCGCCCGCATGACGCGAAAACCGGCGTCGGAAGGACAGTCGAAGAAGGAAATCAGCCAATCGGAACCAGGAGAACGGTGCTTCGCACGCTCAAATCTGGCCTCCCAGCGCCATCACGCCGAAATCAGCCGGTTCTTCGAGGCCTCCAACTGGATCAAATCAGGCCGAAAAGTCGAGGGGTTATCGGAGGTACCCAGGTGCCTACCTGCAACTACGCCAATTTCGCGCCCCAGGCCCAAATCCGCTCAGATAATCGGGTGGTTCGAGATGCCCCGCTCGCGGCCTACGCAGCTAAACGCAATGGCCTGACCTGCCATACCGCAACTGCTGATATCAGCACGGGGATCGAGACGTAAGCGAAGAGAGCTATGGTACTCGTGCTCCCAGCCAATAGGAAGCCTATCGCTGATGGGCCTACAACAGCGCCCAAGCGCCCAACTCCCTGCGCCCAGCCAATGCCAGTGACGCGGCTGGAACCCGGATAGACGGCAGTTAGCAGCGAGTAAAAACCGACCTGCGCCGCAGTGACCGTCATGCCAATTCCGACCATAAGCAGCCACACGGCATCGCTTGCGGCGGTTGCTATGACCACTCCTAGCCCAAAGGTGACGACACTTCCAACGCACAGGAACAAGCCTACAGCCCTCGGAAGTCCTAGCATATTTGCTACATAAAGTAAAAGGACCACGCCAGGAACCGTCGATATCCATGAGAGGGCGACTAATGAATTTGCGCTGCCCAACGCAAAACCAGCTTGGTTAAGGAGGGTCGGAAGCCACTGCAGAATTCCGAAAGCCACCGACAAGTTAGCGAACATTGTCAGCCACATCAAAGCAGAGTTTCTTCTATTTTCTAAGGAAAAGATCTCGCGAATCGGGGAAGATCGCAAAGCAAGCCCATCCTCAGCAGACTCATTGGTGCCGTCGCGCCGAGCATTACGAATGCTATTGGTCCTATTCGGCGCACGTTCCTTGTTTGCACGATATTCAGGTGACTCAGGCAGAAAGAAGAACAGAATCAATGCGAGCATCAACGGCAGAAGACCGACGATGAACATCATTCCCTTCCATCCCACTAATGGGATCAAGGTGGCTGCCACTATTCCACCTGCTGCTCCTCCGATGATAAATCCGAAATAGGTGAACGAGACCATGGAGGCACGTAAACGGGATGCCGCGAACTCCATTGAGATCGCAATGGCGTTGGGCATCACACCGCCGAGGCCGAGCCCCGTAAAAACCCGCAGCACGAAGAGCTGCTGGGCATTGGCTGCCAATGGCGTGATTAAAACGCATGCGCCAAATAACACAAGACAAGATATTATTATGGGCCTTCGGCCCCAACGGTCTCCCAAAGGGGCAACAAGTATCGAACCTGCAGCAAGACCCGCAAAACCACCACTGAAGATTATTCCAAGTGACGATTCCGTTAGACTCAAATTCTTAGCTATGGCGGGGGCTGCATAAGCGATTATCTGTAGATCTAAACCATCCAGGAGAGCTGCCAAGAAAGCGAA
>NZ_BARE01000127.1 GCF_000367345.1 Sphingobium xenophagum NBRC 107872
CAGCCTCCTGCTGGCAAGCCCGGCATGGGCAGCGCCGGACTGGTCGGCTGTCGACCGGGCGATAGGACGAGCGGGGGCCGAACAGCCGGGGGGCGTTCACCGCTACAGCTTCCCGCGTTCGGACCTGAGCGTCACGCTGGATGGGGTGACGATCAAGCCCTCCCTCGCGCTCGGTTCCTGGGCGGCGTTTCAGCCGATGGGCGACGAGGCGATGGTGATGGGCGATCTCGTGCTGACCCACGACGAGGTGAACCCCGTTTTGAGCCGCCTGCTCGCAAGCGGTTTTACGATCACCGCGCTCCACAATCACCTGCTCCGCTCTTCGCCTGCGACCATGTACATGCACATTGCCGGCCACGGCGACCCGGTGAAGCTCGCGGCCGCGCTCCGGCAAGCGCTATCAGCCAGTCGGACCCCGCTCGCCGCGCCGCAATCGCCTTCGGCCAGCGCAGCCGCATCGCGGCTCGACCTCGATGTGGCCGCGCTCAACCGGTTGATGGGCGGTGAGGGCAAGACGGCCGGTGGCATCCTCCAATACAGCTTTCCGCGCGCCGAGCGGCTGATGGACGGCGATATGGAGACTCCGCCGACGATGGGCACGGCGACCGCGATCAACTTTCAGCCAACCGGGGACGGCCGAGCCGCCATCACCGGCGATTTCGTACTTGTCGCAAACGAGGTCGATCCGGTCCTGCGCGTGCTGCGGACGAACGGGATCGAGGTCACGGCGCTGCATAATCATATGCTAAACGACGAGCCGCGGCTGTTCTTCATGCACTTCTGGGCCAACGACGACGCAGCCAAGCTCGCCCGTGGGCTGCGCGCGGCGCTCGACAGGATGAACAATCAGAGGAGTTGAACTCGGACGACGGCTCATTGGGCCGTAACCGCCGCCCGCCCGACCCCACGGCCCTTATGCAGGAAGTGGAATGGAACATGGCTAGCAAACGAACTCTCACTGTTGTCGCAGGCGTGGGCGCGGCCGCGCTGGCGATCGCGGGCGTGGCGATCGCGCAAAACCACGAGGCGAACGAAAACCGGATAATCGGCAAGCACAGCGAACGAGACATCCCGCTTGCTCAGGTGCCCGAGGCCGCGATGAACGCGGCACGCGCGCAACTCGCGTCAATAAGCAAAGCGGAGCAAGTCACCCGAAAGGCGGACGGAAGCACGCTCTATGAAATCAAGGGCAAGAACAGCGACGGAAAGACGATCGAACTGTTCGTCACGCCCGAAGGCCAGGTGCTCGGCCGCGAATGATGGATCAGCACGGGGCGCCGGCCGTCGAGGGCCGTGCGCCCCTTCCGAAATGATACTGCGGAATAGGAGACGAAAATGCGGCCAAGACGATGGATATTGTTATGCGCCGCTTTGGCCGCCCTGCCTGATAGTGCGATCGGCCAAACCGAACCCGCGTCGGCGACGGGCTCGGCGTTGTTCGTAAGCTGTCAAGCGAATGAGCCGCGATGCGGCGCTTACCTCCAAGGCGTGCTCGACATGATGATCGTCGCGCGAAAAGCGGAATGCCGCGCTCCACGCTATGACCGATCGGCGCTGCGCGCGGCATATTTACGCTGGGCGGAGCAGAATAGCTATTTTATGAGTGTTCATATGGTGGCCGGAGCTGAACGCTCGTTAGCGAAGGCTTGGCCATGTCAGTAGCATCGTACCCCGCGGCGTAGCCTGCCCGGCGGCTGCCTTTGAGGGCAGGCGGAGCGTCCGCCTGGCGGTGAATTCCGCCAGCTCAACGATCCCATGTCGCGCCTCAAGCTCGCTAATTAGCCGATGTTCGCATTATGTCTGCCAAATCGTTGTCTGGCGCACAAACCTTGAGGTGACGCC
>NZ_BARE01000126.1 GCF_000367345.1 Sphingobium xenophagum NBRC 107872
TGGCTGTGATGATCCCTAGCACGGCATTCCGTCCGCGCACCATCGCCCTTGGGCTGACATCGACCGACCGCAAGGCTGTTGAACGCCAGATCGAGGAACTGATCGAATTGCTCGATACGCTCGATGGCGATCCCGACCTCGAAGAAGACGAACTGCATGAAGATCCCTGCGATCTCGGTGAGCCGACCGGCTATGCCGAGATCCTGCCTCGCTACGGAGCCGACCAGAGCAAGGGGCCGGTCAACGGCTACGAACTCTACCTCGCCCAGCGCGACGGCGTACTGACGGAGGCAACCTATGGTTGAGGGGGATCGCCAGCCCGTCCTTCGCGCCGCGCCTTTCTGTGCGGCAGGCTGCGAGGCATGTACCGTTGGTTGCGCCACACTCATGTCGGTGCGCGATGAATTACAACGCCAACTGGCGGCGGCCGAGGCGGCATTGCTTCGCATCCGGCCCATGCCCCAACTCACCCGCCATTGATGGAGCGTATATGAGCGACAGTTTTGCCTTGGTCCCGTTTGAGGACCGACAGATCATGACCGTGCGCAACAACGACGGCATCCACGTTGTGATGAAGCCGATCGTGGAGGCACTCGGCCTCAACTGGGAAGCCCAGCGGCAACGCATCCAAAGGCATCCCGTCATCAGCAAAGGTGCCTGCATAACGCAGGTACCTTCTGCCGGTGGAATGCAGGAGGCAATGTCGCTCCACCTCGAGCATTTCCATGGCTGGCTTGTGTCTCTCAACCCTGATCGTGTCAAAGACGAGGAGAAACGCGCGGTCATCATCACATACCAGGAGCGGGCGTTTCGGGTCATCTTTGAGCATTTCCATGG
>NZ_BARE01000125.1 GCF_000367345.1 Sphingobium xenophagum NBRC 107872
GGAAGTATCGCTTCGCCAGCGTCTCATAGCCCCGCCACATATCCTGGCAAAACACCTCCACATCATGGCGATCCTCGATCCGCTCGAACATCGCCGCGACCGTCTCGGAATCGCGCTGGGGCAGCATTTCCAGCAGTTGACCCTTTTCGATATCGGCGCAGACGAAGCGGTCGCCGCCAAGTATGCGGTTTTCGTCCACCCCGAACACGCGGGGCGCGTAGAAGCTGTAATCCCGCAGTTTCTCGGCGGCGAACGACTTGAAGACGCGGCGGACCAAGGTTTCTTCGACCGCGTGGAAGGTGGCCGCGTCCTCGAACGTCCGCTTGGTGGCGGACAGGGCGAGATCGTCTTTCAGCCGGCGCGTGATGTAGTGGCGATCATCCACATCGGGCAGTTCCTCATAGACGGTGCCGCCGCAGGATTTGCAGCGGAACCGCTGGCGATGAATGACCAGCCATGTGGGCGCGGGTTCGATCCGGCGATCACGAACGCGCACCTTTTTGGTGCCATTGCGGAGGAGGAGCGGCGCGAGACAGCAGGCATTGACCGGAAGCGCGGGTTCACCCCGCGTCCTGCATCGGACGGTCACTTCGACCAGTCTTCCGGCGTTGTCCTTGATGATCTCCGGCTCCTCCGCACTCAGGTGCGGAAGGCGGAGCCACGTCATTCTTCTAGGTCATCCAAAGTT
>NZ_BARE01000124.1 GCF_000367345.1 Sphingobium xenophagum NBRC 107872
GACTACGACACGTATTTGTAAGGCCGTGTGTTTGGCTTTGTAAACGCCCCCGTCTGCCAAGGCGCCAGCCTCCTGTTTGTGCATATTCCGACCGCCGCTTAAATGTGATAAAAGTCCAACACCCTCGGAATAACGTCATTTATCAAGACAATCTTTTTTCGCTTAATCCTGAGCCCGCGACTCGTACGTTCGAGGATGTATTCATACTGACCTGCATAAGTGTTGAATTCCTTACGCCAAACCCAGTGACATACCCAGCTTGCAGCCACCTCAAGAGCCGATGCAGATGCCGAAAGGATACGAACGCCGCTTGTGATGTGAACCGTGCGCGACATCGGTGTAGCTGACGAAACCGCTCCAGTACGCAATCGAAATACCCGGTCTTCTAAACCGCTTCGATCACTATAGTAGATAAGTGAGACTTCCGTATGCGGATCGGTGATAAGCTGCGTGTCTGACTCCCAAGAGGGTAGCCAATACTCGCAATCCTCGGAAAACAGGTTCAGCCACTCATCCCACATCTGCCGGTCTACGAAATACGATTCAGTATTGAGAAAGTCGACGACCTCTGGAATGAACTCAAGAAACTTCTCCATAATTATTCCCCCGCGGAAAAGGCTACTTTACCAGAGACCGAGCGCTATTCTGTTCCTGAAGAACATTAGAAAGCAATGTGTCTCGCCAGTGACGGCACTGAGCCCACATAATCGGCTCATCCTCCATTTTAGAACCGGAATAGAGGGGATTGATCCCCAACCGGTTGGCAAGCTCATTAGGCCCGTGGATCATGTGCGCCAGCCCACGGCTCAAGTCGCTCCAGGGTACGAACCGACCGCTCTGAGCTCCTGCTTGCTGCGCTTCGAACTCTGCGGCGTCGTCACATGTAGCCAAGCCGGTGACGTTAAAGAAGTCTTCGTATTGGCGCAGCCGATGCGAGCGGTTTTGCGGAGATTCATTCTTAGGCGCGAGGCAGTAGATAGTTACCTCTGTCCGATCCACTGATAGTGGTCGATAAACGCGTATTTGCATCGACATATGGTCGGCCAACAGAACGTTGGGATATAATATTAGATTGCGCGCGCGGTTCACCATCCAGTTCGCCCGCTCTTCACCGACTCTCTGCTTATAATTATCATACTGTCCGAAGTTCGGTCTGCCCTTCGGATCGCCCCAATCCCACCAAAGCATTACGTGTCCGTGATCAAGATCGTAAAATCCGCCATCGCTTCGCGCAAGTTCTGATAGATCCATCGACGGCTGATCAGCCATCATACTGCCCTTCCTGTTCTCCGTTTGCCGATTTAATACGGTACGGATATAATTCCCATGGGTAGTGACAGCATGATAACCATCAGCTTGGTTTTCGTACGTAAGTTTCCAATTACCTTTATAGGTATAAGTAGCTGTACCCGGCAATACTTCCAACCCATCCGGAGACTGGTCAACGATCAAATCGATGAAAGTCGTAGCATCTCCGAGCCATTGACCTAAAGGCTGAACGTCAGAGTTAAATGATATGAACACGAACCCGCGATAGCTTTCCAGTCGGGGGATAGGTGTTAATCCGATTTCGCTCTTGTTGAATTGACAAGGGTAGCCAGCCCCTTCCTCCAAAGGGATGTCAACCAGGCGGCCGTCCAGATCGTATGTCCAGCCATGGAACGGGCAGGTAAATGCAGCGCGATTCCCTTTGGTCTCACGCGCGACTAACACACCTCTATGAGCACAGGAATTGATGAAGGCCCGTAGCTCGCCCTCTTTGTTACGTGTTACCAGCACTGGCTGGCGGCCCACGGTCAACGACAGAAAATCTCGCGGCCGAGAGACTTGACTTTCATGGCAGAGGTATACCCAGTTTCCTTCAAAGATATGTTCGAATTCCCACTCTAACAGATCCGGATTTGTGTAGGTTCGGCGGTCAACTCGAAGAACTCCTTCTCCAATCCGTTCATCGATGCAGTTTTCGAGAAGCTCTATGGTATCCATAATTCCCTCCGAAAGGTGACTTTATTTTCCTGTAGCCAGGGAAATTGATCCTTGCAATTATTTAAT
>NZ_BARE01000123.1 GCF_000367345.1 Sphingobium xenophagum NBRC 107872
CCGGTCCGTCCGCCCGCACGCCGCGCATTGCTTGGCGTTCTGGCGATCGACCCAGTCAGTTCGTGAGTGCGAGTAGATTTGCGTCCAAGGCGGAATATCCACCTTGGCCGGGTCCACCCGATCACGTTTCAGATCCATCAGCTTCCAGACCTTGACCGACCGAGGCTGGCCGTCGACGTCGTAGCCGACGCTATATTCCTGCCCCGACCTCATGCGGGCGGCGACGACACGCACACTACTTTTGTGCTTACTCGCCAAGGTCTTGAACATGCTCCAACGCTGAATGAACTCAAGCCGGTTGAGCTTGAATTTCACGTCTCTCGCAAGAGCGTAGTAGTTCGCAAACCCCCGCAGTTCGGCGTTGTAGGCAAGGACGATCTCGACATCGCTACAGCTTAGGAGAGCGTTCCGGTGGCTGGCCTTCAACACGGCCATGTCACCATATCCCTTCCTTGAGGCGAACCCGAACACCTTCTCCCACGGCACGTTGAGTTGCATTACCTCCGAAGGGGGCCTGCGGCTGAAGTGCTGCGAGCCAAGCTGGCTCCGCACCGTCCACTGGCGTCCCGTGTAGGTTCGCACCTCATAACCGAGGAAGGCGGCGCCGTCGCTCGCCTTGCGGATACCGCTTTTCTCCTCGGACACGCTCAGCGCCAGCGCGTTGGTCAGGAAAGCCCCAACCTCGGCGAAGACCTGTCGCGCATCTTCCTTGCTACCGATCACACCAATAAGGAAATCATCGGCATAGCGGCAATAGCGGAGTCGGCGATATCCGGCGTCCATGCCATCTCGCGACGGCAGCGTACGCATCTGTTTCGACATGATGTCGATCTTGGCCAGAATAGCCTTGATCGTCACCTCGTCGGCGTTGTCGCAGGCTTGAAGACTTTTGAGCCGCTTTCGCTGTTTCGCGATGCGTGCTGCCAATCTCCGGTACTCCGGATTCATGGCGCGGGTCTTGCCCTTCTCGAAGGCGGCGATCCGGCCTGCGACGAACTCATCGAGCTCATGCAGGTAGATGTTTGCCAAGATCGGGGAGACGATCCCGCCTTGCGGAGTGCCGCTGTAGGTCGGGGTGTTCACCCGTCCCTCCATGACGCCCGCCTTCAGCATGTCGCCGATCAGGCCAACGAACTTCTCGTCGTCGATCCGTTTCCGCAACAGCGTGAGCAGAACGTCATGGTCGATGTTATCGAAGAATCCAGCGACATCCACATCAACAAGCCACTTCACGCCCGTCCAGACGGCCTTTACATGTTCAAGTGCCGTGTGACACGATCTCCCCGGTCGAAATCCATGCGAGGCGTTCGAGAACACCGGCTCATAGATCTTTTCGAGAAGTTGGCGCGCCACCTCCTGGACGAGACGGTCGTCACACGTGGGTATACCAAGCGGACGCCGCTTTCCCTTGCCTTTCGGGATAAACACCCGACGCACTGGTCTCGGCTTGTAGGCTCCGGTCGTCACGCTGGCGATCAACGGATCGAGGTCCTCGGGACCGAAGTCCGCGAAGGTCTCGCCATCGACGCCCGGCGTCATCGCGCCCCGATTGGAGGCGATCTTGCTGAGTCCCTGCTCCCAAAGAAGCCGAGACCCCATCAGACGATGAAGCCCATTCACCCGTTTGCCCGACGCTGCCAGCGTCGGAATGGCCTCCAACCGGGCCATCACAGTTTCAGGTAGCATCAGCACACCCCATGATTTGCGGTTGAAGTATCGCAACTGCCGCCCTTCTCCCGGTGGTCCCCGTTTTCGGCCCGGTCGCCCGTTCCTTATGCGGATGCACCGTCTCCCCGAATGGGGGAGCTGTCCCGGGCATTACCCCGGGCATTTGAATACTATGGCGGCTCCGTACCCGTGCAGGTCGGCCGAAGCCGCCTGTTTAGGGCATCCCGTAGTTACACTGATCGGAGATACGACGCGGTTAGGTGTCCCGTTCATCCACTGAACCCCTCGACGAGAGGCGCGCCGGACGGGCTGAGGAGCAGAGGGCCAAGACATGAGACCCTTGCCATCGTCCGGAACTGGCGTGTCAGTCGCTTTCGCCAGAATCGCTATATAGATCGCTGCAGACTGGGATTTAAGCAGTATAGCCTTCACCGTGCGCGTCTTGCCCTGACCGGCATCGCCCCCTTACGACTGGGACGCATTCGGCCTTACTCCAAGCATGCTATTGTCCCCCGTCCGTTTCCGGATTTCAGGTCTTTCGGACCCGAGGTTAGCTTGGCGGGCAGAGGTTTCCTCAACTTACCTCATCATTGCTGATACTCCTTTCAGCGCCACAACGGCGCACTGTCCTTGTAGCC
>NZ_BARE01000122.1 GCF_000367345.1 Sphingobium xenophagum NBRC 107872
GAAGGGTTTCGGGCGCCGGCAGGCGTACGAAAGTCTTACAAGTACGACCCGCGGTGAGGCTCGCACAGGTCTATGGGTAAAAGGGCTTTGGCGTGGATTGGGGTGACTGAAGCAAGCTTACCGGCCAGCGCGTGATGAGCGGCCCAGCATAGAAGTCATATGGCCATTGTGCTCGAAGCGCCCCTGATCCTGCTGGCAATGAACCCAGTTTTGAGTGTGCTGGCGGCGTCGACACACCTATCCCCATGGGCCGAGGGATAGTGTCCGCGGCCATCATGCAGGGTAAGCCATGCCGGATCATGGCGTGTTCTTCCGGGTCGGCGGCGCCGATTGCGGGGGAGCGCGGGGCTGGCACCATCGGGCGAAGGCCTCAATGATAGTCATATGCCCGCCGCAGCAAGGGCATGGCGGGCGATGATCGGGCGGGTCGTCGAGTTCGGTGTCGGTCTCCTCAATCGGCGCGGCGACGCCAAGCAGGCTACGGGCCAGCGCCATGGCGTCCTTGTGCGTTGAACTGGCAAGCAGGCCATAATGCCGGATGCGGTGAAAGCCGCGCGGCAAGACATGGATCAGGAAGCGGCGGATGAACTCGTCGGTGGTCAGCGTCATGACCTGCTGGCGTTCGCCACCGTCGCGGCGATAATCCTTGTACCGGTACGTCACCCCAGTCTCGTCGAAGGCAATGAGGCGCCGGTTCGAGATGGCAACGCGGTGCGTGTAGCGCGAGAGATAGGCCAGCACCGCCTGCGGGCCGGCAAAGGGTGGCTTGGCATAGACGACCCAGCGCTTCTTCCGGATGGGCGACAGATGCCGTAGGAGGGCCTTGCGCTGTGCAAGGCCAGCCAAGGTGCTGAAAAAGGACAGCTTGCCGGCGTCGAACAGCGCCAGCAGGCGGGCGAGGAACAGCCGGCGGAACAATGCACCCAGCACACGCACCGGCAGCAGGAACGCGGGGCGCGACGAGATCCAGCGCGTACCGTCGAGCGCGATGCCGCCGCCAGGTACGATCATGTGCACGTGCGGGTGGTGGGTCAGTGCCGAGCCCCATGTGTGGAGCACGGCGGTGATGCCGATGCGCGCGCCGAGGTGCTTGGGATCGGCCGCGATGGTCAGCATCGTGTCCGCGGCGGTGCGGAACAGCAGGTCATAGACCACCGCCTTGTTCTGCCAGGCGATGTCGGCGATCTGGGCAGGCACCGTGAACACAACGTGGAAGTAGCCGACCGGCAACAGATCGGCCTCACGCGCGGCCAGCCAGATGCGCGCGGCGGCGCCCTGACATTTGGGGCAATGCCGGTTGCGGCAGGAGTTGTAGGCGATCCGCCAGTGCCCGCAGTCGTCGCAGGCTTCGACGTGACCGCCCAACGCGGCGGTGCGGCAGTTCTCGATCGCCGTCATGACCTTGAGCTGGCCGAGGCTCAGATGCCCGGCGTGGGCTGCGCGATACGCGGGCCCGGCGCTACGGAAGATATCGGCGACCTCGAGCGAGGCGCGCACCGGCTCAGCCTGGAGGAGCCACCTGCGCCTCGAGCAGTGTCGTCAACTTGTCCAGCGGACTGATGACCGCGCGCACGGTTCGAGTTGCGACCGTGGTGTAGAAAGCGGTTGTCTCGAGGTTCGCATGCCCGAGCAGTGCCTGGATGATCCGGATATCGACGCCGTCTTCAAGCAGATGTGTCGCGAAGCTGTGCCGCAGAGTGTGTGGGCCGACGCGTTTTTTGATACCCGCAGCTTCGGCAGCATCGACAACGATCCGATGGAGCTGCCTGGTGCTGAGCGGCTTGAGATAGTGCATACCCGGGAACAGCCAGCCATCGGCGTGCATGACACCTTGCTTGCGGCCAACCGTCCACCACTCGCGCAAAAGGGCAAGAAGGTCAGCGGGCAGGAGCGCATTGCGATAGCGTCCGCCTTTACCGCGCTCCACTCTCAGGAGCATGCGCTTGCTGTCGACATCGCGGACCTTCAGCATCGTCACTTCGGCGGCGCGCAAGCCAGCGCCATACGCAACGGACAGTGCGGCCTTGTGCTTCAGGCAGTTGGTCGCACCGAGTAGGAGCACAACTTCGTCGCGGCTGAGGACAACGGGCAAGGAGCGCGGATTCTTGACCGTATAGAGCTTGCGGGAGAGATCCGGGCGATCAATGGTGTGCGTGAAAAAGAACCGCAGCGCAGAAACGATGCTGTTCATGGTCGGGATCCCTATGCCCGCCTCGCGCTGTTCGACCTGAAATTGCCGGAGCTCTTCTACGGTCGCAGTATCGGGAGGGCGCCCAAGATATGTGGCGAACCTCGCGACGTGGCGCAC
>NZ_BARE01000121.1 GCF_000367345.1 Sphingobium xenophagum NBRC 107872
CTTCACTTTCGTGCAGTGACCCCCAGATGGAACTGACGTTCGAGGAGTGCGAGACCGCTGCCAGCGAAGATGAGCTTCTGGCTGCCCTGGCAGCGGCGAAGACCAATGTCGCGCCGTTCGAGCGCAAGCGGCCCGCCCGCAAGGCCTTGCCCGCGCATCTGCCGCGCGAGCGCGTCGTCATCGCCGCGCCCGATGCCTGCCCCTGCTGCGGCTCGGAACGGCTGTGCAAGCTGGGTGAGGATATCACCGAGACGCTTGAGGTCGTGCCGCGACAGTGGAAGGTGGTTCAGACCGTGCGGGAGAAGTTCTCCTGCCGGGATTGTGAGAAGATCACACAACCGCCGGCGCCGTTCCATGTGACGCCCCGTGGGCTCTTCGGTCCCAGCTTCCTGGCGATGCTGCTGTTCGAGAAGTTCGGTGCGCATCAACCGCTTAACCGCCAGCGTGATCGCTACGCCCGGGAAGGCGTGGACCTGAGCCTTTCCACTCTGGCCGATCAGGTCGGCACCTGCACCGCCGCGCTGATGCCGCTCTATCTGCTGATCGAAGCCCACGTCCTTGCCGCCGAGCGATTGCATGGCGACGATACGACGGTGCCAGTGCTGGCCAAGACCAAGACCGATACGGGCCGGATCTGGACCTATGTTCGGGATGATCGACCTTTTGGCGGACCGGCACCGCCCGCAGCGATCTTCCATTATTCCCGCGACCGGCGGGGCGAGCATCCTGTGGGCCATCTGCGCGGTTGGAGAGGCATTCTTCAGGCTGATGCCTATGCCGGCTATAATGCCCTGTTCCATGGCGACCGCCTGCCGGCGCCGCTGACCCGCGCCCTTTGCTGGAGCCACGCGCGCCGTTATTTCTTCGAGCTGGCCGATATCGCCGCGCAGCTCAAGAAGCGCCGCAAAAACGCCGTCATCTCGCCGCTGGCCGTAGAAGCGGTCCGCCGTATCGACGCGATCTTTGACATAGAACGCGCCATCAACGGCAGATCGGCCCAGGAGCGTCTCACCCTTCGGCAGGAACTCAGCGCACCGCTGGTTGCCGATCTGGAGGAATGGATGCGGGACAACCAGTCCAAGCTATCGAAGAACAGTGATGTGGCCGAGGCCATGGATTATATGCTCAAGGCGTGGCCCGCCTTCACCGCATTCCTCGAAGATGGCCGGATATGTCTCACGAACAACGCGGCGGAACGGGCGCTTCGAGGCATAGCAACGACCGATTCATACTACACCTCCTCTTCAAATGTCCGGAAACAGGGACTTTTGGTTTTCCATTTTGATGCGACACGGGCCTCTGTGACGCGGGAACTGGGTCACTTCGTCCTTTTCCAGGTCCGTGGCTCGGATTTGGTGCGGCGCATCGGGTACAACTTGGTCGGTAGGGAGCACGCCCTCCTTGATCAGTCGACGGACCCGATGGGCAGTAACCCCAAGCTTTTTGGCGGCTTCTGTCAGCGTGAGCCACTCTCCATTCTTTTCGGCGGATCGGTAGCCGTGGATTTTGTGGACAGTGCGCAGCGAGCCGACACGGCGCGCTGTCCAGGTCTTGCCTTGTCCGGTTTGCATTCCCATCCGGTTGAGAGTGGCGGCAATGTCTGCATCGGACCACCGGGTGGCCATGGAGCGGATGATGGCAAGGGCGGCTTCGGGCGTACTCTGGCCATGTTCGCCTGCTTTGGGTTTGCGAATGCGCAGCTGAGAATGTTGGCCACCTTTCCAGTGGATCGTCAAAATGACTTCACGTTGCTCTTCATCGACATCAGCGATGATATCGGTCACGAGCGTGCGGAGGAGCTGCTGACGACAACGCATGTCGACGTTAGGCGAGCGCCAAGCGCTCTCCAGGTCGGTGGCAATGCCAGCAAAATCGGGTGCCGGCGCGGCCAGATCGATTTGTCGCGCTTGGGCCAAACCCGCTTCACAGGCTTCCACACGCCTGAGCGCTGCTTCCCAGCTATTCTCGAGTTGGGCAGCGATCAGGCGGTTATCAGGGTCGCAGGCAGCATAGCGACGTTCAGCGAGAGATGCCTCGTATCGGGCTTGCTGCAAGTCCAGCTCCACCATGCGGTGCCGTTCTTCCAGATTATCCCGATGCGCCCGATCAGCTTCCATTGCGGCCTCGATCGCCATCGGCGTCACGGCTCTCAATATCTCTTTGCCTATGGCAGGGTCGATGCGAGATGCGCCAAAAGTCATGCATCGTGGCTTGGCCAGCATCTGGTTGATACGTTCGCAGCGGTAATAGGGATGACCCGGAGGCCGGCCCGAATAGACAACGCCCAACCGTCTTCCACATCGGCCGCAGGTGAGCAGGCCCGCGAGCAACGCGCGGCCACCACGACCAGACTTGATGCCGCCCTTCTGTCCGAAGGCGTTGACGGCGATATGGCTCTG
>NZ_BARE01000120.1 GCF_000367345.1 Sphingobium xenophagum NBRC 107872
GTAAGCATACGCCGAGGACCGCGGGAAGTTGGATCAGGCGGCGAGAGCGACCCGAGCGTCCCGCCAGTTCCAGGGGAGCAACTCGTCGATCCGGTTGACGGGATGGTCTGCGATGCGGGCGAGGACGACGGTGAGCCATGCCTGGGGATCGACGTCGTTGAGGCGACAGGTCTGGATGAGCGAATAAGCGACCGCCGCCCGCTGGCCACCTCGGTCGGAGCCGCAGAATAGCCACGACTTGCGTCCGAGGGGCACACAGCGCAGCGACCGTTCGGCGGAATTGTTCGATAGGCAGACCCTGCCATCGGTGAGGAAGCGGGTGAACGCGCCCCAGCGGCGCAGCATGTAGTTGATCGCCTTGGCGAGATCGTGATTGCGCGAGATCCGGGCGAGCTGCGCGTTCAGCCAGTCGTTGAGTTCGGCCATCAGCGGCGCGCTGAGTTCCTGACGGGCCGCGAGACGTTCGGCCGGGCTCTGGCCGTTGATGCCGCGCTCGATGGCGAACAGGGCATCAAGCTTCTGCACGGCCTCGAGTGCGATCGGATAGACGATCCCGGCCTTCTCGCCGCGGCTCTTCTTGCGAGCCGCGCCCTCGACGTCGGCCAGCTCGAAGAATTTCCTCCTCGCATGGGCGAAGCATCCAGCCTCGAGGATCGGCCCCGGCTGCCGGTTCGGATCGTAAAGCTCGTTGTAGCCGCCATAGGCGTCCGCCTGCAGAATCCCCGTCCAGGCCGCAAGATGGCGTCGTGGGTGATCGCCTCGCCGGTCGCGCGAATAGTAGAAGACGACCGAGGGCGGATCATTACCGCCGAAGGGTCGATCGTCGCGGACGTAGTCCCACAATCGCCCGGTGATGGTCTTGCCCTTGGCCATAATCGGCACGGTGGTGTCGTCGCCGTGCAGGCGCTCGGCGGCCAGTGTGTGGGCCTCGATGAGCTGGTATATCGGCATGAGCGCCCGACAGGCCGCGCCGATCTGGTCGGCGAGCGTCGAGACGCTGAGCGGCACGCCTTCGCTGGCAAAGCGCTCGGCCTGCCGATGGAGCGGCTGATGCTGGCCGTACTTGTCGAACAGCAGCATGGCGAGGAAGCTGGGCCCGGCCCAACCGCGCGGAGTGACGTGGAACGGGGCCGGCGGCTGCGTGATCTTCTCGCAGTCCCGGCAGGCGAACTTCTCACGCACGGTCTGGATCACCTTCCACGAGCGCGGGATCACTTCCAGCGTCTCGGTCACATCCTCGCCGAGCTTGGACAGCCGATTGCTGCCGCAGGCTGGGCACGAGCACGGCGTGGAGACGACGACACGTTCGCGCGGGAGGTGATCGGGGAACGGCTTCCTGACCGGCTTCTTGCGCTCGAACGCGACGACGGTGGTCGTCTTCGCCGCGGCAGCTTCGGCGGCAAGTTCGTCTTCGGCCGCGTCGGCTTCGAGATCCTCAAGTTCAAGCTCGAACTGTGCGAGCAGCCGCTCGGTGCGTTCGGCGCTGGCGCCATACTGCTCGCGCCGCAGCTTGGCATTCTGCAGCTTGAGATGCGCAATCATCGCCTCGGCTGCGGTCTCACGGGCGCGGGCATTGGCCAGGGCGGCCTCCGCTTCATCCGCCCTCTGGGTCGCCATCGCGAGCAGCGCCTGAAGCGCTTCCACGTTGTTCGGAAGGGGCGAAACGGCGGCTTCCATGAGAGGGAGTGAATCATCGTCAGCCCCTCCGATCAAGCCGAAAATACGCCGACTTTACCAGCTATCCGGCACTCTGTGGCCGCCAGGAATACTGCGGGTTGCGCCAGTCGATCCCGTCGAGCAGGCAGGCAAGCTGCGAACTCGTCAGCGACACCACACCGTCCTTCGCCGAGGGCCAGATGAAGCGGCCCTTCTCGAGCCGCTTGGCGTAAAGCGACATGCCGATCCCGTCGTGCCAAATGATCTTCACCAGCGTGCCGCTGCGCCCCCGGAAGACCCAGAGATCGCCGGCAAACGGGTCGCGCGAGAAATTGTGCTGCACCATCGCCGCCAGGCTCTGCATCCCGCGACGCATATCGGTGTGGCCCATCGCTATCCACACCCGCGCGCCCGAAGGGATCATCGCAGCGCCTTCAGTGCTGAAGCCACCTGCGCAGGCGAGGCCGATGCGAAGATGCTCACCCGCTTGCCACGCGCCAACTCGACAATCATCGCGGGTTGCAGACCTGGGCGGACCGATCCTTCGTCCTCGACGACCACAGCCTCAGCGAAGCTCGGCGCCGGCAACATGTCCGAGGTCGTATCGGCTTGCGCTTCGCGGACCTTGCGCCGCCAAGTGTAGATCAACGCCGTCGAGATATCGTGCCGTCGGCAAACTTCGGCGACGCAGGCCCCCGGCGAAAACGCCTCGGTCAGAATTTGCAGCCGCTCATCATCACTCCAACGCCGGCGCCGTACCGGCCCCGAAAACACCGTGATCTGCCCCATCGACCGCTCCCAAGCGCACAAAAAGGAGCACGCTTAAGACCGATCACTCACCTGCCAAGCAAGGCGGGTCTCCCCGGACGGTTACGG
>NZ_BARE01000119.1 GCF_000367345.1 Sphingobium xenophagum NBRC 107872
TGCGCATTTCGCGGAAGTTGGGCAGTGATTTCGCGCGATCTCGGGCACGCGTTTCACGGCATCGCGGGCAGCCATTTCGCGCCCTCGGGCAGGCTGGCCAACGGGTGTTATTGAGTCAGGGCTGAAGGCTTTGGTCAAGCAATTTCATGGTGCTCATCTTTTTTCGCATGCTGTCGCCGCTCAGGGTTAGGCGGTGAGCGTTGTGGACCAGGCGGTCGAGGATCGCATCTGCCAGGGTGGGATCGCCGATAACCTCGAACCATTGATCCACCGGAAGCTGACTGGTGACGATGGTGGAGCCCCGACCTTGTCGATCGTCGAGGATTTCCAGCAGATCGCGTCGCTCTGTTGCCGTCAGGACTGAGAGCCCCCAATCATCAAGGATGAGCAGTTCCGTACGTTCGATGGCTTTGAGAACGCGGGCATGTCGTCCGTCGCCTTTGGCTATGGCCAACATCTGGAACAGGCGGGGCACGCGATGATAGACAACCCGGCGACCATCACGGCAAGCTTTGTTGCCCAGTGCGCAGGCGATCCAGCTTTTGCCCAACCCTGTTGGCCCTGTGATCAGCAAATTTTCGTGCCGGTTGATCCAGCTGCCATCGATCAGATGCGCCATCACCGCGACATCAATGCCGCGAGGGCTGCGCATGTCGATATCTTCAACACAGGCCGCGTGGCGCAGGGCGGCAAAACGTAACCGCGTAGCCAGCTTCTTGGCGTCACGCTCTGCAGCTTCGCGATCGACGAGCAATCCCAGCCTTTCTTCAAAGCTGAGGCTTTCAAACGTCGCGCCAACGCGCCGCTGTTCATGAAGTGCCTTTGCCATACCGGAAAGCCCGATAGCCTCCAGACGGTCGCAAGTGGGATGGGACAGCAACAGTAATCTCCTCTGTCAGTGGTAATAGTTCTGGCCGCGGATGTTGCGGTGTTGCAGCGGCAGCTCTTCGGGGTCTGGTTCCAGGAAAGCCTGATCAAGACCGGTCTTCAGGATCGAGCGGATGGATGCGACCGATCGGGCCTTGATGGCGACGGCCCGGCGGCATGCGGCATCGATCCGCCGGGGCTCGAAGCTTTTGGCCAACGACAGCACGCCCAGGCAGGTTCGGAAGCCTTGTTCGGGGTGCGGCCTGTCCTGCATTACGATATCGCAAAACGCAGCCACGGAGGGCCCCAGCTTTGCGGCGCTGTTCAGAATGCGCGTCGCGGACCATTCGGCATAGCGGCGGTGCGCCGACGGCATATGCTCGGCCGCCGTGACATGACTACGCCGTCCGGGATCGCGCAGATGGCTAGCGACGCGTTTGCCACGATGGAAGATTTCTACCGTGGCATGAGTAACCCGCGCGTCCACGTCCTGCCGGATCAAGTTGAACGGCACAGAATACCAGCAGCGATCTACCTCGATGTGATAATCGGGGGCGACACGGGCCCGTTTCCAGCGCGCAAAGACATAGGGATCGGCGGGCAGCGGCTGCAAGTTCGGACGATCCAATGTGGCGAACAAATCAGCGCGACTGGCGCCATAGTCACGCATGACGCGCATGTTCAATTCGTCGAGCAATGGCCGGATGGCAGTGTTCAGCTCGGCTAGTGAGAAGAACCTGCGATTGCGCAACCTTGCCAGGATCCAGCGCTGGGCGACTTGCACGGCTACCTCGACTTTGGCCTTGTCTTTTGGCTTTCGCACGCGCGCCGGCAGGATTGCTGTGCCGTAGTACCCGGCCATTTCAGCATAGGTCCGGTTCAAGCCGGGATCATAGCGGTCCGGCTTAATCACAGCCGATTTCAGGTTGTCGGGTACGACCACCTTCGGCACACCGCCCAGATAGGCAAACATCCCCACATGGGCCGCAATCCAATCCTCCAGCCCTTCGCTGGCAACAGCCAAGGCGTAGGTATAGCTTGAGGCCCCCATCGCTGCGACGAACAGCTTGGCCGCTTTCACCTCACCGGTTGCCGGGTCAACGATCTCGATCGTGTCGCCGGAGAAGTCGACAAACACCTTTTCGCCGCCCACATGCGTTTGCCGCATGCTCGGCCGTACACGGCCTTTCCACGCGTCAAAGTGGGTGCAAAACCATGTGTAGCCAAATCCGTGGGGGTGCTGTGCCCGGTATTCCTGCCACAGCAACATGCGCGTGACCCCGCGCTTGCGCAGTTCCTGATCAATTACGGCCCAATCCGGAACTGGCCGGTCTGGATCGGCCACGTCTGAAGCGTTCGGGAATAGCAGCAGCTCAAGGCTGTCATCATCCAGCCCCTCCGGCAGGGGCCAGCCCAGTCCAGCATCCCGGGCGCGCCGCAGGTACGTGCCCACACTCCCTTTCCCAAGCCCAAGCGAGGACGCAATCGCCCGCTCACTCAGCCCTTGGGCAAACTTCAATCGCAAAACGTCGCGAATACGGCGCATGGTCAAACGTCCTGTCGGCATTCCAATCCTCCTGTGTTTCAGGAGGCGGAGTAACTGCAGTTCGTTGGTCATGCCTGCCCGCGATCGCGCGAAATCAGTGCCCGCGATCGTGTGAAATAGGTGCCCGGCTTCCCGTGAAATCGCTGCCCGCGATCAGATGAAATCAGTGCCCGCGATCACGCGAAACGCGC
>NZ_BARE01000118.1 GCF_000367345.1 Sphingobium xenophagum NBRC 107872
CAATAGATGCGTGTCCAACAGGCGTGAATCTTATGATGGAATTTTAGTTGCAAGCTCAAACGGGTATCGACGAAAGGCCGCCCCTCGTGGAGCTGGTCTATCGCCTCGAGGGCTATCGGCCGGACGCAGATTAATTGCGTCAGGTTTTTTACGCGCTCACTGCCTGGGAGGGTATCCATCCGGCGGGCCCCGCCTTGCGGTGAAGTAGGCGATCACTCTTAAGGGCGCTCTCGAGAGCGCACTCAGGAGCGGTAGATGCGGCAGATCACTGTGATGCACGGGCCGGAGCGTCGGCGGCGATGGAACGATGAAGAACGGCTGCGGATTTTGGCCGAAGCCTTCGCACCGGGGGCTTGCGTGGCTGACGTGGCGCGATTGCACGACATTTCGACGGCCCGGATTTACACATGGCGCGCTAAACTGCGTCAACAGATCGCAGTACCCGAGTTCGCCGAGGCGGTGGTGGCTTCTGAAGAGCCGGGTGATCTGGTGATGTCAGCGCCTGTCATCGTTGTGGAACTGGGCAGCAGAGGTCGCGTCAACATTTTTGCGGCAGCATCGCCTGATCTGGCGGCGGCCACGCTGAAGGCCTTGCGATGATCCCAGCGGGTGCGCGGGTGTGGATCGCGATGGGGCACACAGATATGCGCAAAGGGATGCAAGGGTTGGCGCTTTTGGTACAGCAAAGCCTGAGCCGCGATCCGCATGGTGGCGACCTTTTCGTATTCCGCGGACGGGCTGGCGCGTTGATCAAGATCATCTGGCATGATGGCGTCGGTATGTCGCTTTATGCCAAGCGGTTGGAGAAAGGGCGCTTCATCTGGCCCTCGGCGAAGGATGGCTTGGTGTCGCTGACGGCTGCGCAGTTGGCCTGTCTTCTCGAAGGTATCGACTGGCGTAACCCACAACATTCCTGGCGGCCTGAGAGAGCCGGATAGGGCAGCATTTTTAGCGGTTTCCTGTGTATTTTTTGCTTCAAAAGCGCCGCATTATGTGATTCCATCATGGCCGTGGATACGGCCGTTTCGCCTCTGCCGAACGACATTGAAGCGCTGAAGGCGCTGGTTCTGGAGGCGACCCTGCTGGCCAACGTCGCCACGCAGCGTGCGGCGGAAGCCGAGGCGCGGTTGGCCAATGCCCAGGCACAGGCCAGCGCCACCGAAGCCCTGATCGCGCACCTCAAGCTGCAGATCGCCAAGCTGCGGCGCGAACAATATGGCCCCAGCGCTGAGCGCAGCCGCCGCCTGCTCGACCAGATGGAGCTTCAGCTTGAGGATCTGGAGGCCGACGCCACCGAGGACAACCTAACCGCCGCAGCCACGGCCGAGAAGGCAGCCACCGTTGCCGCCTTCGAACGCAAGCGCCCTGTCAGGAAGCCGTTCCCAGAACATCTGCCGCGCGAGCGGGTGGTCATCCCGGTTCCATGCTCCTGCCCGGCGTGCGGCGGCGAGCGCCTGTCCAAGCTGGGCGAGGACGTGACCGAGACGCTGGAAGTGATCCCGCGCGCGTGGAAAGTCATCCAGACGGTGCGCGAGAAATTCTCGTGCCGGGACTGCGAGAAGATCATGCAGCCGCCAGCGCCGTTCCATGTCGTGCCGCGCGGTTGGGCGGGGCCTAGCTTCCTCGCGATGTTGCTGTTTGAGAAGTACGGCCAACACCAGCCCCTCAACCGCCAAGCGGACCGCTTTGCCCGTGAGGGCGTGCCACTTAGCGTATCGACGCTCGCCGATCAGGTCGGGGCTGCCGCGTTCGCGCTGATGCCACTGTACCGGTTGATCGAGGCGCATGTTCTTGCTGCTGAGCGATTGCACGGCGACGACACCACGGTGCCGGTCATGGCCAAGGGCAAGACTGTCACCGCAAGGTTATGGGTCTATGTGCGCGATGACCGACCATTTGCCGGTAGAGACCCGCCTGCCGCGTTGTTCCACTATTCGCGTGATCGACGTGGCGAACATCCGAGGGCGCATCTCGCGGCGTGGTCAGGGATTTTGCAAGCCGATGCCTATGGCGGTTATGGCGAGCTTTACGCCGCCCACCGCCAGCCTGCCCCCGTGCTGGAAGCGGGTTGCTTTGCGCACGCGCGCCGCAAATTCTTCGAGCTGGCCGATGTCGAGGGCGCAGCCCGCAAGAAGAGCCGGGGCGAGCGGTCACGCCAGATCTACCCAATCGCGCTGGAAGCCGTGCAAAAGCTCGATGCGCTGTTCGACATCGAGCGCAGCATTAACGGCAACAGCCCGAGCGAACGGCTCGCCGCCCGACAGGAGTTCAGCGCACCGCTGATGGTTGAACTGCACGATTGGCTGACCGCCCAATTGGCAAAGCTGTCGCGCAACCACGACTTGGCCAAGGCGATCAACTACATGCTGCGTCGCTGGGACGCGTTCACCCGCTTCCTCGACGATGGCCGGGTCTGCCTGACAAACAATGCTGCGGAACGCGCACTTCGCTGTGTGCCGCTGGGCAGGAAAGCCTGGCTATTTTGCGGCTCTGACCGCGGTGGCCAGCGCGCGGCAGTCCTTTACACCCTGATCCAGTCCGCCCGGCTGAATGATGTCGATCCGCAGGCCTGGCTGGCCGACGTCCTCGCGCGCATCGCCGATCATCCGGTACGCCAACTCGATCAGTTGCTGCCAT
>NZ_BARE01000117.1 GCF_000367345.1 Sphingobium xenophagum NBRC 107872
CGTACGCATCCGATAAGGGCCGCCTTGTTCTGAGGTGACCGGCGTCGGAGTTAGCGCGAGTGCAAGCGTAGTGTTTTGCACCGGAGCTAATGAGGGTGTGATGGATCGGATAACGGTTATTTCTGGGCCGGAGCGCCGGCGGGCGTGGACTGCGGAGCAGAAGGAAGCGCTGGTGTTGGCGGCCTGTGCTCCCGAGGCGGTGGTAGCGGATATTGCACGGGCAGCGGACGTGCATCCAAGCCTGATCCACCGTTGGCGACGGGAACGGACCCAGCGGGTTTGTCCATCGGGATCCGGAGGGAAGTTTGTGCCGGTGGTGATGAAGGCCGCTGCCTCCGATGGCTTGCCCAGTGAGAGGCAGCAGAGCCTGCGCGTCGCGGCGGAGATCGAGACGCGGGGAGCGGTGATCCGGTTCGGGGCTGAGGCGCGGCCGGACCTGGTCCGCGCGATCCTGGGGAGCCTGCGATGATCCCGGTTTCTGCGGATGTGAAGATCTGGATTGCGACCGGTCATACTGACATGCGGTCGGGTATGAACTCATTGGCCCGTCTGGTGGAGCAGCATCTGGGTCGAAACTTCCATGATGGGGATCTGTATGTTTTTCGCGGACGCCGCGGCAATCTGGTGAAGATTTTGTGGAGCGACGCGCTGGGGGTATCGCTGTATTCAAAGCGTCTCGAGAGAGGGCATTTTATTTGGCCCTCGGCCAAGGACGGGGCGATCGCGCTTACCCCTTCGGCGCTGGCCTGTTTGCTCGAGGGAATAGATTGGCGCAACCCACAGAGAAGTTGGCGGCCCAGTCAGGTTGGCTAAGACAGGCGCGCGATGAGGGCGCGCTGCCCGCTTGAACGGGACGTCGGGGCGGTGAAATAACAGGCCAAAACCTACGAAAAGCCTAGGTTTTCCGGGCATTTCTTGCTATGGGCAGCCATGCCCTCGGACGACGCTTCCCCTGAGCTTTTGCGGATGCATGCCGAGCTCCTTATGGCGCGTGAACTGGCCCGGACAGCCCAGGCTGAAGCTCAGGCCGCTCAGGCCAAGGCGCTCGAGGCAGAGGCAAGAGCCGTTCAGGTCCAGGCGATCAACGCCGATCTTCTTGCTCGCAACGCGCATCTTGAACTGATGAACGCGCTCATGCGCCGCGACAAATATGGAGCGAAATCGGAGCGGGCAAGCCGGCTTATCGGCCAGCTCGAACTGAGCTTCGAAGAACTTGAAGCCGATGCCAGTGAAGCCGAGAGCCTCGCCGCGCAAGCCGCGGCCAAAACAACCACCGTTGGTCCCTTCACCCGCCAGCGGGGACCCCGCCGCGACTTCCCGGCCCATCTGGAGCGCGAGAAGCGCGTTATCCCCGCACCCGAACAATGCCCCTGCTGCGGTTCGGATGAACTGAGCCATCTGCCGCCCGACATCACCAAAACCCTGGAGAAGGTGCCCGCGCGCCACAAGGTTATCGAGACGGTGCGCGAGAAAGTCTCCTGCCGGCACTGTGAAAAGATCCGCCAGGCCCCGGCTCCCTTCCATGTCACGCCCCGGGGCATGTTCGGCCCGCACTTTCTGGCCGATCTCGTCTTCCAGAAATATGGACTGCATCAACCGCTCAACAGCCAGCGCGACCGGTTGGAGGCGCAGGGCATTCCCCTGAGCCTCTCGACGCTCGCCGATCAGGTCGGCGCTGTCTGTGCCGCGCTCAAACCTATCTCCCTGTTGAATGATGCCCATGTGCTGGCCGCCGAGCGCATCCACGCCGACGACACCACTGTCCCTCTCCTCGCCAAATACAAGACCGAGGTCGCCCGCATCTGGGATTATGTGTGCGACGACAGGCCCTTTGGCGGCCCGGCACCGCCGGCTCTCATGTGTCGTTACTCCCGGAACCGAAGGGGCGAACATCCCCGCGCGCACCTGGCCGGCTACACCGGGATCCTCCAGGTCGATCGCTATGCCGGCTTCAACGAGATGTTCGAGCAAGGGTGGGCGGATAAGGCTATGACCCGCGCAAATTGCTGGCAACACGGTAGGCGCAAGCTGTTCGTACTGGTCGATGTGGCCAGCCAGCTGAAGGGCAAGAAGAAGGGAAGCGTGCCGCTCCTCTCCCCACTCGCGCGGGAGGGGCTGGAGATGATCGACCAGATCTTCGCCGTCGAGCGGGATATCAACGGCAAGACTGCCGAGGAACGCCTGGCCGTTCGAAAGGAAAAGGTCGCCCCATTAGTCGATCAGCTCAAAGCCTGGTTCGACACGCAGCGAAAGACCCTCTCCCGGCACGACCCCGTGGCCCAGGCCATCGCTTACTTCCTCGACGACTGGGAAGGCTTCACCACCTTCCTCGAAGATGGCCGGATCTGCCTTACGAACAATGCCGCGGAACGTCCTCTGCGCAGCGTAGCTCGTGGCAGGAAGAGTTGGGGCTTCGTGGGATCAGACCGGGGCGGAGAACGGGCCGCGATGATGTTCGGACTTATCGGCACCTGTCGCCTGAACGATGTCGATCCGCTCGCCTGGCTTACCGATGTCCTCGCCCGCATCGCCGACTTGCCCCAGAAACGGCTGCACGAACTCCTCCCGTGGACCTGGAAAACCCTCCAGAACAGCAACCCGGCCGAATTAGCCGCCTGAACACCCGAACCGTCGCTAACCTCAGTGCAAACGTCAGTGCTTGCACTGCCGCTAACTCGCGCGACTACTCGACCACCACAAGGCGGCCGCTATCGGATGCGTA
>NZ_BARE01000116.1 GCF_000367345.1 Sphingobium xenophagum NBRC 107872
GGTCCGCTCATAAAGCTTGCTGATGAGGTGGAACAGCAACTGCCCTCCCGAGCGGGCGAACGGCAGATAACCGAGCTCGTCGAGAACGATCAGGTCGAGCCGCGACAGCTGCGCCGCCAGGGTCCCGCCTTTGCCGATCCGGGTCTCCTCTTCGAGGCGTGTCACCAGATCGACGGTGTTGAAGTAGCGGGCGCGAGCGCCCCTTCGCACGACATTGGCGGTGATCGCGATGGCGAGGTGGGTCTTGCCTGTCCCCGTGCCGCCGACCAGCACGATATTGCGGCGAGGCGGGAGGAAGGAGCCATCGTGAAGGGAGCGGATCATCTCCTCATTGATCGGTGTGCCCTCGAAGCTGAACCGCTCCAGGTCCTTCACCACGGGCAGCCTCGCAGCCGTCATCCGATAGCGGATGGAGGCTGCATCCCGGTGGGTCGCCTCAGCACGGAGCAGGTCGGTCAGTATCTCCATGGTGGTGCGCTTGCGCTGGAGGCCGGTGGTGACCGCCTCGTCGAACGCCGCCGCCATGCCCTTGAGTCCGAGGCCGCGCATCGTGTCGATCATATCATGCCGCTGCATCATAGCCTCGCAGCAGATCATAGCGGGCACAGTCGGCGAGCGGAGGATGCTGCAGCATCCGGTCTTCCGAAGTGACGATGCTGTGGGGTGTCGCCGGCTCGCGGCGCCGGGAGAGGATGTTGAGGATCAGCTCGTCGCTGGCCGTTCCGTTCGCCAACGCTTCGCGCACGGCAGCCTCTACCGGCTCCAGGCCATCGGTGAGCACCGCCGAGAGGACCCGCACGAACCTGCGATCGGCCTCGTCCCCGGTGCCGAGCCTTCGCCGTAATCGGTGCAGGGCGGGCGGCAGATCCCAGTCCTGGAACGGTGCGCCGTTACGCAGCGCGCCGGGCTTGTGCGCGAGGACCGGCAGATAATGCCAGGGATCGTATATCGTGCGGTTCCGACCGAAGTGGCGCTCATGCTCCCCGACGATCGCATCGCCGCAGCGTATGACGATGCGATCGGCATAGGAGCGCACCTGAACGGTCCGGCGTGCGGCCGTCGACATGACCGAGTAGCGGTTGCGATCGAAGCTGATGAGGCAGGTGCCGGTGACGGCATGCTCGCTCTCATGGAAGCCGTCGAACGGTGCCAGGATCGGCTGCAGGGCCGGTCGCTCCATATCCAGCGCCTCGGCGACGGTAATATCCCCGCGTTCGGGATGGGCATGATGCTCGGCCCAGCGCCGGCACTCGGCCTCCAGCCACCCGTTGAGCTCGGCCAGGCTGGCGAACCGGAGCCGCGGCTGGAAGAAGCGGCCTCGGATTGTCTGGACCTGCTGCTCGACCTGGCCCTTCTCCCATCCCGCCGCCGGCGAGCAGGCGGTCGGCTCGACCATGTAATGATCGGTCATGATCAGGAAGCGGCGGTTGAACACACGCTCCTTGCCGGTGAACACGGCCGTCACCGCCGTCTTCATATTATGGGATGGACGCCTCCCGTCTTCCGACCAACATGTCGGTCAACAAGAAGGAGGAAGGCAATGACAATGGAGATTCTCGCGATCGATCTGGGCAAGCAGTCGTTCCACCTGCACGGGATCGACGCCGATGGGGTAGTTATCTCGCGCAAGGTAAGTCGTGCCAAGCTCGAGAACGCAGTGACCGAACTTGATCCCGCGATTGTTGCTATGGAGGCTTGTGCGAGCGCCCACCACTGGGGTCGACGGTTCTCAGCGTCCGGTCGCCAAGTGCGCCTGGTCAACCCAAGGTTCGTCAAGGCGTTCGTGCGCGGGTCCAAGAACGATGCCATCGACGCAGAGGCGATCTTCGATGCGGCTTCGAGGCCGACGATGCGCTTCGTCCCGGTGAAGACGACCGAGCAGCAGGATCTTCAAAGCCTGCACCGCGTGCGAGAGCGGCTGGTCGTCCAACGCACCTCGCTCATCAACCATGCCCGGGGGCTTCTCGCCGAGTACGGCGTAGTCTTACCTAAAGGCCCGTGGCGCTTTCGTCAGCAAGTCCCGGCAGCCGTGGCTGAGGCTGATTTGTCCAACCTTGCCCGCGAGTTGTTTACTGAGCTGATGGATCAGCTCACCGACGTAGAAGCCCGCCTTGCAAAGCTCGACGCCAAGCTCGTCAGCATCTGCCGCGAGCATGAAGCCTGTCGCCGGCTTGCAGCCTTGCCGGGCGTCGGGCCGGTTATTGCGACCGCGCTTGTTGCCGCGGTGGATGACGGTCGGCATTTCCGCTCAGGCCGGGAGCTCGCCGCGTGGATCGGCTTAGTGCCAAGACAGTACACGACCGGCGGCAAGCCCAGGCTCGGCGGCATCGGGCGACGCGCCAACCATTATCTGCGGCGCCAGCTTATTCATGGGGCCCGGGCGGTGATCAGCCGACTTGCTGCAAAGGACGATGGGCGATCAGTCTGGCTGAAGGGCATTGTTGCTCGAGCAGGTTTCAACAAGGCGCTCGTGGCGCTTGCCAACAAGACCGCCCGCTTGGCCTGGGTGCTGCTGGCCCGGAAGGAAGATTACCTGCCAGCGTAACGCATTGGCTGAACAGGGCTAGGTCCCCGAACGATTGCGAGGTGGATGTTGATGGTGCAACGGCAAGGGCCGCCGATTCGAAGCCTGATCTACGACAAGGCCATCGAGGCCGATCATGTTATGAGGCAAGAAGTAGCGGACTCCCATCAAGGCCAGGAGCGTGACCGCTCCGACCACAGGCCGGATAGATTCACGCAACCCAAGCCGGATGCAACGATCAGAACTACCTTGCGGCGGGAGGCGTCCATAGATT
>NZ_BARE01000115.1 GCF_000367345.1 Sphingobium xenophagum NBRC 107872
GCCTTATTTTCTTGTCTCTTGACGGAATCATTAAAAATATAAAATTTGCTCACAAGCGCATTGTGCTGCTGAATTCTCTCGTTCGCTTCAAGCTCAAGATGTTCAGTTCGTTCTGTTAGGGATTCGATTTTTATCTTATGCTTGCGAAGATTTTCACCCATTTGCTGCTGCTTGCAGAGCAAGTCTGCCTGCTCATTCAATTGCCGAACGACGGACATCACTTCTTGGCGCGCCAGATCCGAAAGTTCTTTCTCTGATGCGCCGTGAAGGCGCATTTCGAGCTCTCGCACCACCATGCGGTTGGCAGCGATATTGCCTACGCCCAAAGTGAAAAGATACTTGGCGGCTTCAGCTAGGCGTGTCTGAAACTCAAACGAAATTTTCTGCGCTTGCGTCCCTAACTGCACCGCTTCGGCCAACTCGACACCAGCTTCCTGAAGGCCCTCGATAGCTTCCTTTTTTTTGTCGTTGAAAAGGCTCCATCCTGCAGAAAGCTTACGGGCGGCCTGAGCGCGCTTCTCGGCCTTCCCCGCGGTTTCCAGTGCCTTTTTTACTCCGGCATCTAGTTCGTTTAGTTTGCCAATTTGGCCCTCAATTATTTCAGGGAGTTTTGCTTCGTCGATACCAAAATGGATATCTTCTAAATCGGAGGTGTCGCTAAATTTCTCTGAGCTTTCAGTCACGCCAATCAGGTCCACTTGAGGAGGTCGTTAATATCGTCAATGAGTCCGGGGTTTTTGTCTTGAACACTCTCTCGCAACTGGCCTATGCGGGATAGAGACGCTCGATTTGCGACCGAAGCCCGGACAAAGATAGCCATGGATTGCTTCATTGTCTCCTCGGTCTCCCGCAAGCAGGTCTCCGTTCGCTCGGCTGTCTGCCATGCATCCGCCTGCCAAAAGGCTGCCTTGGCATTTGCCCAATGCAGTTGCTCACTCAGCACCGCGATACGCTCATCCCGCAACCGTTCGCGTTGGAAGCCCATCGACACGTCAGAGTACACGGCAATCGAAAAGCGGCCAAGGCCCACAAAGTTCACACGCAGCAGCAACTGCGCCCCAAACGTTACCATATCGACGGATTTTGATCCCGCACGTATGGCTGCATCTGCAAGATCGACAGCCACGAACGTACCGCTTGAGATGGTAAGCATCCGCGTTATTGTACGATTTTTCCATGGCAGCGTCTTTTCCCAATCAACACCCTCGAAAGATCGTTTTACCTTCACCTCATCAACTAAGCGGCGAATAAAGTAAAAAGCACGCACGAGTATTTCATTGACCATGACGGGTAAGGATTGACGTCCCAACTCGTAAGAGGCCGCTATTTCACCACGTAGGTCGAATTTTTCTTTTTCAAATATACGTTTTATCTTTGATGGTAATCCTGAATTATTCAGTCCGGGAATCGTTGAAATTTCTTTAAGCAGGGACACGATAGGGCCGGGAATACCCATACCGGCACCAGCTGTCTTGTTGCTGCCAGACATGTCACTGACCAGATGGAAGAACCAATTGATTGTACCGCAAAAGATTTTTGACAAAGCGTCTGAGCCGATCAGCTCCAGCCCCTTTTCGTCAAGGTTGATAGGCAAGAAGGTGCCTTGTCCGTTTTGGAAATACCCCGTCTTTGTGAATTGGGTCAAAATGGAAAAAAACAAGCCTACTGGGGTTGGGTGATGTGCCAAGTCATCAAGGTGGTGGCTTCTCGCCGAGATGCCAACATCTTGGCCGCTCCAGATGTTGTCGGTAGGTACCGGAAACTTTGCCTCAAGAAATTTAATGGCGTCCTTTAGTCTATCTCCGTTAAAACCCTGCGCCTTGGCCACCCGCATAACGAAATCGTTGACCGTGTGGTTGCTCCATGCTTTGCCTCGTTTGAAGTCGAATTCGCCCACCCAAAATGCATCGATCAAACCCGCCAACAAGCCGCTGCTTACGGCTACCAAGTTGTCGATCTGATCCGCATTGTTGCTGAGTCGGTCAATATTTCGGTCAAGCGCATCAACGCGTTCTTGCTCAGCCTCAAGCTCGCTTTCAGATCGCTTTATGCCAGCCCGAATCCAGTCGGCGGCTGCATGGCCTGAAGATGCTTCCTCGGCAGGAGTTACGCTGAACTCGTACTCTACCTCGATAGCGTCATCGAAAACCTTGATTGCGGGAAAATTCATGTTCAGCCAAGTGTCCCTGTGGAATTTATCTTTAGGGGTCGATTTGTGATCTTCTTTGCCGTTGTGCGGGAGATCGAGTGATCAATTACATGGGCTGACTTTGATAAGAAAGACCATAGCCGCAAAGGACGCGGGCATCCAAGCGGAATGGCGGATGGCGAATAGTCGCGATGGCGCTTTGCGTTCAGCGAGCCAGCAGGGATTTGAGTTTGGCTCCCTCGACTTCCACCCAGTCGAGGATCGCTCCTGCGGCATCAGCCGGTTCAGGGGGGAAGGTCGCGATGTCCCTGAATGTGAAAAAGTCAGAATTGATCCGGTACCAATCGCCTTCTGGCTGCCCCTCCACAGCGGTCAACGAGTCATCCTCTCGATTGGCGAGTTGTATGTAAACTTTTGGGGCGAGGGAAACGGGCACCTCGCCGATGTCTTCCACCCCCTCGGCGTAAAACCCTTCGCCCCTGTCGGGAAACCAGATCCCAGTGGCCAAGAAGGTCCATCCGTCGAAGCGCTCTTCCTCGGCGAGAAATCGGTGAGCGTTGAAGGTGCCTTCTTCCGCGTCTGCCGACGCCCAAATTACCCGGCCATAAAACAGCGCGACCCCGTCGAGCTTCCCGAACATCTCGTTTACGAGCTTCTTGAATGGCTCGACCGTGTCGATGAAGCCGGCGAGCGCCGCATAATCTTTATATTCTGGGTATTCGTCAGCCATTCCGTGGTCCTCAAGAAAAGTTTGGTAGGCGG
>NZ_BARE01000114.1 GCF_000367345.1 Sphingobium xenophagum NBRC 107872
GTCGCGGCGTGACGGCGACCAAGAGGAAGTAGGATCAAGGCATGTCCAGACCTGTGAAGCTATTGTTGACGGCAGGACTATGCTTGCCTGCGCTGATGATGGCCGGCATCGCTATTCATCCAGGGCATGCACAGGGCGCTGAACCGGATGATGCCAGCACCCGGGCGGCCAAAACCGTCCGGGCGATGACGCAGGCGGAAAAGACGATACTGACCCACGGCATCATGCCACTGCCGATTGGTGACAACCCGCCGCCGATCCCGGCGGAAGCGATCCCTGGCGCGGGCTATATTCCGGGAATTCCACGCCTTGGCGTGCCAGCGCTTCTGGAGACCGACGCGAGCCTTGGCGTGTCCTATGTTTTTGGCCTGCGAAAGGACGGCGCGACCGCCCTCCCCTCTGGCCTTGCCATGGCTTCCACCTGGAACCCGGATCTTCTGTACAAGGGCGGCGTCATGATCGGCGGGGAAACCCGTGCCAAGGGTTTCAATGTGCTGCTGGCCGGTGGCGTCAACCTGATGCGCGATCCGCGCAATGGCCGTACCTTCGAATATTTTTCGGAAGACCCCCTGCTCAGCGGCGTGCTGGCCGGTCATGCCATCAAGGGTGTTCAGTCCAATCACATCATATCGACGATCAAGCATTTCGCCCTCAACGGGCAGGAGACCGGCCGCAAGTTCGCGGACGTCATGATCTCCGACGAAGCCGCGCATGAAAGCGATCTGCTCGCATTCAAGATCGGCATGGAAATCGGTAATCCGGGGTCGGTCATGTGCGCCTATAATCGCATACATGGCGAACAGGCCTGCGCCAGCGACTATCTGCTCAACAAGATATTGAAGCGGGAATGGGGTTATAAGGGCTTCGTCATGTCGGATTGGGGCGCGGTTCCCAATCTGGAATCAGCGCTCAAGGGTCTTGATCAACAGTCCGGATCGCAGCTCGATCCCGCCTTGTTCTTTGGTGACAAGCTGGCGGCCGCGGCACAGTCGGACCCCGCCTATGCGGCCCGTCTGGATGACATGAACAAGCGCATTCTCTGGGCGATCTACGCCAATGGGCTGGACAAATATCCGGTCGCCAAGGGCGGGACAATCGACTTTCAGGCGAACGGCGAGGTCGCGCTGGAAACCGCGCGGCAGGGCATTGTCCTCTTGCGCAACGAACGCGGCGTCCTGCCTCTGTCAAAGTCAGCGAAAAGCATCACGGTCATCGGCGGCTTCGCTGATTCCGGCGTCCTGTCCGGTGCGGGGTCCAGCCAGGTTCAGGGCGAAGGCGGCGCGGCCGTCACGATTCCGCTTTCAGGATCGTCACCCTGGGCCGGATTCCTGGTGCAGGCATATCATCGGTCATCGCCGCTTGCCGCGATCAAGGCCATAGTGCCGAACGCCGAGGTCCGCTTCCGCGACAGCCGGTTCATAGCGGACGCCGTGGAGCAGGCGAAGCGTGCGGAAGTGGCGATCGTCTTTGCCACCAAATGGTCGAGCGAGGGGTTTGACCAGCCCGACCTTTCCCTGCCGGATGGTCAGGATGCGCTGATCGCTGCCGTGGCCGACGCTAACCCGAACACCATCGTCGTTCTGGAAACCGGCAACCCTATCGCGATGCCCTGGCTCGAAAAGACCGCGGCCGTCGTGCAGGCTTGGTATCCCGGCGCGCGCGGCGGCGAAGCCATCGCCTCTATCCTGTTCGGTGACACCAATCCTTCTGGCCGCCTGCCTATCACCTTCCCCACAAGCGTCGATCAATTGCCGCGCCCGGTGCTTGATGGTTACAACGATTTCGAACCCAATTTCGCAGGCGATGCACCATATAAGGACGCAAAGCTGGTCGTGAACTATGACATTGAAGGGTCGAACCTGGGCTATCGCTGGAATGCGCTGAAGGGGCACAAGGCTCTTTTCCCGTTCGGCTATGGCCTTAGCTACACAAGCTTCAAAGCCGATGGGCTCAAGACCGATGGCAACAAGACCAGCCTGACGGTGCGCAACACTGGCCAGCGTACCGGCGCGACGGTCGCTCAACTCTATCTGGTCCGCCGGTCCGGCACGGCCTTGCAGCGATTGGTCGGGTTCAAGCGAGTTGAGCTGGCACCCGGCCAGTCCGAAAAAGTTTCGCTGACCATTGATCCGCGCCTTCTGGCCGACTGGAAGGACGGCGCCTGGTCAATGCCCGCCGGCGATTATCAGTTTGCCATCGGCGACAATGCCGAAACGCTCGGCACACCGGTCAAAGTTCGCCTTGGCGCAAAACGCTGGAAGGACTGATCCTCCCGCGGGGCTGGTCAACCGTATCGTTGGCCAGCCACACTAAAGCTGCCTTCGCATCCATGTGGCCGGGGGAGGTGCGCGGCCGGTTGGCTGCCGTCATCCGCCTGGCGCGACCGTGACTTTACAGTCTATGGTCGCGATGCCGAGAAACTCAGCTATACAATGCTGCCCGATTTTTATGGCAGGCGTTCCGGTGATTGCGCCTGTTGAGATACAGTCACCCCGACATAATGGCACGCCGCGGCGCGCTGCCTCACCGAGCGCATAGGCGAATACCTCTAGCGGGCCGCCGGGCACCATAGCAGCGCTGCTTTCCCGGACGAGAACGCCGTCGATCGTAGTGCGGCATATGATGCCATTCCAACCCCGTTCGCGCCAGTCGACCACCTCCGCACCCAGAATGAGGCCGTTATTATTCCCGAAGCCTGCAATACTCGCCGTTGTTGGAAGGTCGTTGATTGTCGCGAGCGGACTGCCCGCAACCTCGATACCGACATGCACCGCGCCGATCAGTTCGGCGGCTTCTTCACAGGTCCATTGCACCTTGTCCGCTGGCGCATCGGCATTCGCTAGGATGACCACTTCCGCCTCGAAAAGCGCGGATCCTCCCGCCGTCATCGGGAAGGGGTTCGTCGCTGCCGCACTTGAAATGCTGCCTGCAAAGATGGGC
>NZ_BARE01000113.1 GCF_000367345.1 Sphingobium xenophagum NBRC 107872
CTGACGGACACGCAAAGCGAAGGAGATGATGCTTGGCGAGACGGCGACTGGTGAGCCTGGAAATCTGGGCGAGGCATTATGGCGCGCCGCTCGATGAGCGCGAGATCGCGCGTCATTATACGCTGACCAGCGACGACCTGGAAATTGTCGGCCGCCGTCGCGGCGATGCCACCCGGCTCGGCTATGCGATGCTCATGCTATATATGAGATGGCCTGGCCGTGCGCTGGAAGCGGGCGAAGTCCCGCCCGCTCCTGTGCTCGCCTATGTGGCGCAGCAACTCGGCGTCGCGCCGGCAGCCTTCGCGGATTATGCCCATCGGGACCAGACCCGTCGCGAGCATCTCGTCGAAATCCGACGATCGCACGGGTTCAGGATTTTTGACCGCAACGCTTTCCGTGAAGTTGTCGCCTTCTCGGTCCCAATCGCGCAGACCATCATACACCCCGGCCAGATGGCAGACGTCATCGTCGATGAACTCCGGCGCCTGCAGATCCTCCTGCCTTCTCCGTCGATTCTCGAAGCGGTGCTGCGGCGGGCGCGCCAGCAAGCCGAACAGCTTACCTATGAAGTGCTCACGAATGGCCTGCTGCCTGACACCCTTCAGGGCCTGGACGATTTGCTGGCCCGACGACCGGGGCAGGTCGCGACATGGCTATCCTGGATGCGCAATGCGCCACAATCGCCGGCAGCGCGCAACATCCTGCGCCTGATCGAACGGCTCGCCTATATCCGCGCGCTGGGCCTCGATCGCGCCCGTGCCGACATGATCCCGGCTTTGACTTTTGACAGGCTGGCGGACGAAGGCAGCCGCATCACGCCCCAGCACCTTGGCGAACTCAATGCCCTACGGAGACATGCAACACTGGCGGCAACCGGCATCCGCCTTGAGGAAAGCCTGACCGACGCGGCCCTGACGATGTTCGACAAGCTGTTGGGGAGCATGGCGCGCCGCGCCGAGAACCGGACTCGCGACAAAGCCCTAAAGACGGTGCGCGAGCTGCAAGGCCATCTCCGGACGCTCACGGGATCTTGCCGGCTCCTCATCGACGCGCGCACCAAGGGCGTGGATTTTCTGGCGCAGATCGAGGCGCTGGACTGGCAGCGCTTCGCCGTGGCCGTCGAGCAGGCCGAAGTGCTCGGGCGACCGGAAACCGTCGATCGCACGGCCGAATTGATCGAGCGGCATCGCACTGTGAAGCTCTTTGCCGGTGCCTTTCTCAACACCTTTGAATTTCGCGGCGCCGGTGCGGTGCAGGGGCTCCTGTCAGCGCTGGCCATCATCGCGGAGCTCTACCAGACCGGCAAAAGGCGCTTGCCTGATCGCGTGCCGCTGCGCTTTGTGCCGTCCGCATGGCGGCCGTTCGTCCTGCGCGATGGCATCGTCGATCGTGCCGCCTATGAACTATGCGCCCTGTCGCAGCTACGTGAACGGCTGCGAGCGGGAGACATTTGGGTCGCGGGAAGCCGGCAGTTTCGCGATTTCGACAGCTATCTCATCCCGCCGGCGACCTTTGCGGCGCTTCACGAGAAGGGGCCTTTGCCGCTAGCCATCGAAACGGATTTCGAGCGCCATATCGAGGAAAGGCGCACCAGGCTCGACACGGCGATCGAACAGGTGACGATCCTCGCGCGTCAGGGCGAGCTGCCCCAGGTGAGGCTTGACGAAAACGGCCTCATCATCTCGCCGCTGAAGGCGGCAACGCCGCCCGCCACCGAGATTGCCCGTCGCGCCGCCTATGATCGACTGCCGCGCGTGAAGATCACCGATCTTCTGCTTGAGGTCGATGCCTGGACCGGGTTCAGCGAATGCTTCATCCACCGGCGTTCGGGTAGGGAAGCCGACGATCGCAATGCCCTGCTTACCGTCATCCTCGCCGACGGCATCAATCTCGGCCTCACGCGGATGGCGGAAACCTGCCGGGGCGCAAGTCTGCGTCAGCTCGCCCATCTTCACGACTGGCATATTAGCGAGGCCGCTTATGGCGAAGCGCTGGGAAGGCTGATCGACGCCCATCGCGCCATGCCACTCGCCGCGCTGTGGGGAGACGGCACCACTTCGTCGAGCGACGGACAGCAATTTCACGCTGGCGGTCGTGGGGCCGCGATCGGCGACATCAACGCACGCAGCGGCAACGAACCGGGCGTCGCCTTCTACACCCATGTCTCGGATCGATATGATCCCTTCGCGAGCAGGGTGATCGCGGCGACTGCCGGCGAAGCGCCTTATGTGCTGGATGGCTTGCTGTATCATCAGACCGGCCTGACGATTGAGGAGCACTACACCGATACAGGCGGGGCATCGGACCATGTGTTCGGCCTCATGCCTTTCTTCGGCTACCGCTTCGCGCCGCGCCTCCGCGATATCAGGGAGCGTCGCTTGCACCTCCTGCCTGGCCAGGAATCTGGCCAGCTGCTCACTGGCATGACGGCCGAGCCGATCGCATTGGGTCATGTCGCCGCGCATTGGGACGAACTGCTGCGGTTCGCCACATCGATCCGCACCGGCACCGTCACCGCTTCGGCGATGCTCCGCCGGCTGTCCGCCTATCCCCGACAAAATGGACTGGCCCTCGCGTTGCGCGAGCTTGGCCGCCTCGAACGCTCGATCTTCATGCTCGACTGGCTGCGCGACATTGACCTGCGCCGGCGCACCCAGGCGGGCCTCAATAAGGGTGAAGCCCGCAATGCGCTCGCCCGCGCGCTCTTCTTCAACCAACTCGGCGAGCTGCGTGATCGGCGCTTCGAGAACCAGACTTATCGGGCATCGGGCCTCAATCTGCTCGTCGCCGCCATCATCCTGTGGAACACCCGCTATCTCGAAATGGCGTTGGCTGACATCGGTACGCCCGACGAGATCGCACGCCACATCGCACCGTTGGGCTGGGAGCACATCTCGCTGACAGGGGACTATAGCTGGAATGTCGAAGATCGCCCAGATCCGGATGCCTTGCGGCCGCTGCGCGCCGTCAGCTCCTTGCTCGCCGCGTGACGTTCGCTATCCGTTCGCCCTTACCGTGCAGTTGCGTCACTTTCGTGTAGTCACCCCCAGAA
>NZ_BARE01000112.1 GCF_000367345.1 Sphingobium xenophagum NBRC 107872
GCCGCCTCAGTCTTGCCCATAATGACCTGCTGGTGTCGAGCAGCGCCGGGTTCGAGAAATCAGCGCGCAACGACACCAGCACGCGGTTCGAAGCGGGCAAGCAGGCTGGTCCCGACACGATCGAGCATTTCATGGGAGGAGGTGCCGAAGGGCGCGCCGCCATGGCGAACTGGCTCAAGGGCGGGTTCGAGATGGATCGCAAAGGCGATTGGCGGCTGAAACCACAGATCGCTGACACGCTCCAACGCGACGTGCAGGCGATAATGGCCCAGACAGGCTGGGAGCGCTCGATCGGAAGGGCCGCTCAAGATCAGAATGTTTTTAATATTACTACCCAAGGCGAAATCGCAGGTACGACCATCAGCACAGGCGGCGGAACTCGCAAAGGTAGATCGGGGAGTGGCAGCGGCCGAGTTGGAGGTTCTCTTGCCGTTTCAAGTCAGGAAAGCGGGACCACGAACGAAGCCGCCAGCAGTCAGCTCAGCATCGTAAATTACGATGTCCGGCAAGCTATCGCTAACGCCGAGCAAGCAGCTTCGAAGGCCGGCCAACCCGCAGATGCGTTCACAAATCGCCTTACCTCAGAGATCCTTGGACCCCATGGCCTGAGAAATCGCTATCTTGGAGATGCTGACAGCGCGCGTGGAACCACTGACCTGAACGCCCCCGTCACTTCATTCGAGCAGTCTTCGCTCCTCTACAGTGGCCGCTTCTCGACCGATTTAGCTAACGGTCCAACAGACGGGGACGGGTCGTTCAAGAAGCGCGATTGATGTAGCCGGGGTTATGGGGGTTCAAAGAGCTGCCGATCCACAGAGCGCCGGACGAAGAATCCAGCGGATCAATCTCTTTCGGCAAGCCTGATGGCCCATACTTCCTGCTCTCCCAGAATGCGTCCTCATCAAATTCACCGTCCTCCTGAGCTGGCAACGACGCCAACCTCTGTCGAAGGAAACCGAACGAGAGAACGAGCGTCACCATCGGCGGGAAGAACAAGATGTTCAGAAATCCACCGGCAGCCGAATGATAAACTTCAGCCAGAGCATCAATCTTGACGGATGCGAGCATCCCCAGCCAATAGGCTGGCACCCCGCTCCACCATAGCTTCGCATACCACGGCCGCCACAGCCAATCCCGTAGCCGAGTGGGCGCTTGTCGTTGACGTTGAGAATTTTCCATCATGCTCAAACTCATCACCGCTCATGATTTAAAATCTATCACCTCTTCCAGCTCATCGATAGGGGCAATGCGTTGCTGCTCGCCATCAGGCTGACCCAATTTCAGAACAGAAGACCCAGGCTCCATATCAACCTTTTCACTCTCTCCTCTTTGGAACGCGCCTACTCGAAATCCTCAAATCTTTGTTTCACGGGATTACTGGACAAACAGCAGTATATATTTTCCGTGGGACATATTGATCCATTTTTGCACTCTCGTCATACTGTTCCCGCGGGCAGATCAACATTTGGAGTTGGTTTGCAAATGGACGAGAATAACGAGCAGTTTCTGCGGCTGAGAGCCGTGATCGCGAAGACGGGCAAGCCCAAGGCTTCCATCTATCGCGACATCCACCTTGGAACATTCCCGGCGCCGGAAAAGATCGGCGCCAGAGCGGTGGCCTGGCGCCTTTCGAGGATCTTACGCTGGATGCAGGCACCAAGCGCCTACCAAGAGGACTGAAACCACTCCAGCGCCCCGATATTGGGCTTTGCCGGCGTCGCCTTCTCAATGGCGATCGCCGCTGAAGCCTGTTCGGCCTTGTCGAGATAGTCGGCCCACCATTCGAGCATCTGCCGACGGTGGGACAGATAGCGCGCGGCGTTGTAGACGGCACGAACACCGCCGGGTACATGTGCCAGCTGCAGCTCGATCCAATCCGCCTTGAACAGGCCGGTTTCATTCAGCACGGTACTGGCGATCGAACGGAACCCAGGCACCGTCGCCTTGTCGCCAACCCCTAGCCGTTGAAGCAAGACCAGCATGCGGTTCGAACTGATCGTGTCCCCCTGGTTGCCGATTACCGGGAACAAATATTGTCCGAACCGCTCATTGCTAAATTTGCCATAAACGTTGAGCTTCTTGATTTCCCGAAGCAGGGCGACCGCCTGCGGTGGCAGCGGCACGAGATGCTCGACTCTCATTTTCATACGGGCGGCCGGTATTCGCCAGAGTGGCTCAGGGCCGCCCAAGCCCTCAAGCTCATTCCACTGTGCGTGGCGGGTTTCGGTCGTCCGGACCATGGTGAGTATCGTCCAGCGCAGAGCGAGATGGCTGAGCCGGGATCCCGTGTCCGCGTTGAGGGCCGCATAGAAGCGCGGCAATTCCTTGATCGGTATCTTGGATCGATGCGTAACCGTCGCGCGCTTGCGCATGACCGTGCCGAGATCGCGACAGGGATCCGTAAGAACCCGACCGTCTGGAATGCCGAACCGAAAGATTTCGCTGCAATAGGCCCGCACCCGATGCGCCATCTCGAAAGCGCCGCGATCCTCAATAGTTTTCAGCGCCTCGAGCATGTCGCGCGGAAGAATCGATCGCGCTGACAGTTTGCCGATGGTGGGAAAGATGTCGGCCTCGAGCCGCCGCTCAATCACACCCGCGTAACGATCAGACCATCCTGGTCGCTTGGCAAGCATCCATTCCTGGGCCAGTTGGCGGAACGTCGTCCGCTCGGCTTGATCCTCATATTTTAGCTGTCGCTTGATGTTGGCCGGATCTTTCCCGGCGGAGAGAGCCGCTTTCATCTCCTCACGCCAGACCCTGGCGCGGTCGATACTCATCAACGGATAGTCGCCTCCCGTGATGCTCTTCTGCTTATGATGGAATCGGTAAGAGAGCCGCCACTCGCGTCGGCCGTTGGGCAGGACGCAGATATTGAGACCACCACCATCGGCTCTTTTGATCGGGCGGGCGGCAGGCAAAATGGATTGGATGATAGTATCGGTCAGCACGGATCAGTCTCCTGGACGCCGTGCGCGAGACTTGAATCCTAACTTTGCACCAACAAATTTACCAACAAATCTCATGGTAACCACCTGGGCGGTTATGATCCTGTGTGAGATCATGTTATATGAGATAACAGCCTGAAAACAGACTATTTTTTGATGTCTATTTGAGACTTTGTTGGTCTTTTTGGACCCTGA
>NZ_BARE01000111.1 GCF_000367345.1 Sphingobium xenophagum NBRC 107872
GAACTCCTCTCCGCTCCGTGCGCCGGGATTCCACTTCACCAAACAGATGATGGCGAAAATCTCGCGCGGACTCTCGGAATCGTAGCTCTGGCAAGCTGCATAATAGGCGCCCGAGCGAACGGTCGACTTAAGGACCCGGAGGCCCGTCGCCCGCCCTTTCTCGGGGTCGGGCGGGTAGGTGCATTGATTGTCGAGATAGGCCTTTGGCGTGGCGAACGGAGCCATTCCGCCGCGAGACATGAACAGCCAACCCATGGGCTTGTCTCCTAGACGAGCGCCTGTTGGCGCGGATTGATGGAAAGGCCGGTCTCGCGGACGACGAGCGCGCGGAAACTCTGCGGCGCGGCGAGCACGGCAATGTCACAGAAGTGGTTGCGGTCCCCGAGATAGTCCTGACGGCCCTTGCATCGACGAAACATCACCTCCCGGCCAGGACGGATGCAGGGGATCGAGACCTGCACGTAGATCTCGTCGCCATGGAGCGTGATTTCGCCCGAAACCGCTGGACCGGCAAAGTTGCCGCGCAGGTCGTACTGGTCGGGCTCCAGCCCAAGATGGCGCGCCGCCACCCGCAGCGCCGAGCGCGCTTCGCGATGGAAGGCGCGCTTGGCTTCAGGATCGTAACCGATCCCGCGGCGAGCAAGGGCGACGAGAGCCGGTTTCGACTTGAGTTCATCGATCTTGGCGAGGCACTGGCGGCGCAGTGGCACATCCTCGGCGAAGGTCAAATCAGGTGCGTAGCCCAGCGCAATGCGTCCGACATGGCGGGCGAGCAAGATGGTCGCGGGATCGCGGGCCGGGTCGATCCCGGCATTACGCGCGTCCTGCATGGCATCGACGACGGCTTGGGTCGCGGTCGGAATGGTCGCCAGCGCGTCGGGCTGCAGGGCACGGCGATAGCGGAAGTCGAGATCGTAGTTCATCGGCGAAGTCTCCCTTTGCGCCCTCTGGCGCATCAGGCTCCCACCCCCTCCCCTTCCCGCCTCGCTTGCGAGCGGACTCAAGGAGCCGCACTCGCGTTGCCGTCAGGCCGCCTCCTTGAGCTCACCGGCAAGGGCAGGATCAAACTGGCGCAACCATTTGACCGCCTGTTCGGCCTTGGCCGCCGCGTGCAGGATCGCGGTCTTGTCGCCGCGCAGGATCTTCATCCAGTGATGGATGTAAGAGGCATGGCTATCGTGGACCTCGTTGGGGAGGCCATATTCAGCGCAGAGCGTTGCTTGGGTCAGGCTGGCCACGATTTCTTCGAAAGCGTAAGCGTCATCCCCAAACCGCTTGCCGAACTGGCGGTTCAGCCGCTTGGCACTCCCTGTGGCATGACCAAGCTCATGGCAACGGGTCGAGAAGTAAGCTTCGATCGAATGGAACGCTTGGCAGTGCGGCAGGGTCACGGTGTCGGTGCTGGGTGTGTAATGCGCGCTGTCGCCGCCGTGGACCACGCGGATCGGGATCGCATCTAGGAATGCCTGCACACCGGCCGAAAGTGCGCCAATCGCCTTGGGATCGGGCGGCTCGGGATAGTAATGCGCAGGCAGGCCGTCGATCTGCGAGGCGTTGAAGACGTGGTTCCACTTCATGAAGCGGACGGTCTTTTCGGTCGTTTCACCGGTTTGGCGATCGGTGTCGGTCTTGCGGGCCGAGCTGTAGAACACGCTGAACGATCCGCTCTCGCCCTTGCGGACATGGGCACCAAGTTCGGCAGCCTGCCTGAAAGTCATCCAGTAGGGGCTGGCGTAACCCCGGCTTTCGGCGACGGCCCAGAGGAAGAACGTGTTGATCCCCGAATAGGGAACCCCGTTGTGGCGGAGCGGTCGTGTGCTTGTCGATGTCCAGGGCTTGAGCCAGGGGGCGGTGCCAGCGGCGATCTTCTCAAGAATCAGGTCGGTGATGACCTGCGCGACGTCGGGTTTTGGATGGCGGGTCATTGTGCCGAGCCCTCCTGCGCGAGATCGAGCGAAAGGTCGGAAGCGGTGCTCGACCAGCTTAGACGCAGTGTCCTTCCGTGTGGGATGCGCCAGGCTACACGGTCGGCGAAGGCCATGCGGATGCCAGCAAGAATGGCAGAATCTTCGCCTTCAAGGATAGCATGGGCGCGCACCGCCGCATCGTGGCGGAAGCGGGTTTCCTGGGTATCGTAGCTGTCCGCATCGGAATCGTCCGACGGCGAGAACACGGCATCGATGATGAGGTCTGTGAGATCGTCGGGTCCGAGCGAGGTGGTCCGTGTCAACGCAATGCGCGCGCAATCAGGATCATTCCATGAGTCTGCGTCGTCCATGATCGCGAAGTCGGTTTCGAGATCAAGCCGCCGATCGTACTGGTCGGTCAGTTCGATCGTGATCGCATCCGGACGCATGGTGACGGTAATGGCTTCGTCTGCGGACATGGCATCGTGGAAGGTAAAGCGCTCGCCGGTGCGGACGAAGGCCGAAAGGGCATCGTACCACGGATAGCCGATGAAATTGGTGATCGGCTCGTAGAAGGCGCGCGTATGGATGCCGCCTAACCGGTGCAACTCGCCAGCATTGGAGCGACGCAAGGCGCGCCCGAAGGTTACGGCGTCAAAGGAATCGGTGTCATCGTAGATCGCAGCGCCTTGCTCGAGATCGGCAAATTGCGGCACCTCGCGGTAGCTGTCGCGAGCGAGCGTCGGATACCACAGCGGCAATTGCTGTGCCGCTTGGGGAAAATCGTCATGGTGGAGGCTTGCCTCGAGCCAGTTCTCGAAGCTCAGGCGATGGAACGGCTCGTCGCGAATGACCGCGTAGATGGTATCGCGGCATAGGGCGACAAGCCGGTCGAGAGCCGCATTGCGGTAGATTTCCTTGCGGGCGGGCAGCACCAGGACGAGATCCGGTGCATCGATGACATCGACCTGAACGCTCCACTGGGTGTGATGGACTTCCTTCACGATCGGGAAGTTGTGTTTCAGGGTCACGCCATGGAAGTTGAGCGTCGCCACATGCGGCGAGTGCCGGTCGCGGAAAACGCCGATGCGAAACCCGTCGCGCTCGATGACTTTGTGCGCATCAGCAAGGAAGTCGGCCCGGGTGAGTTCCTTGGTGTTGTAAGTGACAGGGAGTGGGAAGAACCTGGCCGCCGCCTCGACGCAGCGTTCGAGTTTCCCGTCGGGCTGCGGTTCGAACCGGAAAGCGATCGCCGTGCCGGGCGCTCCATCCCACGGGAGCACGTCGATGTCGGCCTCGCCGGTCCAGGCATCACCTGCAATCGCAAGTAAAAAAGCGCAGCTCGCACTCCGTGAACTGACCACGGTGTCGAGACCGGCCAGGCTGAAGAAGCCCATGCCCGCCGGGTCCTCTCGGGTGCGGCATTCCTCGGGCCAATCGGATTGACCGAGCGAGAGGAGAGGGCTATCCGGCACAC
>NZ_BARE01000110.1 GCF_000367345.1 Sphingobium xenophagum NBRC 107872
CTATCGCTGGCCTATTCCTGTTTGTCGAGACGTCAATTCCAAACTTGTCAAAGATAGCGGAAGGAGCTTTCGAGCAGAATCTGGTGTCATCGGCGATGATTGCAAAAGTCGGCCTGTTTGCCGTGACGCAGGCCTTCACGCCGACAAACTTGGATTAGGTCGATCTCAACGCCCCTCTCCTTCGCTAGTCCGAACGTGAGGCCAGATTTTGGCCGGAACGGCGCTTAGTCAGGGCCAGCATGAGACAATAATGCTCCAATGTCCCGAAAGGTTGGCTTCTCGCCTGAAGACGACGAGCTTATGCCTTCAGAGACCTTCTCGGCGGTTCGGCGCGGGTCCAGCAAGCTCGGAAAGTAGCTGCCTTTGCCCAGCTTCGGGATCGCCAGATCGATCCGACCCGCACGGGTGTCCCATCCCTGTTTGCGTTATTCGTTGCGATGGTTCAGTCGCGATTGGCTGCGACTGTCGGCGGGCGCACCGGCTTTGACCTCAATCTCCATATTCATCATGCGCTCAGCGGCAAAAGCCGGCATCTCGCGCACCAAATCAGAGAAACCTTCCAACACCACCTCGTGGGACTTGCCCCTCGCGCCTGCATCATCAGATACTGCTTGGCCTTGCACGTGACGTCATGTTGCCTTAGCGCAGGGCCCGATATCCCCATTCAGGCGATGCAAGCTAGTTATGAACCTTCTACCATCCGTCCCCCTCGACGCAGAAGCGCCGGCCCAACGCTCCGCATTTGCAAAATGGCTCAGGAAACGGCGCTGGTTCATCCTTAGCGTCCTAATGCCGACGCTTCTGGCAGCGGTCTATTATGGGATGTTCGCATCAGACGTCTATATTTCCGAAGCGCGGTTCGTCATCAAAAGCCCGAACCAGAAACAGGGCCAGGTGTCGACGCTGGCCAATCTGGTCCAGACAACCGGCCTGTCGGGCGGGCAGGAGCAGACCAACGAAGTCCTAGCCTTTACCCGCTCTCGCGACGCACTCAAAGCATTGGAGAAAAATCCCGGCATCCGGGAAAGATTCGGCTCTCCGCAAGCAGATTTTCTGTCGAGGTTTCCGCAGCCTTTCGCGGACAATAGCTTTGAAAGCTTGTTCAAATTCTACAACAAAATGGTAGACTCTCGCCTAGATACGGAAACCGGCACCGCAACCATCAAGGTCAAGGCATTTTCTGCTGAAGATGCCTATCGCATTAACAACAAGCTGCTGGATTTGAGCGAGGAACTAGTTAACCGATTGAATATGCGTGGTCGCAGCAAAGGTATAGCTGAGGCTGAGAAACAAGTCAGACTGGCAACGGAGCGGGCCAGAGCCGCGCGCATCAATCTCGCTGAATATCGAAACACACAAGCCTTGATCGATCCGGGTAAACAGGCCGTGGGCGTACTCGAAATTGCAAACACCATGATCGCTGAACGCGCCGCCTTGCAAGCGCAGTTGGATATCATGCAACGGCTTACCCCTGGCAATCCATCCATTCCCGCCTTGAAGAACAGGGTTAGCGCCATTTCCAACCAAATCAGCTCCCAGGACAGTCGTGTGGTGGGGAGCGGGACCGGCATCGCATCAAAATTGGGGGGGTATGAAAACTTGCTCGTCGAACAGGAATTTGCGACTGCCAACCTTAATGCCGCCAATGCAACTTTAGTGCAGGCTCGCACAGAAGCGCAGCATCAGCAATTCTATCTAGAGCGGGTCGTAGATCCGAACGTTCCAGACGTGCCCCTCCTGCCCAAGCGTTTCTACAATGTGCTCACCGTTTTCGCTGCTGCCCTTTCTCTCTATTTCATTGCGTGGATGTTTATTGTCGGCGTAATGGAACATGCGCCGGAAGATTAATGATGGGAAAAATCAATTTCCGAAAGTTACGAGAAGGCTGGGCGGTCCAAATGCGCGTCATTCACGCATTAATGATACGCGAACTTATAACACGATTTGGTAGAGAAAATATTGGTTTCCTTTGGGTAATGGCTGAACCTTTATTGTTTGCTGGTCTTGTTGGCATTATTTGGCGCATGCTTAAGGGGCCAGAAGAGCACGGCATAAGCATCGTTACATTTGTAGCAACCGGATATATTCCACTGACACTCGTTAGGCACGTTATTTCAAGATGCGTTGCAGCCTTTTCTGTAAATAGCAGTCTTCTCTATCATCGGCAGATCAAGGTGGTGGACTTCATATTTGTACGATTTATCATCGAGATGATAGGATCCATGATGGCCTATCTATTTATCGGCGTTATTCTTATATATTTTGGTGAAGCTCCGGTTCCTGCCGATATTGGATTATTTTTGGCGGGATGGTTTTGCCATTGCTTTTTTGCTCTTTCAGTATGCTTTATCGTCGCACCACTTTCTGAAATGTCAGAGGTGATGGAGAAGTTTATTCCTGTTACTCTTTATGTAATGATACCTTTCTCTGGTGTTTTTACTATGCTATCATGGACCACACCCACCGTAAGAGAGTATTTGATACTTTCCCCGCTAGTTAGCGGTATGGAGATGATGCGAAAGGGAATATGGGGCGATCAAATTACTGCCTATTATGAGCCCCAAATTCCTATCACGTGCTCAGTAATCTGCACGATTATTGGATTAACCATGTGCAGACGCGTTCGGAAGACGCTTTCAATCCAATGATTATTTGTGAGAATATTGCGAAATCCTACGCTCATGGATCACATCGCAAACAGGTTTTTGCGGGCGTAAACCTGACCGTGGGGAAAGGCGAAAGGGTAGCACTTCTTGGCCGCAACGGCGCGGGAAAGAGCACGATGATAAAACTGATCGGTGGCGTTGAAATGCCGACATCAGGCAGGATCCTTCGCTCAATGACGGTGTCTTGGCCATTAGGATTTTCCGGAGCGTTTCAAGGCAGCCTCACTGGGTATGATAACGCACGGTTCATAGCTCGAATATATCGGCGAGATTATCTGAGCATGCGTGATTTCATTGAAGATTTCACAGAACTTGGCTCTCAGCTAAAAATGCCCGTAAAAACCTACTCTTCCGGCATGCGTGCTCGTTTGGCATTTGCTCTATCTATCGCAATAGAATTCGAATGTTACCTTATAGATGAAATAATATTGGTTGGAGATCGCAATTTCCATAACAAATGCAGCGAAGAATTATTTGATAAAAGAAGCGATAGAGGGATGATTTTAGCCTCTCACAGCATGGACTCAATAAGAAGTTTATGCAATAAAGCAGTTGTCCTGCATAATGGCGTCGCGAATACATATGAAGATGTGCATGAAGCAATATACATTTACGAAAATTTATGAACTTTCAAATTTTATTTGATTTTAGTAACACATCTATTTGCGTTGAAAATTTGATTTATACCGGCGTTCGCAGATAACCGCGATCAACTGTTGAGCGTTTTGGTATGCTTTGAACATATCGACGGGATTAAAAATCTGCGCTGTGACGATGATCCTGGCGTCTTTGCATGGGAACAATCGGCAATTGACACAATTTCAATTGCTTTGCGAAAGGCTGCCATCGCTAGGCTCAGGATCTGTAATTGCAGTTACT
>NZ_BARE01000109.1 GCF_000367345.1 Sphingobium xenophagum NBRC 107872
GGCCCAGTCGGCCCGAAGCTGCGATTTTGGTCATCTTGGAGAACACGTCGGGAACGGGCTGGTTGTTGTTGACGATCGCCCATGCGAGGAACGACGTTCCGCTCCGATAAGGGAGCGGCGTTATGAGCCTTGGCGTTTCGAGTGGGGATCTGATCGGCTCCTGGAGCCTGAGTTTTTCGGACATCGCGTTCGTGACCGGCAAAGCGGAGACGGCACGACTGGGATTGGCGGTTCAGCTTAGATTTTTCGCCGGGCATGGCTTCTTTGTGCCGGATCATGCGTCGATACCCTCCGACGGTGTCTTGTATCTGGCGGAGCAACTTGGTCTCGATGCCAAATCCGTGAACCACTATGATTTTTCCGGGCGCACCGCCCGCCGGCATTGCGCGGAGATTTTGCGGCATCTCGGGTTCCGCCGTATGACGCAGACGGATCGCAGGGCGTTGTCGAGGTGGATTTCCGACGATCTTTGTGCGGGCGGGCAGCCGATCAATGCCATGCTCGAGCATGTTTTCCTGTGGTGCCGCGACCGCCGTATCTATGGGCCGTCGCGCAAGGAGCTGGAACGCCTCGTCCGTTCGCAACGACACCTCTATCTGGAGGCCCTGTTGGCCCGAGTCCGCGATCGGCTTGCGCCGGATGCGGTCGCCTTGCTGGAAGCCTCGCTCGCCGATCCCGATGGCCCGACCGGCTTCAACACGATGAAGGGGGATGCAGGTCAGGCGACGCTCGAAAACATTCTTGGCGTGACCGCCAAACTCGCCTTTATCCAACGGCTTGCTCTTCCCCGAGATTTCCTATCGGTCACGGGCAAGGCATGGGTCGATCAGATCGTTCGCCGGGTTGCCGGCGAGAAAGCCTCGGAGATGCGCCGGCATGTACCGGCGCGCCAGCTCGGGCTCTATGCCGTTTATCTGATGGCGCGGGAAGCTCAGCTTACGGATGCGATGGTCGACCTGCTGATCGAGACGGTCCATAAGATCGGATCGCGCTCGAAACGCAAGGTGGTGGGCGATATCGCGAAAGACATCGAGCGGGTCTATGGCAAGGAGCGACTCCTGGTCGAGATTGCCAGCGCTTCGATCGACGATCCATCCGGGCGCATCTGCGATGTCATTTTCCCAATCGCCGGCAAGGACAAACTGGCGGCGATCATCAAGGAAAGCCAGGCAAAGGGCGCCTTGGATCGGCGGATCTACAAGGTGATGCGGAGGTCATGGGCCAATCATTATCGCCGTATGCTGCCAAGCCTGCTTTCGGCACTGGAGTTCCGGTCGAACAACGCCGTGTGGCGTCCGGTGCTGGCGGCCCTGGACTGGATCAGAAGCAAAGTGGATGATGGATGCCGCTACGTGCCGCCGCACGCAGTGCCGGTCGACGAGGTCATTCCGGCGAGATGGCGCAGTTCCGTCATTGATGAAGAGGGGCGCGTAAACCGGATCAGTTATGAGCTTTGTGTCCTCGCGCAACTGCGCGATCGCATCCGTTCTAAGGAAATCTGGGTTGTCGGGGCGGACCGATACCGCAATCCCGATGACGATCTTCCCAAGGACTTCGATGCGCGGCGAGAAGCATATTACACAGGATTGAACCTGACGGCGGATGCGCGTGCATTTTCAAGCGCCATCCGGGAAGAGCTTGCTCAGGAACTGTTGCTCCTCAATGCCAATATTCCCCGGAACGACAAGGTTCGGCTGCTGTGGCGCGGCGAGAACCGTATATCTCTCACCCCGTTCAAACCCTTGCCCGAACCCAGGGGTCTCGCCTCGATCAAGACCGAGATCGGCCAACGCTGGCCGATGACCGGGCTGCTCGACGTACTGAAGGAGGCTGCCCTTGATACGGGACTTCTCGAAGCGTTCGAAACATCGGCCTCGCGTGTTGCACTGCCGAAAACCGCGCTGGATCAACGTCTCCTGCTATGCCTCTACGGCCTGGGAACGAATGCCGGGCTCAAGCGGATCGCCGGCGCCACCCCCGATGTCAGCTATGAAGAGCTGCTGCATGTCCATCGCCGCTTCGTTCATGCCGCGGCGCTCAAGGAGGCGTGTGCCAGGGTTGCGAATGCGACCCTGGCAATCCGCAATGCTGCAGTCTGGGGGGACGCCGGCACGGCCTGTGCGTCAGATTCCACAAAGTTCGGAGCCTGGGATCGCAACCTGATGACGGAATGGCATGCGCGTTATGGTGGACGGGGCGTCATGATCTACTGGCATGTCGAACGACGCGCGACATGCGTCTATTCCCAGCTCAAGCGCTGCTCTTCCTCCGAGGTCGCCTCCATGATCGAGGGCGTGCTGCGCCATTGCACCGACATGGAAATCCAGCGACAATATGTTGATAGTCATGGCCAAAGCGCGGTTGGCTTTGCATTTTGCCGGCTTCTCGGATTTGAGCTTGCACCCCGCCTGAAAGCGATCGCTCGCCAGAAGCTGGCTCTTCCCGATGTCGGCATGCGAACGCGGCTTCCCCACTTGCAGCCGATCCTCTCCAGTCCGATCAACTGGGATGAGATCGAGCAGCAATATGACGAGATGGTCAAATATGCAGCCGCGATGCAGACAAAAACCGCCGACCCGGAGGCGATCCTGCGCCGGTTTAGCCGCTCCGAGGTGATGCACCCGACCTACAAGGCGTTGAGTGAGCTGGGCCGCGCGGTCAAGACGATCTTCCTGTGCCGGTATCTGCGCGAGGAGTCCTTCCGCCGCGAAATTCATGAAGGCCTGAATGTCGTTGAAAACTGGAACAGTGCCAATGGGTTCGTTTTCTTCGGCAAGGGCGGCGAGATCGCCACTAACCGCATCGATGAGCAGCAGCTCTCGGTCCTGGCGCTACATTTGCTGCAAGCGTCGCTTGTCTATGTGAACACCCGAATGCTTCAGAGCGTGCTGGTGGAACCGAAATGGACGGGCCGGATGACGCCGGATGATTATCGCGGCCTCACACCGCTGATTTACAGCCACGTCAATCCTTATGGCCGCTTCGACCTCGATCTGAATAGCCGGATCGATTTTGGGCGGCTTGCTGCCTGACCGGGGCCTTTCCGCTCGCACCATTTGGGTGCACCCGAACGTGACGATCGGAAGTGACATATACGACATGTCACAAAAGGGTGGTTCCGTCACCAATGTTACTGTACGAGGGCAAAGCCACCCTAATGTGACGGATTTGCCCATGACCCGCGTCGGCTACGCCCGCGTCAGCACCATCGACCAGGATCTCGACATCCAGGTTGCCCGGTTGAAGGCAGCGGGCTGTGAAATCCTCCGCTCCGAAACAGGCTCGGGCGCATCGCGCACTGGACGCACGGAGCTTGAGACGATCATGCAGTTCCTGCGCGCCGATGACGAACTCGTCGTCCTGCGTCTCGATCGGCTCGGTCGCTCCACACGCGATGTTCTCAATCTGGTTCATGAACTCGACCAGAAGGGAGCCTCATTGCGGGTGCTTGAGCCGGAGGTGACGACGGCCGGAAGCATGGGGCGGATGGTGATCACCATTCTGGGCATGGTCGCGGACATGGAACTGACGTTCATCAAGGACCGGCAGCGCGCCGGGATCGAGGCGGCGCGCGCCGAAGGCGTCTACAAAGGCCGGAAGAAAAACATCGATGACGATGAAATCCGACGCCGGATCACCGCCGGCGCGAGCAAGGCCAGCGTCGCGCGCGACCTCAAGATCTCAAGAATGACCGTCTATCGGGCGCTTGACGTCATTCCTTCAAGGATCGGGCTGCCGGAAAAGCCGCCTTCTGTCACCATCGCCCTGCATCTGACCATCG
>NZ_BARE01000108.1 GCF_000367345.1 Sphingobium xenophagum NBRC 107872
TCACACCTCTAACACTTTCAGAAGCCCCCCCCCCGACATGTGGCGCATATCGACCTGCCTATTGTATCGGCGGTGTATAATCGCTTCGCTGAAGCGTCAGCATATGAGCTGCAAGGTCATCGATTTGATCGGGAGCGATGGCAAAGTCCATCATCGCGGGGAAATTGTGCGAGTCTCGCAGCCATGGCCCAAGCGTTGCGGCAGTGAGGCCCGGTGTGTTGACAATCGCTTCAAATGACGGTGCCTCGGGGTTCGGAGACGCTCGCCCTGAAGTCACTGCATGGCAGCCGGCACAGTGGGATTGTGCAAAGGCGAGCCCCCGTGAGGACGCCTGCGAACCCGCGGCATCAGTCTTCGTCGTCGTAGGACTCCCGACTGCACTTCTCTGCGAAATCGGTGCGGTGGTGCAGGCGCCCAGTGTGAGCACGACAAGAACAAGACCAGACAATTTCCGCATAGCGTCTGCCTATCGTGCCGAAGCGGCTGCCCGTCAATTCCCGGCGGTCACGCCCCTCGGTCATTCAGGCAAATCACCCGGGCAAGCTGTAAGCCGGTCACCGCCAGTACCGTTTGATATCGACCCATTGGTGATGGGCATCGGCCGCCGCGTCCAGGAGAGCTTCCTTGCTGCCTTTGGCGAGCAGCAGGCAGCGCAGAAGCTGCTGGAAGCGGCCGAGATCCTCGGCCAACGCCCTGAAGCTATGCAACTGCGCTATCTTTCCACCCTCAATGTCATTGCCAACGAACGAAGCTCGGCT
>NZ_BARE01000107.1 GCF_000367345.1 Sphingobium xenophagum NBRC 107872
TGCTTTCCTGCACGATCACACGGTCTACGATGACCCTGACGTATTTCTGGTTTGTGAGGGCCTGAAAGGTTTCTACTGTGAAATCATTTCACGCCGCCGCGGCGAAATCCAGGTGGCGCTGCGCCCACCCATCATCCACGAAGCCTTGGGCCGGGCCTATGAACTGCTCCTTTCCCACCAGGAGCGAGTCATGGAGAACGACCGGGCCCTTCAGGCGTGAAGCCAGAGGCGGTCCACGCCTGGACACAGCTTTACGCAGCCGTTGGCCTGCTTGCCGTCATCTGCGCAGGCTGTGCGGCTTTGAAAACAATCCTTGAGCTCCGTGGCGGCGCCGTCGTCATCCCACATGCGACGTGGAAGCAGAAGTTTCTTTTGATTCCACGTCTCTGGTTCCGGTTTCAGCTAAGCTACCTGACCGGGTTTCCGTGCATCATGGGCATCACGTTGCTCTATGCGCACTATATCGGGTTCGAAGCGTTCAATCCATCATAGCGTACCAGTTCGACGCTACGGTAACCTGACGCGATCACGGCCTTCATGGCCACATTTCCCCGAAATTCGGCATCGGTAGTTGCAACGCCCAGTCGTGCAAGTCGTGCCCAATTGGTGGTGATGGTGCGCACATAGTTTCGGGTTTCCGGAATGGCTGGCACGTAACCTCGTTGCAGAGCGCGTCGTTCCGGACCTGCATTATAAGCGGCAAGTGCCAGGTCCACTCGTCCGAAACGGTCAAGCTGTTGACGCAGGTACCGCGCACCTGCCCGCATGTTTGAAACTTTATTAAACGGATACGATAGCCCAAGCAGGCGGGCGGTTCCCGGCATGATCTGCATGATACCCATGGCACCAGCCCTGCTGATCACCCAGGATTTATATCCGGACTCCTGCGTGATAACAGCGTCGAGAAGATTGGTCGGGAGGCCGAACTCGCAGGCTATGGCTGCGACCGTATCGAAATTGAGTGCCCTGCGACTCTCGATTTCCTGTGGCAACCACCAAGTCGGAACGTAGCGAACACTTTCGCAGTTCTCGATGTTTCTTGCTCCGAGCCCGCGTTCATGTGCCTGCTGTATGATTGGCATCACCCCCCTATAAAGCCTTTGATCCACTTCAAAATTGCCACCAAACATTACAGTGCCAGGATCAGTCCCATCTGCCGGCGATGTTCCACCCCAATGCTCCAGCCCATTCTGTTCGAGATGGGCTCGTAACGATGACTCGACATCTCGCTGGGGAGAGCCATGCCGCAATTGAGGGTCAACCAGCTTTTGCTGCACGGCATGCAACTTTGCGAAATCAAGGATGTCGGCTTCGCGCGCAGCGGCACTGCCGCAGCAGCATGCCACTAAGCATAAATGAATCGCAGCTTTGGGTATTTTCACTGTGCACCCCGTATGGGCGCACTGAGCTAGTGGGTTTGCGCATCGTCAAAGGATCAAACGAGGAACCTCGAGTCAACCGAAAATTCGCCAATAACGAACAGTCGACTATGGGCATCCAACAGACAATCTGACGAAAATGCAGGTTCGCTCGCTCGGCTCGTGTCTGAATCAGCGCTGATCCCAGCCCTTGCAGTTGTCCTGTTAATCTTGGCCTTGCAGATATGGATCCACAGACTCCGCTGATGTTTGAGGCAGCAACGCGCACCAACCACCGTGACCCATTTTGATAGAATTTCTTACCTTACGCGCAGTTGATGCAGCGGGTAGCTATAGGGAGCGCCTTAAGACGAGCGGCACCGATGCTGCTACCACAGGCCGCGCAAGTTCCATAGCTGCCGTTCTCGATCCGCAACAGGGCAGCTCTGATATCAAGAATCTCCTGCCGGATAACCCCATCGACGCCAGCAAGTGCTTCATCGTCAGCAAGGTCGACAGCCTGCTCAGAGGAATCGGCATCGAGTGGGTGGCGCAGTTCATCCTCGATGGCCTCCGCGCGATTGGTCAATTCGTTGAGCCGCAAGGTGAGCTGTTCCACAACATCCTGATAATCAGCCATTATTCTTATCCTGACCCATACTGGTAGTAAAACCATCCATTCTCAGCGGCGAACGCTACCGGCAATTGCCGCTGCTTCGAAGCGGGAGCAGTCTGATGGAGAACGGAATATACTGCAAATGGCGCCGCACTAAAGACTATCGCCTGCGTCAGATTGGTTGCAGCAGGTCGTTGTCCGGCGAGTGGATAAAAACGGAGTGAACACCATTGGAACAGACTGACGCCGCCCCGGATACGGACCGGACCGAGCCTCATCCGCTTGAGGTGGTGCCGCCAGCACGGATGGCGCGCCTGGTCGAGGAAGTCGGTGTCGGCAAAGTTCTGCTGCCCTTCATTCCAACACTGACCCTTGGCATTCTTGCGGGTGCTTTCATTGCCTTCGGGTCCATGTTTTTCACGGTCACGATCACAGGCAGTGAACTCGGGTTTGGGCCGACCCGCCTGCTGGGCGGACTTGCCTTCTCACTTGGCCTGATATTGGTGATCATCGGCGGCGCGGAGCTGTTTACCGGTAACAGCCTCATCATCATGGCCTGGGCAAGTCGGCGCATCGGCACGGCCGCGCTGTTGCGCAATTGGGCCCTCGTCTATGTCGGCAATTTCATCGGAGCAGTTTCGACGGCAATACTCGTCCATCTGTCAGGCGTGTTAAGCGAGAGTGAAAATGCTGTTGGCGCTACTGCCGCCATGATCGCAATCGCCAAGACTTCGCTGGATCCGGCGCAGGCCTTTGTGCGGGGGATATTGTGCAACATCCTCGTCTGCCTCGCCGTCTGGATGTGCTTTGCCGCGCGCAGCGTGTCTGGCAAAATCACGGTTATCGTCCTGCCGATTACAGCCTTCGTTGCCCTGGGATTCGAGCATTCGATCGCCAATATGTACCTGATCCCCGTCGGCATGCTGCACCATAATGGGGCTATCGATGTCATGGCTTTGCTTGCCAATCTGCTCCCTGTGACCGCGGGAAACATTGTTGGAGGCGGTGTGCTGGTCGCGCTGGTA
>NZ_BARE01000106.1 GCF_000367345.1 Sphingobium xenophagum NBRC 107872
CGAATCCCAAGGCGATGGTCTTTTTCAGCATAATTGATCCTTCATCAGCGCACTCGACACGGAAAGCCTCACGTCATGCGAGCGCGCCGCCGGCGAGCCGCGACATTGCGCTCCGGTTTCTTTCTTCGGGATAAGCAGTCCTATGCTCATGAGGCTTGTGATGCAACCCTTACACTTGTAGGCTAGTGACGATACAACTATGACAAACACACAAGCTTCCCCTTGGTTGCTCCTGATCCCGCAGCTTCCGGCTAAGCCTGCCTATTTGCGGGTGAAGGTCTGGCGGCGTTTGCAGGCGATCGGGGCCGCGCCGCTCAAGAACGCCGTCCATGCGCTCCCCAATCGCGAGGACACGCGCGCGCTGTTCGAAGAACTGCATCGCGAGATCACCGAAAATGGCGGCGAGGCGCTGATCCTCGAAGCGCGCCTTGTCGGCGGCATGGGCGATGCGGAGCTGCGCGGAGTGTTCGACGCTGCGCGTGACGCCGACTATGAGGAGTTGGCACGCGAGGCGCGCGCGCTGTGTGAGGGCGAGTATGTCGCGGCGGCGGATGTGGGCCGCCTGCGCAAACGCCTGAACGAGGTCGCCGCGATCGACTTTTTCGGTGCGCATGGTCGGCAGGCGGCACAGGCCGCCATCACCGAGGCGGACCGCCGCTCTCACCAACATCCCGATGTGAGCGGCCCCGGTGCGCCCGAGCTGACCCCGGCGGAGCTAAAGCGCCGCGTTTGGGTGACGCGCCGCCATGTCCATGTCGATCGCATCGCGTCCGCCTGGCTCATTCGCCGCTTCATCGACCCCGAGGCGAGCTTCAAGTTCGTCGAGGGCAAAGGATATGTGCCGGAGCCTGACGAACTGAGGTTCGACATGGCGGACGCTGAGTTCACCCACGAAGGCGACCGCTGCTCCTTCGAGACCTTGGTGTTCCTCACCGGTCTCGAGACCGACCCCGCGCTGCGGGCGCTCGGCGAAATTGTTCACGACCTTGATATTGCCGATGCTCGGTTCGAGCGCCCGGAAACTCCGGGAGTGAGCGCGCTTATCGCCGGCATCTGTGCCGGCACCGACGACGACGAGGAGCGGATCGCGCGCGGATCGACCGCGCTCGACGGATTCTATGCTCACTTCACCCGGCGAAAAGAGGACTAAAGATGGAGGCCAGCGCACGCGCTGAAATCGCAGTCGAGACGCTGCACGAGCACGGCATCAGCTTTGGCGAGGCGGTGCGCGTCTGGATCAGGGTCGCGCTGCTCAGCTTCGGCGGACCGGCGGGCCAGATAGCGGTGATGCATCGCATCCTGGTCGAGGAGAAGCGCTGGATCGGCGAGGAGCGGTTCCTCCACGCGCTCAACTATTGCATGCTGCTGCCCGGCCCTGAAGCGCAACAGCTAGCTGTCTATATTGGCTGGTTGCTCCATAAGACCAAGGGCGGCCTGGTCGCGGGCGCGCTATTCGTGCTGCCCGGCTTCCTCGCGATTTTAGGGCTCAGCTATGTCTATGTGCTGCTCGGCGAAGTGCCGCTGGTCGAGGGATTGTTCTTCGGATTGAAGGCCGCCGTGCTGGCGGTGGTGCTACAGGCGGTGGTCCGGGTGGGTTCGCGTGCCTTGAAGAACAACGTCATGCGCGGTTTTGCCGCGCTGGCGTTCGTCGCGATCTTCGTGCTCGACGTGCCCTTCCCGCTGATCGTGCTTGCCGCCGCGCTGATCGGCTTCTTCAGTGGCCGCGCTGGTTACGCCGCATTCAAGGGCGGCGGCGGACATGGTCCCGCCGGCGCTGAGATAATCCACGACCGCGACACCGCTCTTGGCGAGGGCCTTCCCGACCATGCCCGGCCGAACCTCTCTTGGTCGCTGCGCATCTCCGGCGTCCTGCTGCTGCTCTGGCTCGGGCCGGTCGCAGCGCTGCTGTTCGCGTTCGGCCCCGACGACGTGTTCAGCCGCATCGCCACCTTCTTCAGCCAGATGGCGGTGGTGACCTTCGGCGGCGCCTATGCGGTGCTCGCCTATGTCGCGCAGGAGGCAGTCGAGACCTATGGCTGGCTCCAGCCCGGCGAGATGCTCGACGGGCTCGGCATGGCCGAGACCACGCCCGGGCCGCTGATCATGGTGACGCAGTTCGTCGGCTTCCTCGCGGCCTTCCGCGAAGCGACCGGGCTGCCGCCGCTCGTCGCCGCGACCTTCGGCGCAATCCTCACCACCTGGGTTACCTTCCTGCCATGCTTCCTGTGGATCTTCGCCGGCGCGCCATTCATCGAGCGGCTGCGCGGCAACCGCGCATTGTCGGCCGCGCTTTCGGCGATCACCGCCGCAGTGGTCGGCGTGATCCTCAATCTGGCGGTCTGGTTTGGTATCCACACTCTGTTCGAGCAAGTCCGCGAAGTGCCGTTCGCAGCCGGCACCATCGATCTCCCAGTCCTAACGTCCGTCAACTGGCCGGCGCTGGCGCTCGCGGTGGGTGCGATACTCGCCATGTTCCGGTTCAAGGCCGGCATGCTGCCGGTGCTCGGCGTCTGCTCGGTCCTCGGGGCCGCATATGTAATGATCATCTGAAGGAGTGACGCGTGACGATCGACCATCTTTCCCGACGCAGTGCAATCGCAACTCTTGGCATCGGAGCCGCCGCCATGACTATCAACGAAGCCTCTGCGCAGACGCCGGCCGCAGCGCCGGCGGCTGTCCCCGCCTTTGCCGGAAATCATCAGGTCAAGCCGCTCAGGTTCAATCCCGCCAGGCTTCACGGCCTCTCCGAAAGGCTGATCACATCGCACCACGAGAACAATTATGCGGGCTCGGTCAAGGCCCTGAATATGATCGAGACACGACTTGCCGCCGCGCTCGCTGACACGGACCTGCCGCCGGTGGTCTATGGCGGATTGAAGCGCGAGGAGCTGCACCGCACCGGCTCGGTCGTGCTCCATGAGGTCTATTTCGACGGGCTCGGCGGCAACGGCCAGGCAGCCGGTTCCATCCGCGACGCGCTGGGCGCGGCGTTCGGCTCGTTCGACCGCTGGGAAGCCGACTTCCGCCGTACCGGGATGAGCCTTGCCGGCGGATCGGGCTGGTGCGTGCTCGTCTACAATCTCCACACGCGCTCGCTGCACAACCATTGGGCGTGGGATCATATGCACGGTGCGATTGCCGGCGTGCCGCTGCTCGCGCTCGATATGTACGAGCACAGTTTCCACATGGATTACGGCACCGCCGCCGCCAAATATGTCGACGCCTTCTTCCGCAACATCGACTGGGAAGTGGTCGACCGGCGCTATGCCGCGGCTTTGCGCGGCGGCGGCTGAACCCGACCGCCGTGGCTTAACACCCACTGCTGCGCGACACCTGAGTTCGCGACCACAAAGGGGACAGGTCCGATGGGGAGATGCAACAATGACATCCGGCCCGAACATCGCTCTTCTTTGGCGTGGGCAAGCAGCCGAGTGGACGCATCGCTTTCATGAAGCCCGGCAGTGGCCGATAATGCAGGCCTTGCGGGCGCTCGGGGCGACCGCAAGGCCTGTACTGTACAGGGACGAGGCGGTTCGCGAGATTCGGGACGAGCTGCTGTCGTGCGACGCAGTGCTGGTCTGGGTGAATCCGTTGGACATTTCAGGCGACCGCTCGCAGCTCGATCCAATGCTGCGCGAAGTCGCGGGGTGCGGCGTTGTCGTCAGCGCGCATCCTGACGTGATCGCCAAAATCGGCGTCAAGGAAGTGCTCTACACAACGCGATCCATGGAATGGGGCAGCGATGTCGATCGATACGTGGACGCTGAAGGCCTTCGCGCTCGTTTCCCCGAACATCTTGCCGCAGGCCCGCGCGTGCTGAAGCCGAACTACGGCAACGGCGGCAGGAATGTATGGCGTGTCCAACTAGACGAAGCGGGAAACGCTCCGGCTTTGAAAACG
>NZ_BARE01000105.1 GCF_000367345.1 Sphingobium xenophagum NBRC 107872
ATTTGCCATTTGCCCCGTAATTCTTGATTGCCGACGTTCCATGCATAGTCCAAATTCAGAGAATGGCCGATCTTTCTAAGTCCGAGCGCATGGAGTTACGGCGAGCATCTGGAAACCGAGTCGTTCATGAGCCATACGTGCCGCCTCGGCATCGTGGCCCAGAATGCCTCTGGCCACATGCTTGCTTCGAATGCCGGAAGTCGTGGAAGCTGGCGGAGGAAGCAAGCGCCATATGCCCCGAATGCAAAGCTGATCTCCATTGGATGGGGCGTGCATTTAAGGTGCCTCGAAAATCAGACGTTGATCAATGGGCCAAGGTTCGAGCGCTATGGAATGCGGGATTTCGCTTCATCAATCATACTCGATGGCGAGATATTGAGCCTATGCCAGAACGACTACGCGATGTTGAGGATTTCATCCGGCGCAATCCCAAGCATCCCTTCCGGGTAAGCAGGTAACGTCTGCTATCGTTGAATTTATCTAAAAACCTGACTGTCTGCTATCCACCCTCACGCCAACTCCCGCACCCGCTCTCCTACGACGCGCAACTCCGCCACAAACCGCGCCCGCTCCTCCGCCGCTTTCGCCGCGTCGGGCAGCCGCAGCAAATAGCTCGGATGCACCGTGATCCAGCCTTCCGCGCCGTCCGCCAGCGGGATCGCCGTGCCGCGTAGCTTGCCGATCGTCACCGTCTTGCCCAGCAGGGCGCGCGCTGCGGTCGCGCCCAGCGCCACGATCACGCGCGGGCGCACCAGCGCCAGTTCCTGCTCCAGCCACCATCGGCACGCCTGCACCTCGCCCGCCTGCGGGGTTTGGTGGATGCGGTGCTTGCCACGCGGCTCGAACTTGAAATGCTTGACCGCATTGGTGACATAGGCCCGCGCCCGATCCACCCCGGCCTCCGCCAGCGCGGCGTCGAACAATTGTCCCGCCGGACCGACAAAGGGCCGCCCGGCCAGATCCTCCTGATCGCCCGGTTGCTCGCCAATGAACAGCAGGGGCGCATCGACCGGCCCTTCGCCAAACACCGTCTGGGTCGCGGGCCCATGGAGCGGGCAGCGGGTGCAGCCGCGCGCATCCTCGCGCAGCGCGGTCCATGCCGCCATGGCGTTGCCGGGCCGTTTTTCAGGTAAAGGGGCCGTTCCGATCATCGTCGCCTCGCGTGCCTGCGCGCCCGCCACCAGCGCCGGGATGAGCGCCGCTTCGGGCAGATTGCGCCAATATTTCTTCGGCATTTCGGACAGCATCGCCCCGATCTTCAACCGTGCCGGATTGAAGATGGCGGCATAATAGCCCTTCCACATATCCTCTACCGGATCGTCCCCCGGCGCATCGCCGCGCGTTGCGCCCGGTCCCTCGGACAGCGTCTCGCCATCCCAGTGGATGCTCAATTCGGGCGTCAGGATCGACCAGCGCATCGTCGCGAAGCGCCGCACGAAGAAGCCCGCATTGGCGCGCACGATATGCTGGTCCGGCTCGAACCAGGCGACAAAGCGTGTGCCGTCCGCATCCTCCAGCGCACGAAAGCGCACAAAGGCGCGCATCTTGTGGATGTCGCGCCGCACCGTCTTGGCCAGCCCCTCGATCCGGCGCAGCAGCGGATCGGCCTTGTCCTCCATCGTGCCAGGCCGGTCGCGCAACTGTATCAGCAGCGCGTAAAGCAGGGCGAAGCGTTGGGGGTCACGATGCAGGATCGCGCTCTGGGCCAGATCGACGAAGGCGCGTGGGACGCCGAAGGCGCCTTCAGCCGCAACGGGCGGCGGCGCATCGCTGGCGAACAGGTCGCCGTCATCCTCGCCGACCTGCCAGACGATGTCGGCCGGATCGACCCCGGCCAGCGCAAAGCCGCGCGCCGTTGCCCGCCATCCGTCAAAATCATCCGGGGCGGCCAGCGACACGCGGTACATGGGCGTTTTAGCTGTCGGCCTCTGCGCGCGCCAGTTCGGCGGGCTTGCGCTTGGCAAATGTGGCGGCCAGCGATTTTTCCTCGTCAGCCGTCAAATCCTTGGCGGCGTTCGGGAACATCTCTTCCTCTTCCTCCTCGATATGGTGGAGGTAGCGTTCCTTCATCTTGGCGAATTTCTTGCGCCATGCTTCGCCATCGAACTTCAGGTCGTCCAGCTCTTCCAGATAATCGTCGATTTCCTTATGCTCGGACACGCTGTGCTGCGCATCCTCGCGCAGGTCCGGGCGTGCCAGCATGGTCGCATAGAGCGTCTCTTCCTCCGCCGCCGCATGGGCGCTGACCTCGACCTTGAACTGATCGAACAGTTTTTTCAGCCGGTCGGAATCGTCTTTCGCGTCCGCCATCTTGGCGAAAAGCTGACGATGCGCGTCATGATCCTGTTTCAGGCGGTCGAAAATCGTGCGGTCGGCCATAACCTATCCTCCTCTTGGGTTCGGGAGGAGAACGGCGAAACCTGCAATAAGGTCCGCGTCAGCCGAACAGGAAGCGGAAGATGATCGCCACCGGTATCCACAGCATCGCGCCGACCAGACTGGCGGCCCAAAGCTGGAGCAGGTCGCGGCGGAACCGCAGCGCCAGCCCGTTGCGCGAAAGGTCGCTGCTCTCCAGCATCTGCCAGCGCCGTTCCAGCCCGCGCGCTGCAACGGCAAAACCCGCGATCGCGACGATGATGCCCAGGTGCAGCACCAGCGATCCGCCCATCTTGGCAACGATGAAAATCTGCAACAGGCAGAAGGTGACCAGCGCCGCAGCGAGATGCGTGCTGATCCGCTTTGCGTAACCGACCTTCCGGCTGGCGATGGCATGACCGTCGAACATTGTCGCCAAGACCCTGACCCCCTTGGATGACTGAGTGTCAAGAGTTTCATGATCCATTCCTGCGATCAACCGGAAAATGCGTCATTTTCATGAAAAAAGATCAAGTTGCGCTGGGGCAGGGGTCATCTGGCTGCGCAAATCCGCTTGATCGGAAAGCTGCACGGGGCGCCAATCGCTGGCAATCAGAAACGGGCGCAGCTTCTTGATCGATGTCGTCAATCGCGCCACATCGTCCAGCCGCAACCGGCGGTGACGCCGACTGGCGAGGATGCGGTTGACCGCCTTCACCCCCAGACCGGGTATGCGCAACAGCATTTCGCGCGGGGCGCGGTTGACGTCGACGGGGAAAATGTCGCGATGGCGCAGCGCCCAGGCCAGCTTGGGGTCGATGTCGAGCGGCAGGCATCCCGTCACCGGATCGGTCGCGCTCGCCACCTCCTCTGCGCCATAGCCGTAAAAGCGCATCATCCAGTCCGACTGGTAGAGCCGATGTTCGCGCAGCAGCGGCGGTCGCCTGAGCGGCAGAACGGCGCTGGGCGATGGGATTGGCGAAAAGGCGCTGTAATAGACCCGGCGCAACCTGTGTCGGTCATACAGGCCGCTGGCGCGCGTGATGATCGCGCTGTCGCTGGCATCATCCGCGCCCACGATCATCTGGGTCGATTGCCCGGCGGGGGCAAAGCGCGGCGCATGACGATATTTGCGCCGCGCCTCGCCCATATCCTCCATCGCATGGCGCATGCCCGCCATCGCGCCTTCGATCCGCACGCCATCCTTTTCCGGCGCCAGCCGCTCCAGCCCCGCCTGTGTCGGCAATTCGACATTGATCGACAATCGGTCGGCAAACAGCCCGGCCTGATGCGCCAGGTCGGGGTCCGCATCGGGTATGGTCTTGAGGTGGATATAGCCGCGGAAATCATGCTCTTCGCGCAGGCTGCGCGCTACCGCGACCATCTGCTCCATCGTATAGTCGGAAGAGGCGATGATCCCCGAAGACAGGAACAACCCCTCGATATAGTTGCGCCGGTAGAAGCTGAGCGTCAGGTCGACCACCTCCTGCACGGTGAAGCGCGCCCGCCTGACGTCGCTCGACCGCCGGTTGATGCAATAGTGGCAATCGAAAATGCAGCTGTTGGTCAGCAATATCTTGAGCAGAGAGATACAGCGGCCATCGGGCGCATAGGCATGGCATATCCCGGC
>NZ_BARE01000104.1 GCF_000367345.1 Sphingobium xenophagum NBRC 107872
GGACGGTCTCCCCGCGAAGGCCTTGCCGGTGGAGGCCACCAACGAGCGAGCAGTCTCAAACGCGGTCGGTGCTATAATCGACGATTTTGGTTCGATCGACATCCTCGTCAACAACGTTGGTGGCTTGATTACCAGGGCAACGTTGAACAAGCTGGACCTCTCAACTTGGCGTCAGATCCTGTCAGTGAACCTCGACAGCCTCTACCTCTTTACTCACCATGCTGCTGCGCACCTTCCTAATGGCCGGGGACGAGTCATCAACATCGCTTCCCTAGCAGGGCACACGGGCGGCCACCCCGGAGCACTCGCCTACGCCACCTCCAAAGCTGCGGTGTTCGGGTTCACGCGCGCCCTAGCGACGGAGCTTGGGCCACAGGGGATCACGGTCAACGCGATCGCGCCAGGCTTTATCGAGGACACGCCCTTCCACGACACCTTCACAACCGCTGAGGCGAAGGTGCGGACCATTCAAGGCATCCCTGTTGGCCGTGCCGGTGCGCCCCATGATGTAGCCGGTGCGGCGTTGTGGCTAGCTTCGAGCTACGCCAGCTATGTCAGCGGCGCCGTGATCGACGTCAACGGCGCGCAGTACTTCCACTAAATGATAGGAACCTGCATTACCTATCCGGACGTATTGAAGGCCCTTGCGGGAGCCCGCCACATGTCGACAGGGTGTTGTCAGACTAACCGACATTCTGGTTGTTCTTATTGAGAGGCCACGTTGGCGCGATCCATCCGCGCTCGCACAGTGGAACATCAGCAGATTGCATCAGGAACATAGAAGCAAGACCGCCGCTGCCCATAGGACCAAGAACCAAAGCGGTAAATGGCGGTGCATTCATCTGACAGTACCCGAGAGAATAATAGAGCGGAGAATTTGCACCTGCCGATCCGGGCAAGCGAAAGAAAGATGCAGAGGTTCAAGTCACTAGCCTCTGCCCAAAGATTACTCTCCACACACGCAGCCGTCTACAACACCTTCATACTCAACGGCACCTCACCTCACGATCAACACTGCGAACGTTCCGTGCCTGCCTGACTGCCCGGTCCACAACGGTGGCTGCAGCTTAAGCCGGCCTCACTCGGTCCATCTGTCTACCCCTCACATTAATAACTCGACAACACTCAAGCAGGGCAAATTGGGCGATGGCGTCCACCTCTCACCCCTAGTGGACCACACCATCAGAGGCACACTTCACTGCTCCATAACACCCAGCAATTTCGAGCGCGCGACTAACTGCCGCCGATCGCCCGCTTCCAATTTTGAGAAGAGATTTTTTAGATGCCATTTGACGGTGCCGTCACCAATCTCAAGGGCACGGGCGATCTCCTTGTTAGAGAGGCCTCGGCCAACCAGGGTTAGAACTTCAGCCTCTCTGGCGGTGAGCAAAGAGAACTTGCTGCTCGTCTCCGCTACCCGCGCCGGGTCGGCATGGACAGATGGACGGGTCGCGAAGACTTGATCCGAGGGCTGTTCGTCGATCGCCCGCCACAGCGCGCGTTGCAAGAGGAGCTTTGAATGTCGCACCAATCGCTTGAGCCCCAACGTATTCGCTAGGCTGATTGCATGTCGGGCGTCCGAGACCACCTCCCCGGAGTGATCGTAGATCGCTGCGGCCCGCAATATCCGCGCCTCAAGCTCGACTCGCCGAAGTCCACTCGTGCTCGCGATCTCGATGAGTGCCTCACATATTTGCGCCGCATCGGCAGGCCTTCCCTGGGTCTTTGCGATGTAGGCCTCCGCGAGTAGCAACGGCGATCGGACCCGTGATCCGTTTAGGCTGTTCGCAGGGAGTGATGCGTCTACACGGTGGCGAAGGTCGGCAACGAGCGTTTCGCAGGTCCTGCCGCGGCCGGCCCGCGCCTGAAACCCTGCGAGTTCCGCGATCGCTAAGGCCTCAATGCGGAGCAGTCCAGAATGCCTGACCACCTTGATGAGTTGCTCGAGGAGGTCGAGGGCGCGGTTGGCTTGGCCTTCGCTTTCCGCAAGCGTAGACGCAGCGAGGTACCCCATCCACGGGGAGTCCGTTAACGAGGGGCGGTCAAGCAAATCCATCCGATTGGCGAGTAGGTCTTTTAATAGATCGAACTGGTCGCACTCCGCCGCCGCTGCGGCGGCAGTAATCGCAGCAAGCATTGCTGGAGCGCTTCTGCGACCCTCGATCACTTCGAAGTGCGAGAGGGCCGGGCCGATCAACTGGAGGGCAAGCATCGGTTGGCCACCTTCTAAGTGCACGATTGCAGCTAGATGGAGGGCTGCGCACTGCGAGAACGGCGCTTCGCTCAGAAGCGGCAGGTCTGTGTCTACGGATGTCGGAGCGCGACTACCGCGCCTGTAGCCGAGACGGTCCAGCCACGCCTTCAAGTTCTCGTACCCAAGACGGATCGCCGGCCCTCCCCAAATCGGCCCGTCCCACCATTCCTCTAGCGCGCTCGCTGCCTCGTCCGGATCGTCCGCGTGGCATGCCTTCAGCGCACGCACGAAGGCAGCCGCGAACCTCATGTTACGGCGGGAGGACTGCGAAAGGTCCTCCAGTCCGTCGCTGCCGGCCACACGTCCGATTACTTCGTGCAACGCGAATGGGATGCGCAGATAACGGCGGCTGGCGATCTGCTCGGGCGAAAGCCGACCGACCCACTTCTCGAGGGCCTCGAACCGGCCATGCGCAATCATTGAATCCGCGCATTTCTCCATGAGGTTTAGGGCCAGTTCGCTCGCTCCCGCGATCCACGCGTGCTCGGCCGCATCTTCCAGCTCCCCATGTTTCGCGAGCCATTCGGCCGCCTTGATGTTGATCCTGACCCTGCGCGCCGCCGGAAGCTTGGTGATATCAAGCTCGAGACGATCACGAACGAGCGGGTGGAGCCGAAACCAGCCTTCTTCCTCATCCTCGACGAATAGCGGCGTTGAACTGAGGAGCCGGTTGAAAAGTTTCAGCCTGTCGGCCCCCGCTACTGCTTCGCACAGGCTGGGGTGAAGCCGCCTCAGGAGACTGATGTCCCGTAGAAAAGGTCCGATCGAATTTCCAAGGCGGGAGACCACTGTGCCGATAAGGTATTCGCCGACGCTTCTGGAGGTTTCGGCGATAAGAGATCTCGTCAGGTGATGATTGCCGGAACGAAGGATTGTGCTGTTGCTCGCGACGGCCCTAGAGCTTTGAAGTGCCGCGCAGAACAGTTCGAGGCCCATCGGCCAGCCGCCAATCTGCTCATGTATCTGTATCGTCGCTTCCGAGCCGAGTCTCGGCGGCAGCTTCCGGGACAGATATTCCTCTGTTTCCCCCAAGCTGAACTTCATAAGGTTCTGGCTCAAAACGACGGCACGCCCATAACCCTGCAGTTCCGCAATCCATGGGAGCGACGCGGCAGAACGGGCCCCTAGGAAGATCCTGCCGTTCAATGGCACGTTCGTCACCAAGTATCGGAGAAGATGCGCCGCGTCCCGATCGACGACCCGGTCGAAGTTGTCCAGCACCAAGTGCAGCGGTCTCGCGAAACTCAACCATTCTTCGAGCAGGCCTTCAGCCGCCTCTAGCATACGCTGCGGACTGGTCTCGCCAGGGAGGTTTTTCAGGCCACTCGACCTCCCCGTTGCACGGCAAATCGATCTGGAGAGGCCCTGAATGATGTCGTTGACATCATCTCGTTCGTCGATGTTGAGCCAGGCCACTGAAGCACCCTGGAGGCTCGCGAGCTTACGCCACTGTCCGAGGAGCACGGTCTTGCCATATCCTGCCGGTGCCTCCGCAATGATGACCGGGATTTCGCTCCACGTGAGAAACGGAGTGTTGAGGCGAGTGCGTGTAAGGAAGTCTTTGCGTAACCGGGGAGGAGAGGACTTCCAGGCTGTGGGGCCGCTCAGACTGAAGGGGCCATCCGGGGCGTGCTCGAGCCGAGATGCGTCAGCGCGCAGATGCAGTCGAGTTCCGTGGGCCATGCTCCGCTCCTCGCCGATCCGTGTCCCCCCTTCCTCAGAAGTTCGGTCCGTGCTTTAGCGCGGGTTACCATGTCGCATCACAACACTC
>NZ_BARE01000103.1 GCF_000367345.1 Sphingobium xenophagum NBRC 107872
TGCTCGCCTGAATGGGCGCGGGTCGGCAATTCCCATCCCCGGATCATATCACGCGGCAAGAAGTGATGGTGAAATGCGAAGCTGCCTCAGCTGATGCGGTGCCGGCCGATCGTCCCGCTCCCAGCTATAGTCGCCGGTGAGCGCGATATGCTCCCAACCCAGCGGCGCGATATGGCGGGCAATGTCGTCCGACGTGTTCATGTCCGCCAATGCCTGTTCGAGATAGCGGGTGTTCCACAGGATGATCGCGGCGACCAGCAGGTTGAGACCGGAGGCGCGATAGGACTGGTTTTCGAACCGACGGTCGCGCAGCTCGCCGAGCTGGTTGAAGAACAATGCGCGGGCGAGCGCGTTGCGCGCCTCGCCCTTATTCAGCCCGGCCTGGGTTCGCCTGCGCAGATTGATATCCTGCAACCAGTCGAGCATGAAGATCGAGCGTTCGAGCCGCCCGACTTCGCGTAATGCCAGTGCCAGGCCGTTCTGGCGCGGATAGGCGCACAGCTTGCGCAGCATCGCCGAGGCGGTGACGGTCCCGGTCCGGATCGAGGTGGCAAGCCGCAGCAGTTCGTCCCAATGCGCAGCTGCATGGTCGTACGCGATCGGATCGCCGACCATGCCGGCGAGCAACGGCCCCGCCTCCTGCCCGGGCAGGAGATGCAGGCGGCGCTCTTTGATATCGCGTAGGCGGGGCGCGAAGCGGTAGCCGAAGAACGGCATCAGCCCGAACACATGGTCGGACGCGCCGCCCGTATCGGTATAATGCTCTTCGATCGATAGCCCGGTCTGGTGGTACAGCAAGCCATCGAGGACATAGGGTGCTTCGCCTGCGGTCGCGGCGATCACGCGCGAGCCGAAAGGGTCATACTGGTCCGATATATGGGTGTAGAATGACACGCCGGGTTCGTTGCCGTTGCGCGCGTTGATATCGCCGATCGCGGCACCGCGCCCGCCGGCATGAAATTGCTGCCCGTCGCTCGATGAACTGACGCCGGTGCCCCATAATCCAGCGAGCGGCATTGCGCGATGAGCGTCGATCAAGCGCCCCAGCGCCTCGCCATAGGCAGCCTCGCTGATGTGCCAGTCATGCAGATGGGCGAGCTGGCGCAGGCTCGCGCCCCGGCAGCTGTCCGCCATGCGGGTCAGGCCGAGATTGATGCCATCGGCGAGGATCACGGTCAGCAGCGCGTTGCGATCGTCGGCAGGACGGCCCGAGCGCCGGTGTGTGAAACAGTCGCCGAAGCCGGTCCACGCATCGACATCGAGCAGGATGTCCGTGATTTTCACGCGAGGGAGACGATCATAGGCGGTGCGACGCGCGACCTCTGCGGCGGGTGGCGTGATCGCCTTCAGCGGCGAGATCATCAGACCATTTTCATCGAGGCGGACCTGGGGCAGTTCACCTTGCCTGGCCAGTACCGTCACCCGTTCGATCGCGCGGTCCAGGCGCTCACGGCGCTCCCCAATATGTTGATCGAATCCGGACTCGATCGCGAGCGGGAGCGGCCCCTTCTCGCGCAACGCTGCAAAGGTGGCTGGCGGAATGAGATAGCTGTCGAAGTCTCGAAATTGCCGACTGCCTGCCACCCAGATATCGCCGGCCCGCAACCGGTCGCGAAGCTGGGACAGCGCGCAGAGTTCATAGGCTGCGCGATCGACGACGCCGTCGCGGATCACGAAGGGTCGCCAGCCTGCCGACACGAAGCGTAGCGGCACCTTGTCGGGCAGGCGTCGTTTGCCGGTATGGTAGAGATCAGCGATGATGGCGAGCGCATCGAGGATGCCCTGGACCGGTCCGGCACCGCGAAAAGCGAACGCCCGCAGGAATTGACCGGCGAACAGCTTCACCGTGCGATGCCGCTCGATCAGTTCGGCCGTGCGGTCGATCGTCTCGGGGCGGACGAGGACTTCCGCTTGGGCGACAGCGGAGCCGAACCGTTCCCAGTCGAAGGGGCCGATACGCGCAAGGGAGTCGATACCCTTGGCGTGCGCGTCGATCAGCACGCGGCAGCTATTTGTTAGCGTGCGCAAATGCCCCTGCATCTCGCGCACGGTCCTGATCGCCTTGTCGCGCGTCCGGTTTTCTGCGCGGCGCACCATGCTGCCAAGCAGCTTGTCGAACATGGTGAGCGCGGCGTCAGTCAGGCTTTCCTCGAGCCGGATGGCTGCGGTCGCGAGCGTCGCGTGGCGGCGCATGGCCGCCAGCTCGCCGAGATGTTGCGGCGTGATCCGCACTGCCTCGTCGGCCAGTCGATCGAAGGTTGCCGACGGTATCATGGTGGCGCGCGCCGGGTCGAGGTCGAGCGTGCGGACATGATCGAGCCGTTCAAGCAACCGCAGGATGCTGCGCGGCGCCGGCGATTGCGGGGCATTGCGCAGCCAGGCCAGCCATGTTGTCCCCTGATCCGATCGCCGGGTCAGCAAGGCGTCCAGCGCCGTCAGCTTTTCCGGCTCGATGCCGTTGGTCAGGATTGCATGGGTGAGTTGTTCGGCCTGTTGGCGCGCGTGTCTGACGATCGCCTCGATGACAGCCGATGGTGGCAGTAGCACCCGCCGTCGGCGCAACTCGTCGATCACGGTGCCAGCGAGCAGGAGAGGCTGGGCGGCAGTCTGCGCGACCGGCATCGCGAACGCCACGATCGCGCGAAAGTGGTTCCGGTCGAAAGCGGTATAGCCGAGCCGCTGCATGAGATCGGCGAGATGCGCGCGCCGGGTTTCATCGCGACGGGCGTAATCGTCGAACGCCGTTGTCGGCACGTCGATCTGATCGGCGACAAAGGCGAGGATGGCACCGGGCGGCCTCTCTCCCGCCTCCAACACTCGGCCTGGCCAACGCATGTAGAGCAGCAGCAGTGCGAACCCGAGCCGGCTCGACGCTCCCCGGCGTTCGCCGACAAGATCGAGATCCTCACGGCTGAGGGTGAAGTAACGGGCGATTTCCCGTTCTTCGGTCGGCGGATCGTAATGCGGGGCGAGCGCCTCGCGTGTCAGCAACCGCCGCCTTGCCATGTGCCACGACCTTTCTCGCTCTGTCCGTCAGACGGTCCTCTGGCGGCCAGCATGAATATGTCCGTCAACTCTGGACCCGTGATGGCGATTCGGACAAGAATGCAAATCGATGGGAAAACGGACAGATTGGGACCGGCTGTGGCGCTGATTGGCTATGCGCGAGTATCGACCGGCGACCAGAAGCTGGCGCTCCAGCACGACGCGCTGAACGCGGCCGGTTGCGAGCGGACGTTCAACGACCATGCGTCCGGCGCAAAGACCGATCGGCCAGGCTTGGCCGAGGCACTGGCCTATCTGCGCGCTGGCGACACACTGGTCGTGTGGAAGCTCGATCGTCTTGGCCGCTCGATGAGCCACCTGATCGAGAAGGTTGGCGAACTCGCCGCGCGCGGCGTCGGCTTCCGCTCGCTTACCGAGCAGATCGACACCACCACGTCAGGCGGCATGCTGGTGTTCAACATCTTCGGCTCGCTTGCCCAGTTCGAGCGCGATCTAATCCGCGAGCGCACCAACGCCGGATTGAAGGCTGCACGGGAACGAGGGAGCCTTGGCGGTCGACGTCCGGTCATCACGCCTGACAAATTGCGCAAGGCGCGCGATCATATCGCGGCAGGGCTGACTGTCCGCGAGGCGGCCACGCGCCTCAAGGTTGGCAAAACCGCGCTCTACAAGGCTCTCGAAGGCACCACTGCCAAGACCGCAGTCAAAGTATGAGGAAAGAGTGATGAACGAACGCGATCCCAACATCGTTACCTCGAGCCTGTCTGGTATCGTCACCGAGCAGGGCGTCACCGTGAGAGTGAACATCATTCGGTTGGAAAATGAGCCGAGCTGGTCGCTCGAAGTCGAAAACGAGTATGGAACGTCTACGGTCTGGGACAACCTGTTCGCGACTGATGATGCCGCGCATGCCGCTTTTCGTCAGACCGTCGATGAAGAAGGTATGCGCGCCTTCCTCGACCAGGCTGTCGTCATACCCTTCCGACGTTAGCACCGTCAGTGTTCGCCGTTCGTTCGATCCTAGCGTACGTAAA
>NZ_BARE01000102.1 GCF_000367345.1 Sphingobium xenophagum NBRC 107872
GTTCCGAACCTGCTTTATGGATGAAATGTCTACAGAATTAAGTATGAAAGCCAGCCGATGCGAGACACGTTTCCAAATAACTTGGCGCCTTTCCCAGGAAAGCCGCCGCTGCTCCGAGAATTATTCGTCCCGTGATTCCGAGATGATGGCCCCACACCTGGCGGGGATGACGATGAAGGTCCGCTACTGGGATCAGGTTTGCTTCCATTCGATTATACGAGGGAGGAACTGATGTCAGCGGAGCGATTGATTATACGACGGGCTCGCGAGAGCTTACGATACCGGTTTGAGGAGGTACCGAGTCACAAGGCGACTTCGTACCGAGCGGGGCAGCCGCGAGACGTTGAGGCGTGCAGTGTTGGCGGGGCTCGCCTGGCCGCGAGGCGAGGATGTTAGCGATGCAGTTCTGGAAGCAGCGCTCTACCGGGCGGCAATCACCAAGACCGGCCGTCGCCGCTATCCCGAACCGGATTGGGCGCCGATGTACCGCGAACTGAAGCGCAAACATGTGGCCGTGCAGATTGTGTGCGACGAATGAATCGCGCAGCATCCGGAAGGCTATCGCTACACCAGTTCTGCCGTCTCTATCATGGCTAGGCAGCCAAGCTGCCGGTCACGATACGACAGACCCGCGCTGCTGGTGAGAAGCTGTTCGTCGATTATGCGGGCGGCAAAGGGGCGGTCCAGCCCTGCTCGTTCCGGATAATGCGAAGTTGCCGTGATCAAGGCCTGCCTTTACCTTCAGCAGGTCAACTGCTGCTATGCCGAAATGGCGGCGAATTATGACAGTGCGGCGCGGACGACATGTCCGCACCGCCCACCGCCTCGACCTGAACGGCGATAGCATGCTCCGCCCCAAATCCCTTCCAGAGATTTGACGTCGGCCGAGAACGAAACAACAATGGGCATAGCCAGCACTGCGCTGTATCCGGGGAGCGACATAATCTGGAGCAATTGGGCGCAATCATCTTGGAAACGAAGGGCGGCTTCATCGGAATGAGCAACTTGGCCGACCTTTGCTTTCCGTTCATGGACGCCCTATTGATTGGGGCGTCAGTCCACCAAAGAATAATATATTCCAGTTAATTCAGGCGAAACATGACCAGCGATCCCATGACTATCGTACCCGTCATCCTGTCCGGCGGGTCGGGCACACGACTGTGGCCCGTTTCCAGACCTGAACGCCCCAAACAGCTGTTGCCGCTGACGGCGGACGAAACCATGTTGCAGTTGACAGCCGTGCGGATGCAAGGCTTCGCCTCCGCTTTGGTTGACCATCCGATCCTGGTGTCCAATGCTGCCCATGCCCACATTATCGATCAGCAACTACAACAGAGCGGCATCACCGATTATCAGGTCATCCTGGAGCCGATCGGTCGCAATACTGCGCCTGCCATCGCGCTAGCCGCACTGGAGGCAAAGGGCGACAAAGCCCTGCTGGTGATGCCGAGCGACCATGTGATTGCCGATCTGCCGGCTTTCCACGAAGCTATCGCCCGCGCATTGCCTTTGGTTGCCAAAGGGTGGCTGGTGACGTTCGGTATCACGCCCGATGGACCGGAAACCGGCTATGGCTATATCCAGATGGGGCCGATGTGCGGCGAAGGGGTGCATCAGGTCAAACGCTTCGTCGAAAAGCCAGATGTTGCCAATGCAGAGCGGATGCTGGCCGAAGGCAATCATGCATGGAATGCCGGCATCTTCCTGTTCCGCGCCGACGCCTATCTGGCCGCGCTGGAAAAGCACCAGCCGGACATGCTCGCAGTGGTGCAGGCCGCAATGGCCGGTGCCAAACGAGACTGCGCGCAGATCTTTCCCGACGCCATGGCCTTTCATGCCTGTCCGTCTGACTCTGTCGACTATGCAATCATGGAACGGGAAGCGCAGGTCGCGTGCGTGCCGGTCAGCATGGGCTGGTCGGATGTTGGCAGTTGGGATTCTCTACACGCAGTCAGCGCTCGGGGTGGTGACGAAAATGCGGTGCGCGGCGACGCCCTGCTGCTGGGCGCGCACAATTGTCTGGTCCATAGCGATGGGCCGCGCGTTACTCTGGTCGATGTCGACGACCTGATCGTGGTCGTTTCCCATGGCGATGTCATGATCCTGAAGCGCGGAGAATCCCAGAAGGTCCGCAAGGTGACCGAGGCGCTCAAGGCGATTGCCGCCGCAACTGTGACGAACTGAATTGCCCGCACGGCCACGCATGGAGAGAAATATGACGCAAACAGTTTCAATCGCCGGCCTGATGGCACAATCCGGCGTCGCGTTCGGTACCAGTGGCGCGCGTGGGCTGGTCAGTGCGATGACTGACCGAATTTGCTTCGCCTATACCGCCGCCTTCCTGCAGCATTTGTCGGCCATCGGGCAGTTCGCGCCCGGTACCCATGTTGCGATCGCTGGCGACCTACGCCCGTCCACCCCCCGCATCATGGCGGCCTGCGCCGCAGCCGTGCTGCATATGGGTGGAGAGGTAGACTATTGCGGGTTCGTGCCCTCGCCAGCCGTGGCCGCTTATGGATTTGAACACAATATCCCGTCGCTGATGGTGACGGGCAGCCATATCCCCGACGACCGCAACGGCATCAAGTTCAACCGCACCGACAGTGAAGTGCTGAAGTCAGACGAGATTGCGATCCGGGCCCAGACCGTGTCGTTACCCGACCTGTTCGACGAGGACGGAATGCTGAAGGATGCGGCGCCCGCAGAGCCGCTTGCCGACGCCGCCACTCCCTATATCGCGCGATATGTCGAAGCCTTTGGAACTCAGGCTCTCGCGGGCATGACGCTGGGCGTCTACGAACATTCGGCGGTTGGGCGCGATATATTGATCGCACTGGTCGAGGCGCTAGGCGGCGAGGCCGTGTCGCTGGGCCGGTCCGATCACTTCATCCCTGTCGATACCGAAGCGGTTCGCTCGGAAGACCAGGTGCTGGCCCGGCAGTGGGCGGAGAAGCACGGGTTGGACGCGATCCTGTCAACCGACGGGGATAGCGATCGGCCGCTGTTGGCGAACGAACAGGGTGTTTGGATGCGCGGCGACGTACTGGGCATATTGAGCGCGCGGGCGTTGCGCATTGCAGCGATTGCCACGCCAGTCAGTTGCAACAGCGCAGTCGAATTGTCTGGCCTCTTCAAAGCCGTACGGCGAACGCGAATCGGATCACCCTTTGTGATCGAAGCAATGAACACGCTGGTGGCCGATGGTCAGGCGAGCGTTTGCGGCTATGAGGCCAATGGCGGTTTCCTGCTGGCCACGCCGGTTGTCCTAGAAGAGAGGAGATTGAGCGCACTGCCGACGCGGGACGCAGTGCTGCCGATCCTGTCGGTGCTAGTCGATGCGCGTCGGCGCGGCGTGACATTGTCCGCACTGCAAGCGCAATTGCCCGAACGCTATACGTTCAGCGAACGATTACAGAATTATCCGACGGCACAGAGCAACGCACTGCTCGCGCATCTGGAGCACGGTGACGAGGCCACTATCCTGGGGCGGTTGACGGCGATGTTCGGCGAGTTGGCGGGCAAAGTGGACGGGATCGAACGGACCGACGGGTTGCGTATCCATTTTGCCGGCGGGGACATTATCCATCTGCGGCCGAGCGGCAATGCCCCCGAACTGCGCTGCTATACCGAAAGTGACAGTGTGGAGCGGGCGGTGACACTCAATATGCAGGCGTTGCAGTTGGTACGGAATTGCGGTGTCCCTGCCTGATCCTGTTGTGCAAGGATACAATGACTGAGACAGGTGTGACGCATTTTTTGCGAGCGCAAGATATTGTAAATTTGATGTTTAGTCCCTAGATTTGATGTTGGGGGTTTAATGTGAAGCCCCAGCGAGGCGGAGGCGATCAAGGTCTTCGCCAACACCTATCTCGCCCGACGTGTCGCCTTCTTCAACGAAATGGGCAGCCATGCCATTGGGCGTGCCATGGACACGCACCAGATCATCTCCGGCGTCGGCCCAGATCCGCGTATCGGTGGCCATTATAATAATCCCAGCTTCGGTTATGGCGGCTATTGCCTACCCAATGATACCAAACAGCGCTCACTAACTCTTCCAAAATGGATT
>NZ_BARE01000101.1 GCF_000367345.1 Sphingobium xenophagum NBRC 107872
GTTATGTTAATAGCGATACCACAAATGTCCATGTCCATTGTGTCCAGTGTGGTGGGGAAAGGCTTGCGGTCACAGGGTTCTTTCAACAGTATCTGCGACCGTGTCCACTTCGTTCGCCACGACGCCCTGGCAGGCTGCGCGCATCGAAATACCCGGCGGTCGCCGGTCGTGGACGGTATTGGATGATCGCGGCGATGTCGTCGAGTGCCTTCGTCACTGGATCATCCATCTTGAGCAAACCCATGCATCGCCGAACACGATCCGGGCTTATGTTCGCCACGTTGTCGACTTCGCGAACTTCCTCGCCGCCAACGGCGCCGGCATCCATGAAGCCACGGTTGCGCTGTACGACGGCTTCCTTGCCTGGCGGCTCGCACGCCGAAAGGATGTGCTGCCAAGCCCGCGTCTGATCCTGCTGCGCAAGCAGGAAACACGGGTTCTGGCACCATCGACGCGCAACCAGATCCAGCTCTCGGTTAAATCGTTCTACCGCTTCTACAACGGCACCGACGACTTCGCGGTCGATACGGCCGAGGTCACGAAAGCCTATGACGGTCACCGGACCTATAAGCCGTTCCTCGAGCATATCAGCCAGCGCCGCACGACACGGCGCAAGGACCGCTATCTGTCGGGCGATCCCGGTCGGGTTCAGCAGCAGGTACTCAAGAAGCGGCTGACGCCGAGTGAGGTACTGCGGCTGATCGAGGCGTGCGGGCTCGCGCGGGACGCGTTCCTGATCGTGTTGCTCTACAATACAGGCCTCAGAATCGGCGAAGCGCTGGGTCTGCGCCATGTTGATATCGATCTGGCCGAAAAGGTCATCTGGATCATTCCGCGCGAGGACAATGCCAACGGCGCCCGCGCCAAATCTGGCCGGACGCGCGGTGTGCCGGTCCACGACTACGTGCTCAACATGTACGTCGACTACCTGACCAGCGACGAATATCTGCCGGCCTTCGAGTCCGGAACTGAGTACGTCTTTGCCAATGTGAAAGCCGGCGCCATCGGGCACGCCATGAGCCTGTCCTACGCCCAGAAGCTCGCGGGCCTGCTGGAACAGCGCACGCATATCGACTTCAGCTGGCACATGTTCCGCCACAGCCATGCGTCCGAAGCGATCGCGGCGGGATACAGCCTGCTCGAAGTGGCCGATCGCCTTGGGCATGCCAGCCCACAGACGACAGCGGCTTTCTACCAGCACCTGTTCGCTTCGGAAATCCGCAGGCTTTACCTCACCGGTCCCGACGAGGTGCATGAAAGGCTTGAGAAACTTCGCGAGGCGGAGCTTCTCGGAAAGGACTTGCGATGGGCATGACGCCGCTGGCGCTCGTCGGCGGCACCCCGCACGATACCGATCGCTACAGCAACTGGCTTGAGGCGCGCCTCCTGGAAATGTCCTCCCTTCTCGTCGATAATCCTGTTTGGTCAGACGCCGTGATGAACGAGGTGTTCGGCCATCCCTGGCTAAGCCAGACATACGCAAGCCTGCCACTTGGCGCCGCGGTTCCGGTGTTGGCCAACGAAATCAAGGCCTACCTCGGGGCATCAGTGCTCGATGATCGCAAGGCGGATGCCCATTGGTTCCAGCGCCGGATCCCGGTGATCCGCTATCTGGTCGAGGAAGGCGCGAACCTGCTTCAGCACTTTGAGGCGGGCTGCCTTGCCGACATCCCTCACCCTGGCTTCCGAACGTCGGAGAGTGACGGTGCCCGGAATCACAATGATGCTGTCCTGGAGCTATACGCCGCTTGGTACGGCGCGAATTATGGGCGGCGAAGACTGAGCCAGACCCGCCAGTGGATCCGGGACGGAGAGATCGTCACCACGCAGTATCGATCACCGGAAGTGCAGCTGTTCGGCGATATCCATCGCTTCTCGATCATCAATCGTGCGCAAATGGCGCCGATGCATGACCGCAACATCATCCTGCTCAACGACCTCTACAGCGAAGAGGACACCCGCTTCCGCGACCGGCAGCGTCGGAGCGACACCTATCTGAACTTCCTGTGCTTCGAGCCGTGGTTGCGCCCGCTGATGCGCGGCTTTCTTCTGGACAAGGTCGCGCATGGCGAACTTGCGCCGGCGACCTTGGTGGGCATGCAGTCGCGCCTGCGAGCCTTCGGACAGTTCCTGCACGGCGAGGGCATCACCGAGCCTGGGCAGGTCAACGAACTGACCATGGAGCGTTATCTCGCTCGGGGAAACGCGCGGAATACCGCAGGCAAGAACTGGTACACTGACATCGTCCAGCTGCTGCGTGCAGCGCCAGTCCTCCTGCCGGGGCAATGGCCGCGGATCGCGCTCGACAAGCGCGCGGCGCGGCGCATCCGCTACAAGCAGGCGCCGGATGATCCTCGCAACCGGCTTTACGCCTCGCGCGAGGGTGCCAACCGGGCGGCCCCGCCGGAAGCTCTGACGGCCATGGTAGCAAAGCTTGACGAACTGCCCGCGCCCATCCCCGCGATCTTCATGATCGGCATCACGACCGGCGCGCGGGCCGAAGATCTGCATGCCCTGCTCTTCGACTGCCTGCGACCCGATCCGCACGACAAGCGGTTCATGCTGTTCACGTTCTGGCAGAACAAGGTCAGCCGCTGGAATACCAAGCCCTTGCTGCTGACTGATCCGGCGCACCAAGCCATGATCGAGCTGATCGAGGCCCAGCGAGATCGTGTCCGGCAGCGTCACGGCAGCGCGACGAAATACCTGTTCCCGGTCTTTTACGGAAAGCGCGAGTCGTTCCTCGGCAACAACTGGACCTTGCAGGAACTCAAGATGCTGTGCCTCAGACATGGGATCGTCGACGGCGAAGGCAAGCCGTTCGACTTCTCGTGGCATCCGCTGCGCCACCATCGCGGCACGCAGATGGCGGCCGAAGGTCACGACATCCTCAGCATCATGTTCGAACTGGGCCACGCCTCGCCCGATATGGCATCGATGTACGTCAACAAGCGCCTGGAGCTCAAAAAGAACGCCCTGCTCCGCAAGGGCGGCGGTCAGTTCTTCACGATCGCGGGCAAGGTCGATGAGGCCGTCGGCAATCTCTTGCTGCGCAAGGAAACGATGGTGGCCACGCGAGTCTGTGGCGGCGCCTGTACGCTGCCCGGCCAACTTGGCGAATGGTGCGAGCATGCCCATGCCTGCCTGACCTGCCGGTTCTTCCGCGCCGATGGCGACGATCTGGAGCACTTCTGCTGCGAGCGGGCCGGACTTTACGTCGCGATCGAAGGCCTCGAACAGGAAGCCCGGAATTACGAGGAAGGCGGACAGACCCGCATGGCCGACATCACGCGCAAGCGGCTACAACGCAACAAGGACGCCGTCCACAACACCGACACCATCATCCGTTCCATCGAGGAGCGCGGCCTCTACAAAGGCGAAAAACAGCGCTACAGGCCGGCCGCTGCTCGGGAGAAAGCGACGCCATGACCACGGGACCGGATCTGCGGATCGCCACCCTCAATGATGCTCGCAGCCGCCGCAGTGCTGAAAAGCGCGCTGCGGTCGAGGACGCGATCATGCGCCTGCGTGACACCAGGCAAGTTGTGACGTTCGTCTCGGTCGCCCGTGAAGCCAAGGTCAGCCGCCAGTACCTCTACAACAACTTCGCCGATGAGATCGGCGAGGAACGCGTAGAGACGCGCGCGGAAACCGAGGTAATCAACGGCAAGAAAATCCCGCTGCGGACGCCGGAGGAATACCGGCATATCGAAGCGGCGCTTCGCAACAAGATCGAGCGTCTAGAGACCGAGCTCAGGGATGCACGCGCTGAAAAGGCCAAGGCCAACCGCACCGCCGAACGCGAGCGCGGCAAGGCCGAACACTGGCGTCAGCTCTACACAGCTGTCCTTGCGCGCGTATCACCGGGGCAAGCACCTGCCCCGCTGCCGCCCACCGAAGACTGAACCGTCACGCTGCAATCGGGTTACAACCAAGCGAGTAGGAAGTGAGCCGCCTACGGCGTCTTGCACTTCCTACTCGCTTGATCGTCCAAATTATGGGTGAAACACAATGGACAGGCGTTATGCCATCAAACCATTGAAAATAATATAAAAGACACGATCAGGTGTTGATATATGTTAAAT
>NZ_BARE01000100.1 GCF_000367345.1 Sphingobium xenophagum NBRC 107872
ACGGTCCTCTGGCGGCCAACAGGAATATGTCCGTTAACTCTGGACCTGTAACGGCGATTCGGACAAGATCGCATAATGACGGGAAAACGGACAGGATCGGGCATCATGTGGCGCTGATCGGCTATGCGCGCGTCTCGACCGCAGACCAGAAGCTGTCGCTCCAGCTTGACGCGCTGAACACTGCCGGGTGCGACCGTATATTCGACGATCACGCATCCGGGGCAAAAGCCGATCGGCCTGGCCTAACCGAAGCGCTCGCCTATTTGCGCCCCGGCGACACGCTGGTGGTCTGGAAACTCGACCGCCTCGGCCGCTCGATGAGCCACCTGATCGAGAAGGTCGGCGAGCTTGCGGCGCGCGGCATCGGGTTCCGCTCACTCACCGAGAATATCGACACCACCACTTCGGGCGGCATGCTGGTGTTCAACATCTTCGGCTCGCTGGCCCAATTCGAGCGTGACCTGATCCGTGAACGCACTCATGCCGGCCTCAAGGCCGCACGCGAGCGGGGCAACAAGGGTGGTCGCCGGCCTGTCGTTACCCCCGACAAACTACGTAAAGCGCGGGCGCATATCGCAGCGGGCCTCACTGTTCGTGAGGCGGCGGCCCGGCTCAAGATCGGCAAAACCGCCCTATACAAGGCTCTGGAAAACGCGTGAAACCGCTGGCGATCAAGAACTCGTGGGTGCTGGTCACAGGGGCTTCGACCGGTTTGGGCAGAGCGTCCGCCCTCCGCTTGGCGGCATCGTACCAGGCCAAGCCCCTGATTGTTGGACGAAGGCTCGACAACTTGCGGGAGCTACAGACCGAAATTGACGAGCGGTTCAATGTGCCGTGCGAGATTATAGTGGCTGATCAACGTGAAATCGAGGGCAGGGAGAAAAATCGCGGCTAAGGTTGCAGAATTGCAAGTAACAGCCGCTTTGTTGGTTGCCGGAATGACGAGCGTTGGTTCATTTGATGCAGGCCGTGCCGACACTTATGCCGAGGTAATTGAAACAAACATACTCGGTTTCACGGATTTGCTGGCTCGCCTGATTGCGATTTTCAGGGAGCAGCCGTTTGAATCCTCAGTAATCGCCGTGTCGAGCCTGGCGGGCGAAACATCCGTGCCCTTCCAAGCGGTCTACGGCGCGTCGAAAGCCTATGTGAGCACCCTCATGCGAGCGCTTTCCGTGGAGCTTGCCGGGACGGGAGTGAGTGTTGGGTCTTTTGCACCCGGTGGAATCGACACAGACATGGCTGCCCTCAGCGATTTGAAGTGGGGGAGGTTGGGTTTGATGGATGTTGACCGGTGCGCGGCCCATGCAGTCCACGCTCTGGTTTATCGGCAATCCTTCGCCATACCGGGGATGGGCAACCAGCTCACATATTTGGCGAGCAGGGTTCTACCTCGATCGTTGGTCAATCGGATTGCCGCCCTCCCATATCGGCGCCCGTAGGGCGGCACCACATAAAAGGGGCAGGAAAGCCTGCGAATAGCATCTGCTGGCATCGTACCGGATTTGTTCGCCCTTAGCGTGCAGATACGTCACTTTCGTGTAGTCACCCCGGATAGGAGCGCGCCCACGCGCCGACCGCGCTTTGAACCGTCGTCCGAAGATCCTCCGCTAAATCTTCGAATGTCGCTCCCGCACGGGGCCCGACATGATCCCATGGTGTCCACCAGCTCTCAATCGCCAGAGCGCCATTGCTTACGACGAGACATTCGCCGGCGACCAGCTCGTCGATCCCCTCGATGCATGTGCGACGGCCCCGCGCGTCGCCGCTGGAAAGTACGCGCGCGACTTCGTCCAGATCGACCCGGCCGGAGCCCGGCGAAGCCAGGTCCGTGATGTCACCAGCCATAATGACCCGGTCGGCTTCGCGCTTCACATAGCAGGGCAGCGCGCCGGACGGGTCCCGGAACACCCTTGCTACTCCGTCCCGGCCCCTATGAATGAAGACATACCCGCCCCAATAATCCCTGAGCAGTCTCCGGCCTTTGTCATCCGCAAGGGCAGGACCGGTGCACTCCAGCGTGCCGGGGCGATCCGCTCCCATGAACAATCGTCCAATGATCGCGCTCTGCGCGTCGAGGCGCTGCATCGGCTCGCGCGACCAGATCAAGACGTTGCCACTGCGAAAATCCGCGGGACCCTTGGCTTGCGACAACGTCTGAAAGCCGTCCTCTGCGAAGGTGATCTCGATTCTAAACCCGCCAACCATCACGCGGCAAAAATTGGCTTATAGTGAAGGACGACATCGAGAGGGTCGCTGAGCACCGTTTCTCCGATTTGAACCCAGCAATGTGCCGCGAATGGCAAGGTGACGCCGAAAACTAGTCGGGCCTCGCAACCATGTCCCGCCAGCATTCGGCGCAGTCCGATACCCCGGGCTAGGCACTGATCTGTAGCCGACACGTAACGACGTGCCCGCTGAAACGCAGCCGCGGCTCGAAGGCATTGCGGCTGGCCGTTTCCCGTGGAATTTTTGCAGCTGGCCTCCCCGAATAGGCTTGCGATCTCGGCAAATGACTGCCGGCGAAGGTCAGTCCCTGCACGTCGTTGGTGGAGGATGGCCGAGAGCGTATCGAGCAAGCGGGCCTTGGGGAGCGGCCGGTCGATCAAGCTAGCTGTTGCGGTTGGCGGCATGGCAATCCCCCCCGTTCCTGCTGTGCGAGATGGACAAATGAGTTTCTGCTCAAGCAGGACGGCTCGGTCGGCCGCATTGGAGCAACGATTGAGGAAGCGAGCGAAGGCCTGCGCAATATCGCCTTCAACGAGGAAGTATCGGTCGGCAGGCAGGTCCAGAAGCACATACTCGCCGTCAAAACGGCAGAAGTGCAGTCCGGGGCGTATATCGAGCGCAGGGCGCATGACCGTTCTTCGAAAGCCTTACGGCGCACCGCATTGCGATGCGCCGTCCTGGCCGTCAGTCTTCAGCGGTGATGCCGCCGACGAACAGATAATGCTCGTTGGTGTCTTCATCGCGCGGACCGACAGGTTCGATGCCGCGGGTTTCGACGCTGATGGCGCCGAGATCGATCAGCTCGCTGTTCTGGGTCTTCATCGCTTCTTCCTTCCCAATTGCGCGACCGGAATGAGTCGCATTCGGGAAGTTATGCCTCGCCTAAAATGGCTGCCATTTTATAATTCAATTATTATTCCGCCAAGGACATTGAAAAAGTGACCGAGAAAAGGAAACGCGCGTCGGAAGCGCGTACCGCCACCTTTAGCATTTGCCTGGACATACGTGACGGATCCCGGTCACACGACTGCAAAAAGAGCGAGTCGCTCTTGCATTGTGGATTTTGGATGCTTGGCTTCAAGGAAAACTGGGACCAATACTGGATGTAACTGAACGGAAATCCGGCGCGATGCAGGCTGAAGCCGCCTGGAGCCTTTCGCGTTCGACTTTGCCTAAAGCCATGGATCGGATAACTTCGAACGATGGATATCAGTCACGAAAGCCTGCACGGTCAGGACATCACGATATTGGGCCCGTATCGACCGTGGCGATATCACAAAGAACAAGGCGGCGACGGCTCCAACTATCCCATCCACAGCGGCCGCATTTTGGACCTCAAGGATAGCAAAGCAGCGGGCCTCGATTATTTTTGCAGCTATATCTCGCCGCGCACCGCGCTTTATCCGGTGGTCGCAGCGGTCCCATCTCACGACCCTGCCAAAACGGCTTCCGGAATACGCGCCCTCGCCGATCGGCTGGAAATCGCGGTGGGCTGCGAGAATGTCAGTGCGGCTCTCGTCCGTCACACAAAGATCGAGAAGCTGGCCCAAGGTGGCAACCGCAGTGTCGACGTGCATCTCGCTTCGATAGCCGTCGAGAGCGCCGACCTTATCGCAGACCACCGGGTCCTGCTCCTCGATGATGTGATGACGACGGGGAACTCGCTTCTCGCGTGCGGCCAGCTGCTGCTTGCTGCCGGTGCCGGAGAAGTGAAGTGCGTTGCGCTAGGGCGGACTACTTACTGATCCGTTCGAGAACGTCTTCGACTCGTTCGAGGACGACACATTTCTCGTAAGGAAGAAATCGTTCCGGCCAGGAAAGCCGTGGATTCTCCACGACCGATTTCGCAATGAAAAGCCACCGGCCGAGCCGCTGGCATTCCGCGCTCTGATGGAGCGTGCCCGAGCTATCCGACGCTTCGATCACAACCGTGGCGTCGGAAACCGCGGCCATCAGGCGATTCCGTTCGGGGAAATTGGACTTGAACGTGCGCTCGCCGATACGAAACTGCGAAATCAAAAGATGGTCCCGGTAGATGCGTTCCTGAAGCAAAGCATTCTTGGCGGGATACGCCTTGTTTATCGGCGTGCCGATCACTGCGGCGACCCGGCCGCCTGCACCGATCGCGGCATTCAACGCCTCGGTGTCGACACCCTCGGCTAGTCCCGAGACAACCGCGACCCCAGCAGTGGCAAGGCCCTTGGCGAGTTTACGCGCCCGCGCCGCACCTTCCGTCGAGACCTTCCGCGTGCCGACGATTGCCACCGCTGGTGCCGTAAGGCAGGCCAGATTGCCGGCGTAGAAAATAT
>NZ_BARE01000099.1 GCF_000367345.1 Sphingobium xenophagum NBRC 107872
TGGTTGGCGGGCGTACGATCGCTTCATGGTGCGGCTGTCTCAGGGTCCGAACGGCTCGATGAGCTCAAGCGTCTCTATCGCGACGCCCAGCACGCTATCCTCTCTCGCGCAGGGACCCTTCCCTCCCCTGCCTCTCTCTATTCATCGTCCAATTCTTTCGCCGCAGTTCGTCCCGGAGGCGTTGAAGTTGAGCGTGGCCGGAGTCAGCAAGCTTCTGGTCCGTGGTGTTGCCGCGAGTCTGGTGGTCGAGGTTACCCGACCGCGCACCTTGGGGAGATTCCTGGCGGCCAATCTTGCGGTTACGTTCGGATACGCATCCCCGAAGCGCGGCCGACCAAGGTTGGCCCCCCTCCCCTACCCGCGGATCCGAGCTTGTCGGCAATCTTCGACACCTTTGACGAAGAAATGGCCGAGATCGATCGCCTGCTTGCGCGCCATTGACTCCGCTATGGCAACGCTCCGGGTCCCTTAGCTCACAGCGTCGGCATCGTCGGATTCCTTGATTTCTGCGGGCTTTTGGCATGTGCCGCATTGTGTGCCGCGCTTTGTCGTGCGCTGGGTGTCGCGCTGGCGGGTTGTAACGCCATCGCGCTAGGTGACGCGCTCACGCCGTGTAATGCTGCGACGCTGTACCCAGCGCTGTCACCTTCTACCTCGCTTTTCCCAGCGCGTGCGCTGTCGATGGCGCACGCGCTGGCCAATGTGCTCGCATACGCGCTTTGCCCTACGCCTGCGACTATAGCCGCGCCCACGCCTTGCACCGCGCATCCACAGGCGCTATGCACCGCGCATATCAATTGTGTCGCGCTGCCCATCTTACGCTACATGGGTGCCGCGCCTTCGACCCACAGGGAGTTCCTTCGTGCCAGTCATCACTATCGCGCAGAGCAAGGGAGGGGCGGGCAAGACGACACTCGCACTCGCCCTGGCATCAGAATTCGAAGCGCTTGGCGGTTCAGTCTTCATGCTCGACGCAGACCGCCAGAACAGCTTGCTCAACTGGCACCGGGATCGGATCGCAGCGGGCAGGGGAGGGGATTCGCGCATCGCCGTCGAAGACGCCTCGCAGCTTCGAGATTCCGATATTGGCGGCGCAATCGCTCGGGCCCGAGAAGTGGCCCAGCTCGTCGTCGTCGATTCTGAGGGAACCTCGAACTTCAAGACGGCCTACGCCGCCATGGACTCGGATTTCGTCGTCATCCCCACGCGTTCCTCGCGGCTCGATCTCGAGCGGACCGTCGAAACCAGCGACATGCTCGAGAAGATGTGCCGTGGCGTGCCGTACCGCGTGCTCATCACGCAGACGGGGCAGGTGGCCCGCTCGAAGGCCGAATGGGAGATCGACGGGCAGATCAGGAAGGCCCTGCCAACTTTCACAGACCAGATGTTCACGCTCGATGCCTTCCGCGCCATGTCCAATTACCGGATGACTCTCGCTGAAGTCGAAGCCGCCAACCTCGCCAAGACGGAAAAGGCCAGGCGCATCGCCCAAAGCGTCCTTGCCGATATTCTCAGCGAAATTCAGAACAAGGAGGCCGTGGATGCCTGAAGACAAGGCCGCCGCAAGCAGCATGGGCGATATCATCAGCTCTACACGCCAGCGACTGGAACAGCCCGAAGCGCCAGCCGACCGCCTTCGGGGCCTCGTAGCCGCAACCGCAGCGCCCAAGCCCGGCGGCGCACCTCCTGTGCAACGTGAACCCGCTGGCACGGCTGTGCCGGCGAACTATTTCCACCAAATTCCTGCAGAACTAGGCGTCACGCCCAAGCGCAAACCGCAGCGCGGGCCAGCTCGTTCTCTGCATATCAGCATGCGCTTGTCGCCCCCGGAGCGCGACCGCCTCGTGCGCTGGTGCGACGATCGCAATCTCAGCCTCCCGGACGGAATCATGGCGCTGATCGATCTGGTAGAAGGGGAGGGCGGCACGCCCAAATAGGCGCTATTACGCTTTATGTGAGGAATCGGGGGAGGGGGTCTTCCCCTAGGGCCGACCCCGGGCTCCAACGAAAGCTTTGCAGAACCCTTCCCACGATCTGTAGAGAGGCACGCCAGTCAGCGTCTTCAGCTTGTCTCCCATCTTCTCCCGAAACGCGCCGGCGATCAGGTCCTTGTCCCAACCACCTCCAAAATCGGCGACAATCGTGAGCAAACGCTGATCCCCGCAGAAATGCATGGATCCTGTGGGGAAGGGCTTGCTCGAAGCCAGCGCCGCTACCGGAGCCGCCGCCGGGATCGCCGCGATCTGCTCGACGCTGCCATCGCGCCTGGCCCGCCGTCCGACCTTCGGCCGATCGAGCTCCTTGGCGGTCTCTTCCTGATCGACAGGATCCTTGGGACTGAAGGTCAGCTTGACCGCTTCAACCGGCCGCCCACGCCCTGATCCCCTGATTTCTTCCCACTCCACGATGAAATCGGCGAGCTGGTCGATCTCCGCCTTCGATTTTGCGAGGACGTCGCGCCGAAATTCGGCGAAGTTCTTGAAGCTGCCGTCAGGCACACCGAGCCGCCGCCGCAGTTCATCGACGTTCATTTTGACGACACGGTTCTGGCGATTGATGATCAGGCAGCCAAGATCATACAGCGTGAGCGAATAGCGCGACTGAAGCGCAAGCATCACGCCGAGATTCACCCGCGCATAATAATCCGAACGCTGGATTACGCGCTTGAAACTCTCGGAGAATTGATACTCGACGACGCTCATGCCGTCCTCGGAGATTTCCTCCACGCAGCTCGACAGCAAAGACTGCGACATGATCGCAGGCTTGCCCTTCTTCGAGGTCGTCCGGATACGAACAATGACGCGCAGCAGTTCATCCATCACCGGCTGGATGCGCTCATTGCCCTTATGCGTGCCGCGCAGTTCCTTCTTGGTGATCGTGAAGGTCTTGCTGTCTTCCCCGGCTTCCGGTCCAGCCTTGCGCAACATCAGCGCAAAAGCCTTTCTTCCCGCGGCGCTCAACGACCCGGTCTCGAACTCGGATTCGACTAATTCCCCGGGTTTACTTACAAAGTCGAGGTCGCGGCGGCGAATCACGTCAGCCACCCGCAACGTCCGGCTCAGACCCTCAAGGTCAGGCGGAACCTCGATTTCAACCGTGTCCGAATCGAGCTTCATGTGAGTTGCATAACATCAGCTTGTCATAAAGAGAACAGCCCCCCCCGTTCACTCACATAGACGTGCCCCTGAGCGCTCACATAAACCTCGCTGGCACCATTCGGCCGACAGCCCCCACGCACTCACATAAAGACAAAGGGCCCCCAACTGCCGACTCGCACAAACAGGCCGAGTCGCGTCCGCTCCCCCGAAAACTCACATAGAACTTTTGTCCGCCTGGAAAGGGCCGGGGAGGGGATTCCGACCCGACGAGCCGATGCCCCCGGCGACTCACATATAGATCCCTACATCCCGCTGTTTTAATTGAGTTTTCTTGGCCACCCCCCATCGCTCACACAAAGGCGGGGGAATTCCTTATTTCGAATACTCTTCACAGAAGGCTCCGCCCCCGTGCGCTCACACAAAGATCGGCCTCCCGCCAATTCGGTCCCCCACATGCTCACATAAACATCGGGATCGCCGGCCAGCCATCGTATGGACAGCAAAACGCCCAGCGATTCAGGGCTTTCGAAACTGCTCTTAAGCCCGCTTCGCCCGCTTCGCCTGATTCCCCCGAAAACTCACATTATCCCCCGATCGCTCAGGCTCTTGCCCCCATCGCCTCGCATAGACGCCCCCGAGAACTCACGCAGAAGCCCCCGCATCCTCACAAGGAGAGCACTCAAGCTATTGGTTTGCCGTCACAAATGGTGCCCGAATCTTAGAATCCATGAATCTATGAAGCTCCCGCGCTCCGCTTGGGCGTTTTTAAGATTTGATTCTTTGAGAGTAGCAGCTCGACGGTTCCGCATCACCGACAGGCTGGCGGCCAGGATAGAGCGACCAAGGAGAGAGGCAAGGGGGAGCAAGGACCGCGAAAGGAGCAGCCAATGGCCCTGGTCGCGCTCAAACCCACTCAGGAACTCGTCGATCTTGTCGGCTCGCTGGGCGGAACCTGGCACGGTCGCACGGCGATGTGTCCGTGTCCGGCCCACGCCGACAGCACCCCAAGCCTCTCCATCCGGCAAGGCAATCGAGGCATCCTCGTCACCTGCTTTGCCGGATGCGACCGTGACGACATCCTTCGGGAACTGCGCCGCGTGCCCAGCCGGGGGCGGTTTGCCTACACCGACAACCCGGCGGCTCAGGCGGGCAATGCGAGCCGGCTATGGGACGAGGCGCTTTCCGTCGCCGGCACGCTTGCCGAGCGCTATCTCGGGATCAGGCACCTCATGCCGATCAGCCAGGATCTGCGGTTTCACCCGCGCTGCCCTTACCGGCCAAAGCCGTGGACGACCTACCATCCCGCCTTGCTGGTCGCGGTTCGCGAGGGCCGGCGCCTGACAGCGGTGCAGCGCATATTCCTCGATCCAGTGACGGCGCGCTATCGCATGAAGCTCATGCTCGGCCGACCGGCGCGCGGTGCCTGGCAAGGGGGAGGGCGAGGCGATGTCCTGGCACTCGCCGAGGGGTTCGAAACGGCCCGGGCGTTCACGCTCCTTCACGACATCCCCTGCTGGGCGAGCCTGGGCGCACGTCGTCTCGACCAGATCCTACTGCCCGAGACGCTGACCTCGCTGATCGGC
>NZ_BARE01000098.1 GCF_000367345.1 Sphingobium xenophagum NBRC 107872
GCAGGAATGGCTGCTGCCGATTGCGCTGACGACGACCAGCGGGGCTGGGCTGGCACGGTCGCTACTAGGCGAGTGCCGACGACGGCGCATCATCGTACCTGGCATCAGTTCGGTCGAACGGATGGTTGCGCAGGCGCTGCTCGACGCCGAGCGCCATGTCGCCGAGCATCTGACCCGAGGGCTGGAGACTGGGCAACGCCGTCTGCTTGATGCCCTTCTTCTGCCTCACGCCGGCACGAACCTCAGCGGCCTCGGATGGGTGCGGCAGCCGCCCGGCAAGCCCGGTCGCAAGACGTTCGCCGTCATCATCCGGCGGCTAGCTCTGCTGCGCGATATTGGGATCGATCCCGATATCGCGGCAGGCATACATCCTGAACGCCTGCGACGCCTCTGTCAGGAAGGGGCTCGGCTGACGGCGCAACATGTCCGAACGCTGCAAGCAACGCGGCGCCGTGCGACGCTGGCGGCAACCGTACTCGAAACCATCGTCACGCTCACCGACGATGCGGTGCTGATGTTCGACCGCCTGCTGGGTCAGATGTTTCGGCGCGAGCAGAACAGCGCAGACACAGCGCTCAAGCGCGACCGGCGCAACATCAACGGTAAGATCCGGCTACTTGCCCGGCTCGGCGATGCCCTGCTCACTGCCAAGGTGTCGGGCGGCGACATCGGCGCCGCGGTCGAGGCCGTAGTTGGATGGGATGATCTTGGCCGTGAAGTCGATGAAGCCCGCAAGCTGATCCGCCCCGATGCCGTCGATCCCGTTACCGTCGCCGCAACCAACTACCCCGTTCTCCGACAGGTCGGTCCCTTGTTCATCGCCTCGTTCACGTTCGGAGCGGTCCCGGCCTGCCATACGCTCGCGCGAGCAGTCGCTATCATGCGCGACCTTCATCTAGGTCGCCTGAAAAAACTGCCGCCGGATACACCAGTTGCCTTCATTCGGCAGGCCTGGCGTCGCGCGATCGGCCCCGGCATTCCCGATCGCAGAGTTTATGAATTTTGCGTCCTAGTCGAGCTTCGTGACAGGCTTCGTGCCGGCGACATGTGGGTCGAGGGAAGCAGACGCTATCGTGCCGTCGAGCAACAGCTTATTCCAAGTCCGGTATTTGCCACCATGCGCGCAGCCGGCCCTTTGCCGATCCCGGCACCCGATACGGCCAGTGCCTGGCTGGACGAACGGCGTACCCGTCTCGCCCGGAGATTGGCAGAGGTCGAGCGGAAGGCGGAGACGGACGCGCTGGAAGACGTACAACTCAGCCTTGGCAAGCTGCGGATTTCGCCGTTGAAGGCGGTCACGCCGGATGAAGCGGATAGCGCCCTTGCGCCGCTCTACGCCCATCTGCCCGCGATCCGCATCACCGATCTCCTTGCTGAAGTCGATCGATGGACCGGTTTCAGCCAGTGCTTCACGCATCTGCAAAGCGGTCGGGTTGCCGATGAACCCCGCGCTATCCTGACGGCGGTGCTCGCCGATGCGACCAATCTTGGCCATAAGCGCATGGCAGAAGCCTGCGATCTCGTGACCCAACGCCAACTCAGTTGGCTCGCCTCATGGCATTTACGCGAGGAAACCTACGGTAGGGCTCTCGCCCGGTTGGTCAATGCCCAGCACACCGCGCCGCTCGCCGCCCTGTTTGGGTCCGGGACCTCGTCCAGTTCGGACGGTCAGAACTTCCTGCTTGATCGCCGTGCTCAGGCGACCGGCGCAGTCAATCCGCACAAGGGGGCGGAGCCTGCTGTCTCCTTCTACAGCCATGTCTCGGATCGCTACGCGCCGTTTCATTCCACCGTCATCTCCGCATCCGCAAGCGAGGCGGCGCAGGTGCTGGACGGGCTGCTCCATCATGGTGCCGATCTGCACATTGAGGAGCATCACGTCGATGGTGGGGGCGTTTCCGACCATGTGTTTGCGCTATGCCATCTACTTGGATTCCGGTTCGCGCCGCGCATCCCTAACATCGCCGCGCGCCGGCTTCACCTGTTCAACGGAATCGAACCTGGCCCAGATATCGCGCCGCTGGTCGCGGGCAGGATCGACGAGGCCCTGATCGCCGCACACTGGGACGACGTGCTGCGCTTGGGCACCTCGATCCGCACCGGCGTCGTGAGTGCATCGATCATGCTGGAACGGCTCGGCTCCTATCCACGGGCCAATGGCCTGGCCTTGGCACTGCGCGAGATCGGCCGCGTCGAGCGCACCCTGTTTACACTCGACTGGATCGAGCAGCCCGAACAGCGGCGCCGCGCAACCCGCGAACTCAACAAGGGTGAGGCCGAAAATGCTCTGAAACGCGCCATCTTCTTCCACCGGATCGGCCGCATCCGTGATCACGCCCTGCAAGCCCAGACCCATCGGGCGAGCGCGCTAAACCTCGTCGCCGGTGCTATCGTCCTGTGGAACACGACCTACCTGCAAGCCGCCCGCATGCATCTTGCCAGTCTCGGCCGGTCGGTCCCGCCGGACCTGTTGCAACACCTTTCGCCGCTCGGATGGCAGCACATCAACCTCACCGGCGATTATCTTTGGACCGACCCCGATGCGCCATCGTCCGCCCTCAGGCCGCTTCGCCAGATGCACGCCGTCGAAGGTCCGGCGAAACCTTAGCGTATATCTGGGTCCGTTCTATGTACCGACCCCGTTCTGCCGATGCAGGAACAAGACGCGATCGGTCAAATGTGGCAATTCATCAACACAATCCCAAAATTCATCTTCGGGAAATGTCATGCGCGGTGACGCCATGCACGTATCTATTGATTGTTGCAGATAACAATCTGCGGCTGAATCATCGACCTCAACGAGTATCGCAAGAGCTTTTTCCATGAACTCTAGGGCAACCGCTTTCTGTTGCTCTCGATAGATATTGGAAGAATCAACCATAGCCTAGTCCTCCTTTCGGTCGCTGTAGGGAGGACGATGACTCAACAATAGGGAAATTGCACGCGCAACTAGGGCCAGATTGAGCAGTAATTTTATTACAACGGCAAGCAGCCCTCGCCTGCCCGGACAGGGGCGGCGCGTGGCATCGGCTAGATTGTTTGTTGGTCTTCCGACGATGGCTAGTCCTTGCGGGCCATCGTCGGAAGTGGACGGCCGCACAAATTGGGGGGCGTGGGCCGCGCCGGGCCTCTAGCATAAAATTACGGCCCTGCATCCCCGGCGTTGATACATTCGTCGCGCAGGGCGCTCGATTGAGCCGCCCCGATCGCGGTCGCCTCAATCGGCATAGCGAGCTGGCAATATGCACATACGCGCATAATTTCCGCTTGCGGGCTATGTATATTTGTGCATAATAGCCGCGATGGATACGGAACGGCCGGTTCGATGGGTGGCATCGTCAAAGCGCGATTTTCGGGAGTTCCCGGACGATGTGCAGGACGTAATGGGCTATGCCCTGCACCTTGCGCAGCAAGGCGGGCAGCACGCCAGCACTAAGCCGTTGAAGGGCTTTGGCGGCGCTGGCGTGGTCGAGATCATAGACGACCACCAAGGCGATACGTTCCGCACGGTCTATACGGTCAAATTCGCGGAGGCGGTCTATGTCCTGCACGCCTTCCAGAAGAAATCCAAGCAGGGCAAGGCCACGCCGCAGGCCGATATGGATTTGATCCGAACGCGGCTGAAATCCGCCGAGGAGCATCACCGGCAACACCAGACCCCGCGAGGCACAGCATGAGCGCACAGGACGAAATCATTGAGGAAGGCAGCGGCAATGTCTTTGCCGATCTAGGCTTTGCCGACCCCGACACCCACCTTTTGAAAGCCCAGCTCGTTACCCGTGTGGCCGAGGCCATGCAGGAGCGGAAGTTGACGCAGATCGCCGCCGCCAAGGTTACGGGATCTACCCAACCGGAATTGTCGCGCATCCTGCGAGGCCAGTTCCGCAGCGTCTCGGTTGAGCGGCTTCTAGCCATGCTCACCCGGCTTGGCTGCAAGGTCGATATTGTCGTGCGCCCGCAGGGGCGGACCACTGAATCGGCCGTGATCCACTTCGCCTAATGTGCGATGATTTCGCGCAAGCCCGGCTCGATATGTTCGAGGCCGGGCTATTCGGCCAAGGGCCTGCCTTCTGGCGCTGGATCGAAACCGACGCGGCGCAACCCTATCTTGCCGCTTTCGCCGCCGATCGACGGCCGCCCGAACCCGGCGAACCCTTCGCTATCGACCTTGCGGCCGACGACTTGCTTGCTCCCGATCGCCTCGCCCAGCTCGCCCTACAGATCGAGGCCGACCATGCTTGATCCCAATCCGTCCGTAGCCGACCTTGACGCATTGCTAGATCGCCACCGCAATGACGATGCGGCTATGGAAAAGATCGTTCGCGGGTATCTCCGTTGCGCGATCTACAGCTATCAGAAGCATTGCGTTTGGCGCGCCTTGCGCCACATCGGCAAGGACGATTGGAGTTTCAAAGAGGAAGACGTTGCCGCCTTGAGGGCCGAAGGCGCGAAATCCATTTCGGACTTTCGAGACTGGCTCATTGAGGAGCTGGCCGGGATGGGGATCAGCGCCCACACCGGCTTGCCGAATTGAGCGCCTAGCGCGCCGTCGCTTCAATTGCTGGCGGTGATTGTGCGCGGAATAAATCGCGGGTCCGCCGTGGGATCGGTAGGCGAAGGATGCAGCATGTCGCGCCGGAAATTCACCGCAACGGAAATAGGCGCGGCGTTCGGCCGAGCCGCCATGACGCGGGCTTGTGGAGCTGGCGCAGCCTCATAGCTGGCCATCGGCTGCACGGCCGCCGAGGTTAGGCCCCCTACCC
>NZ_BARE01000097.1 GCF_000367345.1 Sphingobium xenophagum NBRC 107872
ACCCGTCTGACGGCGGCTCCTCCGAACCCTTCTGGGCGCTCGCCGCGCGCACGCTCTTCATCGAGATGTGCATCCGCCTCATGGAGCGGGGACAGACCAGCAACCTCGCGCTGTCCGAGAACCTGATGACGGCCGACCTGAAGCGCGTTCACCGCTTCCTCGCCAACACCATCGCCGATCCGCTGACCGCCCCAGAAGCGGCCCGCATGGCGGAATCGATCCGCGCCGTCTTCAACACCAACGCGCAGGTCCTGCGCTTCCTGCCGGACGAAGGTGAGCCCTTCTCGATCCGCGACTGGATCACCCGCGACAAGAAGCCCGGCTCGATCCTGTTCGTGACCTCGAACTATGTCGATCTGCCGATGAACCGGGCGCTGCTGACGCTCTGGATGGACCTCGCCATCAACCGGCTGATGACGCTGCCGCGCACGCGCAGCCTGCGCACATGGTTCATGTTCGACGAGCTCGGCGCTCTCCACCGCCTGCCCGCCATCGAGAATGGTCTTCAGACCGCCCGCGCGTTCGGCGGTGCTATGATCCTCGGCATCCATAGCTTCGAGAAACTGGTCGAAGTCTATGGCGAGCAAGGAGCGCGCAATCTCGCCTCGCTTGCCCGCTCCAAGCTTATCCTCGCGACCGCCGATCTCGACACGGCCGAGCAGTGCGCCCGCTACATCGGCAACCGCGAGGTTCGGCAGATGGATGAGGCCTATAGCTATGGCTACAACAACACCCGCGACGCCTCGACCCTGACCCCGCGCAAACAGGTCGAGCCGCTCGTCATCGCCGACGACATCACCAACCTGCCCTCGATGCACGGCTTCGTGAAGTTCCCCGACGGCTTTCCCGCGGCGCGGATCCTGCTCGAGTGGAAAGACTATCCCCAGGTCGCCCAGGGCTTCGTCCAACGGCCCGATGTCGGGCCGGTGCGGTCAAAGCGCGGAGAGGAAGCGTTCGACGAGGATGGGGCAGGGGAGGCAGGCGGGCGCGACGGCTCGTTGCAGGTGGTGGAAGAGGTGGCCGAGACCACCAATCTCGCCCGCGATCTGGCCGCGCGCATCCTGTCGGCCGAGGTCGAGGAGGAGGACGATGCCGCCCGGCGCGCGGCCCAGCGCGCCGACGATCGTGACGAACAGGCGACGCCCGGCACCCATGCGGCGGACAAGGCGGCAGCGGCGCGCACCGGCGGCGAAGAACAGCCGGTCTCCGCGCGCGACAGGGATGACCGCCGCGATGGTCATCGGCACGGCGAGACCAGCCCGCAGGTCGAGGATCTGACGCTGGTTGAGCTGCGCCAGGCTTTCGCCAGCGGCCGCGACGATGACGGCATGGATATGGGCATCTGATGCTCTCGGTCGCCGGCGTCCGCTCCGCTTCCGGTGCCGCGAACTATTTCGCGAAGGACGACTATTATACGGTCGAGGGATCCTCAGAGATCAGCCTGTGGGCGGGGGAGGGGTCGGAAGACCTCGGTCTGTCCGGCGAGGTGTCCAAGGACGCGTTCGAGGGCGTGCTCAATGGCATCCTTCCGAGCGGGGAAGCGGTCGCCCAGGTCGAGAACCGGCGCGCGGGCTACGACCTCACCTTCTCGATGCCGAAGTCGGCCTCGATCATGGCCTATGTCGCCGGCGACAAGCGCGTGCTTGAGGCCAATATGGCGGCCGTCAAGCAGACCATGGCGTGGGTCGAGAAGAACCTCGCCGAGGGGCGGCGCGACATCGAAGGCCGCAAGGTGCCGGTCCAGACCGGCAATCTCGTCTATGCGCTGTTCCAGCACGACACCAGCCGGGCGCTCGATCCCCAGGCGCATATCCATGCGGTGATCGCCAATCTCACGCGCATGCCCGACGGCAAATGGCAGGCGCTCCATGCCGACAAGCTCTGGAGCCACAACAGCATAATCGGCTCGATCTACCACGCCTTCCTGCGCGCCGGGCTCGAGCGGATCGGCTATCAGGTTGAGCTCAAGGGCAAGCATGGCACGTTCGAGATATCGGGTGTCCCCAAGGCTGTCATCGGCGAGTTCAGTCAGCGCCGCGAAGAGATCCTCGATCACGCGACGCGGTTGGGCATCAAGTCGCCCGAGGGCCTGCGCGAAATCACCAAGCGCTCGCGCGATCCCAAACTCGATGTCGAGGATCGCGCGGCGCTCAAGCAGGGCTGGATCGACCAGGCTGCGGCCCACGGCTTCGACGGCAAGGACCTGCGGGCGGCGGCCGAGGCGCGCGCAGGGCTAGCGGCTCCGGAAAGCGCCCTGGAGCGCGGCTACCGCGCCATCGTCGATGCCGTGGATGGCGCCCGCCAGACCCTGGGTGCGCTGCTTCGTCCCCAGGATCCTCTGGTGGACAACGCGCTCGCCCGGGCGGTCAAGTCGCCGGGAGAAGCACGCGCGCAGCTTGCGGTCGCGTCTGCCGTGCGCATGCTCTCCGAACGCGAAGCCGCCTGGCCCGTCAATCTGCTGAGCAAGACCGCGCTCGATCTCGGCCTCAAAGGCGTCACCGTCGACATGATCGAGAAGCGGATCGATCGGCTGGTGCAGAACCGTCAGCTCATCCCCGGCGTTGCGACCGCCGCGGATCGGACGGGCCGCATGGGCACCACGCAGGAGGCTCTGCGGACCGAAGAAAAGATCCTCGGTGCTGTCGAAGAAGGCAAAGGGAAAGCGGAGCCGATCGTGGCGGCAGCAGACGCGCCGCAGCGCTTGCAGGAAGCGGTGGCTCTGCCCCTCAATCCGGGTCAGCTTGCAGCGGCGACAATGATCCTGTCGTCGACAGATCGGACCGTGTCGGTCCAGGGCGTTGCGGGCGCGGGCAAGTCGACCATGCTCCAGGCGGTCGCCCGGGTCGCCGAAGCCGAAGGCCGATCGATCACCGGCCTCGCATTTCAGAACAAAATGGTGGCGGACCTCGGTGAAGGGGCGGGCATCAAGGCGCAGACGATCGCCTCCTTCGTCCTCGCCAATGAGCGTTTCATCACCGAGCGTGACACGCCCCGATATGACGCCGCGCGCGAGAAGCTCGCCGGCACCATGTTGCTGGTCGACGAGACGTCGATGGTCTCGAGCAACGACATGCTCAAGCTCCACCAGATCACGGCGGCCCTGGGTGTCGACAAGCTGGTGCTGGTCGGCGATCGCCAGCAGCTCTCCTCGATCGATGCCGGCAAGGCCTTCGCCATGATCCAGGTCGGCGGTGGCACCGTGGCGCGCATGGACCAGAATATCCGTCAGCGCACCGACCAGCTGCGCACGGTCGCCGCGCTCGCCAATATCGGCAAGGCCGGCGCGGCGATGAAGGTGCTGGGGGAGCGTGTCGTCGAGGCAGCCGACCCGGCGGCCGCTGCCGCCGACATGTGGCTCGGACTTGACCCGCAAGAGCGCGAGGCAACCGCCGTGTTCGCGTCGGGCCGCGATGCGCGCGCCATCATCAATCAGCGCATTCAGGACGGACTGATCGCCGAAGGCAGCGTCAAGGGCGAGGCGATCCACCTCACCGTATACGAGCGCGTCAATACGACCCGCGAGGAGCTGCGCTATGCGTCGACCTACTGGCCGGGCCAGACGCTGGAGGTCGGCCGCGGCGGTGCGCAGGACGTCGGCATCAAGGCGGGCCGCTACGACGTCCTGAAAGTCCATGCCAACGGAAAGGTTGAACTGTCGGACGGTCGCCGCAGGATCCGGTTCGATCCCCAGAAGCTTTCCCCGACCGAGCAGCGCGACCGGCTGCAGCTCTCCGAGAAGAAGGACCTTCAACTCCGCGAAGGCGACCGCATCCGCTGGACCGCCAACGACAAGGAACGCGGTATGCTCAACGCCGCTCTCGCCCGTGTCGTCGGCGTCGATGCCGATGGCGTGAAAGTAGAGACTGCAGACAAGGCGCTCGTGACGCTCGGCCTCGGTGACCCGATGCTGTCTCGGCTCGACCTTGCCTACAGCCTTAACATGCACATGGCGCAGGGGATCACCACCGACAAGGCGATCGGTGTGATGTCGTCATTCGAGCGTTTCCTGTCCAATCAGCGTCTGTTCAACGTCCTCGTCACCCGCGTGCGCGATGCCCTCACGATGGTGGTCGACGACAAGGAGAAGCTTGGCCGCCAGCTCGACATGAACCCCGGTGACAAGACCTCCTCCCTCGAGACGCTCGGTCGCCTCGACATCGACGGGAAGAAGGGACCGGGCGCTCAGACCCTCGAGAAATTCGACCCGGGCCCGATCGATGGTATCGACCTTTCGGACCTTCCACCGATTCCGACCGACCTCCCGCCGCTGCCCGATGGCGCCGCGCCCATGCCGGCCGCGAAGGCCCCGCCAGCGCCGTCCGATCTGAAGCCGGATCGCGGCGATCCATTGCCGCCGCTGCCCGAACGCAGCCTCGGCCTCGACTTGTGAATGGAGAAGCCGCCGGCGCGGTGCCGGCGGCCAAGAGAAGGAGATGAACAATGGGTTGGGAATTCGAGGAAGCCGGCAAGTTCGGCAGCGAGAAGGCGGCAAACGACTATGCCCGGCGAAACGGCCTCGATCCGCGCGACGTCCAGATCACCCGCAAGGGCGAAGAGGTCGAGCTCAACATCCGCCGCTCGGCGCTCGATGGCCGGAATCTGCGGGACAACGGGGAAGGTCGGCGCGACGGCTGGGGCTGAAGGAGAGAGCTGTGAACATGTTTCAACTTCTGGCCTCGCTCCTGCTGGTGAGCGGGCTCGTGGCGCTCGGCTGGTCGCGGCTGTCGGGCAATATTACCCCTCAGCAGCCTCTGGCGCCTGTCGCCAGGCCGTTCATGACGCAACGAGAACAGGCCATGCTGGCGGCGCTCGAACATGTGCTGCCCATGTACCGCATCCATGCACAGGTCGCGATGGGTGCGCTCCTCAAGGTGCCTTCCGTGCCTGGCCGGCGGGTCATCCCGGCAGACTGGAATCCCTTCGCGCGCAAGATCGTCGATTTCGTGGTGGAGGATCCCACCACAGGCAGGGTCATCGCTTTGATCGAGATCGACGACCGCTCGCATGATGCCGAAAAGGATCGGGAGCGCGACGCCATGACAGCCCGGGCCGGCTACCGGACCTTTCGGATTCCCGCCGGTACGGGACCGACCGTCCAGGCCGTATTCGGGGTGATCGGGCATCTTCGCGACGCGGCGCCGACCGCCGCGATCAACGGGTAGCCCGGCCATGGGACTCGATGATCGCGACTATATGCGCGAGCGCTATCGCGACCGTGCGAAGAAAACCCCGACCGGGCGGATGGAAGGCGCCTGGTTCGATTCCGTCAACCGCGGCTTCGACTATCAGCGTAGCCGGTACTGGAGCCTGCGCGGTAATGCCGGCGGGACACTGCGCTGGTTGCCCTTCGCGTTGAGCCTGCTCCTCATTGCCATTCCCTTTTTAGGGGAAGCCCAAAGGGCGGGATGGCTGCCTGACGGCGCGGCGGCAATGCCTTTCCCGGAATCGGGTTCGGTCACCGTGGC
>NZ_BARE01000096.1 GCF_000367345.1 Sphingobium xenophagum NBRC 107872
GCCGATACCACGCACCAGCTTTCGCCCAAGGTGCTAGACCGCGTGCAGGTGGTTCGCTTCCGGAACCCGATGCTGGCCGACTGGGACGCGATTGAAGCCGAAGTCCAGGAGGCCAACCAAAACCTGCCTTCACATTTGGGGGAGTTGCGCATGACCCCTGAAGATTTCGGCGTCCGCAGCGACTATCCCGCCTTCAACCGTCATGACGCGAACGTTGCCTTCCTTTCTCATCTATCGCGTGACTATCTTGACCCCCTCGGCGTCGAGTTCGGACTTCGCGCCATTCGCCAGTCGCAAGGGTACATGATCGCGGCGGAAGCGGTTGGGATAACTCCTGATGAGGCGCTGGACAATGTCATCAAGCACAAGATTCTGCCAAAGATTGCCTTTGACACCGCGCGTCCCGCAGGCAGCGGTCGCTCTCGCCGTGAACTCCTTGACGAGTTCCGCACCGAGCTGACACGGCGCTTCGAAAGTACGAGCCTCGATCTCGAAGCGAGCTGCGTCACCGACCTTGGACGCATGATCCGCTTGGCCGATGGTAACAACGGCATCGTCAACTACTGGCTGCGCTGACCCGTCCGATGGGGGTAGCGGCGCACTATCTCGAGATCGAATGGGATTCGCCCGGCGTGGCTCGGCGGATAGAGGTGTCGACCTACCCTATTGAAATCGACACGGCGGGAGATGGCGCGCTCCACGCCGAAGTCTCGATTTTCCGGAATTTCGCACCATGGGTTGGGCTGCAACTGTCAGGCGATCTCGCAGGCGTCGAGCCCACGACTGTTGATGCCCAAGCTGAACGCCACCCGTGGCTTCGGGTCCTCGATGATCACGGCGCTGCCTGGTGGATACCTGCCACCGGCTGGAGCAAGCCAAGCAACAGACACCTATCCGAAATGCACCGCTCGTTCGGGACCTTCTTGGTGGAGCTTGGTCGTTATCGAACCCTGATCATTGACGCTGTCGCAAACGAACTCGATCGCGCTCATGCGCAGGAGTATCTCGAAGATTTTCAGGACGAACTGGTCTGGCTTGCAATTGGAAAACCAACAGGGGCTTTGGGAGAAGTTGGGTCCGATTACAGCCGCTACATCTGTGAGGCGCTTGCGGAGTTCGCGGATGCCGCAGGCCGAGTCCTTGAGCATCCTGCGCAGGAAATACGTGAGGTCACCGCGCTCACCTCACCAGCGCGTCTGCGTCCAAACGCCGCAACATTTCGGGCTGCCATGCGCCGTCCTAGCGCAAGGCTTTATCCTGGTCGTGCGGCGGAAGAGAGCGCCGACGTAGCCGAGAATCGTTACCTACGAGGAATGGTTCAGCATTGCCGACGCTTGGCGCAGTCCGTTGCGCGCTCGTCGTCGCGTCACCAAGGGCACCTTGCCGCCCGGTCTGGCCGCGAGAAGGCACGCGCAGCAGATTTGTTCGCAACTGAGCGGATCGAAGTCGATCAGGAGATCTTCGACAACCAGCTTGCCGATATCCAACGACGCATGGAGGCGATTACCAACTGGGCAACTGGCTCAGCCCAACCGGGATCCTCCGAGCGCGAATATCGTTTTTCGGTAGGCAAGAAATATGAGGGAAAAGGCGGAGGATTTTTCTATCGAAATCTGGATAGCATCGGCCAGTATGGCGGAGATGAGCAATTCCAGATCAGTGTCGCCCAGTTCCCCGATGGCCTTGATGAACTTGTGAGGGAGGCGCAGAGTGTCGACAAGGGCCTCGCTTTGGTATTGGTGGGTAAGGCAAGTGTCAGCTCTTTTACGACGGCGAGTGGCAAGTCAGGACGCAGAGCGACGTTTACGAAGGTCTCGGCGGTCCAGCCTCAATCGCCAGTGTTTGATCGACGCATAGCCTCCCGCTTGCGCTATTTACGCGAAGGTTGGCACAGGCCGATCACCAACAAGGAACGCCAAGAATATCGCGCGGAGGCAAACGCCGCGCTGATCCGGGCAGGTCAGTTCGAAGTTCGTGCCGAACAGGACGCAACCGCATTTGCAGCACTCGGCGCCGTCGAGAATGCCTTTGCCCGACAGGACGCTTCGTGGGATCGTCTCGGGGTTTCGGCTAGTTCGACGTTCCCTATGGGAATGCGTTTCGTCCAGAACCCAATCTACGCGAGCGCTCTGGCGGCATTCCAGAGGGTAGTAGCCCTCGAGCAAACCACGGGCATCGGCGGTGATACACTCGAAAAACTCGGCCGCATCAACATCCTGCATGCCAGTGCGCTCTACGAGCGATGGTGTCTGATCAAGATCATCGCGGTGCTGATGCAAGATTTCGGATTTACGGCACAGTCAGATTGGGTCGAGCATGTGGTGGCATTCTCGGCCCAAGCGCGCGAGCCTCGAGATAGCAGCTTCACGATCAAATTCACGCGTGACCATCCCGGTATGACAGCCCAACTGGATGTTGAGCCCGTGTTGGCCAACGGACGCCGTCCCGACTTTCGGCTGCGCTTTAACGTCTCCGCCTCTGCAGCGGACATGGAGAGGGGCTACCGTCCATCAATATTTGGGAACCTTGCCAAGCAGCACTCCGGCCTCGTGATGGATGCGAAGTTCCGCACGCGCTGGAAGCATGGCGAGCTCGCCGATATGCTGAAGCTGTTGGTACACACCAAGGATTATGGTCAGGATGGCGACCGCGTCTTCATACTCCACCCAGCCAAGGGAGCAGTTGAGCACAGAACTTCGCCGTTAATCTGGGGAAGAGACTGTAACTACGGACAAGACCACCCAAGCGGTCACAGGAAAGGTAGCATCCAGCTTGGAGCAGATCCCGTCTCTGCTGGTGCATCGACTACGAATTTACGCCGCCTTGTTGCACTACAGCTTCAGTCAGAGTTTCCCGAACCTGAGTTCGTGCGGATCGATGCGAAGGGAATTGGGCAAAATGATCAGTGGGGCGAAAAAGCCGAGGTCTGCCGCTCCAATGCGAGCCTATGCATCGCGTGCGGCAAGGCACACGAGAATACCGATGTCACAAAAGGACGAACCGAACGCGGGAATGCCAAATGGTTTTACCGATGCTCAGACTGTGGCGCCGCATCAATGCGGACGCCCTGCTTTGGATGTGGCACCGAACTGCATAAGAACGGATTGCAGATGACGTACCACCTAACAATTGCTGACCATGTATCCAATGTCGTCTGTCCGGACTGCGGCGCCAACTTCTGATCGTTTCAGGGAAACGATCACCTCAAATTTCCGCACTCATCCTTACCTACGCTGCAAAATGCCCACCTCAGGTTCTCCGCCCAGAGCGGCCTACCAGAGGGCGTCCAAAACGTTCATTCACGCCTGAATTGCAACGTATTGGAATAATTAGATTTATATAACCGAACCTTTTCCGATGAGGTTCGGGTGAAAAGAGACTAAAGCCGATCAGAGACCGATTTGGGCCGCCATGCCAGTCTACGAAGTTTGAGCGCGAACCGCAAAACCGCGCGGAAGCTGGGGGTTTTCGAACACGTAATCGTTGTGTGCATCGTCGGTGCGACTTCCCGAGGGCGCCTCAACGCCAAGAAGATGACACAGCCCATTGATGAAGCTTTGCGTATTGGCGAGTTCACTACCGCCCGTATCGCGCCAGTCGGCGATGAACTTATCAATTTCAGCGGGTTCCCTCATGCGTTTCACGGTAGCGCGCCGAGTTGGTTTGGCAAGCGAGGCTGGGCATACTTTGCTGAGGGAGAGTGTGCGGTGCGGCTACTTTTCGGGAACGCGGCCCAGGAGTTCCGAGATCACCCGGTTGATCGGCTGCCGAAGCTGGTGAGGAGCAGCGATCCGATCTTCCTCAAGCCTGGTGGTAAGGTCGGCTGGAACCTCCGCATACTGCCCGGCGATCGCGACAAGTTCTTGCGCTGCGACAAGATCGCGCCAGACGTTACCTCGCCAGAGCCGCACTTCGGGCTCTCGCTGAATCACCGGCGTCCCGAACACCGTGATGAAGTAGGTGTCGAGCCCGGAATCCCAGCCCACCGCAACCTCGAACAGGTCAGCACGGCACGGCAGCGGCATTAGCGAATACCGGCTCATCACGTCACCAATCGCTCGCGAGCATGACGGTCACGATGCGGAAACTCTGCCCCGCGTCCCACGGTGTCTCCGAGCCCCAGGAGAACGTTCCATCGTTGGCGTAGACGTCGACCTTCCAGAAGATCTTGTGGCCCTCAAATTCGACCACGCCAAAATCGCGCTCGCCATGCGGGTCGTTACCGGGTTCGATCGGGGTCTCGTTGATGAGTTTGCGAATGACACGCTGGCCCAGCATCAGATTGTGCTGGCGGGTCCCGGGATCGTCCGCATCACCCGCGAGGATATCTGCAAGGGCACGGGTGAACACAGTGCGCGAGGTGGGCAATGAACCTGCGCGGGCAGCGTCGTTGAGCCGGGCGACCTCAGCCGTGTGATCGACAGCGGGCAAGGTGGATTGGGAAAGCTGGGACATGGCGTGCTCCTTTCGATGTGATCATCCACCGAGTGCCCCCTCCCCTCCGCTCGCCCGTTGACGGGGCTTGATCGTTCACGCTACGTTCTGTCTCGAAAGGAACCCCGCAATGCCCGCACCGAACCACCTCGACCATTTCGATCTCGACATCGTGCTTCGCGATGCCTCATGCGACATGAACTTGCAGCCGGTGCGACGGGCGATCGCGGCGCTATGCATCGGGGTCAGCGTGGACGATGGTTACCTGTCGGTGCGAGAATTGCGCGAAGCGGTGTCGCTCGTGCATGAAAATGCGCCCGGCGGGCGTGCAAAGCTCGCCGGGATCCTCAGCACCCAGTGCGACGATTTCCAGCGGGCGATCTACTACTGCCTCGCTGGGCGCGGCGTGGTCGAGATGGCCGAGGCGATGGATTGGTTACTAACGCTCCTCAAGGCGCGCGGGCGCACCGCAGCCTGGCTCAGCCGCTCACGCGTTCGACGCAAGGATCTGGTTTCGCCTTATGTCGCCGAAGCCCCGGACGGCCCGCTCGTGTCGGACAGCGCCGATTTCGAATTGGGGCAATCGTGGTACGTCGAGCGGGGCCCTGAGCCTTACTGACCTTCAAGGGTCATCGTCGTTGCACGTGAGGACCCGCGAGACGGTGCGGCCCGGTGCCGCCTTGCTCGCCAGGACCACGCGGAACGGCTGCAGGGGGTTGCCGGTCTTCACCACGGCGGTATCGCTCTGGACATGATCGGCGACCCTGGTTGCAATCCGGTTGGCGTTTTCGATGCTGCACAGCCGCGCCCGTTTGGACGAGCGCGCAGGAGGGGTTGGTTCGGTCATGGCGCTGCTCACTTGACGCCGGGTCACGGCGCCGACGGTGCCGCCGGGGGCGGAACGATCGTCCAGGCACGGCTCATCAGCTTGCTGATCTTCACGCCGACCCCGTCGCCAACGCGGCGCAGGATGGTCTTCCTGCCCGACTGGACCACCCGAAAACTCCTTTCACTGTGCCCATCGGTAAACGTCAGCGGCTCGGCGAGCACCAGCATGTCACCCGGCGCCGGCTTGCGGCGCGAAGTCAACGCGAGGCGCTGGCGGCAGTGCTCTCGCCACTGGGTGGCATATTCGTTGCCGGGTGGCCCCAGCAAGTCGAGGATCGAGGCCGGACAGTCATAGTTGTATGGCCCCATGGTTTCGCT
>NZ_BARE01000095.1 GCF_000367345.1 Sphingobium xenophagum NBRC 107872
GGCAAGGTCTTCGACGAAATCTTCGACGTCAACCTGAAGGGTTATTTCTTTGGTGCCCGCGCCGCCATCCCCGAACTCAGGAAGGTTAAGGGAAGCATCATTTTCACGGCCTCGACCTCGAGTTATTATACCGGAGGCGGCGGCACGCTATACGTCGCCTCTAAGCACGCGGTGCTCGGGCTGATCAAGCAACTGGCTTGGGAACTGGCACCCGAAATCCGGGTTAACGGCGTTGCACCGGGAGGGACCCGGACCCCACTCAGCGGCACTCAGACGGGTGGCTTTGCAGAAATGAAGATGGAACAGATGCCCGGGCTTGACGAAATGATTTCCAGCATGACCCCGCTCGGGCGGATAGCCGAACCAGCCGACCATGCTGGTCTTTACGCGCTTTTGGCTTCGCGCCGGGACTCTTCGTACCTGACTGGCACTATGCTGCTCAGTGATGGCGGTAGCGGAATCGGCAATCGTCCTGATGGTTGAGTACTCTGCACTCAGCCAGGGTCATTAAAAGGCCCATTGACGTCATAGGTTGAAAAGCGGCAAACTCGTAGAACGGATCCGGAACGGACTGCGCGATTGACTGTTGCTTTCCGCTGTCCGAATGATGTGAGCAAGCGAGCCGGAAACGACAATGTCGGTGTTAATATCTGGGGGCGACGAGGATCTCGCCGGACGACAAGGCGACCAATGAGCAGTAATACCAAGTCCCAGTGAGGCTGACTCACGCGGGGGATTCCCCCGGGGGTAATTTTCTGATTGACCAGAGCAAGCACGAGGAGGCTTGCGATGGCGGCAGCGATTGGGGTTCGATCAGATTTCACGCCGGGGGATTTACGGCGATTTTCTCGGAGCTGTGAGGCTTTGTTGCATAACTCCTGACGGGCATGAATCGTTCTTTTCTTGAGATTACTATGTGACGCGGATGGTGTTTGGTGTTCCGATTTGTGAGAAGCGATTGAGGATTGCAGCTCGGACTTTGAGTTCGGTAATCTGACGATCGAAGGTGCGGGCAGCGACGCGCTGGCCGAGCAGCTTGAAGCAGTGCATTTTGGTTTCGACGAGGCTGCGGCGATGATAGCCGCTCCACTTCTTCCAGATGGTGCGGCCAAGCCGTTTGATCGCTCGCAGCGTTTCATTGCGGGCAGCAGCGCCGGGGCCATCCTCCTTCCATGGGCGCCCGTTGCGGCGGACCGGAATGATGGCTTGCGCCTCGCGTTCGGCAATCGCGGCATAGCAACCCTTGGTATCGTAAGCGCCATCGCCGCCAACGCTGAGGATTGTCTCGTCCGCCGGGATCTGCGCCAACAGATCAGGCAGCGTCGGCGCATCGCCAATGGCGTTTGTCGTGACTTCGATAGTAAGCATTCGGTGAAGGCCGCGGATCAGGCGGCTTCGCGTTGATATTCGGCGGCTCGCCAATTCCATGGCAGCAGTTCTTGGAGACGGTTCTGGGGGATGTCGGCGATGCGGCTGAGCACATCGGCTAGCCAAGCCTGGGGATCTATATCGTTGAGCTTCGCCGTGCCAATGAGGCTCAGCATGAAGGCGGTGCGCTGGCCGCCGCGATCTGAACCAGCGAAGAGCCATGATTTTCTGCCCAGGGCCATCGCAGGGTCATTCTGCCCATGTCGGGCAGATGGTAGAGTTTCATTATCGCTGGCATCCATATTACGGCGGTCGTTTTCGGCATGAAGGCCGCGAGGACCGGGCCAATGGCGCGATCATCCGGGTAGAGATCAGGCCGGGTGAGATCATCCAGGTCGCAGAGTGGATGCTGGACAGGGCGTTGTGCGCCGACATGGAGATGGGCGAACCGCGCGTTGCGGTGATTGGGCTTGTAGAGCTTCATGGACTGCTTACCGATCGCGGTTTCAGGCAGACTTCGACGGATGGACTCACGGCCATCCAGGAGGCGCGCCATGAAGGCACTACCACGACCCTCGTCGCTATCGATGCTGACCCAGCAGCTGAGCATGCCGCTCGATACGCCGCAGATGCGAGGCCTGAGCGAGGCGCAGCGAAGCGCCGTTGTTGCCAGGCTGGCGACCCTCTTGATGGCCGCAGCCGGCGTCGCGGCGAAGGAGGCCAGCGATGACGGGCAATGATCTCCTTCCAGTCACGGTGCTCAAGCGCAAAGCTGTGGTGTATGTCCGACAGTCGACCCCGGGTCAGGTCCAGAACAACCTGGAGAGCCAGCGCCGACAATATGAGCTTGTCGATGTTGCCCGACGCTGGGGATTTCACGATGTCGAGGTGATCGACGATGACCTTGGTCGGACCGCCAGCGGCACTGTCGACCGCCCCGGTTTCGAACGACTGGTCAGCGGCCTGTGCACGGGCAAGGTTGGCGCGGTGCTTTGCTTGGACGCATCGCGCCTTTCCCGTAATGGCCGGGACTGGCACCACCTTTTGGAGCTGTGTGGCCTGGTTGAAGCGCGCGTGATCGATCTCGACGGGGTATACGATCCCTGTCGACCAAACGATCGATTGTTGTTGGGCATGAAGGGCAGCATCCGCGAGTTTGAGCTTGGCATTTTGCGAACACGCATGCTTGACGCGGCGCGCGCCAAGGCAAGGCGGGGAGAACTGCGCCTCAGTGTTCCGATCGGCTATATCTGGCACCGCGAATACGGCCTGGGGCTGGATCCCGATATCCGGGTACAGGAGGCGATCCGCCTCATCTTTTCGCGTTTCCGCGAGCTTGGCAGCGCCCGCCAGGTGCTGATTTCGCTGACAGCTGACAATTTCCATTTTCCCCGCCCTTCTGACGGCCGCAAAACGGTGTCCTTCGACTGGGTGCCGGTTCGCTATCGAAGCGTTATTTCGATCCTGAAGAACCCCTTCTACGCTGGGGTCTATGTCTATGGTAAAAGCGAGAAGCGAACCGAGATTGTCGATGGCAGGGCACGCAAAAGTTACGGCCACAGCAAGCCCTTTGGAACGTGGGAAGTGCTGCTCCAGGATCATCACGAAGGCTATATCGATTGGAGTGAGTTTGAAAGGAACCAGAGCCTATAGCGCGACGATCTGGGTGAGAGGTCAGCGACTATCAGGATGAGAACAGATTGTCGCGGCGGGTTCATGGTGCCGGGTTAGATTGTCGCTGGCAAGGGCGATTCTTCGCTCTGATTGTCGCTGATCGACATTTTCTCGATGGATTTGATTGTCGCGTATTTTGGGGTCCTTCCAGCCCCTGTCTGTCGCTGGAGGGCGGCCCTGCGACGATAGCTCTCGACATTCATCTCGAAGATGGTGGCGTGATGAACGAGACGGTCGACGGCCGCGAGCGTCATGGCGGGATCCGGGAAGACCCGGTTCCATTCGCCGAAGGGCTGGTTGGCCGTGATGAGCATGGATCGGCGCTCATAGCGTGCGCTGATCAACTCGAAGAGCACGGAGGTTTCAGCCTGATCCTTGGCGACATAGGCGAGGTCGTCCAGGATGAGCAGGTGGTATTTGTCGAGCTTGGCGATGGCGGATTCGAGCGCCAGTTCGCGGCGCGCGAGCTGAAGCTTCTGGACCAGCTCGGACGTGCGGGTGAACAGCACGCGCCAACCATTCTGGACAAGTTGCAGGCCGATGGCTGCCGCCAAGTGGCTCTTTCCTCCGCCCGGCGGGCCGAACAGGATGAGATTGGCGCCCTTTTCCAGCCATCCGTCGCCCGAGGTCATGGCCGTGACCTGCGCCCGCGAGACCATCGGCACGGCGTCGAAGGCGAAGCTGTCGAGCGTTTTGCCCGGTGGTAATCGTGCGTCGCTTAGATGACGTTCGATCCTACGCCGGTCACGTTCGGCCATTTCATGCTCGGTAAGTGCAGCGAGCAGTCGGGTGGCAGGCCAGCCCTCCTTGTCGGCACGTTCGGTAAACTCGGGCCAGATCACCTTGATGGCAGGAAGCCTCAACTCGTTGAGGATGAAGCTCAGGCGCTGGGCATCGACGTTATGGGCCTTGGTCATGCGGCCTCTCCCAGCAGCAGGGCATCGTAGTCGGTCAGGGGGCCAAGCTCGACCACCACCTCGGGCAGCGCGGCCGGATCGGGCGAGAAGCGCGTTCGCAACGCGGCGATGTCAGGCAGCCGGCCTTCGTCAAGGTCCTGGGCGAGAAGATCGGCAAGCTCGGCCTCGCAGGCCCGTTCATGGGCCATGGACAGCAACTCGACCATCTTGCGGCAAGCGTCACGCTCGGACATGGCTTCGAGCAGCCGTTCGAACATGAGCCTGTACGCCTCGCGCGGGAACAACTGGTCGCGATAGGTCAGCTGCAGCAGGGCCATCGGCTTACGCCTGAGGCTATGGATCACGTGACGGTAATCCACCACATAGCCATGTTCGGTAGCGCTTTTCGGGCGACCGCGTGGCCGGGTCATGAGATAACTGCCGCCCAGGAACAGATCGAGCCGATCATCGTAGAGGCGCACACGCAGTCGATGCCCGATCAACCGTGACGGCACCGTGTAGAACACCTTGCGCAGAACGAAGGTGCTGGACGAGGTGACGGGAAGGATATGTTCCTCGTAGTCGCTGGTGCGACGATCAGGTAGCGGTTTGAGCGTTGCCCTTTCTGTGTCGATGCGGGCGGCACTGCGCCGGTTCTTTCGGGCAACGATCTCGTCGATGAACCTGCGATAGGCCGCGAGGTCCTCGAAGTCCGTCGATCCACGCATCGCAAGCGCATCCTCCACCGCCGCCTTGAGATGGCCGTGGGAGCTTTCGACGCTGCCATTCTCATGCGCGATGCCGCGGTTGTTGCGGGTCGGCGTCATGCCATAATGTTCGCACAAGGCGTCGTAGCGTGTGGTCAAGTCCGCACGGGCATCGGCATCAAGGTTGCGAAACGCGGCCGACAGACTGTCGCTGCGGTGTTCGCCCGGCGCGCCGCCCAGCATCCAAAGCGCGTTCTGCAGCCCCTCAGCCAATGCGACATAGCTCTCGCCGCCCAGGATGACATGGGCATGTTCGAAGCCTGACCACACCAGGCGGAAGTGGTAAAGCAGGTGATCGAGGGGCGCACCCGCGATCGTGACTTTGAGGCTCCTCATGTCGGTGAAGTCCGAAAGGCCCATTCGCCCCGGCTCATGAGTCTGGCGGAAGATCACTTCCTGTTCCGGGCCATGAACGGCCCGCCAGGCACGGATACGACGCTCCATCGTGCGGCGAACCCCAAAATCGAGATCGGGATGGCGACGGCGCATCTCCTCGAAGATCGCCACCGCCCGCAAGCCAGGTGCCGCCTTCAGCATTGGTACGATCTCGCTCTCGAAGATCGATTCCAACGGATCAGGTCGCCGTCGGCCGCGGGGCGCTTTACGGTGTGAAGGAAGCACCGGATCGCTCGCGATCCGGTAGCCCGTCGCGGTGCTGAACCCGGCCTTCGCCGCAGCCACCGGGACCGGGTTGGTCTGTCGCAATTTCATGAAAAGCCTCATTTGATGATCGTTGACTTGGCAACCCGGCACTCACGGCATCTCCCTCCAATCTGGATATGCCAATGAATATTGGGTCGGCCCCGACGATCTGCGGCTCCTCCATTAAAGGGCCATCGGTTGTTGGGGTCTCGGCTACGGGCTTCGGGCTACGCCCTCCGCCCTTCACCGACACCCCAACAACCGATTCTCATCTTGATTGTCGCTACGCTCGCATCCTGTCAGTCGCCGCGCA
>NZ_BARE01000094.1:2500-5820 GCF_000367345.1 Sphingobium xenophagum NBRC 107872
CTGGCTGAGTTTAATAACCGCATTGTTTCAACGGCAGGAAAGCACTTGATCTTCCAGTGTTGTCGTTGGTGGTGCGGACTCTCAAGCGTGAGGTAAGGGCATCTGGTGAATGCCTTGGCATGTACAGGCGATGAAGGACGTGGCACGCTGCGATAAGCGTGGGGGAGCCGTGAGCAGGCTTTGATCCCGCGATTTCCGAATGGGATAACCCACCTTCACCATTTAATCTTTGGTTCCCCGCCTTGGCGAGGACTAAAGGTTAAATGGGAGAGGTATCACTAAGCTGAATAAAATAGGCTTTGGTGAAGCGAACCCGGAGAACTGAAACATCTCAGTACCCGGAGGAAAAGACATCAACCGAGATTCCGTTAGTAGTGGCGAGCGAACGCGGACCAGGCCAGTGCCTGTGATTAAGCAAGCAGAACATTCTGGAAAGTTTGACCATAGCGGGTGACAGTCCCGTATGCGAAAGCAAGATCACAGGACTTGAGTAGGGCGGAGCACGTGAAACTCTGTCTGAACATGGGGGGACCACCCTCCAAGCCTAAATACTCGTACATGACCGATAGTGAACCAGTACCGTGAGGGAAAGGTGAAAAGCACCCCGATGAGGGGAGTGAAACAGTACCTGAAACCGGATGCCTACAAGCAGTGGGAGGGTCCTTGAGACCTGACCGCGTACCTCTTGCATAATGGGTCTGTGACTTAGTGTATCAAGCAAGCTTAAGCCGTTAGGTGTAGGCGCAGCGAAAGCGAGTCTGAACAGGGCGACGAAGTTTGATGCATTAGACCCGAAACCCGGCGATCTATGCATGACCAGGTTGAAGGTGCGGTAACACGCACTGGAGGACCGAACCGTTCAATGTTGAAAAATTGTCGGATGAGTTGTGCTTAGGGGTGAAAGGCCAATCAAGCCGGGAAATAGCTGGTTCTCCGCGAAATCTATTGAGGTAGAGCGTCGAATGATTGCCGTTGGGGGTAGAGCACTGGATGGATGCGGGGGTCGCGAGATCTACCAACTCTAACCAAACTCCGAATACCAACGAGTCTAGTTCGGCAGACAGACGGCGGGTGCTAAGGTCCGTCGTCAAAAGGGAAACAGCCCTAACCTACAGCTAAGGTCCCCAAGTCATCACTAAGTGGGAAAGCATGTGGGATTTCCAAAACAACCAGGAGGTTGGCTTAGAAGCAGCCATCCTTTAAAGAAAGCGTAACAGCTCACTGGTCTAAACAAGAGATCCTGCGGCGAAGATGTAACGGGGCTAAAGTGATGCACCGAAGCTTAGGGTTCAGTCTTTGACTGAGCGGTAGCGGAGCGTTCCGTAGGCCGTTGAAGCGATCTGGTAATGGGTCGTGGAGGTATCGGAAGTGCGAATGCAGACATGAGTAGCGATTAACAGTGTGAGATGCACTGTCGCCGAAATTCCAAGGGTTCCTGCTTAAAGCTAATCTGAGCAGGGTAAGCCGGCCCCTAAGACGAGCCCGAAGGGGGTAGTCGATGGGAACCACGTTAATATTCGTGGGCCTGGAGGTGTGTGACGGATGGCGTAAATGGTCTGGGCTTATTGGATTGCTCCAGGCTGTGAAGTCGTCCCAGGAAATAGCCCCTCCGTATAGACCGTACCCTAAACCGACACAGGTGGAATGGTAGAGTATACCAAGGCGTTTGAGAGAAGTATCCTGAAGGAACTCGGCAAATTGCCTCCGTACCTTCGGAAGAAGGAGGCCCCACATATGCGCAAGCACTTGTGGGGGGCACAGGCCAGGGGGTAGCGACTGTTTAGCAAAAACACAGGGCTCTGCTAAGTCGGCTTCAAGACGACGTATAGGGCCTGACGCCTGCCCGGTGCCTGAAGGTTAAGAGGAGGAGTGCAAGCTCTGAATTGAAGCCCAGGTAAACGGCGGCCGTAACTATAACGGTCCTAAGGTAGCGAAATTCCTTGTCGGGTAAGTTCCGACCTGCACGAATGGCGTAACGACTTCCCCACTGTCTCCAGGATATGCTCAGCGAAATTGAATTCTCCGTGAAGATGCGGAGTACCCGCGGTTAGACGGAAAGACCCCGTGCACCTTTACTGCAACTTCAGAGTGGCATTAGGAAAGAGCTGTGTAGCATAGGTGGGAGGCTTTGAAACTTGGGCGCCAGCCTGAGTGGAGCCATAGGTGAAATACCACCCTGCTGTTTTCTGATGTCTAACCTCGCACCGTTATCCGGTGCAGGGACCCTCTGTGGTGGGTAGTTTGACTGGGGCGGTCGCCTCCTAAAGAGTAACGGAGGCGCGCGATGGTGGGCTCAGGACGGTTGGAAACCGTCTGTTAGAGTGCAATGGCATAAGCCCGCCTGACTGCGAGACTGACAAGTCGAGCAGAGACGAAAGTCGGTCATAGTGATCCGGTGGTCCCTCGTGGAAGGGCCATCGCTCAACGGATAAAAGGTACGCCGGGGATAACAGGCTGATGATTCCCAAGAGCTCATATCGACGGAATCGTTTGGCACCTCGATGTCGGCTCATCACATCCTGGGGCTGGAGCAGGTCCCAAGGGTTTGGCTGTTCGCCAATTAAAGTGGTACGTGAGCTGGGTTCAGAACGTCGCGAGACAGTTTGGTCCCTATCTGCCGTGGGCGTCGAAATTTGAGAGGAGTTGACCCTAGTACGAGAGGACCGGGTTGAACATACCTCTGGTGTACCTGTCGTCACGCCAGTGGCGCAGCAGGGTAGCTATGTATGGACGGGATAACCGCTGAAAGCATCTAAGCGGGAAGCCTCCCTCAAGATAAGATTTCACAGGACCGTGGAAGACCACCACGTTGATAGATCGGATGTGGAAGTGCGGTAACGCATGAAGCTAACCGATACTAATTGTCCTATTCGCGCTTAAACGGTTCATAACGAACCGCAGAGTCCCACCATCAATGACAGCTCTGGACAACAGATGCCTGACAGACATGGGCGGTTATAAAGCCAGCCAGATACACATCCTACAAACATACGTGCACGGTATCGATTGAAACCCCTTATATGCGCCTGCTTCATTGCTTGGTGACCATAGCGTCTGTGACCCACCCGATCCCATCCCGAACTCGGCCGTGAAACCAGTCTGCGCCGATGGTACTATTGCTCAAGCACTGGAAGAGTAGGGCGTCGCCAGGCATTGAAGCACGCGCATATCAGGACACAAAAACCCATTCACAGTTCATCAAAGGGCGGACCCAAAAGGTCCGCCCTTTGTCCTTTGGTGTCGCGGGATGGAGCAGCCCGGTAGCTCGTCAGGCTCATAACCTGAAGGTCGTAGGTTCAAATCCTACTCCCGCAACCAAA
>NZ_BARE01000093.1 GCF_000367345.1 Sphingobium xenophagum NBRC 107872
GCCGACATCGCCGCCACCCGAGCCTTCAAAGCCCGGGCCGCCCCCGCCGGAGTTGATTCCAGGCGGGCGGCTTGCAGCCGGTCGTGTGCCCCAGCTCATCCGGTGGACCGAAGACTGGTCCGGACTTGCCGACGTCCCTGCAGACGAAAGGCTTCCAGCAGAACGGCTGCGATACCTGCCCTTTGCCAAGAATGTTTATCTCTCGCTGGGTGGCGAAGCCCGCCTTTACTACACCGACACAAAACATCTGACGCTGGGAGCGCGTCCGGGCAACGATGCCAATTCCACTTTGCAGCAGCGGCTCCGGTTGCTCGCCGACCTTCATGTCGGTCCCAACATCCGCATTTTCACCGAACTGGGAGACAGCAGGGAGTATGGCGAAGAGATTGCGACACCGCCTAACGAAGACAAATTCGAGCTGGAACAAGCGTTCGTGGACATCAAGCTCCCGATCGACGACCAGAGCAGCATTGCGGTTCGCGGCGGTCGTTTCGAAATGCCACTCGGGAGCCTGCGGCTGGTCGGCCTGCGTGAGGGCACCAATGCGCGCTTCCTGTTTCAGGGCGGGCGTGTCGTTTATGACCTGAAGGGCAAGCTGCGGATCGATGCGTTCGTCACCAAGCCCGTGCAGGTGCTGTCCAACAAGGCCTTCGACAACGGCGCCATTCCAGGTTCGCACTTCAACGGCATTTATCTGTCCACGCCGCTTGGATTGGCAGTGCCGGGCGTTGCGGCAGATCTATATTACTACGACCAACGGCGCGAAGGCGCACGGCTGCTCGGTGCAGCAGGGCTTGAGAAGCGTAAGACGCTAGGCGCCAGGATCTACGGACGAAGCAATCACTGGGACTATGACCTTGAGGGCGCCTACCAGTTCGGCTCCTTTGGCAATGAAGACATCCGCGCATGGGCCGTGATGTTCGAGGGCGGCTACAATATGCCCTCCCTTCCGCTCACGCCGCGCATCGGCGTACGGGGCAATATTTTCTCGGGAGATAAAAATGCGAACGACGGGCGACGTGGCACGTTCGTGGCGCCCTTCCCCAAGGCGCCGATCTACAACAATAGCGATGCCGCCTGGTTTAACTTCTCCAACATGATCGATATCTTTCCGATGCTTTCGGTGAAGCCAACCCGTCGCACAACAATCGCCATCGGCCCTGAGCTGTTCTGGCGCCAGTCTGCTGCAGACAGCACCTACAGCGCTCCGACCTCCGCTCCGCTGGTCATGCCGACAGGATCCAGCCGGTTTGTCGGCTCGGCCTACAATATCGAGATTGGATGGCAGGCGACGCGAAATCTTGCGTTTCGGGGCACCTATAATCGCTTCCTGGCCAGCGACGCCTTTAAAGGCGGTGGCGGTCAAAGCGCCCATTTCATGGGCTTGCAGAGCAACTTTCGCTTCTAGCAGGCTCCCCTCAGAAGGACGAACGGGATGACTGATACGCACTATGACGTCGTGATTGTTGGCGCTGGCCATGGCGGGGCGCAGACAGCCATCGCACTGCGCCAGAATGGCTTTGCGGGAACCATCGCTATCATCGGCGCAGAGCCCGACCTTCCCTATGAACGCCCCCCGCTCTCCAAGGAGTATCTGGCGGCTGAGAAGGGATTTGAGCGAATCCTGATAAGACCCGCGTCCTTCTGGAATGACCGCCACATCGCCATGCATCTGGGATGCGCCGTCGAAAGGGTCGATCCCACGCAACGGTTGGTCTTCCTCGCAGATGGTCGGAGCATGGGCTATGGCGACCTCGTCTGGTGTGCGGGCGGAAGCGCGCGGCGTCTTGATTGCACCGGTCACGATCTTGGCGGCGTACACTATGTCAGAACGCGGGCGGATACCGACGCACTTGCCGCCGAACTACCTGGCGTTTCCAAAGTGGTGATCATCGGCGGCGGATATATCGGTCTTGAGGCAGCGGCAGTGATGGCGAAGTTCGGAAAGAACGTCACCCTCATCGAAGCCCTTGACCGGGTGCTTGCCCGCGTTGCTGGCGAACCGCTGTCGCGCTTTTTCGAGGAAAAGCACCGGTCCAGAGGTGTCGACGTTCGCCTAAGGACCAAGGTTGGATGCCTGCTCGGGCAGGATGGACGTGTCACGCACGTCGAACTTAATGACGCAGACCCTATCCCGGCCGACCTCGTCATTGTCGGCATCGGCATTATTCCCGCCATCTCACCCCTTGTTGTTGCAGGCGCCAAGGCCAGCAATGGTCTGCTCGTCGATGCAAGCGGGCGAACCAGCATTCCACATGTCTATGCGCTTGGCGATTGCGCCGCCCATGTGAACAGCTTTGCTCCGAACGACATCCCGATCCGGCTGGAATCCGTCCAGAATGCAAATGATCAGGCGGTGGTCGTCGCGCGCACGATCTGCGGTACGGCTGCGCAATATCATGCTGTCCCGTGGTTCTGGTCCAGCCAGTATGACATCCGCCTCCAGACCGTAGGCCTTACGGCCGGTTACGATCAGACCTTTGTTCGCGGCGATCCTGCAACCGGCAGCTTTACGGTCGTTTACGGACGTGACGGTCGTGTCATCGCGCTCGACTGCGTCAACGCCACCAAGGACTATGTGCAGGGCAAGCGCCTCGTGGAGGCGAAGGCACTGATAGAGCCGGGGATGACCGATCCGCAGTATCCCCTCAAAAACTTCATGACGCCAAGCCCTGTTTAAGGGAGCAAGTAGTGCAAACAGACTTCAGGTGGCGCGGGCAGGCGCCCGCAGTCTGCTTGAACGACCAGACGAGACAGACGCCCCTTGGAGCGGAGAGCGGATATCTACAGCCAGCCGGTCAGCGAGGCGCGCCCTGATCGGGCCCAGTCCCGCAAGGGGGCCACGCCGCCAGGGTGAGGTCAACGATCTGCAAGAGCGTGTCGCGATCTACGTCACAGGCTGCCTGCACGATCAACCCCTGCATGATCGCGAAAAGCCAGCTGGAGATCGACTGCGGATCGCAGGCTGATGGAAGATCCCCTTCGTCCTTCGCCTTCTCAAGCCTCGTCGCCAGTGCCCTGCGCGCCGCCCCATTGCGCTTGCGAACAGTCGCACGCACAGTAACATCTTGTGGTCCGCCTGCCACGCAGCCGATAAGCTCAACGCAGCCACGGGCAGCGCCACCTGAAATGCCTACAGCACCGCGAAGCAGGTGAGCGGCCACATCGCGCGCTCGACGTTGATCGAGCGCGAGGCGCATATAGCCGAAATTCTCGGCATCGATCTCGTCGACTACTTTGTTGAACAATCCTTCCTTGCTGCCAAAAGTGGAATAGAGGCTGGGGCGACTGATGCCCATCGCGCAGGACAGCTCCTCTATGGTGGCTCCATCATACCCTTTGGCCCAGAATATCCTTCGGGCGGCGGATAGAACCTCCTGTGGATCGAACTGCTTGGGACGACCACGACGACGCTGTGCGATACCACAATTCTTAATATGGGCAGGTGGCATGCTGCTTTCGCCTCTACAATCTAGACCTTGGCCCGGCGGTGATCGCAGAACCTTGGGCGCGCTGACCGTTTTCATCGTGACAATCGCCCAAGAGGCCGGCCATTGGGAACCACTCAATCAGATCGATGGCCTTCATCTAACCAACCCAGCTCCGCGCTGATCTGCTTGCACAGTCCTCCGAGCTGCCCGACAAGCTGCGCAATCTTGGGGTTCCAGTCGTTGACCAGTCCGAGCACTGTTGCGACCAGGATCGCGCGACCTTGAAGATCGAAAATGGGGAAAGCAGTGGCGCGAAGCCCGGGTATCAGGGAGCCCGGCTCCACAGAACGTCCTTCACGTCGCACACTGCTCCGCATGTCATCGAGAGCCGCCCGTTCCATCCCATCGCTGCCCTCGTAGGTCATCGCTGCCGCGGTTTCGGCTGGCGGAGCAAAGGCCAGGAATACGCGACCCGTCGCCGACCCGGCCAAGGGCAGGACAACACCCACCTGCAAGGTCGTCAGCAGCGCAGGGCGGCCGCGATATATCCGCACGATAGTCGGGCCTGTCGGCCCGAGGGCGGATATCTGGACCGTCTGTCCCGAAGTCTCCACATAGGAGCCGATCACGCGATCGACGATCCTAAATGCGTCCGTACGGGCCAGGGCCGCAAGCCCAATGCGCAGAACCCCCGGCCCCAGATCATAATGACCGGTGGCAGGATCCTGCCGAGCGGTGCCTGCTGCGATAAGGCTGTGCAGATAGCGATGCACTTGCGGCGCCGCCATGTCCGTGATCTGCGCTATGCTGCTAAGAGGCAGTGGACCCTCGCTGGCCGCAAGGGCATCGACGATCCGCATGCCGATCTCGATCGACTGGATGCCCCGACGACGTCCTGAACCTTCACCTTCATCCTTATCCGCCAAAACGCTTCTCCTTGCGTGCTGCCTTATTGGGGACGATGCAGTTTGACGAGAGGATGCGGCGGCGTGCGCCGCAGAAACACGGCGAGCAGCATCGCGAGTGCCGCCACTGCGAAGCAAAATGTCCATGCATCCGCGTAGGAGAGAACCGTCGCCTCCCGACGGATAATGGATCCCATCCCATCGATGTGAAAGTCCAGCGCGGCGCTTCGAACCCGTTCGACGTTGCTGCCCACCAAAACAGAGGCGAACGCTTCACGCTTGCGTAGTAATGTGGTGAGGATCGCAAGTCCGATTTCTGGCCCCAGGACACGGGGTATCTGGATGTAGGCGACGATGCTGATGAGTTCCTCACGCGCCGCGTTAGCGACAGTCATAGCGATCATCGTCAGGAGCACGGCGGCGTTGCCCATGCCGATCAGGACGCTCATTGTAACAAAGTCGTTTGCCCGCCAGTCGTGCGTGATCCCACTACCGAGCCAGCAGCCCAACATCACGAGGAGCAGCCCTCCTGCCAGGGTTAAACGCGGATCGGCCCTGCGGATCGACCAGATTGCCACGGGTAATGCGACGAGCTGCACCAGATCGACCCCCCAGAGCGCAGCGCCGGACTGCTCGGGCTTGAGGTGCCCGACAGCGGCCAGGAAGTTTGGGATCAGTACTGAGGTCGCCCCGCTCGTCACGCCGAACAGCGTCACGATTATCAGCGGCATGTGGATATTCCGACGAAGAAGCGCTGCAGGGTGCGCGAAGGGAACGGGAGAGATATATTGCCATGCGATGGCGGCCAGTACGAGCAGCAGGCCTCCCGTGAGGCAAGCGAGGACCGTTCCCGACGCAAGCCAGTCGAGACGATTCCCCTGATCCAGCCCCACATAGAGAAGTGTGAGCCCCACACAGAACATCGCAACCTCGCCCTTGTTCGTCCGGGCGAACAGGCTCCAGCCAACCTCCCGCTGGGGAAAACTCACGAGCGCGAGGAAGAGGAAGGCGATTCCAAAGAGCGTTGCCTGCCAGTAGATGGCCTGCCAGCCAACGTCCTCCACGAACCACCCGCTCAATGAAACTCCGGTGTGCAAGGCCAAGGTGAGCCGCAGGCTGTATAGGAGGGCATAGCGTGGAAGGTACGCCAGACAACGCTAAGCGAGAACAGTGCAAGAACGGCGCTGTGATGGCGATCAACGGCGCAGGTCGATGATGCCCAGCTCTCGCCACATCCACGTAAAATCATAGGTGGCCATCGGATCACCAGCACCGGATTTTGCCGCGCCATTCTCTATATATTTGAGCCAGTCGGCCACTTTTGGTCGGCCTGCCTTCGTGCGGGCCAGAGCGCGTGGCGTCTTGTGCCCGAGGGCCGGCACCGCTTCATCAAGCGTTTTGGTATATTCGCGTGTCAGCATCTGATGAACGATGCGTTCGATTTCGTCCGGCGGGATATCGAGCGGCACTTCCTGCGGAGCGCGGGCGGCGTCATCGGCCATGAACTGGGCCAGAGTCCGGATTTCGGTCATAGGTGTGCTCACGCAATCACCAAGCCACTCGCTCATCTGCGCAATCGCCTGTTCAGCGCGGGCGGCGCTGTTGACCTCAACGATCAGTTTGCGTCCAGCCAACTCGACATTGGCAAAAACGGGTGTGCCGTCCTCCATGGTTGTCACAAAAGCCTGCCCGCCTTTGGTCGTTTCTGGTGTCCTCTTCTTCGTCACCGGTGCCAGCCAGTTCCAGAACGTGTCGCTCGCAGGTTCCAGCCATTGAGCCGCGTTCAGCCTGCGAACCACGCTTTTGCCGATCACGCCCTTTGCCAGCGGAAAAACGATACGGTGGAACACAAGGTCATCACCGTCCGCGTTGACCATATCCGGCGAGCTGCCGGGAATGGCCTTACCCAGACAGTCGAGCAGCCACATGTTCGTGAACATCGGCCCCGATGCCCGCAAGAGCGCGTCCTTGTCTAGGGGATCCAATCCGACAGTGCCCTGTGCATCGTCCACAAGTCGGGAAAGCGCGTCGATTACGCGCACGGCGCCATCTGCGCTGAACGGCAGGAGTGCCCCGGAAATGCCGTGCCGACCGTTCACGTCAACAATTCTTGCGGCGATTTTGTCCCAGTTGACGAGGGTCTGGGTCGCACCGTGTTCCCGCACCGTCACCGGGGCGACGTCGCGCAGCAGATCGCGCAAGGTCATCGATTGGCCGGGAACCACTTCGCTGACTTCATAGAGCGACATGACCGTATCGCGTAGTGCGCGCATATAGGCTTTGTTCGGCGCCTTTTCGTTCCAGCCCCGGCGCTTGAGATAGTCATCGACCAGATTGCCACCGTCAGGTTCCAGTTCCTGCGTCAGCAGATCTTCAAAGAAACAGCCCCATAGCGGCCCTTGCCAGTGATCACCGATGATTTCGAATATGGCGTCTGGCTCGAGTCCGGTTGCTTCGCACGCTGGGCCAAGATGCGCGGACAGCATTTCAGCCATCGCTTCATCCCATGGCGCCCGTTCCGCATATTTCATCAGGCCCGAAAGATCGTGAACCGATTTTGATCTGGACATTCAGGCGGGCCTTTCCACGCCAAGGCGGCGCATTTCTCGATATATGGTTGATCGGCCGATGCCGAGTTGCCGTGCCGCTTCTGTCGGCGAGATACTCGCTTCGACCAGTTTGATGGCAGCATGGACCTTGCGG
>NZ_BARE01000092.1 GCF_000367345.1 Sphingobium xenophagum NBRC 107872
GACCGAACCGCTTGGCGATCGCGTCGAGGTCGCTGCCCTCGTTGACGAAGTGCTTGTACGCACGGATCTCGTCGGTCGGCGTCATGTCGAGGCGAATGACATTCTCGATCAGCGAGAGCTCGGACTGCTCGGCCGCATCGATGTCGAGGACGCGGCATGCGACGGGATGGTCCTTGGGGAGTTTGCCCGTCTCAAGGAGATAATTGAGCGCGCGTAGGCGGCGGCCGCCCGCGGTCACGTCGAACATGCCCCGCTTCTTGGCGGGCACCACGATCAGGTTCTGAAGGAGGCCCTTGGCCTCGATATTGGCGGCCAGTTCCTCGATGAAGAGGTTGCTGTCGTTTTTGCGGACGTTGGCTTCGGACAAGCGCAGCTTGCCGAGCGGGATCAACTCGATATCGTTCATGGGAGTGCTCCTGAAAACCGGACTTGGCCGAGCCCTTCGGCTCACCCCTTCCAGCCCCCCTCCCCTCACGGTTTCAGGATTGCCCGAACTCCCGGGCGCGACGGCGCGTCTTTAGGGGGTCGGCTTGGTGCCGTGAGGCATAAATTGTGGATTTATGCCTCACGAGGCTGACGAGTGACCTCTTTCGAAATTTGCTGCACAGCAAATATTGCATATCGCGCGAATATTCGCTACAGATGCCTTATTCACTGGCAGGGAAATATGAGAAATTTTGAGATCATAGAGGAAGAGCTGCTCGATGAGCTAAGCCATGCCCTGTCGGAATTGCCTGGCGCTTCCGTCTATCAGCGCACCTCCGAACCGCGTGTCGGCAGCCGATATGCCCCGGATGGTGTACTTGATGTAGACCTCAATCACCACCGGTTCAAACTGGTCGTTGAGGCCAAGCGCGAGCTCTTTCCCCGCGATGTTCGTCAGCAGGTTTGGCGGCTTCGCGATTATCTCAACCAGATGGATGACGCCGGTGAGAAGGTTCCCATGCTGATTGCAGGCGCAATCTCGAAAGGTGCGCGCGAAATCCTACAGCAAGAACAAGTCGGCTACTACGACCTCGGTGGCTCGCTCTTCGTCCCATCGTCGGGTGCCTATGTGTTGATCGAACGCCCGCCCCTCAAGAAGGCCGGACGTGCCTTCGGCTCAATCTTTCAGGGCCAGCGAGCTCGCGTCGCTCAGGCGGTCATTGGAACTGCGCCCAGATGGATGAGTGTGAAGGAACTCGCGGAAGAGACAGGCGTGTCGCCGGCGACTGCATCGGAGACCCTTAGCGAGATGGAGCGGCGCGATTGGCTCGAAGTTGAGGGTGCGGGGCCAGCCAAGATGCGCCGCCTGCGCGAACGAGGCCCGGTTCTCGATGAATGGGTTCGCTTGATCGCCGATCAGAAGCCGCCACGGATCGAGCGCTATTATGTGCCGGGCGGGGATGCTGGCCAGATTGCGCGCCGGCTCGACGAAGCATGTCGCGACGTTGGCGCACAATATGCGGTAACGGCGGAGGCAGCCGCTCAGGCGTATGCGCCGTATCTCTCAGCGATCTCGCAGGTCAGGTGCCGGATCCAGGGTGGGCGACTTCACCGAGAAGTTCTCGCGCGTCTCGATGCCCGGCCCGTGTCGGAGGGATGGAACCTCGGTGTGATCGAAGACACCGGCAAGCGCGACATTGCTGTGGGAGAACGGATCGATGGCGTTGCTTATGCCCCGCCAGTTCAGGTTTATCTCGATCTTATGCAGGGGTCCGGTCGCGCCAGGGAGCTTGCTGACCACCTCCGCGCCGAACGACTGCCAGGATGATGGGCAAACCCAAGACCTTTGACGCATATAATGGCGCAGTCACCGAAGCCGCCGAGCGGGTGCTTGTGACCCTCCTTCGCGGCTTCGGTCCGTGGAAGGACACCGGCT
>NZ_BARE01000091.1 GCF_000367345.1 Sphingobium xenophagum NBRC 107872
AAACTCCTCGCCGCTTCGCGCACCTGGGTTCCATTTGACCAGGCAGATGATCGCGAATGTCTCGCGCGGGACTTCGAGGTCATAGCTCTGGCAGGCGGCGTAGTAAGCGCCCGAACGAACGGTGGACTTGAGGACGCGCAGGCCCGTCGCCCGGCCCTTCTCTGGGTCCGGCGGGTATGTGCACTGGTTGTCGAGATAGGCCTTCGGCGTGGCGAACGGGGCCATGCCGCCGCGGGACATGAACAGCCAACCCATGGGCTTGTCTCCTAGACGAACGCCTGCTGGCGCGGATTGATCGAAAGGCCGGTCTCGCGAACGACGAGCGCGCGGAAGCTCTGCGGCGCGGCGAGGACGGCGATGTCGCAGAAGTGGTTTCGGTCGCCCAGGTAATCCTTGCGCCCCTTGCAGCGGCGGAACATGACCTCGCGGCCCGGACGGATGCAGGGGATCGAGACCTGAACGTAGATCTCGTCGCCGTGGAGCGTGATCTCGCCGGAGACCGCAGGTCCCGCAAAGTTGCTGCGCAGGTCGAACTGGTCGGGCTCCAGCCCAAGGTGGCGAGCCGCCACCCGCAATGCGGAGCGGGCCTCGCGGTGGAAGGCGCGCTTGGCTTCGGGATCGTAGCCGATTCCGCGGCGGGCGAGCGCGACCAGCGCGGGCTTCGATTTCAGCTCGTCGATCTTGGCAAGGCACTGCCGGCGCAGCGGCAGGTCTTCGGCAAAGGTTTCATCGGGCGCGTGGCCGAGCGCGATGCGGCCGACGTGGCGCGCAAGCAGGATGGTCGCGGGATCGCGTGCCGGGTCGATCCCTGCGTTGCGCGCGTCCTGCATCGCGTCGACGACGGCCTGGGTCGCCGTGACAATGGTCGCGAGGCCATCGGGCTGCAGGGCACGGCGATAGCGGAAGTCGAGATCGTAGTTCATCGGTGAAGTCTCCCTTTGCGCCCCCTGGCGCATCGGGCTCCCACCCCCTCCCCTTCGCGTTCGTCCTGCGAGCGGGCCCGGGCCATCGCAACGTGGGTGCCTTCAGGCCGCCTCCTTGAGCTCGCCGACCAGGGCTGGGTCGAACTGGCGCAGCCACTTGATCGCCTGCTCGGCTTTGGCCGCCGCGTGCAAGATCGCGGTCTTGTCCCCGTGCAGGATCTTCATCCAGTGATGGATGTAGGACGCGTGGCTGTCGTGAATCTCATTGGGGAGGCCGTACTCGGCACACAGGGTAGCCTGGCAGAGCGAGGCGACGATCTCCTCGAACGCATAAGCGTCGTCACCGAACCGCTTACCGAATTGGCGATTGAGCCGCTTGGCCGATCCCGTGGCGTGGCCGAGTTCGTGACAACGAGTCGAGAAATAAGCCTCGATCGAATGGAACGCCTGTGGCGGCGGCAGGGTCACCGTGTCGGTACTAGGCGTGTAATGCGCGCTGTCGCCGCCGTGGACCACGCGGATCGGGATCGCGTCGAGGAATGCCTGCACCCCTGCCGAAAGTGCGCCAATCGCCTTGGGGTCGGGCGGCTCGGGATAGTAGTGCGCCGGCAATCCCTCGATCTGCGAGGCGTTGAAGACGTGGTTCCACTTCATGAAGCGGATCGTCTTTTCGGTTGTCTCACCGGTCTGACGATCGGTGTCGGTTTTGCGCGCCGAACTGTAGAACACGCTGAACGAGCCACTCTCGCCCTTGCGAACATGGGCGCCGAGTTCGAGCGCCTGTCGGAAGGTCATCCAGTAGGGGCTCGCGTAACCCCGGCTTTCGGCGACCGCCCAGAGGAAGAAGGTGTTGATCCCTGAATAGGGGACACCGTTGTGGCGCAGCGGCCGCGTGCTGGTCGACGTCCAGGGCTTGAGCCAAGGTGCCGTGCCGGCAGCGATTTTTTCGAGGATCAGGTCGGTGATGACCTGCGCGACGTCGGGTTTGGGATGACGGGTCATTGGGCCGGGCCCTCCTGGGCAGGATCAAGTGAGAGGTCGGAAGCCGCGCTCGACCAGGTGAGGCGGAGCGTGCGCCCGTGCGGGATGCGCCAGGCGACCCGGTCGGCGAAGGCCATGGAGATGCCGGCAAGGATCGCAGCGTCCTCGCCCTCGAGGATCGCGTGCGCGCGCACCGCGGCATCGTGGCGGAAGCGGGTCTCCTGGGTGTCATAGCTGTCCGCATCGGAATCATCCGAGGGCGAGAACACGGCGTCGATGATGAGGTCGGTGAGATCGTCCGGGCCAAGCGCGGTGGTCCGAGTCAGCGCAATGCGCGCGCAGTCGGGATCGCCCCATGAGTCGGGGTCGTCTAGAATCGCGAAATCGGTCTCAAGATCGAGCCTCCGGTCGTGCTGGTCGGTCAGTTCGATCGTGATCGCGTCGGGGCGCAGAGTGACAGCATAGGCTTCGTCGGCGGGGATGCTGCCATCAAAGGTGTAGCGCTCACCGGTGCGCACGAAGGCTGGGAGGGCGTCGTACCAGGGATAGCCGATGAAATTGGTGATCGGCTCGTAGAAGGCACGCGGCTCAGGGCCGCCCAGACGGTGCATCTCGCCGCCGTTCGAGCGCCGCAAGGCGCGGCCGAAGGTGACCGCGTCGAAGGAGTCGGTGTCGTCATAGATTGCCGCGCCCGGCTCGAGGTCGGCAAACCGCGGCACCTCGCGGTAGCTGTCGCGGGCGAGCGTCGGGTACCACAGCGGCAATTGCCGCGCCGCCTGGGGGAAGTCGTCGCGATACAAGCTCGCTTCGATCCAGTTCTCGAAGCTCAGGCGATGGAACGGTTCCTCGTGGATGACCGAAAAGATCGCCTCGCGGCAGAGTGCCACGAGCCGGTCGAGCGCGGCGTTGCGGTAGATTTCCTTGCGGGCGGGCAGGACCAGGACGAGATCGGGCGCGTCGATGACGTCGACCTGCACGGACCACTGGGTGTGATGGACTTCCTTCACGACCGGGAAGGCGTGTTTGAGGGTCACGCCGTGGAAGTTGAGCGTCGCCACGTGCGGCGAGTGCCGGTCGCGGAACACGCCGATCCGGAACCCCTCCCGCTCGATGACCCTGTGCGCGTCGGCGAGGAAATCGGCGCGGGCGAGGTCCTTGCCGTTGTAACTGACGGCAAGCGGCAGAAACCGGGCGGCTGCCTCGACGCAGCGTTCGAGCTTGCCGTCAGGCTGCGGATCGAACCGGAAGGCGATTGTCGTGCCGCGCGGCCCGTCGAAGGGCAGCACATCGATGTCGGCCTCGCCGGTCCAGGCATCGCCCGTGATCGCGAGCGAGAACGCGCCGTCCGCGCTCCGCGAACTGACCACGGTGTCGAGGCCAGCAAGGCTGAAGAAGCCCATGCCTGCCGGGTCTTCGCGGGCGCGGCACTCGTCGGGCCAATCGGATGCCCCGAGCGAGAGGAGGTCGACCGGGTCAGCGATCCCGGCGCCATCATCGCTCACCGTGATGAGGCATGCGTCCGCCGTGTGATCGGCGGTGATGGTGATGCGGCCCGCGCCCGCGCGGCGGGCATTCTGGAAGAGTTCGTTGAAGATGTCGTCGAGGGTCCCGTTGAAGATCCGGGTGACCTTCGAGATCGCCTCGGGGGAGACCCGGGCGCGCAGCTTGGTGATCATGGTCATGAGATGGTTCCTGGATGGACCGGCACGCTGCCGCAGATCGCAACGGATGCGCGGGCAGCGTGCCGGCAAGGCTGGTCAGGCGTCGACGGTCTCGCTGGCTTCGACGTCCTGTTCTTCGGCAGGTTCGAGGTCGCCCGCATCGCTGTCCGGTTCGTGCTCAACCGGCGCTCCCTCATCGGGCTCGCTCGCGGCGAGCACCCGGAAGCGCATGGCCTCGGGCACCCAGGCGAGCGCAGCTTCCTTGACCTCAGGCGCAACGATGGTCTCACCGGCGAACAGCTTCTCGCAGGAGGCCGAGAGGTCGCCCTTCTTCGAGCCCATGAAACTCGCCGCCATGGTCGATCCGCCAACTTCGCTGACATGGGCGAGCAGCGCCTGCTTGCTCACGCGGTCGAAGTAATTGGCCGAGGTTGGCCGCCAGTGGCTGGCGACGTTTATCCCCATCAGGGCGGCGAGATGATCGTGCAGGTCGATCGGTTCAGGGCCGGACTGACCGGTCTTCTTGTCGATCCCCATGCTGGCTTCCAGTGTCTTCGCCATGCACCAGGCGAGCCAGCTTGCCTTTGTATCGTCGTCGAGCGCGCTAAACGCGGAGAACCGGTCGACCGTGCGGCGGTGCTCGGTCCACGACAGGTCGAGCGTCTCGCGCATATCGGCCATCAGAGTGTGCGCCGGGTTTTCAGGGTAGTTGGCGAGGTAGAGCGAGGGCGACGGGGCGCGGAGCGTCGTGCCCAATGCCTGGGCGCTGTAGAGCGCGCGGGAGTCGGCGATGGCAAAGATCAGGTAGTCGAGCGCAATCGCCGGGTTGGAAGCGAGGTTGATCGCCAGAATATCGCGGCGCTGTACAGCGAGCTCTTCGACCAGCTTCTGCGACAACGGCTTGGGGGCTGGAGCAGCGCTACCGCCCTCCCCTGCTCCGCCGGCACCCTCGCCCGCGTCGGACCCGCGGGCCTTGCGGCGTTCGAGCGGCTTGTCGCTGTAAAGTCCGCTCGCGACGGTGGGCTGGCCGTCGTCGCCGATGATCACGAAGCAGCCGACGTTGGCCTTCATCTCCTCGGGGATCACCGGGGGCTTGTCGTGGAGCGCATCGTAGGCGCTGCTTGCGGCATCCCAGCGTGCCTGGAACTCGGCGGCGGCGGCCTCGTCGTCCTCGTCGAGCGTCTCGCTTTCGGCTTCCAGCGCCGAGATCGTCTCGAGCAGCTTGTCGGCCTCGACCTGTTCCTCATCGGTGAGCGGTGCCGGTTCGAGATGGACCTGATGGAGGTCTTCGGTCGCGTTGTAGGTGACGCGGGTTTCGAGGATCGGGCGTACCCAGGCATAGCCGGAGGTTTGGGCGATTTCGGCCGCAAAGGCCTGGAGCTTCTCGCCGGCAATTCGCTGGGCGATCTCGGCATCGATCCAGGTTTCGCCGCCGTCCTCGGTGAAGAGGTCGCGTTCAATCTTGCCGCCGGCGGCGAGGTATTCCGCTTCGCTGGCGAGCTTCGCCATCGGCGAAGACGAGCGGATGGCGCTGTGCGTGACCATGCGGCGGATGGAATCGGGGTTGTTGCCCTGCCAGCTGTTCGACAGTTCATTCCAGACCATCATCTGGCGATCATGGTTGGGCGTCGTCGCATAGGCCTTGGCGACATCGAGCGTGATCTTGCCTTCCTCGAGCGCGGCGAAGATCGGATCGGCGAGGTCCGCAAGCCGCAGGCGGCCTTCGATGAACCGGCGGGGGGGG
>NZ_BARE01000090.1 GCF_000367345.1 Sphingobium xenophagum NBRC 107872
CGAGCTGACGCAAACGGCAGTTCGAACTCTCCCAGCCCCCGCTTCACCCAAGCGGGGGCTTTTTCCTTGTCCCGAAACCAAAGCTCGCGGCCGCGCCGTGCCTGCCGGCTGTCGTTGGCATCACCCTGCCAGACGGGCCTCCTGCAGGTCGAGCTCCCGCACCAGCTTGCGCGCCGCCTCGCTCCCCAATTCGCTCTGACGAACCCGGCGGAAAATTTCCCCGCGTTCCGCCTTCAGCGCGGCAAGGCGAAGATCGCGCTCGATGCGCTCATCGCGCCGCAGAAAAGCCATCGCCTCGGGCAGGCTCGAGCGATTGTCGATCCGTTCGCGATAGAGGTCCATCAACCTGGAAGCGACGTTCACATAGGCGTCGGCATCCTTTCGCCCCTCGGCAAGCTGGTGCTGAGTGCGCTCGATCTCGGCGATCGCGGCTTCGGCGGCCGCTCTCCGGGCTTCTTCGATCTCCGCATCGCGCGATGGCTCCGCCGGCATCTCCAGCCCCCGCATCATCAACGGCAGTCCGATCGATGCCGCGATCAGCGACAGGATGATGACGCCCATTGCCAGGAGAATGGCGAGATCGCGACCCGGGAACGCCGTCCCGTCGGCCATGGCGAGCGGGAGCGTGAGTACGCCCGCGAGCGTGATGGCCCCACGGACGCCCGCGAAAGACATCGCCCCCACCAACCGCCAGTTCGGCCTCGGGCTATCTTCCGCGCGGCGGAAAGACGTCAGGCGCAGCGAGAACCAGACCCAGACGAAACGCAGCGCCGCCAGTGCGACATTGATCGCGACGATATAGACGGCCAGCCACCAGGCTCCATGATGGCCGGTCAGCCTGACGCTGTCGGCAGCGCCGGCCAATATCGTGGGAAGCTGCTCGCCAAGCAGCACGAAGATGATGCCGTTGGCCGTGAACTGAATGAGATCCCAGACCGTCGTGCGTCGGATGCGGGTTACGGCCAGCGCCTTGCCCCGTGTCTCGATGAACCCCATCATCACGCCGGCCGCGACCGCCGCCAGGATGCCCGAGCAATGGAGATGCTCGGCTACGAGATAGGCGCCGAACGGAATCAGCAGGCTGATCAGGATCTGCGAGCTGCTTTCCTCGCCGAGACGCCGCGCGACCAGTTCCTTTGCCCGCCCAACGAGCCAGGTGAGGCCCGCGCCGACGACGATGCCGCCAATCGCGACCCACAGGAAATTGAGCGCCGCGGCCCCCAGCGAGAAGCTGCCCGTCAGGGCGGCCGCCACCGCAAAGCGCAGGCAGACAAGGCCCGACGCGTCGTTGAGCAGCGATTCCCCCTCCAGGATATGCATCATCCGCTTGGGGATCGGCGTGCGCTGCGCGATCGCGGACACGGCGATCGGGTCGGTGGGGGAAACCACCGCCGCGAGCGCGAAAGCCACTGCGAGCGGCATAGCCGGGATCATCCAGTGGATGAGGAAACCCATGCCGACGACGGTGAACACGACCAGGCCAAGGGCCAGCTCAAGGATCGTGACGCCATCCTTGAACATATCGTCGGGCGGTATCCGCCACCCATCGAGGAACAGCAGCGGCGGCAGGAAGAGCAGGAAGAAGATGTCCGGATCGAGCGTCACCCGCCAGTCGGCGACGAGACCGATCGCGGCACCCAGAGCGATCTGGACGAGGGGACGCGGAACCGAAAACGGCAAGAGGCGAGCCAGGATTCCACTCAGCACCACGGCGAACAGCAATGTCAGGACGAGCGTGATGGTTTCCAAAAGCGAAGCCTCTGAACAGATTTGTCGGGACGGCCACCCTGTCTAACGCCGTGCCCCTTTCCTGTCAGCTTCAATCCCGGCCGACCGGCCTGCGGCCGTAGAGAGGAGGGGGAGCGTGGCTCCTGTCCAATCGTGACGGGAGACAATCATGTCCGACATCATCGACCTCGGCGGCGCCCCCGCCAACGAGGACTGCGCGCAGCTTGGGCACACGCCCGACTTCGAGCGGCTGAACCGGCTTGAAGTCGCCGCCTACCGCGCCGCCATCATTGCCCGTTTCGGCCCGCCGCCCGATGGCTGCACGCTCGTGTCGGTCACCAACCGGCACGACTTCGGCGTCTATTATTCGCTTGGCCTCAAGGTCGATGCGCTTGCCTATCGGCGTAATCCCGCGGTTACCGCCTATACCGAGGCCGCGCAGGACGGCCTCGAAAGCTGGGTCGAGGCCGGGTTCGCGCCACCGGTCCGTTATGAAGACGGCAGCGCCCCGACAGTCGATCGCGACCGGATCGACGACATCGTCACCGGCGCGCTTCTGGCGACCCGGCCCAATGCCGACGGACGCTTCGCCATCCCGGACTTCGAAGCCCTTCACCGCAACCTCGCCGCCGCCTATCCGGCCAGCGCCGAGGCCGCGAAGATCCTGATCCAGGAGATCGACGCATGATCCAGCAACCCACTTCCGACCAGCCGGTCACCGAGGCCGCGATCGTCGCGGAGATCGAGACCGGTCTTACCGCTGTCCAAGACGTCGAGGCGCGCTGCAAGGCCGCCTTCCTTCCATTGCTGCGCGAACACGGCATCGCGCGCGTTGACATCCACTATGACGGCGGCGGCGACGAAGGCAGCGTGGGCGATGTCTTCGCCTATCGCGACGACGCCAGCGCAGAGCTACCGACCATCCTGTGCGACCATTTCGCGCTCGAATATAATGGCTCTGTCACCACGCGGACGGTCGACCTTGAAGATGCTCTGAGCGCTTTCGCCGAGAATGCGGTCTGCACCCATCATTGCGGTTGGGAAAACGGCGAAGGGGCCCACGGCATCATCGGCATCGATGTCGCTTCCGGCTCGGTGACACTGACGCACAACACCCGCTTCATCGACTATGACACCAGCGAGACGGAGCTCTAGCGATGTCGCATTGCCATTATCATGCGCTGAGCTCGGTCCGCCGGTGGGGCGGTAATGCCGAGGACTATCTGCCGCTTCACCAGTGGTTCGACGAGTCCAAGAAGATCATCGCCGATCCGCGCCACCGCGCCTTGAGGCATCATGCCGAAGGCATTTTTCTCCTCGAGACGATCTTCGGCGTGACGATCCGCAACAGCGACGGCCGGGACATCCCGGTCCGGCTCGTCGGAGAACAGCATGTCACCGAAGATCTTGGGCGGATACCGTCGTTTGCCGACTGGGCGCGTCTCATCCAGCCGATGCCGTGGATCCTGCGCGGCAATCCGGCGGGCTCGCCGGGTGTCGATCCCGAGTTTGGCGCTCCGGTTCCCGGTTCCCGTGAGCATCTCGCTGCTATAGGCTGATCCCGTGGACAAGGGACCCTTCAGCGACGCCGCCGCGCGCCATGCCCTCGACCGGCTGATCGAGATCGCTCGATCCGACACCGGCCAGGCGCGGCGGGTCGCGAACTTCCTGCTTGCCTGGTGGAATGGCGATGATTGCGGTCATTTCCCTATCGCAGATCTGTTCGGCGTCGACGCGACGATCGCGACCCACATGACAATCATCATCGGCTTTCTCGGCCAGCATGAAGGCGCGATCTATCCCGATGCCTTCGGCCGCAAGGCCGAGATGATCGAGCTGGTTCGCCGTTGGCGCGACTTTCCAGACGAGGGCTGAGCGCTCGCCTCGACGCGCCTTCCGCGCTATGATCGAGTCCCATGACCGAGCTCGATCCCCACACGCTGCGCGTCGCCGCTTCGCTCGTTCGATCGCGGATCAAGACGCTCAAGCTCGACGGTCGTATGGACGGGCTGCAGCGGTTGGGCGCGCAGCGTACGCTCACCCAGCTCGCGGTGGACCTCGAAGTGTCCGCCGACCATGCCGGGCCTCCCCGCCGCCGCAAGCGCACGGCCTAGACTTGCCAATAGGGCGGTAACGCCGCCCGCACCTTCCGAACGTCTCTGACCAAGGCCGCGGAATCCTCCGCGCGTCTGCTGCGGTCCGCGCTCCGCGCATGCAAAGGGGAGCAGGGCAGGGGAAGGGGGCCGGGCCTGTCTCCGAGGCCGGGGACGCGGCTTGCGCCGCATCCCTCTCCCCAAGGAGTCAGCATGGCCAACCACTTCACCAAGGCGAGCTTCACGCTCGCCGTCACGCCCGCCGAGGCTGAGGTCCTCCGCCTGATCGACGATGCCATCGAGGCCCTCGACGATGCTTCGCTCGAACCGGATGGGCGCACCGCGCGGTTCTCCGCGTTGGGCCCGGCTTTCGCGGCCTGCTTTCCGCCGGCCGATGCCGACCCGTTCTCGGGCTTTCTCGAGATATTCCCCGATCCCGATTATCCCCGCCTCGGCTTCACCCTGCAGGTCGATCCTCCCGATACCGGGGACACGGTCGGCGTCTGGATCCACGGCGAGCAGGTCGACATCGAGGCGACGGCGGCGCTGATCCAGGCCACGGCACGCTCCGCGCTTCCCTTCGGCTTCGAATATGCCCTCGATTGTGATCGCATGCGTCCGGGTGAGTTCGGCGGCGGCTTCGTCGTGATCCGCGAGGACGACATCGAATTCGGCGGCTCGGCCCGAGGCCTCGAAAAGGCGCTGACCCGCCGTCCCGGCGAGGCCGAGCACGGCCTCGTCATCGCCACGCGGGATCGCGAGGAAGGCCTGCTCTTCTGGAACAGCAAGGCGGGCTTCGGCTCGCTCGAAACCGCGACCGTCTTCTCCGAGGCCGAAGCCTCGAACACCGATCTGCCGATCGCAAGCGACCAGCCGGAATGGCTGGCCCTGCCGGCGCCGCTCGCCTGAACGCGCCGGACCGCCGCCATCAAGCGCGGCGCTCACACCCTCAAGCCGGAGTATCTCGCCATGCCGACCTATGACGTCGTCTTCACGGCGCCCGTCCCCGACTGGATCCTCGCCAAAGCCGAGGCCGAGGATGCGCGCCGTGCGCGCAGCTGGCTTCTTTCCCAAAGCTGGTACGAGCGTCGGCGCATCGACTGGGCCGCCGCGCGAACGATCGTGCCGGAAGGCAGCCAGTCTCCGGTCCAGCACGAAGCTGTTTTCGCGCTCGATTGTGAGGAGAGCGCCAGCCCTGCCTCGGGAGCGCTCACCCTCCGCCTCGCCGTCACCGTCCGTCAGGGCGAGGATCCGCTCGAGAAGGCACGCCGCGTGCTCGACCTTCCTCGCACCGGCAGAACCAAGCGCCGGGTCCTCAACCGAGACGGCATATGGGACCGGGGTTCGTTCAGCGCCGTCAGGGGCAACAGCGTCATCGGTCCCATGCCGCCGGACTGGCCGGAAGGCCGCATGCTCACCGACTATTCGAGCCACCTCGGCAGCTATGGGCAAGGGGGCGTCGGCCTCTCGGGCTGGCAATGCAATCGCGGCTCATGGATCGTTCTGCCGCTCACCGGGTCTGACGGGTGGATCTGGCTGACGCGCGAGGAGATCACTCCGGCCGAGGATTTCCGGTCGCTCCGGGCTGCCATCGACCAGCGCATCCTTGGCGTGCATCCCGACCAGATCGCGGAATTCACGCCGTGGGAGCATCGCTATGCCGGCCATGAACGCATAGCCGACATCCCCGACTTCGGCGACGAGAAGGCGACCATAGAGCGCTTCAACGCGACCGAGGACGGATTCGTACTGGAGGCCGCCAACGGCCTCACCCGCTGGCGCTTTGCCATGGGCGACGATCTGCCCCGTCCGATCTGGGCCGGCTCGCGAGAGCCGCGCCTGCTCGCCCATGACTGCTATCTCGCGGTGTGAGACGCCAGGGCCGGAACCCCTGTTGTTGTCCGCCATTGAAATGGCCGACCGCAATGTATATGTCTATGTATATCCAAGGAGGACGGCATGGCACGATCCGAACCGATAGCCTCGCGGGAAGCCAAACTGTTCCGCAACAACAAGAGCCAGGCCGTGCGTATCCCGGCCGACTTCGAGCTTCCAGGAACGAGCGTCATGATCCACCGTGACGGCGAGCGGCTCATTCTCGAGCCGATCCGCCGGCGGAATATTCTCGAAGTCCTGGCGAGCCTCGACCCGCTCGGACCTGATGACGAGTTCCCGGACGTCGACGATACGCTGCTGCCGGCAAAGGCCATAGACCTTTGAGCACGCTCTACATGCTCGACACCAACATCGTGTCCGAGCTTGCGCGCAATCCGCACGGGGCCATCGCGAACCGGATCGCCGAGGTCGGCCCTGACGGCATCTGCGTCAGCATCATCGTGGCCGCCGAACTCCGCTACGGCTGCGCCAAGAAGGGATCGCCGCGCCTCCTGGCCCAGATCGAAGCGATCCTCGACAGCATCCAGGTTCTCGCCCTCGATGTTCCGGCCGACACCGAATATGGCGGAATTCGCGCCGAGCTCGAGGCCGCGGGCAAGCCGATCGGCCCGAACGACCTGTTCATCGCGGCTCATGCCTATGCCTTGGACGCGGTCCTTGTGACCGCCAACTACGGCGAGTTCTCGCGCATCCGCGCCCTTAGAATCGAGAACTGGCTCGACGAGCCCAACTGACGGCCTGTCCCTCGACCGCTACAGTCGTGGCGCTCCGCCGCAGACGATAATCGCCGGACCGCGCCACAAGCCTGCCGAGGCCGACATACCACCGGGCGCGGCGGCTGTCCCCGCTCGATCAACTCCAAACTCGAGAGGAACGACCATGACGACCATCGTCCTGAGCAACGGCCATCTGCGCTCCGAGACCGTCGAAGCCGCGATCGACGCGCTGATCGAGATGCTGAACGATCATCCGCTCAACCGCCTGTTCGAAAAATATGGCGATTTCGTCGAACGGGATGCCCGCAACCTGCGCGGCGAATGGCTCGAAGGGGTCGAGAATGCCGTCAGCTTCTTCGGCAACTTCTTCGACCGATCCCATGTCTTCATCATCGTCTCGAACGACGCGCATCACGTTGAACGCCTCTGCGCAGCGATCGCTGCGAACCGCCAGCGTCCCGACTATCTGCGCCAGCCGCCGCCTTATGATCCCGCCAAGCTGGTTATCGAGCGCAAGCGCTTCAGCACGACCCAGGGCGAGGTGCTGCTCACCTATGACGGTCAGCGGATCGAGCAATATGGTGACACGATCCGGCTCGACGGTCGCGGCAACTATGAAGGGCATGACGATCATTACTGGCACAACATCGCCAAGCGTGATCTCGCGCGCCGCCATGTCGAGGCCTTCGACCGCAGCATGACCGCGAGCGAGGCTCTCCCGCCCACTTAGCGACCGTCCGCCAGCCGGTGACGTTGCCTCTAGCGCACTGACCGCCCGCAGGCGGTCAGCGCCAT
>NZ_BARE01000089.1 GCF_000367345.1 Sphingobium xenophagum NBRC 107872
TCGCCTGTGTCTGGCGCGCCCATTTCCACCAAATGCAGAGCGCTGGGCTTTGATGTAGGTGCTGTCGATCGCCGTGCTTTTCGTCACCGCAACCGCCTCTGAAAGAGCATCAAGCAGCTTGACCCAAAAACCGCGGCGCGACCAATGGTTGAAGGGATTGCAGACCGTCATCGATGGCCCATAGTCTGCCGGACAGTCGCACCAGCGACAGCTGGATTTCCGCACATGCAGGATACCAGAAATCACCCGCAGATCATCAACCCGCCGCGCACCAGGCTGGTTCTTGGGTCAGTGCCGTTCGATCTCTCGCCAGGCTTCATCCGACAACCAGAACAACGAACGTGACATCTTAAAGGGTCTCCGCTGCGGTTGAAACCCTTTGAATCAATACATGTCTCAAATTTCAAGAGGTTGAGGGGGTTTTGATCCTAAGTCGATGGGTGCCAGCGGCGTATCGAAGAGCCAAAGTCTCTCCCCGCGAAGGCGGGGCTCAACCGCCTAGTTGCCGAGATCGACCAGCGGGCGAACGCCTTCCTCACCCGCCCGATCGAGGGAGAGTGGCCCTATTTTGGATCGACGCCACCTACTCCAAGGTGCGTGAGGGCGGACGGATCGTCTCGAACGCAGCGATAATCGCCGCCGCTGGCGTCAACGCCGATGGTTGCCGCGAAGTTCTGGGCGTCGCAACCGGCCCTTCGTAGGCGGAGCCCTTCTGGAAGGCCTTCTTGCGTTTTCTGGCGGATCGCGGTTTGCGTAGGAGGAGTTGGTCATCGCAGACGGTCACAAGGGGCTACGTACTGCCACAAGCAAAGTTTTCGCCGTGAGCCAGCGAAGCCGCCGTGTGCACTCGATGCGCAATGCGCTGCCATACGCTGCGCCAAAGCAGCAGCCCGCCGTGATCGCCGAGATCAAGACGATCTTAGCACAGGAGACGACTGAAACAGCACCCTAGCAGTGGGAGCAGGTCGCCGATGAGCTACGCGAGGACGTGCTTGCCTACATGGCGTTCCGGCAGAACCACTGGGCGTAGAACGCCTCAACCAACCCGCTGGAAAGGGTGAACAAGGAGGTCAAGCAAAGGGCCGATGTCATCGGCACCTTCTCCAACGATGCCGCAGTCATGCGCCTCGTCAGCGCGCTGATGTTCGAACAGAATGCTGAGTGGGCAGTATCACCCCGCTACACGACGCTGGAAACACTCGGCGCGGTGCGCAAAACCCCATTGTCAGACTGCCTGCCCTGGCTGCCTGACCCGAACCCGATCCTGCCGCGGATCGACGGTTCCTAAACCACCAGGTGGGACACGACCGGCGGGAGAGGAACTATTGTCCATTCTTGGATCGCGATGCTAAGGGGATTGGCTCATAAGCTGCAGCCTTTCGAGATCATTATATATGCAAGTTAAGAATAGCGTATTTCTGGCCCTGCTTACAGGTCTTGCGGGCTGCGCCACACTGCCCTCCAGTGGCCCTACCGGACGACAGATCGAAAAATTCGCTGTCGCGCCGAAAAACGGGTCGCCTATCCAGATCGTGTCGATCTCTGCAGCGCCCGATATCCCCGCAACGGCGGATATCGTACCGCCGACGACGCAACTGCCCGATCAGGCGCCCAGCCCTACCGACATGGTTGGCCCAGGCGACATATTGGACATTAGCATCTACGAAGCGGGCGTCACCCTGTTCGCCAGCAATAGCAATGCCAGTCCGCTGGCGCAAATGACCAACAATCCTGGTGTTCAGGTCCAGAAATTGCCGCCGACCCGGATCGACGATCAGGGCGACATTGCCATTCCTTATGCTGGGACGCTGCATGTCGCCGGGCTGACCACAGGGGAGATCGAAGCGAATATCCGTAATGCGCTGCGCCGCCTGTCACAAAATCCTCAGGTTATTGTGACCTTGGGCGAAACGATTACCAATTCCATCATCATCGGCGGCGAAGTAGCCAAGCCGGGCCGGCTCGTGCTGCATACCAATCGTGAAAGCCTGTCCGATGTGATCGCGCTTGCTGGTGGCTATCGGGGTAATTCCAAGGATTTGATGGCGCGCATCATGCGCGGGACCTCTCATGCGGATGTCCGCATCAACGACATGGTCGAAAATCCGGCACTCGATGTTCGTATGCGTCCGGGAGATCGCTTGATGCTGGTGGATGACCCGCGGACCTATTCCATTCTCGGTGCATCGGGCCGGGTGGAGCAGGTGCCTTTTAGGCGCTCGTCGGTGTCGCTGGCTGAAGCGGTTGCGACCGCAGGGGGCACCAATCCCAATCTGGGCGATCCTGCTGCCATTTTCCTGTTCCGCTACACGCAAGATAAACAGGGCAAGGAAGTGCCGGTCGTCTATCATCTCAACATGATGCAGACGGGTTCCTATTTCTTGGCGCAGAAATTCACTATGCAGGACAAGGACGTCCTTTACTTTGGCAATGCGGCCGCCAATCAGCCGAGCAAGCTCGTTCAGCTCATCAGCCAGCTCTTCTCGCCGATTCTGACAGTGACCAGCGCCGTTTCGGTGATCCAGAACAGCAACAATTGATCGCAGGATAATCGCGCATTTCAGGGGAAAATATGGACGTCCAGACCTACGACATCGCCGGCGTAACCCTTCTTACGCCCCGCCATATCGGCGATGAGCGCGGCTATTTCGCCGAAACCTTCCGGGCCGATCTGTTCGCGAAACATATCGGCGACTATCGCTTCGTGCAGGACAATGAATCGCGCAGCGCCCGCGCCGGCACGATCCGCGGCCTGCATTTCCAGAGCGAGCCGCATGCGCAGGGGAAACTGGTGCGCTGCACTGCCGGCGCGCTGTTCGACGTCGCGGTCGACATCCGCGCCGGCTCGCCCACCTACGGCCAGTGGCTCGGCGAAACGCTGACCCCCGACAATGGCAAGCAGCTATGGGTGCCGCCGGGCTTCGCCCACGGCTTCTGCTCGCTCGAGCCGGATACCGTCATCTGCTACAAGGTGACGGGCGGCTATTATAGCGTCGAATGCGACAAGGGCCTTGCCTGGGACGATCCGGCGATCGGCATTCTATGGCCCGATGTCGCAGACGCCGAAACCCTCTCGCCCAAGGACCGCAAACAGCCGCTCCTGGCCGACCTTCCTGCCTATTTCAGCTGGAGCAACTAATCCATGCGTGTAATCGTCACCGGCGGCGCCGGCTTTATCGGCTCTGCCCTCGTCCGTTATCTGGTGCTGCAAAAGGGCTATGACGTCCTCACCATCGACGCGCTGACCTATGCGGGATGCGAAGCGTCGCTCAAGGAAGTGGAAGGCAAGAACAGCCACCAGTTCCTGCACGCCAATATCTGCGATCGCGCGGCAATGGACGCAGCGATCACCGGGTTCCAGCCCGACCGCATCATGCATCTGGCCGCCGAAAGCCATGTCGATCGTTCGATCACCGGTGCGGCCGATTTCATCCAGACCAATGTCGTGGGCAGCTTCACCCTGCTGGAAGCCGCCCGCGCCTACTGGAACGGCCTCGAAGGCGCCGCGAAAGACGCCTTCCGCTTCCTCCACGTCTCGACCGACGAAGTCTATGGCTCGCTGGGCGACGAAGGGCTGTTCGAGGAAACGACGCCCTACGACCCCTCCTCACCCTATTCGGCGTCGAAGGCTGCGTCCGATCACCTCGCCAAGGCGTGGCACCGCACCTATGGGATGCCGATCGTGGTGTCGAACTGCTCGAACAATTACGGGCCGTACCACTTTCCCGAAAAGCTCATTCCGCTCACCATCCTCAACGCGCTCGAAGGGCGCAAGCTGCCGGTCTATGGCAAGGGCGAGAATATCCGCGACTGGCTCTATGTCGACGATCATGCCCGCGCGCTCGACATCATCGTCGAAAAGGGCGAGCCGGGCGAAACCTATAATGTCGGCGGCCGCAACGAGCGCAAGAATATCGATGTGGTCAAGCGCATCTGCGCGGTGCTCGACGAACTGCGCCCCACGGATAAGCCCCGTGTCGATCTCATTGAATATGTGACCGATCGCCCCGGCCATGACGCCCGCTACGCAATTGACGCGACCAAGCTGGAGAATGAACTGGGCTGGCGCGCGCAGGAGAATTTCGACAGCGGCATCGAAAAGACGGTGCGCTGGTATCTCGACAATGAATGGTGGTGGCGCCCCCTGCGCGACGCCTATGACGGCCAGCGCCTGGGTCTTGAGAAAGCGAAGGCGTGAGGATCGCCGTCACCGGGACGGCAGGCCAGGTCGTCACCAGCCTGATCGAACGCGGCGCGGCGCAGGGGCATGAGGTGATCGCGATCGGCCGCCCCGACCTCGACCTCGCCGATCCCGCCTCGATCGCCCGTGCACTGGAAGCGGCAAAGCCCGACGCGATCGTCTCGGCCGCCGCCTATACCGCGGTCGACAAGGCAGAGAGCGAGAGCGATCTGGCCCATGCCGTCAACGGCGCGGGCGCGGGCGCGGTGGCGCAGGCGGCCAAGGCGCTGGGTGTTCCGCTCATCCATATCTCGACTGACTATGTGTTCGACGGGACGCTGGACCGCCCCTATGTCGAAAGCGACCCTACTGGTCCCACCGGCGTCTATGGCGCGTCGAAGCTGGCGGGCGAGCAGGCGGTGCTTTCGACCTATCCGGAAAACAGCGCGGTGCTGCGTGTCGCCTGGGTCTACAGCCCGTTCGGCGGCAATTTCGTCAAGACGATGCTGCGGCTTGCGGGTGACCGCGATGATCTCGGCGTCGTGGGCGATCAGGTCGGCAATCCGACCAGTGCGCTGGCGATCGCGGATGGCATCATTCAGGTGGCTACCAATATGGTAGCCGATAGCTATCCCGAGCAACGCGGCGTCTTTCACATGACGGCGCAGGGCGAAAGCAGCTGGGCCGATTTTGCCGAAGCGATCTTCGCGGCATCGGCGGCACGCGGTGGTCCGTCGGCATCGGTGCGGCATATCGGCACGGCCGACTATCCGACGCCCGCCACCCGGCCCGCCAATTCGCGGCTCGACTGCGCCCGGATCGCGAAAGTGCATGGCGTGACGCTACCCGACTGGCGCGTCTCGCTCGACGAAGTGATGGACCGGCTGCAACCGGCGACCAACTGAATTATCTGGGGAATTTTGAGCTATGAAGGGTATCATTCTTGCAGGAGGCAGCGGCACGCGCCTCTATCCCATGACGCTGTCGACGTCGAAGCAACTCATGCCGGTCTATGATAAGCCGATGATCTATTATCCGCTCAGCACGCTGATGCTGGCGGGTATCCGCGAAGTGCTGATCATCTCGACACCGCGCGACCTGCCCGCCTTCCAGTCGCTGCTTGGCGACGGGTCGGCCTGGGGCATGACCCTGGAATATGCTGTACAGCCCAGCCCTGACGGTCTGGCCCAGGCCTATATCATCGGCGCCGATTTCGTCGCAGGCCAGCAGTCGGCGCTGATTTTGGGCGACAATATCTATCATGGCCACGGCCTGCCCGAAATCCTTGCCAGCGCTTCGTCGCGCAAGGAAGGCGCCAGCGTCTTCGCCTATCATGTCAACGATCCCGAACGCTATGGCGTGGTGAGCTTTGACGCGAACATGAAGGCCGAAACCATCGAGGAAAAGCCGGAAAGCCCCAAATCCAACTGGGCGGTCACGGGCCTTTATTTTTATGACGAGCAAGTCGTCGATATCGCCGCCAACATGAAGCCTTCGGCGCGCGGCGAGCTGGAGATCACCGACGTCAACCGCGTCTATCTCGAACGCGGCGACCTGCATGTCGAAATCATGGGCCGCGGCTATGCCTGGCTCGACACCGGCACGCCCGACAGCCTGCTTGATGCGGCCGAGTTCGTCCGCGTCCTCGAGAAGCGTCAGGGCTTCAAGATCGCCGCGCCCGAGGAAATCGCCTACCGCCAGGGCTTCATCGACGCCAACGGCCTTGAACAGGCGATCGGCAAGCTCGGGAAGTCCGACTATGGCCGCTATCTGAGCGCCCTGCTGACCGAAGGCTGACACGTCGGCTTGCCCCCAGCGCCATAGGAACTGATGTTGATTGGATGCTCACGCAAAAGCTTCTACTCATTATGTTGAAAAGCCATGGGCCCGGACCGACCTTCCATTGATATTCGCCGCCAGTGCAAGACGATCGATCGAAGATGTCTGGGTCGAAAGCGTCGAAGGCGCGACCTGCCCCGCTGATCAAGTATATCTTAACCAGCGATCGGCTGTCGATCCAGGTGCACCCATTACATACAGGTCTTGGACAGGGGGCTAAGGCGCGGCAAAGAAGAAATCTTATACATTCTCGACTGCGAACCCGGTGCAACGCTGGGCATCGGTCTGACTGCGCCCATGGACCCGGACCAATTCCGCGCCGTCGCACAGGACGGATCACTGGAACAATGGATCGACTGGAAACCGGTTAAGCCGGGCGACCGCTATTTCATTCCGGCAGGTACAGTCCACGCCATCGGCACGGGCATCACCTTGGCGGAAATTCAACAGAATAGCGAAATTACCTGTTGCCTCTATGACTATGATCGCCCGCCCGAACTGCATCTCGACGATGGCATAGCGGTCAGCGCTAACCCTTAAGGGCGCGTGCTGATCGAATCGCCACCGGGCAACGAAGCTCGGTTGACTAGCGACGATGAAGACCCCTTGTCGATCGACCTCGCCCATTGGACAGCGGCGGATGAACCTCACGATCAACTACGCCACCGCAAGCGGTTTTACTACGAATCGCGATCAGATGCGCCAACATCTCGCTAACTTCGTCGCCGCCTACAACTTCGCCAAGCGGCCGATAGAGTCTCCAGGGCCTCATCCCTACAAGCTCATCTGCAAATGCTGTACAAAAAACTAGCGCTTCACATCAGGCCTGCACCGTAAAATCCCGGGATCAAACAGCTAAAATGGGTGCGTCATGATTGTCAGGGATTGTACCGCGTGGAAGGCGTGTGCTTGCATTTGCAACGGCCAATTACACGGCGATGGGCTAACCGTTGACACTTCGAATATGCGGGCGCGCCGCTATCCCTGATCGCGATGGGCGCATAACGGGCGAAGATGGTCGGCACCGTGTCGGCAGGTGTTTCCTATCGTCGGGACAGCGGCCTTGTATTGTCCTTGGCTGTCGACGCGTAAGCCGGCAATTATGACTATCACGAAACATCATGACGCGCATCAGACTGCAGTTTTGAAAGGTGATCTGCACCCACCGGCAACGGATGGGTCAGATGCCATCGCCTTCTGCAAAGTAGGCTGACATAAGTTTGGTATCTCGTGAATAACGGCTG
>NZ_BARE01000088.1 GCF_000367345.1 Sphingobium xenophagum NBRC 107872
AGCCGTCGTAAGCCTTGAGCCAGTCTTGCCGCAGCACGATCGGATCGGCGGGAATGGCGCGCACCTGTTCGATGAAGCGAGCAAGGTGGAACGCCATCTGCGGGTCGGTCGGGCGATAATCGACATCGGCAGGGGCGATGGCCTGTGCCTGCCCGAGCTTGTCCACCTCGACCACCCAGGGCGTGATCGTGCCGCGCGCCGATTGCCAAACGAGACCGCCTGCCAGCCCTCCCGAAAGCGCGAGGCAACCGAAGAAGGCGAGCCGCCAGTTTTTCGCCTGCACCCGGGCTGAACCGATGCGGTCGTCCCAGACCTGGGCGGCGCGTTGATAGGGCGTAACGGGCTCGGGACTGGTCCCGTAGCGGATAGAGGGGCGTCGAAACATGTCGGATCCTTTTCGGAAGTTTCAGCTTTTGTCGGAGATGTCGGGGCCAGAGCCGCCGCCATGGCTGTCGCCGCCCTTGAGGGTATGCGAGGCCATGTTGGCACCCTGCGTCATCGCCTGACGCCGCTTCATCGCGGTGGCCCATGCAGGAGGGCCATCGGCGGCGCCGGTCGCTGCCGCATTGGCGGGCGTTCCCGCCTTGCCAGCGGCATAGTTCGCTTTGAGGCTGTCCGCGGCCCGGCGAAGTGGTGAAGCTGCGCTGCTTGCGGCTGATTTTGCGACATTGGCGAGACCCGAAGCAGCCGCAGCCCGTCCGGTTTTGCCAGCGGCTCCGGCTGCATAGGCACCCGATGCGCCGCCTGCCGCGCGAGCACCGCCCGTGGCCGCGCCCGCCATGGCCGAGCCGGCGGCACCTGCGGCGAGCTTGGCACCTGCGATGCCGCCCGCAATCGTCGCGCCGGCAGCGATCGCAGTGCCTGCCGCCGCCCCTGCGCCAAGCTGCGGTCCGCCCGACACAATGCCGTTGGCGATGCTGGGACCAAAGATACCAAGACCGAGCAAAGTCAGCGCTGCGAGCGCAATCGCCATGACCTGTTGGATGTCGGGTTCGACCCCGAGTCCGGCATTGCTGAACTGCGTGAAGAGGGTCGTGCCAATGCCGGTGATGACGGCAAGCACGAGCACTTTGATGCCGGAGGAAATGATGTGGCCAAGGACGCGCTCGGCCATGAAGGCGGTGCGCCCGAAAAAGGCGAACGGTAGCAGCACAAAGCCGGCGAGCGTCACCAGTTTGAACTCGATGATGGTGACGAAGACCTGGATCGCCAGCACGAAGAAGGCGATGACAACGATCAGCCAGGAGATCAGCAAGATCAGGATCTGCACGAAATTGGTGAACAGACCCACCGGCCCGACAAGATCGGCGGTGGCGTCGAGCAGCGGTTGTCCGGCATCAAGACCGGTTGCGGCCACAACGCCGGGGCGCATGAAATCGCCGATGGCCATGCCGCTGCCACTGGCCTGCAGGCCAAGCCCGGCAAAGCTCTGGAGCATGATGCCAGCGAGGTTCGAGAAGTTGCCAATGATGAAGGCGAAAGTGCCGATGTAGAGCGTCTTCTTGATCAGGCGTTGCAGCACATCCTCATCGGTGCCCCAGGCCCAGAACAAGGCTGCTATGGTCACGTCGATGACAATGAGGGTGGTCGACAGGAAGCCGACCTCGCCGCCGAGCAAGCCGAAGCCGCTGTCGATATATTGGGTGAAGACCGTCAGAAACTGGTCGATGACGCCGGTATCATTCATGGCTGCCGGTCCCTTCCATGGAAAAATCGGCGGCGCTCAGCTTCCCAGACCGCATCGCATCCCGACTCCGGCATGGTGATCGTACTGCAGCGCTTGAGTTCTGCGGCGTGAGGGTTCGGAGATCCTGTCTCGTCCGCGACATAGGTCGTTGTGTCGTGCCGAGCCGGCGGCCGCGTTGCCGAAACAACCGCGACCGCGATCAGCAATCCGCCAAAAGCGGCGGCTGCCGCCAGCTTGACCGACCGGCTCATGTCAGTTCCGGGTCCGGAAGCGGCGGAAACGCTCGCGGCCCTCGGCCTCGGTCGCGGCATTGCGCGCGGCCTCGATCGACTGCGCGCGGCCCTGCGCCGCAATGGCGGCGGTCAGATCGGCCAGTTGCTGGGTTTGCAAAGCCAGTAGCTGATTGCCGGCCTGTGCCGCCTGCAGAGCCCCGGTCGCTGACTGGCTGGCGCCGACCAGTGTCGTGATCGAGCTGCGGGTCGCACCCAGATTGCCGACGATCCCGGCCTGCACCTTCATGGCGTCTTCGAAGGCGCCGACGCTGTCCTGCCATCGCGCATTGGCGTTAGCGACCATCTGGGCCTGCCCGCCGGTCAGTGCCGCCCCCTTGTAACGGCCGTTGAACACCTGCTGCACGTCGGTCACGTCATAGGCGATGCGCTGGGCCTGGTTCAGCAACTGGCGGGTCTGATCGACCTGTTGCTGAAGCGTCTGGATCGTCGAGACCGGCAGACTGGCAAGATTGCGGGCTTCGTTGATGAGGCTGGTCGCCTGGTTCTGGATCTGCTGGATCTGGTTGTTGATCTGCTGCAGCGTCCGGGCGGCGGTCAGCACGTTCTGCGCATAATTGCTGGGGTCATAGACGATCCCGCCAAACTGGGCCTGCGCTGGCGCGGCGATCATGGTGCCGGAAACCAGCGAAGTGGTGATCGCCGTCGCCATGAGAGCGCGGCGGAGGACGGGTATTTTCATGGGTGGTTTTCCTTGTCCGTAAGTGCGGGCGGCGGGGGAGGAAGCAGCTCGGCCGCCCATGCGAGGCTGCGGTTCTGGAGCCAGGCCGCTGCAAAGCCTTCGCGGCCATGGGCGGCGACAAGCTCGGCGATGCGGACCTGATCGGTTTTGGAAGAGGCGGCGCTGAAGGCGAGTGCGACATCGCCGAGTCCCAGCTCGAACAACCGGTTGCCGCGCCGCGATTGACAATAATAATCGCGTTTCGGGGTGGCCCGGCTCAGGATTTCGATCTGGCGATCATTGAGGCCGAACCGCTCATAGACCCGTGCGATCTGCGGTTCGGCGGCGCGCTCGTTAGGCAGAAAGATGCGCGTCGGGCAGCTTTCGATGATGGCAGGCGCGATGGCCGACGTCTCGATGTCGGCAAGGCTCTGGGTCGCGAAGATGACGCTCGCATTCTTCTTGCGCAGCGTCTTCAGCCATTCGCGCAGCTGGGCGGCGAAGGCCGGGCTGTCGAGCACGAGCCAGCCTTCATCGATGATGATCATGGTCGGCGAGCCGTCGAGCCGCCCCTCGATCCGGTGGAACAGATAGGCGAGCACAGCAGCGGCCGATGACGCGCCGATTAGACCTTCGGTTTCGAAAGCCTGCACAGACGCCTCACCCAGACGTTCCTGTTCAGCATCGAGCAGCCGTCCCCACGGACCGCCGATGAGATACGGGGCGAGTGCCTGCTTCAATTCCTGGGACTGAAGGAGGACCGCGAGACCGGTGAGTGTGCGTTCGGCAGGCGGTGCGGACGCAAGCGATGTCAGGGCCGACCAGAGATGCTCTTTGGCGGCAGGGTCAATCACCATGCCTTCGCCGGCCAGCATCGCCGCCAGCCATTCGGCGGCCCAGGCGCGTTCGCCGGCGTTGTCGATCCTTGAAAGCGGCTGCAGGGCGACGGCATCGCTGTCGCCTTCCTCGGCATGCAGCGCGCCTCCGAGATCCTGCCAGTCGCCGCCCATGCCGAGCGCAGCAGCGCGGATCGATCCACCAAAATCGAAAGCGAAGATCTGGCTGCCTTTGTAGCGCCGGAACTGCAGCGCCATCAGCGCCAGCAGCACGGATTTGCCTGCCCCTGTCGGGCCGATGATCAGACTGTGGCCGACATCGCCGACATGAAGGGAAAGGCGGAACGGGGTCGAGCCTTCGGTCTTGCCGTAAAGCAAGGGGGCGTCACCGAAATGCTCGTCCCGTTCCGCTCCCGCCCATACCGCTGACAGGGGGATCAGGTGGGCGAGATTGAGTGTGGAAATGGGCGGCTGCCGGACATTGGCGTAGACATGGCCGGGGAGCGATCCGAGCCATGCCTCGAGCGCATTCATACCTTCGACTGTGCAGGTGAAGTCGCGGCCCTGAATGACCTTTTCGACCAGCCTCAGCTTCTCCGCCGCCAGCGCCGGGTCGCGGTCCCAGACCGTGACCGTCGCAGTGACATAAGCAATGCCGGCATGATCCGCGCCGAGTTCCTGCAGCGCCATGTCGGCATCAGCCGCCTTGTTCGAGGCGTCCGAATCCATCAGCACCGACTGCTCGTTGGTCATCACCTCCTTGAGGATGGCAGCAACCGATTTGCGCTTGGCGAACCATTGCCGCCGAATCTTCGAGAGCAACTTGGTGGCGTCGGTCTTGTCGAGCATGATTGCCCGCGTCGACCAGCGGTAAGGGAAGGCTTGCCGGTTGAGCTCATCAAGCAGCCCGGGAAAGGTCGCCGTCGGAAAGCCGGTGATGGTGAGCGTGCGCAAATGATGGGCGCCGAGCATGGGTTCGAGACCGCCGGTCAGCGGCTCATCGGCCAGCAGCGCGTCGAGATAGACCGGCGTTTCGGGCACGCGAACGCGCTGCGTCCTGGTCGATACCGTGCTGTGGAGATAGGTCAGCGTGGCAGCGTCATCGAGCCACGCGGCCTCGGGCATAAATCCCTCAACCAGATGCAGCACGCGGTCGGTACGATCGGCGAAAGATTTGACGAGTTCCTTGGGATCGACCCCGGTCGACGCCTTGCCTTCGTAGAGCCAGCCTTCGGCGCGCGCCGCTTCCTCGGGCGGCGGCATCCACAGGAGCGTCAGATAATAGCCGCTTTCGAAATGCGCGCCTTCCTCACGAAACTGTTCGCGGCGTTCCCTGTCGACCAGCGCCGATACGGCATCGGGAAAGCGGGATTGCGGATAGGCTTGCGCCGCGGTGCGCTGCGCTTCGACGAAAACCGCCCATCCCGAGCCCAACCGCCGCAGGGCATTGTTGAGCCGGGAGGTGACGGCCACAAGTTCAGCGGGCGTGGCACTGTCGAGATCTGGACCGCGAAAGCGCGCCGTGCGCTGGAACGATCCGTCCTTGTTGAGCACCACGCCCGGCCCCACCAGTGCGACCCAGGGGAGGAAGTCTGCGAGACTGGCGGATTTGGTCCGATATTCCTGAAGCGACATCATGGCCGCACCCAGGTCGGATATTTGAGATGGCGGCGCGCGACATCGACAAACTGCGGATCGCGGCGTGCAGCCCACACCGAAAGCACATGGCCGATTGCCCAGATGGCAAGGCCAGCGAGCCAGAGCCGCAAGCCGAGGCCAATCGCGCCCGCCAGCGTGCCATTGACGATGGCGAGTGCACGCGGCGCACCGCCGAGCAGGATCGGCTCGGCCAGTGCGCGGTGGACCGGGGCATAGAAGCCGGGGATCTCGTCTGCCGATGTCATCAGATCAGCGCTCCGCCGCCGAAGCTGAAGAAGCTCAGGAAGAAGCTCGATGCGGCAAAGGCGATGGAGAGGCCGAACACGATCTGGATCAGCCGGCGAAAGCCCCCCGACGTGTCCCCAAAGGCAAGGCTGAGGCCGGTGACGATGATGATGATCACCGCCACGATCTTGGCGACCGGCCCCTCGATGCTTTCGAGGATCGACTGCAGCGGGGCTTCCCACGGCATCGACGAACCACCGGCATGCGCCGGGGTGGCAGTGGTCACCATCACGAAAGCAGCAGTCGCAGCGAGCGCAGCGCGATTGGTGCCGCGCCGGAGGGCATGGATCATAGAGAGTCTCCTTGGGTTTGGGTGGCGGGAATCAGGCGATAGTCGCCGGTGACGGGGTCGAGCCCGTCGACGCGGGCCAGTTCGGCGAGACGCCGCCCGGTGCCGTCACGCACCAGCACGGCAATTAGGTTGATGGTCTCGGCAATCAGCGCGCGCGGAACGGTGACGACCGCTTCCTGGATCAGCTGCTCCATCCGCCGCAGGGCACCGATCGCACTGCCAGCATGGATCGTCCCGATCCCGCCAGGGTGGCCGGTGCCCCAGGCCTTGAGGAGGTCAAGCGCCTCGGCGCCGCGGACTTCGCCAATCGGAATCCGGTCAGGGCGAAGGCGAAGGCTGGAACGGACCAGATCAGAGAGCGAGGCAACGCCATCCTTGGTCCGCATCGCCACAAGGTTTGGCGCGCGGCATTGCAGCTCGCGGGTATCTTCGATCAGAACGACCCGGTCGGTGGTCTTGGCGACCTCGGCGAGCAGGGCGTTCGTGAGCGTCGTTTTGCCGGTGCCAGTGCCCCCAGCGACAAGGATGTTCAGCCGCTCTGCAACGCCCGAACGAAGCCTGTCGGCTTCAACTGCGCACATGATTCCTGCGCTGACATAGTCATCGAGCAAAAACACCGCGACGGCGGGCTTGCGGATGGCAAAGGTGGGAGCAGCCACCACCGGTGGCAAAAGGCCTTCGAACCGTTCCCCGCTTTCCGGCAGCTCCGCTGACACGCGCGGTGCATCGCCGTGAACTTCGGCACCCACATGATGGGCAACCAATCGGATGATGCGCTCACCATCGGCTGCGGTCAGGCGTTCACCGCTGTCAGACAGTCCCATGCCCAACCGGTCGACCCAGAGGCGTCCATCAGGATTGAGCATGATCTCGATGACCTGCGCGTCAGCCAGCCAGGTCGCGATCGATACGCCCATCGCCGTCCGCAGCATGCGTGCGCCGCGTGAACGTGCTTCAATTCGGACTGGCTCAGCGCCCATCGGATACCCCGCTTCAGGAGCGGGACAGGATCGTCCGGCTCAACGGGGACGAGTAAGAGACGCAGAAAAGGGTCTAGTTCAACAAGGATTTAGCGCCGTAGCAGTAGGGGATAGAAAAACAGGGAGGGGCGTAGTTCGAAGCGCTTGGATTATGGCTTTTGCGCCGACGACGTCACTATGTTCAAGCTGCAGCCTCCGCCCAGAATACCCCGTTCCGATGCCACTGCAGAGAGAAAAGCTTATGCAATGACCCGCCAATCCCGGATTAGAATGCTGGCCTGCGGCTCTGCGCCCCATTGTGGTGTCAGTTCGAGGATCGGCCACACTTTGCTTCGGCACGGACTGCAAAATCAGTGACAACGTCGATTACGTCCAGAAGACGGACATAAATGTACTCCAAGAACAGCCGCATTTCGGTGAGTTCGAGATTCTTGGAAGTCGTATAAAAGCTCGTCGGAGTGGCGTGGAGCAGGCGCGAGGTATACCGGTATATGTAGTTATACTCGGGTTCCATGCCGACGGCCTTCGCGGAATCGAACCAATTCCACTTTGAAACGCCGCCAGCCTCGTCAATAAGCGACTGACTAAAATACTCGACGAAGGCCAAGCGCACCTGACGCTTAACCTCGAGATCCGCCTCTGCTGCTACCACCGCCCTCTTCCGGC
>NZ_BARE01000087.1 GCF_000367345.1 Sphingobium xenophagum NBRC 107872
CGCGCTCCATCAACCCCGTGTGCCGGATAGCCGAAAATAACTTTGCGTCTCTGAAACAGAAAAACTCATTTTTTAAAGCCGAAGTCAATAACCTTAGATTATCTCTTGGGAAGATACAGTATCACGCCAATGAATTATCTAAAACTCTAACTGAACAGATTGATGATTTGAATCGCCAATCGAAAGAACGGGATATTTTCCAGAACGATATTTTGGGCCAGATAAACGCCCTGCATCAACAGCTTTTGATGCATCAGAAGGACCAGCGTAGGGCTGTAAACGTACGTACGGCACTATTTGTCATCTGGGCAATGGTGGTATCCTTCGCAGTTTATCTCTTGCGGTGAGACGTCAAACCGATGCGAGACGTCGTGAATTTACCAGAGGTTCGGACCTGCCAGCGGCGTCAGGGGGGATACTGGCTCGATGGATTCATGAGTATCTGGCACACTCGACGCTCTACTTCTTCCCCACCTACTGGGCGTTCAACATTGGCTGGCATGAACGGCCCGAGCGCACAATCAAAAGCTATGCGGAGCCAGCAGGCCTATTCACGCCTTAGTCGGAAGCAGATCAGGTGACGTGAAAGCCGGCCCATATCACCCGACCGACGGTCTGGACTCCGTTCTTCGGCAAGCCTGCCAAAGCGACGGATCTTGGCTTCCCGATCGGTAAGAAATCTCATTGAAGACTGATCGTGGCCATGCGATCTTCGCGCTCGGTGAGAATTGTATGATTGAAGATGCCTCCCAGTTCGGCGCCGCAGTCGCCTCCGCTCGCAAGGCCTTAGGGCACACCCAGCGGGAACTGGCGCTCGCCATCAACAGTGGCGAACGCTTCATTTTCGACTTAGAAGCAGACAAGCCCACCGCTCAACTCGGTAAAGCATTGGCCACCGCCAAGGCCGTACGCCTGCGACTGACGGCGGCTGGAAGTCCGCAGGTCTGAAAGTGGGACTTCTGGTCGACAGCGATGGCCGCATGGTCGTCCCAATCAGCCGGGACGCGTAGGCAACCGGCCTTGCCTAAGGCGACGCTTAGCGTTCATCTGCCGACAACTTCGCAGTCTCGCTGGCGATGCCGATCCGGCCAGAGTCCTATGTGGCGAGTAGGCGAGCTTGATCGGGATGGCCGGAGGCAACGTTGTAAGCCGACCCGGATCGATCATGGTCAGCTAATTGGTTTCGTGCAGATCGGCATGTAGTCTCCTCGAAAGTGGCGATGCTCACCGTCGCAGTGTCCGAGAGAGTTGAGATGACCAAAATCAGACGCAAAAAGAAGGCTACGCTCAAGCCAGTCTATTGCCTCAAGGCGGAGATTCAGGCGGCGTCGCCTACATATTGTCTCGGCGACGACGGGCCGGAGCGCCGAATAGACGAGACATTCGTCCGGCTAGATTGCTTGATCGTGGAGACCAGTGAAAAGCTTGAGCAGCACAGGGGAGAAGAGATCGAGATTAGGCTGGCGTGCGAGCGATTTCTGCCCGACGAATCCCAAACTGCAAAGCGCGCGCATCTATCCTTGACCCTTCGCAAGAACCTTCGTTCGATGGTGGCGTACTTGCCCTCGGACGCAATTTGGGCATTGCCGGGGTTGATCGCGTCCAAAGCGATTACCCATGTCCAGGTGGATTGCGATGAACTCCAGCGAGGCGAGGCGACTGGCTTGAGCATCTACTTCTCTACCCTTACCGAAATGCGCTCGCTCGAGACGCGTTTCGTAGAGGGGAGGCCGCGAGATACATGACGAGATAAGGGACGGCCTGGGCCCCAATCAAAAGGCCCACTTTCTGCATTTGTTCCAACGCAGGAATGGCGGAATTCTGAGACTTTGAAATTGCCAGAGTCCCTAAAAAGGCATCGAACCAATACCTTAGTTGCCTAGAGCGGGCGGAATTGTGGGCCTTCCCAAAAACCACATCGTCAAAAATACTGATTTAAATATAGAAAGGATGGTAGACGTGAGTCCTCTTCTGGGCACCATTTTTCTTTCCGGATGCATCCACAAGCGTCCGGAAAAATCCACGAAATCAAAGACTTTTTACGGATCGGACGTCCACCGGCGTCCGGCTGAAATCGTTGCAATTGACGGTATGCGACGGTATTTTTGACGGTATCGAAACCGGCAAAAGGTGGCTTCATGCTTACCGATCTGGCAGTCCGAAAGGCAGTTGCGCGGGACAAGCCCTACAAGCTCTCCGACGGTGGCGGGCTGTACCTGCTGGTGACCAAGGCCGGGCAGCGGTGCTGGCGGGTCGACTATCGCTTCGGGGAGAAGCGGTCTACGGCAGCGCTCGGGGTCTATCCGACCGTCACCCTCGCCGAGGCGCGGGCCAAACGGCTGGAGATCAAGAAGCAGATCGCCGAGGGCATCAACCCCGCCGCCAAGCGCAAGATCGACAAGATCACCGGGCCGCTCGGCAATGTGAACAGCTTCAAGGCCGTGGCGGACGAATGGCTCGACAAGGCCCGACGCGAGGGCCGTGCCGATGTAACCGTGGGCAAGCTGACATGGCTGCTCGAATTCGCCTACCCCATGATCGGAGACCGCAAAATCGGCGAGATCAAGGCGCCCGAGCTGCTCGCCGTCCTGCGCGCAGTCGAAAAGCGCGGCCATTACGAAACCGCACGACGGCTACGCAGCACCTGCGGCCAGGTCTTCCGTTATGCCATCGCCACCGGCCGCGCCGACCGGGACGTTTCAGCAGACCTGCGCGGCGCACTAATCGTGCCGAAGGTGACGCACCGCGCCGCTATCACGACTCCGAGGGAAGCGGGCGCTTTGCTGCGCGCGATCGACGCCTATTCAGGCTATCCGGTCACTCACGCCGCGCTGCGACTGGCCCCCTATGTTTTCGTGCGTCCGGGCGAACTGCGGCAGGCAGAATGGAGCGAGTTCGACTTTACCCGCAACATCTGGACCATCGCCGCCGACAAGACCAAGATGCGCGTCGCGCACCGTGTACCGCTCAGCCGTCAGGTCCTCGCCATCCTGGAAGAGCTGCGCGAGATCACCGGCAACCGCCGCTTCCTCTTCCCCGCCCAGGGCAAGCGCGACAGGCCCATGTGCGAAAACACGATCAACCTCGCGCTGCGGCGAATGGGTTTCGACGGCACCACGATGACCGCCCACGGTTTCCGCGCCATGGCGAGCACCTTACTTAATGAGCAGGGTCACTGGAACCCCGACGCGATCGAGCGCCAGCTCGGCCATGCCGAGACCGATGACGTCCGCCGCGCCTACGCGCGCGGCGAGCACTGGAATGAGCGGATCAGGATGATGCAGAGCTGGGCGGACTATCTCGACCAGTTGCGCTCAGGCGCAAAGGTGTTGCAAGGCAGCTTCCGCAAGCCATCGGGCGCTGCAAGCGCGTTGCCGGGTTGATCCTGCTGCACCGGTAAGGATCTGTCACCAATCTGTTCAGCTGGCGATTTCCGCATCAAGGTAGGCCTCGACGCGCTGCATACCTGCGAGGCCATCTGCCAGCATGAGATCCAGCGCGCTGGCCCTATCAAAGGCCTCGTTAGGTGCACCTATCCACCGCGCGGCTCTATCGCTGTCAGCGAATATGCATCGCAATGCGCGATGAATGCCGAGCAGCGCTGCAGCCCGCCCTTCGCCGATGAGAAGCCGCTCGGCTGCTGCATCCTGAATGCCCCAGCGCGCGACCAATGCAGCGGCCGCCCGCGTCATGGCCAGTATTTCTTCATCGTTGTATTGAGCGCTGGCGATCGACATGGACAGATCCACTGACTTCGACACCCCCTCGATAGCACGGAACATCCGTTCAGGCCACCAATCAACTTACCGGTCGGTAAGAATTTTCGGATATGCGTCAATATCAAAGCGCATCCTTCCCGATCGGGAAGAAATGCTCTTGAATCTCTACGGCACATATGAGAACTTCCCGATCGGTAAGAATGACATGATAGACAACGCAACCCAGTTCGGCGCAGCCGTTGCCTCGGCCCGCAAGGCCCTTGGCCTTACGCAGCGGGAGCTGGCGCTCGCCATCAACAGCGGCGAACGCTTCATCGTCGATCTGGAAGCTGGGAAGCCCACCGCCCAACTCGGGAAGGCACTCGCCGCCGCCAAGGCCGTTGGCTTGCGGCTCACCGCCACCGGCATTTCGCAGGCCTGACGGTGGACCTTCCGATTCATTACGAAGACCGCCTGGTCGCCACGATCAGCGCCGATGCGCAGGCAACCCGCCTTGAATATGCGGATGCTTGGAGTTCATCCGCTGAAAGCTTCCCGGTCTCGCTGGCGATGCCGATCCGGCCAGAGCCCTATGAGGGAGAACAGGTTCTTCCCTGGCTGATGAACCTCCTGCCGGAAGGCGAACCGCTGCGCGCCATGACTCGCGCGCTCGGCGCTGCGCCGGAGGACGCGCTCGGCCTGATCGCGCAGACCGGCAATGATCTGGCAGGCGCGCTCAGTATCGCGCCGCAGAAACCGCGTGGCGAGCCCGGCTATCGACCGATCCCGCATGCTGAAGCACTGGAGCGAATCATCGAGGAACTGCCAGCGCGCCCATTCCTGGTGGGCGAAGATGGCGTCTCGATGAGCCTCGCCGGCGCACAGGAAAAGCTGCCGGTGGCCGTCAGCGAAGGCCAGATTGCGGTGCCGATCAACGGCGCGCCATCCACCCATATCCTCAAGCCCGACAATCCACGCCTGCCCGGCAGCGTCCAGAATGAGGCGCTGTGCATGGTTCTCGCTCGCAGGATCGGCTTCAATGTGGCGCCGGTGATGACCGGCGTTGCGGGGCAGCGCAGCTATCTGTTGGTCGATCGATACGACCGGATAGGCACCGGCAACTATGTTCGCCGCCTGCATCAGGAGGATTTCTGCCAGGCCCTCGGCCGACCGCCCGCCGCCAAGTATGAATTCAATGGCACCGGCACGCGCGGCCCCTCGATCGCCGACATGTTCGCGGTTGTCCGCCAGCATATGACGGCGCGCGACATCACCCGGCTGCTGGACGCTGTGATCTTCAATATCGCTATCGGCAACGTCGACTCGCACGCCAAGAACTACTCGATCCTGCTCGGCCCGGGCGCGCCGCAGCTTGCCCCGCTGTATGATCTCATGTCGGGCCTCGCGTGGGCCAACATCACCCAGAACCACGCCCAGGCGATCGGGGGCCAGCGCCGCGGTCGGCACATCTACGGTCGCCACTGGCGGCGCATGGCCGAAGCCGCCGGACTGGCAGCGCGGGGGACAGTGCAGCGGGTGGAACAGGTGACGGCGCGGTTGCTGCGCGAACTGCCCGCAGCGGTCGAGGAGGTGGCAGCAATGCCAGCAGGGTCCTCGATGCTGGAGGTCTTCGCAAAGGAGATCGAGGAGCGGGCCACCGAAGTAAAGGCGCACGCCGGGCAGGAAGGCGTGCCTGAAGCCGACGAAGTGCCCAGGGACGAAGTGCCGGCGATCAGTGCGAGCGCCTATTCTGCTGACGGGGGAGCGGGAGCGCCATGACCAAAGGTATCTTCGTTCATCGGACGGACTCGATCTACGACGACAGCCCGGCGGAGCAGTATCAGTTCCCACGCCAATACCTGACCCGCGTCAGCGCCTGCATTGGCGATTGGATCATCTACTACGAGCCCAGCAAAATCCGGGATACGCGCGGATACTTCGCAGTCGCCAAAGTGGCCCATGTTGTGCCGGACCCGACCGCTAAGGACATGTATCTCGCCCTGATCGAACCCGGCACCTACTTGGACTTCCCCAATCCGGTCCCGTTCAATGGCTCTCTGGGGCTGGTCGAGCGAGGCGTTCTTAATGACCAGGGCAAAATTTCGGGTCGCGCCCAATCCGCAGTCCGCCCCTGTCGATCGAGGACTTCAACCGCATCATCGACCTTGGTCTTGCGGAAGATGACAGCTTCTTGCCGAGGATCGATGAGACGGCCGACAATCTACTGCGCGAGGAGCGCTCACCGTTTCAGTTCGAAATCGAGCGGGACCGCGTGGCGAATCTCGGCTCACGGCTGGTCCGTGACCGGCTGTTCCGCCGCCGCGTGGTCGAGGCCTATGATGCCCGTTGCGCGGTGACCGGGCTGAAGCTGATCAATGGTGGCGGCCGCGCCGAGGTCGAGGCAGCCCATATCCGCCCCGTGGATCGCGGCGGGCCGGACATCGTCACCAACGGTATCGCCCTTTCAGGAACCGTCCATTGGATGTTCGATCGGGGCCTGATCGGCCTAAACGACGATCTCGAAATCCTTGTCAGTCGACATGCGAACGCCCCCGATAGCATCCGCTCGCTGATCAACCGGACCGGCTTCGCCATCCCGCCCCAGCGACCTCTAGAGCGCCCGCATCCGGCCTTCCTGGCGTGGCATCGAGAGCATTGCTTCAAGCACTGACGGAACCTGCATCAGGCGCCGCAGCGGCTGCTATTCCCAAGGCCGACGACCCGATATTGTTTGGTCTGTTGCGGGGACATAATCGACGTGAGCCCGAAAAGCTGGGCACAGTGCAGAGCACACCCTACGCCGCGATGCGGCAGAAAGAGATTGTTAAGCAATAGGTTACGCGAAGTTGTTCCTCTACAAAGAGGAGCAAGTCAATGCAAGCAAATGGCTATCTGCTACCAGCGGAAGGAGCCCCGAATCAATTCTCGGCCCAATCCGGCGAAGGGCAGGGGAGTGGTGAAAAGCCCAAACTAACCAACCGGGTTCGGCTGAATGGCAACATCGTTCGGCGCAAGCCGGGAAAGCGTATCCAGGAATATTGGGATATCGACCTGCCGGGCTTTGGCCTGCGGGTAAATCCTGGCGGCAGGCGGACATGGTTCGTGCTGTTTCGCCAGCGCGGCAAGCTGCGGCGGGTGTCGTTGGGTACCTCCCGTGACATCTCGCCCGTCACGGCCCGCCGCCTCGCGCGGGCGAAACTGGCGGAGATTGCGCTGGACGGTCTGCCTACGCGCAAGAAGGCCCGCGCGGCGCAGAAGAACGATGCGCCCCTGCTGCGTGACTACGCCGAACGCTTCTGGGCTGACTATTCGCGGCACTGGAAGCAATCGACCCGCAAGCGCAACGAGAGCGCGATCGTCAAGGAAATCCTTGGCGCGTTCGGCGACCGGCGGATCGACGAGCTGGCCAAGGGCGACATCCTGTTCTGGCGCGACAGCTTTGTCGAGCGGCCCGGCGTGTTCAATCGCACCTTGCCGGTGTTCTCCGTGATGATGGGTTATGCAGAGCGGTTAGGCCTGCGACCGCGCGGCTCTAACCCTTGCAAGGGCACGCCGCGCTACAAACGCAAACCGATGGAGCGGTTTCTGTCGCCGCATGAATATGCTCGGCTTGCCACGGCATTGCGAGACTACGAGGCGGAGCAGCCACAGTATGTCGCGGCGATCCGCCTGTTGATCTTCACCGGCGCGCGTTGCGGAGAGATCGAACAGCTGCGCTGGGAATGGGTGCAGGAACCGCGCCTCATGCTGCCAGACAGCAAGACCGGCGCGAAGATCATATACCTCAACCGGCAGGCTATCGAAGTAATCGCATCGCTCCCAGACCGGAAAGCAACCGGCCTGCTATTTCCCTCGTTGCACAATCCCGACAAGCCGATCACGCTCGGCATTCACTGGTCGAAAATCCGCAACCGTGCGGCCCTGCCAGACGTGCGCCTGCATGATCTGCGCCACAGCTTTGCCTCGGTCGCGATCCGCGACAACATCTCGCTGATGGTGATCGGCAAGCTGCTGGGGCACGCGCTGGCAGAAACAACCACCAGATATGCGCACCTGTCCGACGAGATCGTCGCCGATGCAGCCGAGCGCGTATCCGGCTCCATCGCGCGCCTGATCGGAGTCGGCAAATGAACGCGCTGACCCTGCGGGGGATCGTCGCCGAGGAACTGGGCAGTCTCCGGCTCCATGTCATGGGCAAGTGCGGCGGCCTGGGTGAGCTGCGCAAGACGTGCTGGACGCGCGAACTGCCCGGCTTCGGGACGCGGCATTATGCTAGCGGGCGCAAGGTCTACATCGTCCAGGCACGGATGGAAGGGCGCGCCCGCACGGTGACAATTGGCAATGCAAAGGTGCTGAGCCGCGTGCAGGCAATGGATGTGGCGCGCCGAGTGCTGCTGCGTGCCCAGACTGGCGACAACCCTGCGGAGGAGCG
>NZ_BARE01000086.1 GCF_000367345.1 Sphingobium xenophagum NBRC 107872
CCTGGTCATGTTCGTGATGATCGACCGCCTCTCGAGCTTCTACAATAATCTCAACATGCTCTACATGACGCTCATGATGGCATCGCCGATGGTGGTGATGATGATCGTCGCGATGCCCGACATGTTTCCGTCCAGGCGTCTCAATATGCTGCTGCTCCTCGGATCGGCGGTCGCCTTCTTCGGGAGCTTCGGACTCATCCGGACCCAGACGACGATCGACGATACCGCCTTTCTGCGCTCGATGATTCCGCATCATTCGGGTGCCATCCTGATGTGCGAGCAGGCCTCGCTGTCCGATGCCGAGATCCTCAAATTGTGCGGTGAGATCATCCGGTCGCAGACGGCGGAAATCGACCAGATGAAATCGATTCTCGCGAGAAAATGACCCGGCCTTTCCAATTGGCGTCTGCCGGCTGCCGGCGCTCCGGCGGCGTTGAACGATACGCGTCCTGATTGCCGGCACAGCGCGCGGATCGGGCACGTCGACATTCGTCATGATGGATCGGGATACCGAACATGCCCGCGACAATGCAAAACGGCTCCTTCGCCGGCGTACGCTTCGCAAGCAGTTGGTCGGGGCGCACGATCTCTTCGGAGAGCCGGCATGGGAAATGCTGATCGATCTCTTCATTCACGAATGCGAGCGCAAGCCGCTTTCGATCAGCGCCGTGTGCGTGACGGCCGGATTGCCGATGAGCAGTGCGCTTCGGCTGATCCAGAAACTGTGCGACGCCGGGCTTGTCTCGCGCATCCCCGACCCGGTCGACGGACGCCGATGCTACATCCGGCTGGATCCCCCGCTCATGCAGCGGCTGCGAGCCTATTTCAGCGCGGGCGATCTTTAGGCCGGGGCCATTGCCCGGGCCACCCCGAGGTGACCCGGACCTTTCTCACTTATGCCGGCTGCATATCATAGCCGGCCGCGCGGATCGCCTCGACGAATTTGGCGCGGTCGTGGCTGCTCTCGATCGTAACCCGGCGCGCCGGAATATCGGGCACCACGCGGGCGTCGGCATCGATGCTGTGGATGGCCTTCGTGACCGACCGCGCGCAACCGCCGCACGTCATGCCGGGAATGTCGAATTGGATCATCTTGGAACCTCCGGTTTCTGCTGATGATCCGGATATGGGGTTTCCAACGATGGCAAGGTCAATGGGTCGGACGCGCGTTTTTTACCGCTTGACCTTCCCATCGTTGGAAACCCCACATTCTGTCTCAACGAATGAAACCGGAGAATTTTCGATGTCCGATGTGATGGAGTTGAAACAGAGCACGGGTGGCGATGCGCCCGCCGCGGAGCAAGAGAAACTGAGCGTTGCGGTCGCCGGGATGACCTGCGCCTCATGCGTCGGGCATATCGAAAAGGCGATCGGCAAGCTCCCCGCGGTCGCCGGCGTCAGCGTCAATCTCGCGACCGAACGCGCCGATGTGACCTTTGCGGGCACGCCCGATCCGCTGGCGGTGGTGCAGGCAATCGAAGAGGCCGGTTATGCGGTGCCCGAAATCGAGGTCGAGCTCGGGGTCGAGGGCATGACCTGCGCCTCGTGCGTCGGCCATGTCGAAAAGGCGCTGAGGGCGGTTCCCGGCGTTGCCGCCGCAAGCGTCAATCTCGCGACCGAACGCGCCAGCATCCGGTATCGCAGCGGGCTTGTCGCGCCGGCGGATCTCGAAGCCGCGATCCGCCGCGCCGGCTATACGCCGCGCCGGCTCGAAGCCGATGCCGCCGCGCCCGACCGCGAGGCCGCGGCGCGCGAGGCCGAACTCACGGGCCTTCGTCGCTCGCTGCAACTTGCCGCGGTGCTGGCGCTGCCGGTGTTTCTGCTCGAAATGGGATCGCACCTCGTGCCGGCCGTGCATGATTTTGTCATGGCCACGATTGGCATGCAGACGAGCTGGCTGATCCAGTTCGCGCTGACGACGCTGGTGCTGTTCGGTCCCGGCCTGCGCTTTTTCCGGAAGGGCATTCCCGCGATCCTGCGCGGGACGCCCGACATGAACTCGCTCGTCGCACTCGGAACCAGCGCCGCCTGGGGTTACTCGCTCGTTGCGACCTTCACCCCCGGCGTGCTTCCTCCCGGCACCGCCAATGTCTATTATGAAGCGGCGGCGGTAATCGTCGCGCTGATCCTGCTCGGCCGCTATCTGGAAGCCAAGGCCAAGGGGCGGACGTCCGAAGCGATCAAGCGGCTTATCGGATTGCAGGCCAAGACCGCACGCGTCATACGCGACGGGGCGGTTGTCGACGTCGCGCTCGCCGACGTCGTCAGCGGGGATATCGTCGACGTGCGTCCCGGCGAGCGCGTACCGGTCGATGGCGAGGTCGTCGACGGCCAGTCCTGGGTCGATGAAGCGATGATCACCGGCGAGCCCGTGCCGGTCGCCAAGGCTGCGGGCGCCGAGGTTGTCGGCGGCACGATCAACACGACCGGTGCCTTTACCTTCCGCGCGACCAAGGTCGGTGCCGACACATTGCTCGCGCAGATTATCCGGATGGTCGAGCAGGCGCAGGGTTCGAAGCTCCCCATCCAGGCGATGGTCGACAAGGTGACCGCCTGGTTCGTCCCCGCGGTGATGGGAATCGCCGCGCTGACCTTCCTGATCTGGCTCGTCTTCGGGCCCGACCCGGCGCTGACCTTCGCGCTGATCAACGCCGTCGCGGTACTGATCATCGCTTGCCCGTGCGCGATGGGGCTCGCCACGCCGACGTCGATCATGGTCGGCACCGGGCGCGCCGCCGAACTCGGTGTGCTGTTCCGCAAGGGCGAGGCCCTGCAAACGCTGCGCGATGTTCGCGTCGTGGCGCTCGACAAGACCGGCACCCTCACCAAGGGCCGCCCCGAACTGACCGACCTCGAACCAGCGAGCGAATTCGAATATGATGAGGTGCTGGCACTCGTCGCGAGCGTCGAGACCCGGTCCGAGCATCCGATCGCCGAAGCGATCGTCGCGGCGGCGAAGGCGCGGAACCTGATCCTGGCATCGCCCACCACGTTCGAGGCTACGCCCGGTTATGGCGTGTCGGCGCGGGTCGGCGAGCATGATGTCGAGGTCGGCGCCGACCGCTTCATGACGAAGCTCGGGCATGATGTATCGGCCTTCGCTGCGAAGGCGGCCGAACTCGGCGCGCTTGGCCGGTCGCCGCTCTACGCTGCGATCGATGGCAAGCTCGCGGCAGTGATCGCGGTCGCCGACCCGATCAAGGATACGACGCCGGAGGCGATCCGCGCGCTCCACAATCTCGGTCTGAAGGTCGCAATGATCACCGGCGACAATCAGGCGACCGCCGATGCCGTCGCGCGCACGCTCGGGATCGACGAAGTGGTGGGCGAAGTGCTTCCGGGCGGAAAGGTCGATGCGCTCCACCGGCTGCGCGCGGGCGGGCGCAAGGTCGCCTTCGTCGGCGACGGCATCAACGACGCACCCGCGCTCGCCGAGGCCGATGTCGGCCTCGCGATCGGCACCGGCACCGATGTCGCGATCGAATCCGCCGACGTCGTGCTGATGTCGGGTGACCTGCGCGGCGTGGTCAACGCGATCGCGCTGTCGAAGGCGACCATCCGCAACATCCAGGAGAATCTGTTCTGGGCGTTCGGCTATAATGCCGCGCTGATCCCGGTCGCCGCGGGCGCGCTCTATCCGCTGAACGGCACGCTGCTTTCGCCGATCTTCGCGGCGGGCGCGATGGCGCTGTCGAGCGTCTTCGTGCTAAGCAATGCGCTGCGTCTCAAGGCCTTCCGGCCTGTGATCGCGTCCGACAGAAGCACGGGAGGAACGCCAGCATGAATATCGGCCAGGCTTCCAGAATGTCGGGCGTCTCGACCAAGATGATCCGATATTATGAGCAAACGGGCCTCATCCCCAAGGCCGCGCGCCATGACTCGGGGTACCGCGATTATGACGAGGCCGACGTGCACCGGCTGCGCTTCGTTCGCCGCGCGCGCGATCTCGGTTTCACCGTCGAGCAGATCGGCGGACTGCTCGGGCTATGGTCCGACCGGAGCCGCGCCAGCGCCGACGTCAAGGCGTTCGCGCTGGAGCATATCGAACGGCTCCGGGAAAAAATGGCCGAGATCGAAGCCATGGTTCGCACCCTCGAGACGCTGGCCGATCATTGCCACGGCGACGACCGCCCCGATTGCCCGATTATCGAGGGGCTGGCGGAGGGCGATGGCGCGCCCGCGGCGGTCGAGCCGCGCGCGCCGCGACGCTTCGGCACGGCTGGCGAGCAGCTCGCGCGGCGGCCGGTCGCCGGTTCGCGCGTGCGCGGGCACTGAGATGATCGGCGCCCGAAAAATGCGAGCCGCTGCGGCGAACATGAGGGATGGCGCCTTGGCATGCGTATCAATAGATGCGCGGGGTCAAGCCGGAAGGCTTGGCCCGGGCGCACGGACAAGAGCGATGAGCAAGACCAGGCATAATTTTCCATCCCTGCCGCATGTCCGCGCCGTCATAGTCGCGGATGCGAAGCCATGACGCGGCTGATCGCTTCGCTGCTCGTCGCGCTTGCCTTGTTCGTGTCGCCGCTGGCGACGTCGAACGCCGCGGCCATGGACCAGATGACGAGCTGCGCGTCGATGGGGTCGGCGTCGAGCTGTCCCGAGAAGAGCCGCAGCGAAAAGCCCTGCGCGCCCGCAGCCTGCGTCAACGTCTGTGCATCGGTTTGCTTCTTGCCGGTCCTCGGCGACCGGCCGTATCCGGATGCCGCGGCAAAGGCCATCGGCCTCGCCCTTCACGAGCTTTCGGGCCTGACCCCCGAAGCTGAACCCCGGCCTCCCCGCAAACACTCCGAGACATAGTCCCACACTATTTTTTCGGAGTTTTGACGATGAACATGTTTTTGATGGCGACCGCCCTGACGGTCGCAACCCCTGCGGCCGCCCAAGCGACCGATCCTCATGCCGGCCACGGCGCTTCGGCGCCGATGGACAAGCCGATGCCGGCGCATGACGCGATGATGGCGGACGGCAAGATGAAGCCCGACGCCGACATGATGGAGCGCTGCAAGAAGATGCACGCGGCCATGGTCGCGAAGGCCGACGGCGCCCCCAAAGCGAAATAGCGCCGGTTCCGGGGCGGCATATGCCGCCCCGGACTACTTCTCCCGAATGAAAACGGCACGGTTGCCGCCTCCTTGGCGGTACCCTTTGCGATGCCGTGCAAAGGACAGACAGACATGACACACACAATGGAACGGCGGATGCTGCTCCGCGCCGGCGCCGTCGGCGCCGCGGGCCTCTCGATCGCGGGGCTGTTTCCTGCCTGGGCGCAAAGCGGAACCCCCGGCACCCTTTCCACCCTCCCGACGCTGACCGGCGAGGATATCCACCTCAAGATCGCGCACAGCCGCTTCACCGTCGGCGGCCGCGCAGGCCGGGCAATCACGCTCAACGGCGTATTGCCGGCGCCGCTGGTCCGGCTCCGCGAGGGCCAGAATGTGCGCCTCCATGTCGAAAACACCCTCGACGAGGAAACCTCGATCCACTGGCACGGACTGATCCTGCCCTTCCAGATGGACGGGGTTCCCGGGATCAGCTTTCCCGGGATCAAGGCACGTTCGCTCTTCACCTATGAATTCCCGGTCAAACAAAGCGGGACCTATTGGTATCACAGCCACTCGGGCTTGCAGGAACAGCTCGGCCATTATGGGCCGATCGTGATCGACCCCGCGGGCGCCGACCCGATCGGCTATGACCGTGAGCATGTCGTCGTGCTGTCCGACTGGACCTTCCTCGACCCGCACCAGCTGTTCAACAAGCTCAAGCAGGAAGGCGGCTATTTCAACCGCCAGAAACAGACGCTGTCCGGCCTGATCGCGGGCGGTCCCGGCGAGACGATGAGCGCGTCCGAACGACTCAAATGGGGCAAGATGCGGATGGACCCCGCCGACATCGCCGACATATCGGCGACGACCTACACCTATCTGATCAACGGCCACGGCCCGCAGGAGAATTGGACGGGCCTGTTTCGTCCCGGCGAGCGCGTTCGGCTGCGCATCATCAATGCCTCGTCGATGTCGATCTTCAACATCCGCATCCCGGGGCTCAAGATGAGCGTCGTCGGGACCGACGGGCAGAATGTCCGGCCGGTGGCGGTCGACGAATTCCAGATCGGGACCGCCGAAACCTATGATGTCATCGTCCGCCCCGACGAGGACCGGGCCTACACTTTCGTCGCCGAATCGATCGACCGGTCGGGCATGGGCCGCGCAACGCTGGCACCGCGCCCGGGTATGGTCGCGGCGGTGCCGCCCTTACGCGAGCGACCGACGCTGACCATGAAGGATATGGGCATGGGCGGCATGGACCATGGCGCGCATGGCGCCGCGGCGGGTGCTGCGGCGATGGATCATGGCGCGATGAGCATGCGCGACAAGTCGAAGGTTCCTGACAGCGTCGCGGTCGGGGTCGGAGTCGATGCGATCGCCTTCTCTCCGGTCGACCGCACCGGCGACCCCGGGGTCGGCCTCGACAATGTCGGGCACAAGGTGCTCACCTATCGCGACCTGGTGTCGCTGACGCCCAATCCCGATCCGCGCCCGCCCGCGCGGACGATCGAAATCCACCTGACCGGCAACATGGAACGCTTCATGTGGTCGTTCGACGGCAAGAAGTTCAGCGACGGTGTCGAGCCGATCCGCTTCGAGCGCAACGAGCGCGCGCGCATCACGCTGATCAATCACACGATGATGACGCACCCGATCCACCTGCACGGCCATTTCTTCGAGGTGGTGAATGGTCACACCGGGCGCCAGCCGCTCAAGCACACGATCAATGTGCTTCCCGGCGGCAAGGCGAGTTTCGACCTGACCGCCGATGCCCCGGGCGACTGGGCCTTCCACTGCCATCTGCTGCTTCACATGCACGCGGGGATGTTCCGCGTCGTCACCGTTCGGCCGCATGGAGGAGAAGGCGCATGAAATATCTTTCGATCCTGATGCTCGCCGCACTTCCGGTTCCGGCGCTCGCCGCGCAGGAGACCGGACGTGCCGGACATGCGGGGCATAGCGAGGCCGCTCCCGAAACGCCGCCAGCAATCGATCCGCACGCCGGGCACGTCATGCCGCCCCCGGGCGATCCGCATACGGGGCATGACATGCCCGCCCCTGACGATCCGCACGCCGGTCACGCGATGCCGGGCGACGAAAGGTCCGACCCGCCCGTTGCGGGTCCGTCGGCCGCGGCGCGAAGCGGCCCCGCGCATGCCGCCGACGCCTTTTACGGCGCGGAGGAAATGGCGCGGTCGCGGCGCCTCCTCCTCAAGGAGAATGGTGCGCTCACCGCGGGGCAGATCCTCATCGACAAGCTCGAAACCGCCTTTCGCAAGGGGAATGAAGGTTACGCCTGGGATGCGCAGCTCTGGTACGGCGGCGATCTCGACCGGGTATGGCTGAAGTCGGAAGGCGAGGGCCGCTTCAACGAGGGCGGCCCCGAGGATGTCGAGGTCCAGGCGCTCTACAGCCGCGCGCTCGATCCCTGGTTCAATCTCCAGGCCGGTGTCCGCCACGATTTCCGCGCGGGGCCCGAGCGGACGCATGCCGTGCTCGGCATCCAGGGGCTCGCGCCCTACTGGTTCGAAGTCGACGGCGCGCTTTTCCTCTCGGACAAGGGCGAAGTCACCGCGCGCTTCGAGGCCGAATATGACCAGCGCATCACCCAGAAACTGATCCTGCAACCGACCGTCGAGTTCGAACTGTCGGCGCAGGATGTCCCCGAACTGGGGCTCGGAGCGGGGCTGACCTCGGCCGAGGCGGGGCTGCGGCTGCGCTACCAGATCGTGCCCGAATTCGCGCCCTATGTCGGCGTGACCTACGAACGCGCCTTTGGCGGCACCGCCGATTACGCCCGCGCAGCCGGAGAGAAGGCCGGCGGATGGAATCTCCTTGTCGGCCTGCGCAGCTGGTTCTGAACAACACAGGAAGGAATATCTCATGACATCGAAGAAACTCCGTCTCGTCTTTGCCGCGCTCGCGGTGACCGTGACGACGCCCGCCGCCGCGCAGGCCGCCGGCGAAATGACCGTGCATCGCGACCCAGGCTGCGGTTGCTGCGGGGTCTGGGCGAAGCAGGTCGCGGGGCAACTTGGCCGCAAATACAAGCTGGTCGACAATCCGGCGCGCGCCGTGCTGGTCAAGCGTTCGGGCGTGCCCGACGCGCTGCGATCCTGCCATACCACGATCATCGACGGCGCCGTCGTCGAGGGACATGCGCCCGCCGCTGACATCAAGCGCTTCCTCGCGGCGCGCCCGAAAGGGATGAAGGGCATAGCGGTCGCGGGCATGCCGCTCGGCACTCCCGGCATGGAAGCCCCGGGCCGCAAGCCCGATCGCTATTCGGTCGTGGCGTTCGGCGCCGGGCGGCAGGCCCTGTTCGCGAAACACTGACGATCGCAGGCCGGGGCGGTATCGCGCCGCCCCGGTCCACTCCCGAAGCAGGCGGAGCCAGACCCATGACGACGACCCTTTCCTCCGGCGGTGCCCGCCATCGGCGCCAGAAGGGAAAACGCCTGCGCCTCGGCGGGCTGCTTCTGCTCTTGCTCATGATCCTCCAGGCTGTGCCCGCGCGCGCCGACAGCGCGGCGGTGCAGACGAGCTGGCGGCTGCTCGATTATATCGCGGTCGACTATGCCGGGGCGGTCGCCGACGGAAAAATCGTCAGCGCTCCCGAATATGCCGAAATGGTCGAGTTCGCCGCCGAGGTCGAAAAGCGCGTCGCGGCCCTGCCGCCGAGCGATGCTCGTCCCGCGCTTGTCGGGCGCGCCGCAGCGCTCCGCCGGG
>NZ_BARE01000085.1 GCF_000367345.1 Sphingobium xenophagum NBRC 107872
GCCCAAAGCGAGAAATTCTCGCCCAGATAGAGGCGGCGTACGTCGGCATTGGCGACCAGTTCGGTCGGGCTGCCGGCAAAGAGCATCTGGCCGCCATAGATGATGCAGGCGCGATCGACGATTTCCAGCGTTTCGCGCACATTATGGTCGGTGATGAGGACGCCGATGCCCCGGTTCTTAAGGTCTTTGACCAGGTCGCGGATGTCGGCGATGGAGAGCGGGTCGATGCCCGCAAAAGGTTCGTCCAGCAGCACGATCGAGGGATTGGCGGCCAGCGCGCGGGCGATTTCGCAGCGGCGGCGTTCGCCCCCCGACAGCGCCATTGCCGCAGAATCGCGCAAACGGGTCAGGCCGAATTCGTCGAGCAGCTGTTCCAGCCGGGCGTCGCGCGCATCACGGTCCGGCTCGGCCAGTTCCAGTACGGCGCTGATATTCTGCGCGACGGTCAGGCCACGAAAGATCGACGTTTCCTGCGGCAGATAGCCCAGCCCCAATATGGCGCGGCGATACATGGGCAGGCCGGTAATATCCTGCCCGTCCAGCACGATGCGGCCGCGGTCGGGGCGGACCAGCCCCATCACCGAATAGAAGCAGGTCGTCTTGCCCGCGCCATTGGGTCCAAGCAGGCCGACCACTTCGCCCTTGCCCACGGTCAACGACACGTCGGACAGGACGACGCGCTTGTCATAGCTTTTGGCGATCGAGATGACCGACAGGCCGTCACCCAGTTCCTGCGGGGCAAGGGGGTGGTGGGCCTGGGCTGGCCGATCCTGGGTGGTGACGTCGTGCATGGTTCGTCCATTCTTGCAGCCAATGGATTGACCGCCAGTAAAAATTGGTCCGCCCGCAGGGCAGTTGGCATTCTTTGTGCATGGGATTGCCGCCGGGGCAAGGGGGAAAATGGCGTGATGAGGCGCGGGCGCGCCTAGCCGCGCACCGGCAAAGCGGTCTGATATTTGGTGACCGACAGCGCAAATTGCGATGATGCGCCCGCGACGGAGGGGTGCTTGAGCAGGGTGCGCATCAGGAAATGCTCATAATCAGCGACATTGGAGGCGACGACGCGCATCAGATAATCCCATTCGCCCGACATGGAATAGCATTCCATCACCTGATCATGATCGCGCACGAACGCTTCGAACGCGGCGATCGAATCGCCCGAAAACTCCTTCATCCGCACATGGCAGAATATGGTCACATCCTGCCCCAGCAGGTGCGGGTCGGCCAGGCGGACCGCGCCGCGCAGCACGCCTGCTTCCTCCAGCGCCTTGACCCTGCGCCAGCAGGATGGGCCGGTGCTGCCGACGCGTTCGGCCAGATCGGCATTGCTGAGCGCGGCGTCACGCTGCAACTCTGCAACGATGCGGCGATCCAAAGCATCGAGTTCAACAAATTTCGTCATGAAATCACCGATATGTGAATTGAAATTACAGTTATACCCTGATTCTCGGCCATTTTGAAAAGCAATTTCGCGCCCGATTTGCGATGCTGGGGCCATGGCTGAAACCCCGCACGCCGAAACCCCGCTGGATCGTCCCGCGCACGCCGCAGAGGACTGGACCGTTCCGCAGGATTGGGACCGCTACAGCGCGGCCGACCATGCGATGTGGGACCGGCTGTTCGAGCGGCAGGCGCGCATGTTGCCGGGGCGGGTGGTGCCGGAATTCATGGCGGGGCTGGACATATTAAGGATGGATCAGCCGGGCATCCCGCGTTTCGACGCGCTGTCCGACCGATTGATGCAGGCGACCGGGTGGCAGGTGGTGGCCGTGCCGGGGCTGGTGCCCGACCGGCTGTTTTTCGACCATCTGGCCAATCGCCGCTTTCCCGCCGGGCGCTTCATCCGCACGCCAAGCCAGGAGGATTATCTGGAGGAGCCGGACGTGTTTCACGACGTGTTCGGCCATGTTCCCCTGCTCGCCAATCCGGTGTTCGCCGATTATATGCAGGCCTATGGCCAGGGCGGGCTGCGCGCCGACGGGCTGGGCGCGATCGAGAAATTGGCGCGGCTTTACTGGTACACCGTCGAATTCGGGCTGATCGACACGGACGAGGGCCTGCGCCTCTATGGCGCGGGGATCGTGTCGTCCAATGCTGAATCGCATTTCGCGCTGGAGGATGCCTCCCCCAACCGGCTGGGCTTTGATCTTCAGCGGCTGATGCGGACGCGCTATAAAATCGACGATTTCCAGCAAAGCTATTTCGTCATCGACAGTTTCGATCAGCTGTTGCGCCAGACCGTCGAGACCGATTTCGCGCCGCTCTATGCCGCGCTGGCGCAGCAAAGCGATCTGGATACCGACACGATATTGCCAGGCGACCGGGTCTTTACCCGCGGGACGCAGGCCTATGCCCATAAGAAAATGCAAGAGGAGCCGAAATGACCACCAGCGCCGACAACCCCCTGGGCCTTAACGGTTTTGAATTTGTCGAATTCACGTCGCCCGACCCCGAAGCGATGGCCGCGCAGTTCGAGGCGCTGGGCTTTACCGCGACCCACCGGCACCCGACCAAGAATATCACCCGCTTCAAGCAGGGGCGGATCAACCTGATGCTCAACCGCGACGATGCGGGCCGGGTGGCGGCGTTTCGCGGGATGCACGGCCCCTCTGCCAGCGCCATGGCCTTTCGCGTCGCCGACCCGCAGGGCGCGATGCAATGGGCGCTGGCCAATGGCGCGCAGCCGACCGAGGAGGATGACACCGTCATCATGGGGATTGGCGGCGCCTATCTCTATTTCATGCCCGACCATGGCGATCCCTATGCCAACTGGGCCGAATTTCCCGGCTGGCGCGAAGCGGAGGCGCGCAACAATGTCGGGCTCGACCTGCTCGACCATCTGACCCACAATGTCCGGCGCGGGCAGATGCGGGTGTGGAGCGAATTCTACCGCACCCTGTTCGGGTTCGAGGAACAGAAATTCTTCGACATCAAGGGCAAGGCGACCGGCCTCACCAGCCAGGCGATGATCGCCCCGGACAAGGCGATCCGCATTCCCCTGAACGAAAGCCAGGACGACAAGAGCCAGATCGAGGAGTTCATCCGCGAATATCATGGCGAGGGTATCCAGCATCTGGCGCTGACCACCGACGATATTTACGGCACGGTCGAAAAGCTGCGCGCGCGCGGCGTGCGGTTGCAGGACACGATCGAGACCTATTACGAACTGGTCGACAAGCGCGTCCCTGGCCATGGGGAGGATCTGGAACGGTTGCGCCGCAACCGCATTCTGATCGATGGCGATGTTGAAACCGAGGGGCTGTTGCTTCAGATCTTTACCGAGCCGATGTTCGGGCCGATCTTTTTCGAGATCATCCAGCGCAAGGGCAATGAAGGCTTTGGCAACGGCAATTTCCAGGCCTTGTTCGAAAGCATCGAATTGGACCAGATACGGCGCGGGGTGGTGAGCGTCGACGCCTGACGCAAGGCTTGGGAGGAGAGGATCGACATGCATTATCTCCCCGGCTGGGGCAATCATCATGCGAGCGAGGCGGTGGCCGGGGCGTTGCCGGTGGGGCGCAATTCGCCCCAGCATGTGCCGTTCGGACTCTATGCCGAACAATTGTCCGGCACCGCCTTCACCGCGCCGCGCCATGACAACCGGCGCAGCTGGCTCTACCGGATGCGGCCAAGCGCGGGGCATCCGCCGTTCCGGCCCTATGGGCGCGATACGCTGATCGTAGCGGGGCAGGTCGATACGCCCAACCGGCTGCGCTGGAATCCGCTGCCTGCCGCCGGGGCGGGGGTGGATTTCGTCGATGGCCTCGTCACGATCGCGTCCAATGGCGATATTGGCGCGGGGACCGGCTGCACGGTGCATCTCTATGCCGCCAGCGCGTCCATGGTGGATCGCGCCTTTTTCAGCGCCGATGGCGAAATGCTGATCCTGCCGCAGCAGGGGCGGCTGCGCATCGTGACCGAAATGGGCGTGCTGGAGGTTGCGCCGTTGCAGGTCGCGCTGATCCCGCGCGGGGTGCGCTTTCGGGTCGAACTGCCCGATGGCGCGGCGCGCGGCTATGTCTGCGAAAATCACGGCGCGCTGTTCCGGCTGCCGGACCTGGGGCCGATCGGTTCCAACGGCCTTGCCAATGCCCGCGATTTCGAGGCGCCGGTCGCAGCGTTCGAGGATGTCGAGCGGCCAACCCGGATCGTGCAGAAATATGGCGGCACGCTGTGGGAGAGCGAGCTTGACCATAGCCCGTTCGACGTGGTCGCGTGGCACGGCAATCTGACGCCCTGTCGCTATGATCTCACGCGCTTCAACACGATCGGCACGGTCAGCTACGACCATCCCGATCCGTCGATCTTCACGGTGCTGACCAGCCCCAGCGATACGCCAGGCACGGCCAATGTCGATTTCGTGATCTTCCCGCCACGATGGATGGTGGCGGAGGATACGTTTCGCCCGCCCTGGTTCCATCGTAATGTGATGAGCGAATATATGGGGCTGATCCACGGCCAATATGATGCCAAGGCAGGTGGCTTCGCACCCGGCGGGGGCAGCCTGCACAATAATATGTCGGGTCATGGCCCGGACGTCGACAGTTGGCGCAAGGCGGTGGATGCCGTCCTTTCGCCCCACAAGATAGAGGAAAGCATGGCGTTCATGATCGAGAGCAGGATGGCGTTTCGCCCTACCCAATGGGCAATGGAAACCCCTTTGTTGCAGGCTGATTATGACGCCTGCTGGCAGGGCTTTCCAAAGGCGCGGCTGCCATGACCGGCTGGTGGACCACCGACGAAACGCATGATCCGGCCCGGACCAGCTGGGTTGCGAGCGCGCAGGGTCATGCCGATTTCCCGATCCAGAACCTGCCCTATGGCGTGTTTTCGCCAGTCGGGGGGAAGGCGCGGATCGGCACGGCGATCGGCGACATGATATTGGACCTGGCGGCCTGCGCGGACGCGGGACTGATCGGGGAAGGGGGTGACAGGCTGCTGCTCCCGACGCTCAACGCGCTGATGGCGATGCCGGTCGACGCACGCCGCGGCTTGCGCCGCGCGATCAGCATGTTGCTGTCTGACCCGGCGATGCAGGCGGCGGTCGAACCGCATCTCTACCCCGCATGCGATTGCACGCTGCATCTGCCTGCGCAGATCGGCGACTATAGCGACTTCTATGTCGGCATCCACCACGCCACCAATGTCGGTCGCCAGTTCCGGCCCGACAATCCGTTGCTGCCCAATTATAAATATGTGCCGATCGGCTATCATGGCCGGGCTTCGTCGATCCGCCCGTCGGGGCAGGCGCTGTTGCGTCCCTGCGGCCAGCGCAAGGCGCCCGATGCCGACGCGCCCGTCTATGGCCCCAGCGTGCGGCTTGATTATGAGCTGGAAATGGGGGTGTGGATCGGCCAGGGCAATGAGCAGGGCGCGCCCATTGCCATTCATGACGCGGCGGATCACATCGCCGGCTTCTGCCTGCTCAACGACTGGTCGGCGCGCGATTTGCAGGCGTGGGAGTATCAGCCGCTCGGCCCCTTCCTCTCCAAAAGCTTTCATTCCACCATTTCGCCCTGGGTCGTGACAGCGGAAGCCATGGCGCCGTTCCGCATCGCCCAGCCCGCGCGGCCCGATGGCGATCCGGCGCCCTTGCCCTATCTTGCCGATGCCGATGATCAGGCGCATGGCGCGCTTGGCGTGATGCTGTCTGTCTATCTCCTCAGCGCAGCGATGCGCGATGCGGGCATGGCGCCGATGCGCCTGAGCCAGGGTCCGGCCAGCAATCTCTACTGGACGGTGCAGCAGATCGTGACTCATCAAGCGTCCAATGGCTGCAACATCATGCCCGGCGATCTGCTTGGCACAGGCACCATTTCCGCGCCGACTAGGGACGGTTTTGGCAGCCTGCTGGAATTGTCCGTAGGGGGCAAGGAGCCGCTGAGCCTGCCCACAGGCGAAACCCGCGCCTTTCTGGCCGATGGCGACGAAATCATATTGCAAGCGGTCGCGCAGGCGGATGGATTCGTGCCCATCGGCTTTGGCGAATGCCGGGCGCAGGTCTTGCCGGCACGGGCGTAAACGGCCCGCATTGATCCTGCGCCACGCAGCAGGTTCAATCGGATGCGCCACAGGCACATCGCAAAAATGGCGGTCGTTCCGGGGCTGGAGGGGAAACCCGGAACGACCGCCAAACATGCAAGGCGGCGATGACTGCCGCGTTGCACGGGGCGCTTAGTCGAATTTGAAGCGGACGCCCAAGGCGAAGGTGCGGTCGATCAGCAAGGTGCTGGAATTAAACTCCGTCGGGTTGCCTACATCGCCGAACTTGTAATAATTTTGCTGCTTCGCCTTGGTGATGTTCACAGCATCGAAGGTGATGCCGATATCTTCGTTCAGGTTCAGCGTCAGCTGGAAGTCCAGGCTCTTTTCCGGCGCGCGCCACATGCCGATCGGGTTGGCGAAGGCGCGGGCTTCATTGTTGTTCAGGAACCCCTTGCGCCAGATATAGGACAGGCGCGCGCCGACCGGGCCTTTGTCATAGGCCAAAGTGGCGTTGTAGGACAGTTTCGACACGCCGAAGAAGGCTGACTTGGCGGTGCCGGTGATTTGCCCGGCATTGTCGACGACCGGGATCGTCTGTTCCGAATCCAGGATCGTCGCGCTGCCGGTAAAGCCCAGGCCGTCGAGGACCGAAGGCAGGTAGGAGGGGAAATAGGTCAGCCCCAGTTCCAGCCCCTTGAGCGTGCCGTTGGATGCGTTGGCCGGGCGGGTGATGTTGAAAAATTCGGTATAGGTTTCGTTGCGGGGCAGATAATTGTTCGGAATGAACTCCCGCACGGTCAGCGGCACGACCAGGCCGTCGATCTTGCGCTGGAAGGCGGTGGCGTAGATGGCGCTGTTGCGTCCGAAATACCATTCGATCGCCAGGTCCATATTCTTCGACTGGGTCGCCCGCAAATTGGGGTTGCCCGACGATCCGGTGCCAAAACCAACGCGCGACAGGTCGCCCGTCAGCGCCAGATTGGGATTGAGGTCGCCAAAGGCCGGACGACGCAGCGTTTCGCCATAGTTGAAGCGGATGCGCAGATTGTCGGTGATATTGTAGCGCGCGGTGAAGGACGGCAGGAATTTTTCCGACCCTGTCGATACGGTGGTCCGGGCGAACCCATTGCCGCGATCAAAATAGTCATATTCGGTGTCGATCGCGACGAAGCGCACGCCACCCTGCAACTGAAGCGGACGACCGAAAATTTCGATCTCCCCATCGGCCAATATATAGGCGGCGAGGTTCGTTTCGTTGATGCCAAAGACATGGCCGAACGTCATCTGGTCCGACAGCAGCAGGCCGGGCGCGACGGCGCGGTACAACTGGCGCACGGCATCCTTGTTCATGCTGCGCGGATCGGCCAGCACCCAGCTGGTCGGAATGTCTGCGCGCCCGTCGAAGAAGCCGCTATTGGTGAAGGGGCTGCCCTCGCCAAAGGCGTCGAGCGTCACGCCAAGGCCACCGGCGCCCTGATCGCGCACATAGCTGTCGGCCTTGCGGCTGTCATAGCGCCAGCCCGCCTTGATCCGGCGCAGAAAGCCGTCGTCCCACTTATATTCGCCGTCCAGCATCATGGTCAGCGCGCTGCCGGTATTTTTCGTGCCGCTGTCGAACAGATTGCCCACGGTCCATTTGCTGGCGTCGGTCAGCACGTCCTGATTGCCGAAGCTGTAGGCGGGCAGGCCGCCGCCTGCGTTGAAATCGATGTCGAGATCGAGCGGGCCGCGATCGGTGCGGATGGCGAAGAAGGAGGTTTCGTTCTTGCTGTCCTGATAGGCCAGGTCGGCGACGATCTTGCCGTTGGCGCCGACATCCCATTTCGCGTTCAGCGCATAGACATAGCTGTCGGTGCGGTTGGTTGCCATGTCGCCGCTGTTGAAGCCTGCGACCGCGCCCACCCGGCGCGACTTGATGATGTTCGTGCCTTCATAGAGTTCAAAGCTGTTGGCGACGTCCGCGGGCAGATTGCCCCACCAGTCGGCGAAGCTGAAATGCAGGCTGTTGAACGTCTCGCCCCGGAAGCCGGTGTAAAAGACTTCGGCGGTGTAGACCGAACTGTCATTGGGCGCCCATTGCAGCGCGGCGTTGATCGAGGGGCGTTCACGCTTGCCGTACAGGTCGGACGCGATGACGGCGTCGCGCGACAGATAATAGGGGGTGGCGACGCCATTGATGTTGAGCGTCGATCCGGGGGCGGTCGGCAGGCCCGCGTCCAGGCCGGGCGTCCAATTTTCGTTACTGCCGCCGGGGAAAATGCGTTGCAGCGGCGTCAGGCCCGAACCGGCGGGCGGCGTTTCGGTGGCAAAGGGCACCATCGCGCCGGCCTGCAGATTCTGGTTGCGATATTGCGCCCTGGTATAGCTGGCATTGACCAGCAAGCCGATGTCGCCAATGCCGGTTTCCCACCGATCGCTGACGAGCAGGGCGACGTTGGGATTATATTTGTCCGCCAGTTCCGAATAGACGCCACGCGCCAGGCCGGAAATGGTGAAGCCGTCAAAGTCGAGCGGGCGACGGGTCTGGACGTCGATCTGGCCCGCCAGGCCGGTTTCAAGCTGATCGGCCGAGCGGGTCTTGTAGACGTCGATCCGGCTGACCAGGTTCGCGGAAATATCCTGCAGCGCGAAGGATGTGCCAGCGGCGGTGAAGATGTTGCGGCCGTTGAGCGTCGTCAGCGGATCTGTCAGGCCGCGGATGGTGATGCCCGCGGTTTCACCCCCGGCGCGGTCGGTGACCTGAATGCCGGTGACCCGCTGGAGCGCTTCGACGACATTATTGTCGGGCAGCTTGCCGACATCTTCCGACACGATCGAATCGACGATCTGGGTCGAATTCTTGCGGACATTGAGCGCGCCGACAATCGATGCGCGCACGCCGGTCACCACGATGTCGGCGGTGTCATCGGC
>NZ_BARE01000084.1 GCF_000367345.1 Sphingobium xenophagum NBRC 107872
AAATAGGCGACCAAAAAAACCTCTTTTGGATTCCGTGGGGCCGGGTCCGGCTAGCAGTCCGATCACTCGGGCTTGAGCCTCACGTCGTTCCTCATCCGATTGATCGAGGCGACGGCGAAGATCGTCGATTGTACCATCACGATCGCGCAACTGTTCCAAAGCAGCATCAAGACGGGCTTGCAACACATTGGAATCCGACCCGTTACGGATGTCAGCATTGCTGTTGCGTAGCGTTTCAGAAGGCGTTCCGGTTACTGGTGCGGCTGACTTTGGAGGATACACCCGGTGCAGTTCGACAGGCTCGATTGAGAAAGAGCCGTTATCCTTCTTTGTCGCAGAAATTCTACCGCTGTTGATGGCACGCGATATGGAAGCCTTGCTGATACCCGTTGCCTTTGCGGCTTCTCCAAGAGTGTAAGCCATCTCATTCGTCCCTGTTGCAGATCGTTTCAAAACATAATCCGCTAACCGTTAGCAGAAACGGTCAGGTGGCGAAACGATCAGACCCGGCCCCACTTGGTGGCACACCCCGTAACCCATTTCGTCCAATCCGCCTTGAGAGCGTCCCCTACCAGTTTGCGGCGCTGTTCGGGGCGGACGCGAGCATACTGATCCGCTAGGCGCTGCACGGAGTGACCACCGCCTAGAGCCATTCCGATTGCATGAAGCTCCGGGGTCTTGAACTCGTCCACCTGATCGTCGGCCGGCCAGCGTAGGGTGTCCGAAACCGATAGCCGAGAAGCCGCCGAGGCGATTAGGCTGGCGGTGTTGACGATGGTTTCTGTCGTCCCTTCCCGGCGGGCCTTTCGGCCGCTGCTATGGCGTCCTGCCTCATCGGCCGCGGCGTCAGTGGCGTCGTCGTCCTTAGGGGTGAAGGTCAGGGTGACGTGGGTGATCTTGCCCCGCGCCCCGCGCTTTTCCGACCAGTCCATCGTGAAGGCGGCGAGCTGGTCAATTTCGGCTTTGCCAGGTGTCAGCACCAGACGCCGGAAGTCGGAGAAGTTAGGCATCGAATTAGAGGGTGCGCCAAGCCGCTCCCGTAGTTCATCGACCGTTCCGGACCATGTGGGGCTACGCCGTCCAGCCAGCAGGCAACCCATCTCATAGAGGGTGATCGCATACTTCGACCGGAAGGCGAGCAGAGCCGCCCGGTTGAGGCGAGCGTAGTAATCGCTCCCTTGCAGAATCGCCCTAGCCGGTGCCGTGAACTCCCACTCGACGGTGGCCCGGCCGTCTTCCGCATGTTCGTTGAGCGTCCAGGCAAGCAGGGCAGCGGTAAGCGTCGCCGCACGTCCTTGCGCCGAGGTCGAAGGCATTTGGAACTTCACATCCATCAGCTCATCGAGAGTGTCCTGGATCCGATCATTGGCGTTGTGGGTGCCTCGCAGATCGCGCTTAGCGATGACGTGCGATCCCGGTCGCCACGCTTCGCCGGCAGCTTTGGCGATTAGAAGAGCTAGGGTCTTGCGGGCCGCCAAAGAGGGTGACGTACCCGCGCCAAACCGTGCTTCGATGAACTCGCCGGCTTTGACAATGGCATGACCGTCACGAACCGAGATCGTGGAAGCCGCCTTCATCGTGCGGCCGATAGGGAGGTCGTCAGGCACGGCATAAGCTTAGCCAGTTACGACATAAGATCAATGTCAATGTCATAGATCGCATAGCCAACCCATTCCTCATGAGGGCACCCGATCCGTCGTAACTGGGCACCCCATTTGTCGTAGGTGCTCACCCCATTTGTCGTAACTGGGCACCCCATTTGTCGTAGGTTGCGCCATTTTTCCTTTGTAAATCAGATAACAAGCAACCCCTGAATCATAGAATCAGTAGAATCTAGAATCATCGCAGGCGCGCGAGATTGGCGTTGCATGATGACAATGCGGAATCGGCCTTCGGCCGATGCGCTGATGATGCGTGCCGGCTACGCCGTCACAGAGGCGGCCTATCGGCCGCTAGCTTGGCGAGGAAGGAGGCGGGGTGAGAGCGGTACCCGATCATTCACCGGGCGTCACACGGCGAGGGGTTTTGCCGTTGCCATCGTGGACGACGATCGCGGACACGCCCGAGGCGGCGATACGATCGATCAGACGACCGGCTTCCTCGTACTTGTTGGCGCTCGCAATCATAGCGGCGTCTGCTTGCAAACAGCGCGATTTCCTGCGCGGATTGGCTGACAATGGCCAAGAAGCGGTGCTCACGCTGTTTGCCAATGTGCTCGCCATCGTCCGGCGCTGCTCGCAAAGGGAAACGATCTGCTCACGCTTTCTGCCAATGGCGGAAAGGGGTGGAAAGCCGCCAACCGACGTTATGGGTATCCGATCAGCGTCGCTGCCACGCCGACTCCAATGAAAGACGCAACCGGCAACAGCACAGCCATTTTCGTTCGCGCCGTCCCAGCGTTGCATCGGCATGCGATGATTAGCGGGGCCACTAACAGCCACGTCAAATTCGCAATGGATTTCAACTCCATTTTCCACGCGATCAGCGACAGAAAAATCGAGAGTGAAACGGTCACTATGATTTGCGTGCTGACCCGTAAGGCCGCCGAACGGTCCAATTGCGCTTGCTCACTCATGCGAAGTGCTCCGTGGTAAAGTCATTCTGCACTCGCTGTCGAATGTCTGCAACTGGGCGGGAGCAGCCGATCCGGCGGTTCTGCAAAACCTTCCTTTCTGACGATCCTGCCAGCAGGCAGGACAGGCGAGACATTCTGCGGCTTCCGGTTTGTCAAAACTGTTCTGGAAACCCAATTCGCAAAACCGCCTTCCGTTGACGGGTTTAGAGAACCCATTGGCAGATAACGTGAGCAAAACCCTTCGATTGCGAGCAGCGCCGGACGATGGCGAGCACGTTGGCAGTTAATCTGAGCCCGGTGCCGGACGCCATTGGCAGATAGCGTGAGCAAAAAGCCGCTCCGTTGGCAAGCAGACGCCGCTATGATTGCGAGCGCCAACACGTACTGGTCACTGGGCCAGTCGCGGGCGACGTGGACGGACACGTCGCCGATTTCCAGCGTCAGGTGCGAAATGGAGGGATCGAGGTCGAGCAACCGCGCCATGTCAGCCTGGGTGTCGAGCGTGACGCGCCGGAGATCATTGCCGGTCATGATGAGCTGCCAGGTGCGCGTGCGATCATCGAGGTTCATGGCAACAACCACCCGCTGTAGGTCTTGGCGTCGGGATTTGCGCCGAAGCACCAGTATGCCCCGTCGCGCTTCTCGCGCTTCCAGCCATGATCCTTGGGACAGGCGGCGATGGCGGGGATGGTCTGTTCGCTGGCCTGATCGATGCGGCGGGCGAGCTTGCCATTGGTGGTGTTAGCCCAGCTCGCGGCAGCCGTTTCATCACGGGCGCGGGCATAGCCTTGTGCATCGCCGGCCCCGTTACCCAAGTAGTAGCCGTAACCCCCGGCGATCGGCACCAGCAGGGCAAAGCCGGCAAGCGCGCCGTTCCACCACCTGTCCCACCGGCGCCGGCGCTGCTCATGGGCGCGGCGATCGGCGGCATCGGCTGCAAAACGATCGGCCAGGGCAGCGTGCGCGGCCGTGTCAGCGTCGATCCGACGCCGCAGGGCCTCCCCCGCCCCGGCAAGGCCGTCCGTGGCTCCACGACGCGCTCCGGCCTCCGCACGGGCCTCCAGGGCGGCAGGATCGACCAGGCGAGCCGCTATGGCCTTGTCACGGGCTTCCTCGTCCTCGGCACGCTGTGCGTCCCTAGCGGCGGCATCGGCGAGGCTGGCGCGCACGTCGGACACCAGGTCGCGCAGGGTGCCGAAGCCGGCAAGGACGCGCTGGATGTTGGTGTCGAGGTGGGAGAAGAAGCTGTGCGCCTGGGCGGTGTCGGCAGCATCGCGCGCACGACCGGCAGCAGAGGGCGGCGGGTCAGAGGGCGTGTCGAACTCGGCCGGATCGAACTTGCCAGCTGGGGGATCGGTTCGGCTGCCGCCACGAGCCATTCCCCTTCCGCGTCCCTGATCGTGGAGCTGGCGGGCCTGTTCGAGCAGGCGACGGGGATCGTCCTCGCGGTCGCGCTCCATCAGCGTTCCTCTCCGGGCAGCGTCCAGCCCTCGAACGGTTTCCTGTCCTGATCGCGGCTGATGCGGTGGGTCAGCTCGGAGACGATGCCGGCGAAGCGTTTGTCCTTGCTGGCGGCATCGATGAGCAGCCCGCCCAGGATGATCTTGCGGCGGGTATCGAGGCGACGACCTTCGGCAGCGACACGGGCATTGAGCGCGTCGAGACGGGCCTTGGCCTGATCGACCCGTTTGCGGGCCTGTTCGATCGCTTCTGGTGTCGGTGCCGCCATGTTTCCTACCCGAAAGTATGAATGCGAAGCGACTATAGCTCAACCCAACAAGCGAAGCCACCCGAGATGACGATAGGAGACAAGGGCGCACTTTAGCATTACTGCGTAATGCGTGCGGCAGGGATACCCTGCACCCATGTCGCTTTGCGACAGCGGGGCCTCCGCCCCACACCCCGACCAGCGCAACGCCGCTGGACCACGTTGAAGAAGGCAGGCGCAGCGATGGCGATCTACCATCTGGCGGTGAAATCGGTGTCGCGCTCGACCGGGCGCAGCGCGGTCGCGGCGGTCGCGTATCGTGCCGGCGTCTGTCTCGAAAATGAGCGCGACGGCCTGGTGCACGACTACACGCGACGGGGGGGCGTCGAAGATGCGTTCATCATCGCGCCGGAAGGCGCGGAGTGGGCGCAGGACCGCTCCGCGCTGTGGAACGCGGCCGAGGCGGCGGAGAAGCGCAAGGACGCCAAGGTGGCGCGGGAATACGAGCTGGGGCTACCGGCCGAGCTGGACGCCGGCCAGCGCCGCGACCTGGTTCGTGCTTTTGCGGAGAATATCCGCGACCGCTACGGGGTGGCGGTCGATGCGGCGATCCATGCCCCCCATGATTATGGCGACGATCGCAACCACCATGCCCACGTCACGACGACGACGCGGGAGGTCGGGCCGGAGGGGCTGGGGGCGAAGACGCGCCAGCTCGACGTGCGTTCGACGGCCTCGGTGGAGGTGGAAGCGATCCGGGAGCGGTGGGCCGGGATGGTCAACGATGCGCTGGAACACGCCCAGGTGGCCGAGCGGGTCGATCATCGCAGCTACGAGCGTCAGGGGCTGGATATCGAGCCGACCGTGAAGATGGGCCATGCGTCGGCTGCGATCGAGCGCCGCGCTGAGCGCGAGCAGATCGCGGCCGGCGAGGAGCCGCACGCCGTCACCCCGCGCGGGCAGATGAACGAGGCGATCATGGAGAAGCGAGGGCTGGGCTTCTACATCGAGCGTGGTCAGGAGCGGATAATGGAATGGTCCCACCAGCTCCGCGAGCGGGCCGAACTGGCGATGCAGGGCATGTCGAGCCTGGTCCAGGGCGCAGCGCGGGCGATGCGATCGGGGTTGCAGACCAGCAGCGATGGCGGGTTCGAGGCGGTGCCGGCGCTCGACCAGTCAGCCCAGCGCGACCAAATGCCGGCGATCGAGTTGGACCAACCGGGGCAGCGTGATCGCGATCGGCAGCGAGAGCAGGAGCTGGACCGTCAGCGTGGGCGTGAAGGGCCGGATATCGGATTCGGGCGGTAGGGTTGCCGCCGAAGAATCGTTTTCGGCAGAGTGTAAGGTAATGCTTGACAAATGTCAGGAAATGCCTTACAATGTGTCTATGATTAAAACATACACCAGCAAGGCGCTCGAAGCCTTCGCCACCAAGGGAGATGGCTCAAAACTTCCCGTCCAGAACCACAACCGCGTTCGTCGCATCCTGCTCACGCTGGATGCAGCCGCGAAGCCCGAGGACATGAATGTTCCGGGCTTTCGCTTTCACGGGTTGAGCACCAAGCCCAAACGATACGCAGTCGATGCCAGCGGCAATTACCGGGTCACATGGGCTTGGGATGACGGCAATGCGATCGACGTGAACATCGAGGACTATCATTGAGGGGGCGTGCCACCCTAAAAATCTGTCAGCCAATGCTTGACATGTAAGGCTTTAGTTTACACATAGAGCTTATATAGAGACGCATGATGATCCGGGATCGGCCCGGACAGGAGACAGATGATGAACCAGCTCGTATCCGGCCTTGCCCCGATGCACCCCGGTGAGCTGCTGCGGGAGGACATTCTGCCCGCGCTCAACAAGCCCAAGGCGGAGATCGCCAGGCTGATCGAGGTGTCGCGGCAGACTCTCTACGATATCCTCGCCGAAAAGCAGGATGTCACCCCGACCATGGCGCTTCGGATCGGCAAGCTCACCGGCACCACGCCCGAAATGTGGGTGAACATGCAGCGCAACTTCGACCTCCGTGTGCAGGCGGTGAAGGACGCCGATATCATCGCGCGTATCCCGACGCTCGAAGCGGCGTGATCCTTTTATCAGAATTTGCAGAAGGGCGGGGGTATGCTGAAACTGTGGACGGCCTTAGTGGTCGGCACGACGCTGACCTGTTCGGGACAGGTAGAAGCCCAACGGCGCGTTGTTAAAAAAGCTACGCCAGTGCGCGTGGCGTCGTCAGCATCAAGCGCCAGTGCTTACGCATCGAGTGTTGCCGGCGTCACCTGTGACAATGCCGCAGCCCGTGCCGCATCAATAATTCCGCTCGCACGCGTTCTTAAGCCGCTATCGAATATGGATACGGCACAAGGAAAAACGGAGTTCGAGACAACAGAGCAATTTGTCCAACGCCGAGGCGATACAGTTACGCGCCTACTAGGCGGAGAAAACATCGTAGCGGTAGTCCCACTTGCCGATCATTTCAGCTATAACGCTGAAACGCAACAAGCGCGGATTTCTCCGGCTCGGGAGAATCAGGACTATTCGGATACCAGCGAAAGCACGACGATATCCCTAGAAGCTTTCAAGGACTTCACGTCACTCGGCAGCTACGTGGGTAGCAACGCCTACGGAGCCACGGCGAGGGTGAAGGCTGGAATCTTCTCGCAGTATTATATCGACGTCAATGTATCCCGACACGACAACAGTTGGAATTCGACTTTTAGCCGAACGGTAAAACTGGAGCTTAGCCCAGAGAAAGCCCGCGAGTTAAAGGAACGAGGTCAAATCGTCTTAGTTGGGCGCTTGATCGCGCCCTACATATCGATCGGAAGCGTCTATGAACGGCCAACGTTCAAAGACCCCTCGCAAACCACCTTCAAAGAATACCACGTCAAGGCCGAAGCAGCCTGCATGATGATCGTCAAGGACGGAGAAGTCGTGTCCAATGTTTCGCTTCTATAAAAGTAGACCGCGATGGCTGTTATAGGCACGATCATCGCAAGAGCGTTTCGATAAAGCTCAACGCGCTAGGAAGAGATGCAGGAATAGCAGCCCAAGGTATAAACCTTGCAAATGCTAACGCAGTTGCCGTCTTTGGACGGCCAGCATCCAAAAATAGCTTAACGTGATCTAGTTTGGAATCTTGCACGACAACACCTCACGGCGCTGCCTTTGCAGCGCTGTTTGACCGAGGGCCTCAAGATCAAGTTACGAGAGTTGTCAGTGTCAGATTAGGATTGAGATCAGTTACAATGGCCCGGCTCCCATGTGGTCACAGCGGATTTCCGCGTCAAGGCCGACAAGCGCGGTTGTCCAACAACCACCTTGTACTGATGCAAAAATCATAGGTTCTGCATCGTGTCGGAAACGGCGGAAATCCGGGCGCTTCCGTGATGCATATATCTGATGCACAATGATCGCATGATCTACGGCTATGCGCGCGTCTCCTCCAACGGGCAGGACCTCACCCAGCAGGTCGCCCAGCTCCTCGCTGCCGGTTGCGTGAAGGTCTACCAGGAGAAGGCCAGCGCCGCGTCGGCCGAGCGGCCGAAGCTCAAGCGCGCGATCGGCGCGCTCGATGCCGGCGACGTGCTGATGGTGACGGCCACGGATCGCTTGGCTCGCAACACCCGCGACCTGTTAAACATCCTTCATGCGGTGAAGGAGGCAGGGGCCGGCTTCCGCTCGATCGCAGAGCCTATGGTGGATACGACCTCGCAGTTTGCCGAGGTCGTCATCGCCGTGCTGGGGATCGCAGCGAGCTGGGAGCGCCAGCGGATCGTGGAGCGCACCGCAGCCGGCCGCGACCAGGCGAAGGCCCGTGGGGTGAAGTTCGGCCGGCGAGCGGCCCTCACCCCTCACCAGCAGGCCGAGGCGTTACAGCGGCTTGCCAAGGGCGACACGCAGCGCGCCGTCGCGGCGCTGCTCGGGGTCGATCAGGCCACAATATCTCGGCTGTCGCGCCGACAGGGGTAATCGGGCTTAACCCTCATACCAATTCGTACTAATTCGCTTTCAGGCCAGTTCAGAGCCGGGATAATTCGGGACTTATACGATTGTTCTTGCATAAGTGCGGCAACAATTCCTAATAAGCCTTGTCACGCGGCGAATCAGTGCTCGGGACAATCGGCAATGAGGGGAATTGTTATGACGCGCTTGAAAGAAATGGGGGAAAGTGCCGCTTGGCACCTAATGGTTGGCGCCGCCCTCGAAGGCGCACGTCAGCAGGGATATGCTCTCAAGAAGCAGCCTGGCCGTGGTCTCTCCAACACCTATGAGCTGACCAAGGATGGCAAGACGCAGACTGCCAGCATCCGCACCACCCGCGACCGCTGGGTAGCTTTCCCGCCGCTTGATGATGGAAAGCGTTGGAAGACTCTTGATGACGTGGACCTTGTTCTGGTCGCTGCCGTTGATGATCGGCTGAACCCCCAGAACGTAGACGTGTATCTCTTTCCCGCCGACGAGGTGAAGAAGCGGTTCGATGCGTCCTATGCTGCGCGGATCGAGAACGGCCACACCGTCCGCAATAACTACGGCATGTGGGTGATGCTCGATAAGGGAGACAATGCGGTAATCAGCCAGGTCGGCCACGGGATCGCGGAAGAGTACCCGCGTATCGCGAATTTCAGTATCGATGAACTGGAAGGCACCGTGTCCAAGGATGTGCGGAAGATGGCCGATGAAGCCGCTCCGGAGCCCGAAGAGGCTATCCCGGCCGAGGCAGGCCCGTCGCTTAACACTGTTGCGGATGTGCTGGCTTTCGCCCGTGAGAAGATCGCCGTTTTGACCGGTATGCCCGGCGACACGATTAAGCTCGACCTCAAGATGGGAGTGTAAATCTCACTTGGCGGACGTGATCGCGGTCACTCGTCAGGGCGACCAAATA
>NZ_BARE01000083.1 GCF_000367345.1 Sphingobium xenophagum NBRC 107872
AAGATGGGGCCCATGAAGCGCTCGGTGCCCAGTTGCTCGGCGAGGTGGGGCTGAATGCGTCCGACTTTCCATCCCGCTATCCGATCCCCCCATGAGGCGATTGCCGCTTGCTGGATGCGGTAGGCCGCATCCAGGTCCGTCGGTATGGGGCCGGGGAAATCAGAAAAGCCCTGGGCTGCGCGGCGCGCCTCTACGAAACGGGCCGCTGCTTTTTGGTGGTCGTCCAATGCGGAAATGTTCACAACAGATAGCCGATGCCGTGCTGGAAATCGTCACAGTTGACGAGTGTTACGACCTTGCGATCCATCTTCAAGCCGTCAGCCTGGCGGACGATGCGATATTCGACATCGGCCGCCAGCACGCGCATCCGCTCATATTTATATTCGGCCAGAATTTGTGCCGCCCGGATAACGATGGCCCCGTCCTCCGTCGCCAGAGGCACGAACCGTGACACGGTCCGCACTGTCCGTGCCGGTGGAGCGGACGACATGGAAAATCCTGACAGCAGCCGTTTAACGCGCGCTGCACGCATTTCCGCATCGTCATTCAGGATGTTGAGGCAGTCATCGAAATCCTTGGCATCCCGCTCGGTCGGAATGATGTAGCGCCCCCCTTCGGTCCAGAGCGGCAGCCACTTCTTGTAGTCGAGCCGGTCGAGAAGGTCGGCCTCTGCCCAGATGAAAGCGATGGCTTCCTCAAAGGTCGGCGCCATCGTCGTGGCGTCCTGGCGGTCGTCGGTCATGGTGATCACGCGGTCATCATCCTCTTCCACATCTGATAGGCGGCACGCATGCCCGTTTCGGCGCTAACGTCGCCTGCTTCATGCCCCGCCTCAGCCTGACCTTCGGGTGCATCGGTCCCGCGATTCAGCATGATCCATTGATCGCCACCGGCGCGCGCGCCCCTCTGCACACGCTCCCAACCTTCGGCATCGTCGGGCGTGCCGAATCCCATTGGTCCTTGAAAATGTTCGCGATCCGGCAAGAACGGTGCCCCGCGCTACCTATGCCGCCATCGCCATCGTCAGCACCTTCTATATTTTCACCGCCTATGCCTTCACGATTGCCGAGGGAGCCGATGTTGCACGCAATGCAGCGATCGATCCTGGACATTTCGTGTTCGGCCTTGCCCATCGCTACCTTGGCGAGTGGGGCCAAATCCTGATTTCTTCGCTGGTAGTGACGAGCGCCTTTGCGGCAATCCTTGGGCTTTTCAATAACGGTGTGCGCTACGTCTACGCACTGGGTCGCGACCGCATCCTGCCTGGCGCATTGTCCCGGACCAGGCGCAGCAACGGCGCGCCTTTTGTCGCTGGAGTGCCGGTGGTCGTTATACTCGTGCTGACGGTGGGCGGGTTTGCCACGGCGGGGCTCGATCCGCTTCTGTCACTGACTACCGCTTTGACGGGTTTCGGATCTGTCGGATTGATGCTCTTGCTTTGTCTCACCAGCTTTGCCGTGCCCGCCTTCTTCCTCCAGCACAATACGCGCTCGAGTGTCCCTACCGCCATGCCGCTGCTTGGCGGCGTGATGCTGGCAGCGGGGTGCTGCCTTTCCATCCTGAATTACCCTTTGCTAACCGGCACGGATTCCCGCCTTATCAACGCCCTACCCGTTGCGCTGCCCATCATTTTTGCGGCGGGCGTGGTCCAGGCAGAATGGATGAAGCGCAGGCACCCCGCAATTTACAGCCGCATCGGCCTGTCCCGCACGGACGTCTGAACGGCATCTTCCTTTCCAGGAGACACGGACATGACGACCGCAAACGATCTGTCACAAATCAGCGAGAAGGCACGATCGTTCATCCATTCGGAAAAGGGGCTGTTCATCGATGGACAATGGCGCCCTGCGTCCGACGGATCGACGATCAGCGTCGTCGATCCGTCCAGCGGTGAGGAAATCGCTCGTATTGCTGACGCCAGCGCGCAAGATGTCGATGCCGCAGTAGGCGCCGCACGCCGCGCGCTGACCGACCGCGCTTGGGTCGACATGCAACCTTACCGTCGCGAGGCGCTCATGCTGGCGCTCGCCGCAGCCATCGAAGCGGAAGTGGAATCGCTTGCCGAGATCGAGACGCTCAACAGCGGCAAGCTGATCGCCAATACCCGCCTGTTCGACGCGGAACTGCCGGTGCATTCGCTGCGCTATGTCGCTGGTTGGGCTAGCAGACTGAATGGCGAGACGATGAACTTGTCCGTCCCCTATTTGCCCGACCTGCGCTTTAGCGGTTTTACAAAGCGCTATCCGGTTGGTGTTGTTGCCGCGATCACACCGTGGAACGTGCCACTGTGCATGGCAGTCTGGAAACTGGCGCCAGTGCTCGCCACCGGCTGCACTATCGTCCTGAAACCAGCGGAACAGACCTCCCTCACCGCGCTGCGCCTCGCCGAGCTGTGCGCGGAAGTCGGCATTCCGGATGGTGTCATCAACGTGATCACAGGTCGGGGCGCATCAGCAGGACGGCTGCTGGTCGAGCATCCCGGCGTGGACAAGATCAACTTCACCGGATCAACGGAGGTCGGACGCGGCATCGCAATCAGCGCCGCGAGGAGCTTCAAGAAGTATAATCTGGAACTGGGCGGCAAATCACCGCTCATCATCACCGAAACTGCCGACCTCGATCAGGCTATTCCCGGCGCGGCGTGGGCAATTTACGGCAATTCCGGCCAAAATTGCTGTGCCGGGTCGCGGATGCTGGTGCACGAGAAGCATTATGACGCTGTACTGTCCGGCGTGCGGGAGATCGCCGCTAGCCTGCAATTGGGCCCCGGCCTCGATCCGGCTTCACAATTAGCTCCCCTTTCGAGCAGAATGCACCGGGATCGGGTGGCACGGCATGTCGAAGCCGCTCGCGCTGCCGGTGCCGACGTGAGCGGCGGTGAAGCAGTTGATGGACCGGGAAGCTACTTCACGCCGGCCGTCATCGCTGGCCTAGACCCCGGTCATCCTACTGCCCAGGAAGAGATTTTCGGCCCGGTTTTGTGCGCCTTTTCATTTGCGAGCGACGAGGAGGCGATTACCCTTGCCAACCAAACGCGGTTTGGACTGGGGCCAGCGTCTGGACCAAGGATATCGATTGCGCGGATCGCTATTTCGATGCGTTGCAAGCTGGTACTGTCTGGATCAACACCCATAATATTCTCGACTTGGCCCTGCCCTTTGGCGGAGACAAGGAGTCGGGAGTCGGCCTCGAACTGGGCAGAGAGGGTGTTTTAGCGCACACCAAGTTGCGCAGCGGCGTCAAAGCGCATCCAAAGATGCGTTAGGCTCTTCTCGCCCGGCAAACCCCGACAGAGGTTTGTCGACAGATCGCGCAATCAGACGATGGCGAGAATGGCGGCATCGGCAAGGTGGATGCTGAGCAAATCGGCCTATCCCCAAAGATGTGCACAACACTGGCCGACTAGCAGTGCTTCTGGAATCATGTTCTGACGATCAGGTCGATCCGATTTGGTGCACATTGTTAATTTTTGACGCACCGATAACCGGATCGCGCGTCAGCCTCCTATAAGAGAGATATTCGTGGCCTTAACACGGGGCAACAGATGGCGGCGGCGGAGTGCGATTGCCAGCCGACGACCGACCTGCGGCTCGTTCGAAGTCGAATATTAGGAGTATGCCATGTCGTGGTTCAAGGAAGTTGCCCTCATCCGCCAGAAGATGTTGATCGTCCTGGTATGCATGTGCGGCTTTGCGGCATTGGCGACACTGCTTACGGCGGGCGCAGCGCTTTTCGGTCATCCTATTCTGGGTCTGTCATTAGGACTGGTGGTTGCGGGGATTGCGGCGGTTTGCGGGTCTTTGATCCGCGAGGCCGTGTGCGTGCCATATGTGTCGACGGTCGTTCGGATGGAAGGTCTGGCCGCCGGTGACCTCGATACGCCTATCGACTATACCCAATATCAAGACTGCGTGGGCCGCATGACCAAAGCCATGTTCACGTTCAAGGAAACTGCTACCCTTAACCTGAAACTGGCCGCGGCTCAAGAGCAACTGGTTTCGGTTCTCAGCTCGCATCTGTCCTTGTTGCGCGAAGGTGACCTGACCGCGTTGATCACGGCTGAATTTGCGCCGGAATATGCAGCGTTGAAAACCAATTTCAATGACGCGATTGGCAGCATGCGCGAATTGATCGCGGCGGTATCCGAAAGTGCGTCCTCCATCAGTACCGGATCAAGCCAGATTGCCCAGGCGTCGCACGATCTGGCTCGCCGCACCGAAGGCAATGCTGCTTCGCTGGAAGAAACGATGGCGTCCGTTACCGAGATGGCTGATCGCTTGCGCGCTTTGGCAAAGGCAGCGTCGCTCACCGTCCAGCGCGCCGATCAGGCGATTGCAACGGTGCATGACGGGCGTGCAACGGCAGAAGACGCCGTTCAAGCGATGGGCCGCGTATCCGATAGTGCCCAGGGCATCGATTCCGTCATTGAAGGTCTGGACAAGATTGCCTTCCAGACACGCGTGCTGGCGATGAACGCTGCGGTCGAGGCAGGACGCGCAGGCGACGCTGGCCGCGGCTTTGCGGTCGTGGCTGATCTTGTTTCGGCGCTCGCAATGCGCGCGGAAGAGGAAGCAAAACGAGCCCGCGATCAATTGACGGTCACTCAGGTCGAAATTGCTTCGGCTGTCGGGTCTGTCACGAAAGTCGATGGCGCTCTGTCCAACATTTCCGGCGATGTGTCGCAAGTCCACGAACTGTTGGCAACGATGGCCAACGACAATCAGGCGCAGTCGACGGCGATAAACCAGATTTCGGCCGCGATTGGCACGATGGATCAATCGACCCAGCAGAATGCGGCAATGGTCGAGGAAACGTCGGCCGCGGCAGGAAACCTTGCTGCTGAGGTCCAGAGCCTCGCCGCTCAGGCAAGTCAGTTCAAACTGGAAAACGGCCCGGATAGTCGTTCAAAGGCACCTGGCAGCCGTCGCCCCATGAAAGCTCCAGCCAGCACGGCTGCCTTCCAGACAGAGACTTACGCCAGTCTGCATTGATGATGGGCACCGATGGCTTTCACATGACGATTTGCAAGGTCAGTGTCACCGCCCGTCGGAACCATAGCATATCTCGACCGCCCGCACATCGCTCGGATCGAAATCAGCACTGACCGATATGCCTGCACGTTCAATCAGTTGCAGGCATATCGGCTTTCTCTACTTACACATTTTCTTGGACTGAAGCGCGGCACCGCACGCCAATTGCCTGCCATAATCCGTGACCGTTCAGGCGGGCTCCTCGCCCGGTTGAAAGGTTGAATTGGCGGTTGGGATGGTTTTGGCACAAGACTTGTGCGTTGGCACACTCTGCTGCCATTAGCTGTTGCGCTTTTCCCCGGACCTTGCGTGCCTGATCCCGCTTGCATTCCAGGCAGAGCCGCGGCACCCAGCGCCCATGGACATAGAGAAAGATCTGGAAACTACTCTCCTCGGCCCCGTCCTCTCAAACCGGGATTGTGGCGATTGCACGATCTGCTGCACCGTTTTGACTGTCGATACGCCCGATTTCCAGAAGCCGGCTGGCACAAGCTGTCCTCAGCTCACCGCTCAAGGGTGCAGTATTCATGCCGTGCGCCCGCATATTTGCCGGACCTGGTTTTGTGCTTGGCGCAGGATCGCCGACATGCCGGACGAAGCCCGTCCCGACCGGTCCGGCATCTTGGTGTCGCTCGATTTCGTCCGTCAACCTCGCAATTGTTTCGAAGGCGTGTCCATATTGGTTCGCCTGCTGCCTAGCAGCGATGCCATAGAAAATGGCATGGCCCGATCCATTCTGGATAGGATTTGCGATCGGTTGGTGCCTGTCTGGTTTACTGACGGCGCCAAGAAGATGCTGATGCACCCCGAAAATGATGTCGCCACCCTCGTCATGTCAGGAGCCGCAGCGCCTGCACATTTGAAAGACGAGGTGGCGGCTTGGCGAGAGCGATATGCAGTGTTCGCTACCAAGGCATAGCGAAAGGGCGGCATTGCGACGGAAGGCCAGCATGAGAGATTGAGGGGGGCACTCCCCGCCATCAAACAGCGGCCGCTTTCAGCGCAGCGTCATTTTGCAGGTTGCCACGCGGACGCTGCCGCAAGGAAAGCCAGCGTTTCCTGCGTTGCTTGGCCACCGGTCGGTGGAAAATAGCTAAGCTTGACCACAACCGTGCGGCTGGCAGGATCAATATAGACGTATTGGCCTTGCAAACCAATCGCCGAGTAAGCGGGCGATTTGGCCATGGTCCACCACTGATAGCCATAGCCGCCTTCAGGCCCTTCTCGCTCGCCAGCCGGCGTCTGCCCCGCTTTGACCCACTGCTCGCTGACGACGTGCTTGCCATTGGCCCTGCCGCCATCGAGCATCATCTGCCCAAAACGCCCCCAATCACGCAAGGTGGCGTTGAAGCCTGCACCACTGAACTCGCGGCCCGTGCCCGGCTGACCGTCCATGATATAGAAGCCGTCCGCCTCCGCTCCCAGCGGCTCCCATAGCTTTCGGGCTGTGTAAGCGGCCACCGACCCCCGGCTTACCCGTTCGATCAGCCAGCCCAGCACAGCGGTATCGATGGTTTTGTAGGCGAAGACTTCCCCCGGCTTCGATCTGCGCCTGATGGTGCGTGCAACATCGGCAAAACGTACCACATTTTTCACCAGCGCGTTGATGTGGTTGCTCGCCGCGATACCTGGCTTGGCGAAGTCATAGCTCTCGTCATAATCCACCCCAGAGCGCATCTGGAGAATCTGGCGAATGGTGACGCCTTCATAACCGCCCCCCTTCAATTCAGGCAGGTATCGGGTGATGTCGTCATCAATCGACGAGATCAAACCGTCCTCCAGCGCCGCGCCGACCAGTATCGACGTGATCGACTTTGTCATCGACCAGCCCATGAAACGGGTGTGCTCGTTCGAACCGTTGCGATATATTTCCGTGACGATCCGTCCGTCCTTCAGGACCAGCAGTGCGTTGGTGTAAGTCCGCTCCAGCGCTTGCTCGGCCGAATATGTCGTACCGCCGAACGAATATGTGAAGTCCATTGGCCGCTCGACCTTCGGGAACATCCATGACGCGCCCGAGTGGGCCACCGTCCGCGTGGTGAACAGTTGATCCATATTGCGAAAGGCAAAACTGTTCACGTCGCCATCGTTCATGCGCCAACGCATGATCTGCGTCGCCACTGGCACATCCGATTTCGCGCCTGCCTGCAATGGAACAGGCAATTCCTGCTGCGCGTGGACCGTGGCAGGTGCGACCAGCAGGCCGAGCAGGACCGCCAACTCCAAGCGAAATCCAAATGTCATTGCATGCTCTCCTTCAAACGATGCCGCACCCTTGCGGTTAGGCCGAAGCCATTGCTTCCAAGGCCGGAATGGCCCGCTCCGCCGCGGCGACATAGCGGTCCAATGCCTCGTCCAATTCGGCATCGCTGATGATCAGGGGCGGCGAGAATGCCGTCACCGGCATCCAAGGCAATGCCCTGGTCAGGATACCCTCGGTCCGCGCATGGCCCGCCACGATCTTGTGGCCGGCCATGCCCGCAAAGTCCCTTTTCGCAGCTGGATCGGCCATATATTCGACGCCAGCCATCAAGCCTACACCGCGGATGTCGCCGACGAAAGGATGGTCCTTCAACCGGCTCCTCAGCCCCGCCAGCAGTCGCTCGCCTTTTGCCACGACCGGGCCGACCACGTCCTCGCTCTCCATGATGTCGAGCACGGCCAGCGCAGCGGCGCAGCAGACCGGATGGCCAGAGTAAGTGAAGCCGTGCATGAACGCACCAGCCGTAGCGGATGTGTGTTCCAGTACGTCCCAAATCCGGTTGCTGATGATCGTCGCGGACAGTGGCAGGTAGGCGCTGGTGATCCCCTTGGCGAGATTGACGATATCGGGCTTGAGGCCATAGTGCCCAGTCCCGAACCAGCTGCCGGTCCGCCCGAAGCCAGTGATCACTTCGTCAGCCACGAACAGTATCTCATGCTCGGCCAGCAGCTTCTGAACACCCTCGAAATAGCCGGTCGGCGGAGGGATCACGCCGCCCGTGCCCATCACCGGCTCCGCCCAGAATGCTGCGATCGTGTCTGGCCCTTCGCGTTCGATCGTCGCGCGCAAGTCTGCGACCAGACGAGCGGAAAAATCCGCCTCGCTCTCGCCTGGGCGCTCGCCGCGATAATAATGCGGTGCCTCCACATGGAGCACGCCAGGCGCAGGCATGTCGAACGCCTTGTGATATGCGTCGATGCCGGTCAGGCTGCCGGCGGCATAGGTCAGGCCATGATACGCGCCTTGACGTGAAATGACCTTCTTCTTCAGCGGCTTGCCGATAAGATTATGGTAATAGAGGACCAGCTTGTAAGCGGTGTCATTGGCGTCCGATCCCGACGAACCAAAAAACACGCGCGCCATTTCCGGCGCGTTGGCGCGCGTACGGAACAGGGTCAGCAACCTGTCGGCCAGTTCGATGGCTGGCACTGATGCCGCGCCACCGAACAGATGCTGGAAGTTCAGGCTGCGGGTCGCATCGGCAATCGCGTCGGCCACTTCGCTGCGGCCATAGCCAATATTCACGCACCACAGGCCAGCGCCCATGTCGATATAGTCGCGGCCATGCTCGTCGGTGACGATGCAGCCCTTGCCCTTGGTGAGGACGAACGGGCCAGCGCTCGCATTGTCGGCGATCGAGGTGACCGCGTGAAACAGGCTGCGCTGGTCCTTCATGGCGAGAGAGGCGTTCATGCTATGCTCCATAGGGGGAAATAGGGCGGGTTTTGGTCTTGCATCGGACCGTTTCGTCATGTTGTCCCAGCGCCGGCGCAGGGACATTCAATTGCAGCGCCGCGTCACTGAAGCGAATGGGCGTGCGGACGCCGCTCGTTCCGCCCGGAAGGTCGATCCGCAGGCCCCTGGCCAGCACCTGCGGATCATCGAAAACATCGTCGAGCGCATTGATCGGGCCAGCGGGAATGCCAGCTACTTCACAAGCCGCGAGAATCTCCTGCTTCGTCCAGCCCGAAAACGCTGTTTCCAGTTCAGCTATCAGCCTGTCGCGATTGGCGACACGCGCCGGGTTTGTGGCAAAATCAGGATCGGATGCCAGTTCGGCGCGGTCGACAATCTCGCACAGGCGGGCAAACTGGCCGTCATTGCCGACCGCCAGAATGAAGTGGCCGTCGGCAACAGGGAAAGGCTGGTAGGGTGCCAGATTGGGATGGGCATTGCCCATGCGTCGGGGCGCGACCCCACTGACGAAAAGGTTCTGCGCCTGATTGGCAAGCACGCCCACCATCGAATCGAGCAGGGCGATATCGATATGCTGGCCCTTGCCAGTGCGCTCACGCAGCGCCAGCGCCGACTGTATCCCGATCACCGCGTAGAGCCCTGAAATGATATCCGCCAGCGCGACGCCGATCTTCTGCGGCGGACCATCTGCGTCGCCGGTCAGGTCCATCATGCCGCTCATGCCCTGCACGATGACGTCATATCCGGCGCGGGCGGCATAAGGGCCGGTCTGCCCGAACCCGGTGATGGAGCAATAGACCAGAGCGGGATGGTCCTTTGCCAGCGTCTGGTAATCAAGCCCGGAGCGGACCAGCCCGCCTACCTTGAAATTCTCGATCACGATGTCGGCATCGGCGATCAGGCGCTTTACGAAGGCAAGGTCATCCGGCTTGTTGAAATCGGCGAGAACGCTTTGTTTGCCCCGGTTGCAGGCGTGGAAGTA
>NZ_BARE01000082.1 GCF_000367345.1 Sphingobium xenophagum NBRC 107872
AAGGCACAACAATATGGCCCAACCCCTTTCGCCCTCCGTCATCGCCGCCTTCGCTGCGATCGTTGGCAAGGATAATGTGTTCTTCGATGAAGCGGACCAGCTTGCCTATCAGGACAAGTTCGCGATCGACGATGCCCTGCATCATCCCGCCGGTGCGGTCGCGCCCACCACGGTGGAACAGGTGCAGGCGATTGTCCGCGTCGCGTCGGAACGTGGCCTGTCGCTCTGGCCGATCAGCCGGGGGAAGAATCTGGGCTATGGCGGCTCCGCCCCGCTACTGGCGGGTTCTATCGTCCTCGACATGAGCCGCATGAAGAAAATCGACTATGACGAGGCGAACGGCACGGTATTGCTGGAACCAGGGGTAGGCTTCTACGATCTTTATGATTTCCTGAAGTCGAAGGGCATGAAACATTGGCTGTCGGTGCCCGGCAACAGCTGGGGATCGGTGGTCGGCAATGCGCTTGACCGGGGGGTGGGCTATACCCCCTATGGCGAACATGCCGCGCGCATCTGCGGCATCGAAGCGGTGATGGCCGACGGGCTGGTCGTGCGCACGGGCATGGGCGCACTGGACGGCGCACCCACTTGGCAGCTGTATCGCTTCGGCTTTGGTCCAAGCTGGGACCAGATGTTCGTCCAGTCCAATTTCGGCATCGTGACCAAAATGGGCCTGTGGCTGATGCCTGCGCCGGAATCGCTGATGGGCATGGATCTGGAATTTGACCGGCCAGAGGATTTGGGGCCGCTTATCGACGCAATTGCGCCGTTGCGACGCGAAGGGCTGTTGCAGCAGTCGCCCACCATCGGCAACTGGCTGCGCGCAGCCGCGGTGTTGACGACGCGCGATCAGTGGACCGACAAGCCCGGCGCTCTGAGCGATGAGGTGATTGCCGCTATTCGCAAGAAATTCAATGTCGGCTGGTGGGGCGTGAGCCTGCGCCTTTATGGTCGCGAGTCGGTGAACAAGGCGGCCTATGCGGTGCTGGAACAGGCGATGTCCGCGCTCAAGCCCATGGCGATGCGCCCGACAAGCTGGAAGACGGGTGAGCCGATGGAGGCGAGCGGTTGGACCGGCACGCCGCTGACCATGCCGATGCAAAATGCCAATTGGCATGGCGGACGCGGCGGCCATGTCGGCTTCTCGCCCATCCTGCCGCAATCGGGCGCAGCGGCGATGGCGCAGTTCCAGCGCACCTATGCCCGCTACAAGGAATATGGCATGGATTATCAGGCCAGCTTCGCCTTTGGCGAACGCCATCTCATCAACGTCAATGCGGTGCTGATCAACAAGGATGATCCTGCCTTGATGGGCAGGGTCGATCCCTTCCTCAAACAGTTGATCGCTGACGCCAAGGCGCAGGGCTATGGCGAATATCGCACCCATCTCGACTATATGGATGCGGTCGCTGCCACCTATGATTTCAACAAGGGGTCGCTGTGGCAGATCAACCGCAAGGTCAAGGACGCGCTTGATCCCAACGGCGTGATCGCGCCGGGCAAGAGTGGCATCTGGCCCACGCGGAAAGCAGGAGGGCGGGCATGATGCGGCGCGGATGGATGACTTTGGCGGCATCCGCCCTGGTGCTGGCCGGGGCGGCGTGCGGTCGCGCGAATGAAAGCGCGTCGCCACCGGCGGAAGCGTCCAAGGGGCCACCACCGCTGCCCGCGCCGGAAACCGTCTCCTCCCGGCCCAAGGCAGGACCGGGCGAGCGGCTTTATCTGGAAAAATGCGCAATGTGTCACGGCCCAGGCGGCATGGGAACAGGCCTGCTTGCTCGCCGGACGGATCAACCACTGCTGGAAAAGCGCACCGACCTGACCGTCGATTATGTCGTGCAGGCCGCGCGCATGGGCATTGGCAACATGCCCGCCATTCCGCGTGGTGAAGTGAGCGACGCCGACATGAACCTGATCGCCAGGCATTTGGCACGCGCCGGGGAGGGGGGACAATGACGATTGTGACAAGACGCGACTTTCTGGCCAGCGCGGCGGTTGCGTCCGCCCTCGCCGGTTCTGGCGGCGCTATGGCTGCGCGAACTGGCGGGCCGCTGCTGCTGCATGATTCAGGCCTTGGCGCGGGGCATCGTTTCGCCGTGCGGGCGGCGGCGCTGGGCGGCGCATCGCTGGCGCTGGAAGGGGACCGCGTCCGCCAATTGCGCGGCCTGCTGGCCAGCGAGCCGGCATCGCTCTTCGGCGTCACCCGGCGTAGCGATGAACTGCTGATCGGCGAAATCGCGGCGGAGGCAGGCTATCGCCGCATTGCGCTGGTCCTGCATCGCCCCGTCGGCGTCATGGTGCCGATCTGCGCGCCCGATGGCGCGACCATCGGCACGCTGGCGCGGCTTGCAGGCGCTCGCTGGCCCGAAGCCTTCGCCGAACTGGCGCTGGGCGGTGTGGAGAAATGCGCCGTCGTCCCGGCTACGGGGATGGCGGAACCGGCGCTCAGCTGGGTGCTGATCCGGTCCCGCTAAACCCCTAGCGCTTGATGATGAGCGAGTCGGGGCGCTTGCGCGGCACCCACTCGCCCCGGCCAGGAAATTTGCTCAGCACCGCGCCATCCCACAGGCGCACGGTACGACGATGGAAACGCCACTCGCCATCATCGCCCTTGACCGCATGATCGTCATACCAGCCTGCAAAGCGCAGCAGATAGGGCGGTTCGCCTTCACATTCCGTCACGAAAGCGAAGGACCGCATCATGCAACTGCCATCCGCCTGCGGCATATATTGAATTTGGCTCACATGATGCTGGCGACCGGGGAAGCCTGGCGCATTGCGATAATGTTCGGCAATCCCCCGAATCCCGTCATGCCCTTCCCAGATGTCGGGATCGTCAAACACTTCCTCCACCATCCGCGCATCGGGCGTGAAGCAGGCGACCAGCGCATCGACATCGCCGGTATCCAGCGCCCAGCTATAAGCGGCGATCAGATCCTGCAGGGCGATCCGGTCTTCGATGGGCAGGCTTGGCATGATGGTCACTCTCCTGTTTTCACTCTCTTGACGCAACAATAACATTCGTTACTATTATGCGCAACCGTCGATAAGAAAGACAGATGAGGGGCTGCATGGGAAAGATCATTATTTCAGGGGCTTCCGGCGCATTCGGCCGCGCCGCCGCGGCGCTTTTGCTGGACAAGGTCGCTCCCCAAGACGTCATCCTGCTATCGCGCACTCCTGCTAAGTTAGCCGACTTTGCCGCCAGGGGCGCTGACGTCCGCTTCGCCGATTTCGATGATCCCGCGACCCTTCCCGCCGCCATGGCTGGGGGCGAACGGATGCTTTTGATCAGCACCGCTCGCGTCGGCACGCGGGTCGGCCAGCATCGTAACGCGGTGGAGGCAGCGGTCACGCAGGGCGTGCGCCATATCGTCTACACCTCGATCATCGCCGCAGACGAACCGGGCAATCCCGCCATCGTCAAATATGATCACCGCGCGACCGAAGAGATTATCGAGGCGTCCGGCGCTGCCTGGACCCATTTGCGCGACAGCCAATATGCCGAGGCGGTTGCCGCGGCGATGGTCATTCCCGCGTTGGTGGCCGGGACAAAGCCGGACAATTGCGCCGACGGTGCGGTCGCCTTTGTCAGCCGCGACGATTGTGTCGCCACCGCCGTTGGCGTGCTGACTCAGCCGGGCCATGAGAATAAGGCCTACACGCTGACCGGCCCGGATCTCATTACCATTCCGCAGGCCATGGCAATGGCCAGCGACATGGCCGGCAAGCCGATCATCGTCGAACCGGTCGATGACGATGGCATGTTCGCCTATTTCGATTCTCTGGGCATTCCCCGTCATGCGTCGGACATCATGCCTGATGGACCAATCCCTTGGTCGAGCGATGACATGGTCACCTTTGGCCAGTCGATCCGCGAAGGCTATTTTGCCAAGGCGACCGATTGCGTCGAACGGATCACGGGTCGCAAACCCAAATCGCTGCGCGAGGTCATGCTGGCGCACAAGGCAAGCTGGCCGCTGTGAGAGGCGCGCTATTTGCCCTGCTGATGCTGGCGGGATGCGCGAGCGGCGGCAGCCAGGGCGGTGCGGGTGACGACTGGCCCTTTACCGGCGGCGATGTCGACGGCAGCCATTTTTCCCGCCTTACCGATATCGATGCTAGCAATGTCGCGCGGCTGGGCCTGGCCTGGTCGCACGACCTTGGCACCAACCGGGTGCAGGAAGCCACGCCGGTCGTGGTCGACGGCATCATGTACACCAGCGGCAATCTCGGCCGGGTCTATGCGCTGGATGCTGCAACGGGAGCGTCGCTCTGGACCTTCGAGCCGGAGGTCGACATGCAGGCCAACCGTTCGGCCTGCTGTGATCAGGCCAATCGCGGCGTTGCCATCGCCGATGGCAAGGTGATGGTCGGCGCCCTCGACGGAAAGCTCTACGCGCTCGATGCCAAGACCGGCGCGATCGTCTGGAAGGTCGATACGATCATAGATCACACGCGCGGCTATACCAGCACAGGCGCGCCAGAGGTTGCAGGTGACCTTGTCATCATTGGCAATGCAGGCGCGGAATATGACACGCGCGGCTATGTTACCGCCTATCGCGTCGCTGATGGCAAACAGGCATGGCGCTTCTTCACCGTGCCCCACGATCCCAAAGCCGGTCCGCAGGAAAATCCCGCACTCGATGCCGCGCTCAAGACCTGGGACAAGGACAGCCGTTGGGACATTGGCGGCGGCGGCACCGTATGGGACGCGATCAACTACGATCCCGCCTTCGACACTGTCTATATCGGTGTCGGCAATGGCGGACCCTATTCGATAAAGACCCGCTCGCCCAAGGGTGGCACAAATCTCTACCTCTCGTCCATCGTCGCGCTGGATCGCAAGACGGGGGCGGTCAAATGGCATTATCAGGAAACGCCGGGCGACAGCTGGGACTTTACCGCGACCCAGCCGATGGTACTGGCCGATGTCGAGGTAGACGGAAAGGTCCGCCCCGCCATCCTCCATTCGCCCAAAAATGGCTATTTGTTCGTGATCGACCGGGAAACCGGCAAGCCGCTGCGGATCAATGCTCTGGTACGCACCAACTGGACCAGAGGCTTCGACAAGGATGGCGTTGCGGAGATGACGCCCGGCAATGTCGACTTTTGGAACGGTCCGCGCATCGTCTATCCAGCCTCGGCTGGCGCGCGCAACTGGTACCCCGCAGCCTATGATCCGACGCGCAAACTCTATTTCGCGCATGTGCTGGACATGGGCAATCTCATGTTCGGGCCGCCACCCGGCACGCCTGAACAGGCCCGCCGCGCCAGGGCGCTCAATGTCCAGACCACGCTGATCTTCACGCCGATGTTGCAGCAGGTGCTGCCAACGCTGCCGTCGGCGGTTCGCGATCAGGTCGAAAAGCTGCCGGAAATGCAATGGGTGAAGGACAAGCCCTATAGTTCCGAACTGCGCGCCATCGACCCGTTGACCGGCAAGGCAAAATGGACTGTTCCGACGCAGGGATGGCAGGACCGGATGGGGACGCTCGCCACCGCGTCGGGACTGGTCTTTCACGGGACGATCGGCGGCAAGATGATGGTCAGGGATGCTGATACTGGCAGGCTGCTCAAGGAAATCGATACCGGCAGTTCGATCATGGCCGCGCCGATGACCTACCGGGTCAAGGGCGTGCAATATGTCGCTGTCGCAACCGGCTTTGGCGGTGGCGGCTGGGGCTATGTGCCCGACTATGCCGCGGCCTATCGCTTTGGCAATGCCAACCGCCTGCTGGTGTTCAAACTGGACGGCGGGCCGGTGAGGAAGCCCGATCCGCTGCCGCCGCTGGAGGTCGCAGTTGCGCCCCCGGCGCAGAAGCCTGGCGTTACTGCGGCCATGATCGCGCGGGGGCAGGGCCTCTTCTTCCAGAATTGCGCCATCTGTCACAGCAACCAGTTGCGCTCGACCGCGCCGGACCTGCGCCGGATGCAGCCTGCGACCCATGATGTATTCGGCGCGATCGTGCGCGATGGTCTGCTGCTGCCGGGCGGAATGCCGCGCTGGGACGATATTCTGTCGACGCAGGACGTGGATGCGATCCATGCCTGGCTGATCGCCGAGCAGGGCGCGCTGCGTGACCGGGAAATCAAACTCAAGGCGGCGGGCAAGCCGCTCGATGCACCCAGCATCGCCGTCATGTCCAATTTTTAGGATCATACATGGAACAGAGCGATATCATCGTGGTGGGCGGCGGATCTGCCGGGGCTGCGATGACCGGGCGGCTGGCGGAAGCCGGGCTGGCCGTCACCCTTATAGAAGCGGGCAAGACCGATCGGCATATGCGTTCGCGCGTCCCTGCCCTGACCAGTTCGATTGTCCAGAATCCGGACTATGACTGGTGTTATCAGGTCGAACCGGATCCGTCGCTGGGCGGACGGGCAGACATCTGGCCGGCCGGGAAACTGCTGGGCGGGGGAAGCGCTCTTAACGGCATGATGTTCATTCGCGGTCACCGCTGGGATTATGACAGGTGGGCGGCGTTGGGTGCCGATGGCTGGGACTATGCGTCCGTGCTGCCCTATTTCCGGCGGATGGAGGATAATGAACGCGGCGCGGATGCGTGGCGCGGGACCGGCGGACCGATCGCCGTGTCGGAAGGGCGCGCGCGCTATCCGATCACTGACCAGTGGATTGCGGCTGCGCAACAGGCGGGCATCGCCCGCTCGACGGACCTTAACGGCGAAAGCGCCGAGGGGGTCGATTATGTCCAGGTGTCCCAACGCAACGGCACCCGCTGTTCTTCGGCGCGCGGCTATCTGCATGAACGGCGTGGCGGCAAGACGCCGACGATCCTGCTGGAGGCGCAACTGCTCCGGCTGCTGATCGAGGATAATCGCGCGGTTGGCATCGTCTATCGTCAGGATGGCGTCGAAAAGACATTGCGTGCGCGCCATGGCGTCATATTGTCGGCCGGGGCAATGAACACGCCGCGCCTGCTGATGCTGTCGGGCATCGGCCCGGCCGATCATCTGGCGGAGATGGGCATAGACCTGGTGCGCGACCTGCCGGGCGTGGGCCGCAATCTGCAGGATCATGTCGGTACCCATGTCGTCAATGAAGTCGATGGCGCGACGCTGAACAGCGACGCACAGGGGTTGCGCGGCGCGTGGCAGGTTCTGCGCTATGCGCTGGCGAAGCGCGGTGCGTTGACCACGGCGATCGGCCATGCGCAGGCCTTCGTCAAAAGCCGGGCGGATTTGCCCGTGCCCAATCTCCAGATCAGCTTTGCCGCCTTCGCCTTCGACTTTGACGAGCGGGGTCGGTTGATGCTGCGCAAAAATCCTTCCGTCTCGACGCTCGTGGGGCTGATGCGGCCCAGCCATCGCGGGCGGATCACGCTGCGTTCGCCCGATCCGTTGGCGCCCCCCGTCATCGCGCATCGGCAACTCGACAGTGAACTGGACATAGAACAGATCGTCGAAGGCATCGTCATCGCCCGCGATATTTTGCGCCAGTCGGCGATCGCGCCCCATGTGAAAAGCGAACTGCGACCCGGCGCGGCGCTGGCCGGAGCGGAGCAACTGCGCGACTATGTCAAGATGGCGTCCATCCCGCTCTATCACCCCGTCGGGACCGCGCGGATCGGTCGTCGGGACGATCCCGCTGCGGTGGTCGATCAGGATTTGCGCGTCATTGGCGTAGAGGGGCTGTGGGTCGCCGATGCTTCGGTGATGCCGTCGCTGCCGGCGGGTAACACCAATGCGACGGCAATCATGATCGGTGACAAGGGGGCCGATCATGTCCTCAAGACGCTGCGTCGCAATATGCAGCCATCAGGATGATGGTTGCCCCGGCATACATTCTGCGCTTGCAATAATAGTAACGAATGTTAGTATATGTTTCAGGAGAGAATAAGGAACCCAGGGCGATGCCAAACTATCCCCAGACCATCCATTTCGTCGGACTGAATACGCCCGTGGGCATCGAATGGTCCGCCCGCAATCTGGACGTCATCGGGACGATCCCCGCGGAAATTGACGGCGCCTTCTTCCGGGCCGTGCCGGACCCTGCGCATCCGCCGATGTTTGACGATGACATCGTGCTGTCGGGCGATGGAATGGTCGCGAAATTCGCGATCCATGATGGCAAGGTCGATTATGCGATCCGCTATGTCGAAACCGAACGATACCGGCTGGAAAAGGATGCGCGGCGCGCCCTGTTCGGCCAGTATCGCAATCCCTTTACCGACGACGCCAGCGTGGCGGGTCGCGATCGCACCGTGGCGAACACCACCCCGGTCTGGCACGGCGACCGGTTGCTGATGACCAAGGAGGACGGCCTGGGCTATCAGGTCGATCCCGACACGCTGGAGACGCTGGGCCGCTTTGACTATTATGGTGCGCTCAAATCCCAGACCTTCACGGCCCATCCGCGCGTCGACCCGGAAACCGGGGAAATGTTCTTCTTCGGCTATGAGGCCGATGGTCTGTGTTCGACCAAAATTTCCTATGCGATCGCTGATCGCGACGGGAAACTGATCAGTGAACAATGGTTCGATCAGCCCTATTGCTCGACCATCCACGACTTCGCGATCACCGAACATTACGCCATTTTCCCGATCTTCCCCACCACGGCCGATCTCGACCGCTTGAAAGCGGGCGGCGCACACTGGGCGCACCAGCAGGATCTGGAAAGCTGGGTCGGCATCATGCCGCGTTATGGCAAGGTGGAGGAGATGCGCTGGTTCAAGGGACGCAATGGCGTCTCTGCCTTCCATCTTGTGAACGCCTATGAGGAGGATGGCTTCGTCCATCTCGATCTCTGCCTGTCGGATACCAATGCCTTCGGCTTCATGCGCGAGGCGGGTGGCATCCAGCGCGACCAGCGGGATATACAGGGCGGGTTGACCCGCTGGACCTTCGACCTGTCGAAGGAGGGCGACATGTTCGAGGAGCGTCTGGTTGGTCCGCCCGGCGACATGCCACGGCTGCGCGACGCGGATCAGGGAAGGCCTTATCGGGCGGCCTGGTATCTGTCGATGAACCCGCAAGGCGGGCCACCTTTGCCCGGCGGACCTGTAGGGGTTGCGTTCAACGCGCTGTTGCGGATCGAACCGGGCAATGGTCGTATCGACATGATGGGGCTGGAGTCGGGCATGGCGATCAGCGAACCGGTCCATGTGCCATCGACGCAGGATGACCATGAAGGCTGGCTGCTGATGGTCGTCGACCGGCAGGCAGGCGAGGCGGATTTCAAGTCCGAACTTTGGGTGGTGGAGGCCGGCGCAATTGCGGCCGGGCCGATCGCTCGCGTGCCCATGCCCATGCCGATGCGCGCGCAGGTTCATGGCGCATGGGTATCGGCCCGGCAATTGGCGAATGCGCGCCAGAATGTGGACAGTGAAGCCGCGTGACGGCTTGACAAATCGTAACGATCGTTATTTATTGAAGAGGAGGGGGTGGGCCTTATCCGTCGCTCCCTCCAAAAATACTGTCAGAGCAGAACAGTCGGGCAGGCAGGATCAGAGGACGGCAGGAAAGGCAGACGCATAAGCGTCGCCTGGACCGGCATCGCCTATGGGCGGTCCGGTGATCCTCCCCCTTTGCCTTGCTGACTGACAATAGGGAGGAAAATAATGTCACATATCTGGAAGTCTGCATTTCGCAGCAATGCCGCTTGCATCGCGATGATGGCCGCGATGGCCGCTGGTCCCGCACTGGCCCAGGACGCATCCGCGCCGGAACAGGCGGCCGATCAGTCGAACCAGTCCGCCGACATCATCGTCACTGCCCAGTTTCGCCAGCAGAATTTGCAGGACACGCCGATCGCGATCACTGCGGTGTCCAGCGAAACCCTTGCCGCGCGCAGCCAGACCAGCGTCACCGACCTTGGCCAGTTCGCCCCCAACGTGGCTCTGGCTCCCGCGACCAGCCTTCAGGGCAATTCCGTCGCGGCCTTCATCCGTGGCGTGGGCCAGCTGGATTCCAGCTTTGCGCTGGAGCCGGGCGTGGGCATCTATATCGACGATATTTATTATGGCACGACCTATGGTGCAGTGATGGACCTCACCGATCTGGAGCGGGTCGAGGTGCTGCGCGGCCCGCAGGGAACGCTGGCTGGCAAGAACAGCGTCGGCGGTGCGGTCAAGCTGTTCAGCAAGAAGCCCGACGCAACAGCGGGCGGCTTCATCGAAGCGACCTATGGCAGCTATGACCGGCTGGAACTGCGCGGCAGCGCCAACATCCCGTTGAGCGATAGCCTGTTCCTGCGCGTGTCGGGCGTGTCGAAAAATGTCGACGGCTATATGAAGCTGCTGGGGCT
>NZ_BARE01000081.1 GCF_000367345.1 Sphingobium xenophagum NBRC 107872
GCATCACGTGCGAAGAAGGTCCAGAAAGTCAGCAACATTGCTGCATACACGCCGACGAGCAAGCCCAACGTGGCAGGATGGACGCCGCGCGATGCGATGCCTGGAGCCGTTCTTTCCAGCTCGTCATAATTGCCTGCATCCGGCACGATTGCGAGATGTCGACGCACAGGCTTAGGAGCAACGAGTGTCTCGGTAGCGAGATCGTAGATCGGCTGTGTTGCCATGAGGAAGTCTCCGCGCGTCTCGATGAATGCCGAGCGTGACAGGATAGATGATTGCGGCGGGGCGGTCGGTCCAACGCATAACCACGGTCATTCCAATCATTTAACAGGAACGGTCGGCGATCTATAATCGCGTTTTCGTATTGAAACCATCGCGACCATGCGTTGGACGCAGGGGACATATCGGTCGATCTAGCGGCATCGGACTGGCACGATCACCCGCCGGATCCGCGATGAGGATCGAACGATGAAAGCTGCGATCGTTTTGGTTGCCGCGATGTTGGCCTCCGTAGCGCCAGTCCCGGCGATCGCTCAGGCCTATTGGGCTGCACCTGCGGCGGACGACTTTCCCTACGATATCAAGGCGGTTCAGGCACCGTGGTCGAAGGCTGATATCGACCTTAGCCATCATGACCGGATCTATGTGTCTGACCCGACATCGACGAAGATCGTTGTCATCGATCCTGCAGCGGGCAACGAACTGGGACGCATCGACCTCGCCAAAAGCGCGATAGCTGAGCCCAGCTTTTCCAGCCCCAAAGTCCAGCACCTGGCTGCAACGCGTGACGGGCGGACCCTGGCGGTATCGGCATTAGCGCAGCACAGTGTGACGCTCGTAGATCTGGCCACGAACACGGAACGAGGCCGGACCGTGTTCCAGACGTCTCCTACCGCCGTCGCGTTTACGCCCAATGGGCACGAACTTTGGGTTTCGCTCGGCGATGAACATGCCATCGCGGTCGTGGATCCTAAGACCGCGCGGGAGATCACCCGCGTACCAGCAAGTGGCGGAGCAGGCGCGACCATCCTGTCGCCAAACGGACGCTATGCCTTTGTATCGCTTACTGAAAGGCCGTCCATCCTGGTTGTCGACGTCGAGCATCGGCGCGTCGTCGGACACGTTGCCAGCAACGGTGCAGGTGCGGGAGCAATCGCGGTCTCGCCAGATGGCAAACAGATCTGGGCAACACGCCGCGAGAGCGGCACGACCACGGTCTTTGCTGCCAAACCGCCGTTTGCGGTACGCGAAGTGATAAACACTGGTCCAGCAACGGGCGCGGTCAACTTCGCTCAGCGCGCGGACGATTCCTTTGCCTATGTCAGCGTTGGCGGCGATCAACCTGCAATCAAGGTCTATAGAACCGACAGCCTGGAGGCTGTGACAACCATCCCGCTACAAGCGGCTCCGACCGCGGTTTGGCCGTCGGGCGATGGTACGAGGATCTATGCCAGCCTGGCCGGAACCAACAAGGTCGCTGGGATCGACACGCTGACGTACACCACCGCGTCGACGATCCCGATCAGTACGGATGTGCAAAGCCTGATCTACGTTCCTGGTGCCGTAAGATCAGGAAAAGGTCTCGCCAATCTAGTGCCATCCGGGCGCGATGCAGCGCTTGCCCTGGCGGCGCGTTGATCGGTCTTACACCGTCTGTAATCTCCCAACGAAAGCCCTTTCCAAAATGACCAAGCCCCCCGTCAGGATCGTGATCAGCGGTGCCGCAGGACAAATTTGCTATTCGCTGCTCTTCCGGGTCGCGCAGGGTGATGTGTTCGGACCGGACCAGCCCGTTATCCTTCAACTGCTCGACGTGCCGCAGGCGATGGACGCAGTACGCGGCGTGGTCATGGAACTGGAGGATTGCGCGTTCCCGCTGCTGGCAGATGTGATCATTACTGATGATCCGATGGTGGCTTTCAAGGACATCGATGCGGCCATGCTGGTCGGGTCTCGTCCCCGCTCGAAGGGCATGGAGCGCCGTGATTTGCTCGCTGCCAACGCAGCGATCTTCAAGACGCAGGGCGCAGCGCTGGACGCAGTGGCCAAACGCGACGCCAAGATCCTGGTCGTCGGTAATCCCGCCAACACAAATGCCTGGATCATTGCGCAAAGCGCACCGGGTTTCCCTGCCGAAAACATCACGTCGATGATCCGCCTCGATCACAACCGCGCGCAGGGACAGCTTGCGGCCAAAGCGGGTGTCGGTGTCGATGCGATTACAAAGCTCGTCGTCTGGGGAAACCATTCGCCGACGATGTTTGCCGACTGGGGAAATGCCGAACTCGATGGCCAAAAGCTCGCCGACCGTATTGGAGACGAGGCTTGGTACCGCGAAACGTTGATCCCCACCGTTGCGCAGCGCGGAACCGCGATCATCGAAGCACGGGATGCGTCCTCGGCCGCGTCGGCAGCAAATGCGGCGATCGATCATCTACGCGACTGGGTGCACGGCGCAGGCGACAATTGGGTGTCGATGGGCGTGGTGTCAGATGGCTCCTACGGTATCCCGCAAGGGCTGGTGTGCGGCGTGCCGGTGCACTGCAAAAGCGGTGGGTATGCGCGTATCGAAGGACTGATCCTCGATCCATTCCAGCGAACGATGCTCGATCGCACGATTGCCGAACTGGTCGAAGAACGTGAGGCGGTTATCGACATTCTGAAATGACCGATCGGTATATCTGATTGGAATGACCGTAATCTTTGGTTGGTGCGATTGATCTCCTTTCCCTATCATTGGGGCAAGGAGATCGGGCATGACCCTGGAACAACTCAGGATTTTCGTCGGTGTCGCTGAGCGCGAGCACATGACGCGCGCGGCCGAAGCGCTCAATGTGACGCAGTCAGCCGCAAGCGCTGCCATCGCCGCGCTGGAAGCCCGGCACGGCGTGCCGCTGTTCCACCGGGTCGGCCGTGGGATCGAACTGTCCGAAGCGGGCCGCATGTTTCTGGTCGACGCACGCGCAGTGCTTGGCCGTGCCGCCAGCGCGGAACTTGCACTGGCCGAATATGCAGGACTGGAGCGCGGCACTCTGCGGCTAGTCGCAAGCCAGACGATCGCGGGCTATTGGCTGCCCCGCCAGCTGGCCGCGTTCCATGCGCGCTACCCCGCGATCTCAATCGAACTGGCGATCGACAACACCGAGGGGGCCGCGGCGCGCGTGCTCGACGGTGCGGTCGAGCTCGGCTTCGTCGAGGGTGTGATCGACGAGCCCGCGCTCGCGCATTGGACGGTCGCGAACGACCGCATGGTGCTGGTAAGCGACCGCGCAGCCGACACGATCGACGAGGACTGGATCCGCGCCGCACGCTGGATCGTCCGCGAGCAGGGATCGGGCACGCGCTCGTCGTTCGAGGAGGTGCTGCGCCAGCGCGGCGTCGATCCGTCGGACCTCACCGTGGCGCTGATGCTACCATCGAACGAGGCGGTACGTAGCGCGGTCGAGGCCGGGGCGGGCGTCGCGGTGCTGTCGCAGCATGTCGTCGCACCTGCAATCGCGGCCGGCACGTTGCACGATCTGCCGCTCGGTCTGCCGCGGCGTCCGTTCTACGCGCTGCGCCATAAAGAGCGGTATCGAACGCGGGCGGCCGATGCGCTGACCGATCTCATCAAGGAGACTGGCAAGTGACCGCCGATCTGAAACCCGTTCTCGATGGCCTGAAGCCCCTCAGCCGGCTCGACTCCCCGCGCGAGATGATCCGGCAGTTCACCCCCAACTGGTTCGCCGCTACGATGGGCACCGGCATTCTCGCGCTCGCCTTGCCGCAGGTGCCGGGCGTCGGCGCATCGCTGCACCCGGTCGGCGAGGCGCTGTGGTACTTCAACATCGCGCTCTTCACGCTGTTCGCCGGGCTCTACACCGCGCGCTGGACGATGTTCGGACACGAGGCGCGGCGGATCTTCGGGCACAACACCGTGTCGATGTTCATCGGCACGATCCCGATGGGGCTGGCGACGATCATCAACGGGTTCCTGGCGTTCGGCCTGCCGCGGTTCGGCGCTGGCGTGATCCCGATCGCCGAGACATTGTGGTGGATCGACGTCGCGATGTCGCTCGCCTGCGGTGTAGCGATCCCCTACCTCATGTTTACTCGGCACGAACATTCGCTCGACGGCATGACCGCGGTGTGGCTGCTGCCGGTGGTCGCGGCGGAGGTCGCAGGTGCGAGCGGCGGCCTGCTCGCCCCGCATCTGGCGGACGCGCATCACCAGTTCGTCGTGCTCGCAACGTCGTATGTGCTCTGGGCTTATTCAGTGCCGGTCGCGTTCGGCATCCTCGCGATCCTGATCCTGCGGATGGCACTGCACAAGCTGCCGCACGAGAGCATGGCCGCCTCGATCTGGCTCGCGCTCGGTCCGATTGGCACCGGCGCGCTTGGGATGCTGGTGCTCGGCAGCAACGCGCCCGCGATCCTCGCCGCCAACGGCCTGGGGCAGATCGGCGCGGTAGCGCAGGGGATTGGCACGATTGCCGGGCTGCTGCTCTGGGGTTTCGGTCTGTGGTGGCTGGCGCTCGCGACGCTGATCACGATCCGCTACTGGCGCGCGGGCATTCCGTTCAACCTCGGCTGGTGGGGCTATACCTTCCCGCTTGGCGTCTCCACGGTCGCCACCTTCAAGCTCGGCACGACGCTTCAGCTCGGCTTTTTCGGGATCGTCGGCACTGTCCTCACAGTGGCGCTCGCAGCAATGTGGCTGCTGGTCGGCGCCAAGACGGTCGCGGGCGGCTGGCGCGGCAACCTGTTCGTGTCGCCCTGCATTGCCCAAGCCAATTGATGGGCCAAACCGATCGTCCTGCCGGATCGAACCGGCGAATCTGATCGACCCGTACCGGGCAGACCGGCGGACGGGTCGCGCATACAGAACATGACAGAAACGGGAGAATGTTGGTGGACAGCCTGGATATGAAACTGGCGCAGGCGACGAACCGCCGTCGCTTTCTCGCAGAGGCCGCGATCGGCAGCGGCGCGCTGATCGCCGCACCCGCGCTGGCGCAGAGCATGGTCGATCTGCACCTGCCGGGCGGTCCGTCGGAACGGCCGATGACCAGTGCGTTCCCCGGCAAGGGCAACATGATCCTCCAGCGTATCCACCCGCCTTTGCTGGAAACGCCGATGAGCGTGTTCAATGGCGACGTCTTCACGCCAAACGACCAGTTCTTCGTCCGCTGGCACTGGGCTGACATTCCGACCGCGATCGATGTCGAGGCGTTCCGGATCAAGGTGCACGGCGCGGTCACGCGGCCGCTGTCGATCTCGCTCGCGCAACTGCTGAAGTTGCCACGCGTCGAGCTGGCGGCGATCAACCAATGCTCGGGCAATTCGCGGGCGTTGTTCCAGCCTCCGGTGGCGGGTGCGCAGTGGCGTCACGGGGCGATGGGCAACGCCAAATGGCTCGGCGTTCGCTTACGCGACGTGCTCGACATCGCCGGCGTGAAGCCGGGCGCGGTCGCGGTACGGTTCGGTGCGCTCGACCAGCCGGTGGTCGCGGGTGGACCGGATTTCGCCAAGTCGCTGTCGATCGACCACGCACGCGACGGCGAAGTGATGCTCGCCTTCGGGATGAACGGCGAACAGATGCCGCTCCTCAACGGCTTCCCGGTCCGGCTGATCGTACCCGGCTGGTATTCGACCTATTGGGTCAAGATGCTGAACGACATCGAGGTGCTCGCCGCACCCGACGACGGTTACTGGATGGCCAAGGCGTACAAGATCCCTGACACTCCAGGCGCGAACGTGCGGCCTGGCCAGAAGGATTTCCCGGCCGTGCCCATCAACAAGATGATCCCGCGCAGCTGGGTCACGAGCCTCGACGAAGGGCAGGCAATCGCGTTCGACCGGTCAATCCCGCTGGGCGGCATTGCGATGGGGGGCGATTGCGGCGTCGCCAAGGTCGATGTGTCGACCGACAACGGCAAGACCTGGTACAAGACAGTGCTCGGCCCCGATCACGGCAAATACAGTTTCCGCCGCTGGGACGCGCAGGTGCCGCTCACGCATGCGGGCCCGACCAGGCTGATGTCGCGCTGCTGGAACACCGCCGGCATCGCGCAGCCGATGACGCCGATCTGGAACCCGGGCGGTTTCATGCGCGGCAACATCGAAACCACCAACATCGTCGTCGGCTGAGGAGCAACGCCTGTGAAAACGCCTTCCATCGGCACGCTGTCGTTCGGGTTCGTCGGCGCGACCGTCGTTCTGCTGCTTGCGATCGGTTCCCCGAACAGCCGTGTCGCCCCGCCGCCTGCGGCCCCGACTGCACCACCGCCGCCAAGCGTCTCGGCGCGCGGCTTTTCGCTGGCGTCCACCTCGGTCGATCTTCCGACCGACGAAGGTCAATATCCCGCCGGCCCGCATGCCGATGTCATCAATGCCAACTGCACGTCGTGTCATTCGGCGAGCATGGCGCTGAACCAGCCACCACTCTCTGGCGACCAGTGGACCGCGGAGGTCACCAAGATGCGCGAGGTCTACAAGGCACCCGTCGCCGCAGCCGACGTACCGGCGATCGTCGCCTATCTGACTGCCATGAGCACGAAGCAGCCGGGCGCCGCGAAGGGCAAGGCACAGGACCCCGATCCGAAGGCTGCGCCCGACGTATCTGGAGGATCAGGTTAAGCCATCAACTCACGACACGCGGTTTTGCGCGCGAAGTGCTGTGCGGCGTGTACGTGTCTCGCGCAGTGTCGCATCGGGCGCCAGACCGTCTGCCGGCACCTTGGGTATCGCAACGCGCTGCGACAGGTAGATGCCGTTGTGGCCCGAGCAGAGATAGGCCACGAAACAGGCGACGGCGATCGGCACCGCATAGGCGGCGCCGAACAGTTCGATTCCCATGAAGGTGCAGGCGAGCGGGGTATTGGCGGCCCCGGCAAACACCGCGACAAAGCCGATCGCGGCGAACAGGCCCGTCGGCACGCCCAAGAAAGGCGCCAGCGCGTTACCGAGCGCTGCGCCGATGAAGAACAACGGCGTGACTTCACCGCCTTTGAAACCCGCGCCGAGCGTGACGACGGTAAACAGCAGCTTGATCGCCCAACTCCACGGATGCGTGTCCGGTCCGAAGAAGCTGGCGATGGTAAGGCTGTCGGGCCCCGCTGCCAGGACACCCAGGCCCAGATAGTCGCGCGTGCCGAATAGGAAGACGAGCGCGATAACGACGGCCCCGCCGATCACTGGACGTAGTGGACCATAGGGAACGATCCGCTTGAGCCATCCCCCGACCACGTGGTTGGCTTCGGCGAAGGCCAGACCGACCAGTCCGAATATGATCCCCGCAACACCTGCCTTCGTCACGAGCAGCGCATCGACGGGTATCAACGCACCGATCGGGTAGACACCGTGATGGATACCCCAGGCGAGGCACGTCCAATCGCCGACCAGCGCTGCAACAAGGCAAGGCACCAGCGCGGAATATTCAACGCGGCCGATCGCCAGCACTTCGAGCGCGAAGACCGCTCCTGCGATCGGCGTGCCGAAGACCGCGCCGAACCCGGCTGCGATCCCCGTCTTCAACAGGATGCGCGTGCCGCCCGCATCGAGGTGGAGCGCGCGGCCGGATAGACGTGCGGCCTCACCCCTCGAACGGCATCGCACGTGGTTTTTTTGGATTTTGATGGCTTGCCCTTGGGCGCGGCCAACCGCGCCCAAGGGGATCAGAATGGGTACGGCTGGCCGGCCGGTTCGATCGTGACCCATTTGAGCTCGGTAAACTCGTCAACGACAGCGCGGCCATCGAACCGGCCATAACCGCTGTTCTTCATGCCTCCGTAAGGCGCCTGCGGCTCGTTCTGGACGGTTGCGCCGTTGATGTGGACGCTGCCCGAATCGATACGACGAGCGACATCCAGCGCGCGGGTAACATCTTGCCCGAACACCGCTGCGGACAGACCATATGCCGTGTCGTTCGCAACCCTCACCGCCTCCTCGACGCCTTTCACGCGTACGATCGTGGTGACCGGACCGAACGTCTCCTCGTCATAGATTTCCATCTGGGACGTCACATGATCGACGATCGTGGCGGGCATGGTCGCTCCGTCGGCATAGCCGCCTGCGATAATCTTCGCGCCCTTCGCAAGAGCGTCCTCGACGAGACTATTGATCCTTTGGCCCGAAGCCCGCCCAATCATCGGTCCAACGACACATCCCGGACCGGCCGCAGGATCACCGGCCGGAAGGGCGGCTGCGCGTTCGGCGAAGCGCGTAGTAAATTGATCGGCGACACTCTCATCGACTACGAAGCGTTCCGTCGACATGCAGATTTGCCCTTGGTACAGGAAGCTGCCGAAGATCGCCGCATTCACGGCGCCCTCGATATCCGCGTCGTCCAGGACGACGAAGGGAGCCTTGCCGCCCAATTCAAGAAGGCACCGCTTCAGATGGGTCGCAGACTTCTGCGCGATGATGCGTCCCACCCGCGTAGAGCCTGTGAAGTTTATGCGGCGGATGGCAGGATGCGCGATCAGGGTGTCGATTACGTCGGCCGCATCTTCAGGAGCGTTGGTCACGAAATTCAGGACACCGCTGGGGAAGCCGGCCTCGTAGAAGGCCTGAGCCAGCAGCGCGTGGGTCCTGGGACTAGCCTCCGATGCACGGAATACCACGCAGTTGCCGCACATGAGCGGATAGGCGATCGCTCGGGCCGCCAGGATGACGGGGCCGTTCCATGGAACGATGCTCAGCACCACGCCCACCGGCTGTCGCAACGTCATGGACAATGTGCCCGGCTTGTCGGTCGGGATTGTCTCGCCCTGGATCTGGGTGACGAGGCTCGCGGCCTCGCGGATCAGGTTGGCGGACGCCATCACATTGAAACTGGCCCAAAGTTCGGACGCGCCGATCTCCTGCGCCATGACCGGTACGAAATCAGGGACCATAGCCTCGAGGATATCCGCCGCTTTGAGCAGGAGCCTTCGGCGTTCTGTGGGCCCGGTGTGTGACCAGGCCCCGAATGCGGCCTGCGAGGAATCAGCTGCACGGCTGGCATCAGCAACGCTTGCCGCAGCAGCTGTCGTGACAATCTCGTCAGTTAATGCATTGCGCCGCTCGAACGTGCGCCCGCCTTCCGCGTTCGCCGCGACATTGCCGATCACCAATTGGGTTTCCATATTTACCTCCGTTGCGAATTTCGCCGGCTCAGGCCTTAGGCGAGATGATTTCGGCCATGCGTTCGCCGATGAGCACGCATGTCGCCATGGTTGCGACGCCAGGAATGCGCGGCATGATGGAGGCGTCGGCAACGCGCAGGCCCGTCAAACCGTTTACGCGCAACTTAGGATCGACGACGGCATTGCCGTCCTTGCCCATCCGGCATGTCCCGACCTCATGAAAATAGGTGGTCGCACCGTCCTTGATGAAATTGGCCATATCGTTTCGCTCGAGCTTGCGCCCCGGGACCACTTCTCGCTTCGCGAAAGGCTTGAGCGCGGCAGAATTACCCAGATCACGAGCAAGTTCGATGCCGGCGGCAAGCGCCTCGACATCATCGGGATGCGACAGGAAATTCGCGTCGAGGAGCGGACGGTCGGCAGCGTTGGACGAGCGCAGGCGCATCTTGCCCCGGCTTTTAGGCGCGACGAGGCCGGCGCATAGCGCCCAGGATGTGGGCGGCGGGGCGTAATTCTTCGCTATGACCTCACTCGCGTAGGGGAGTTCGATCTGAACGATGTTGATGTCTGGCCGGTCGAGATCGGACCGGGACTTCCAGAAGCCGGCCACTTCCGCGCCGCTATTGCGTAGCTCGAAGGCATTCGGAGCTTCCCACAGGCAGCCGCCATGCAGAATGTGATCCTGGAAGTGAGCGCCGACATCTGGCGAATGCACGACCGATTTGATGCCGACGGCAGCCAGTTCCCTCTCATCGCCTATGCCGCTCAGCATCAGCAGTTTCGCCGAGTTGATCCCTCCGGCGCACAGGATTGTTTCCTCACGCGCCAGAACCTTGCGCGGTCCCGATGGCGTCGCAATCTCGACGCCGATAGCGCGACCGTTCTGGACAATCACCCGGTCGACATGGGTGGCTGTAAGCAGGGTGACATTGGGTTTGCTCAGCACCGGGTACAGATAGGCCTTGGCCATGTTGTTGCGCTGGCCGTTCTTGATGATCTGATTCATCATGGCAAAGCCGCCGGCACTTTCTTCGCGAGCGCCATTCTGATCGGGGAAGATGGTAAAGCCCCTGGCCCGCGCTGCTTCGAGAACCGCAGGGGCCATTGCCAGCGGAGACGCAGCCGGCTGGCACCATACCGGCCCCCCCTTGCCACGGTATCTTGGC
>NZ_BARE01000080.1 GCF_000367345.1 Sphingobium xenophagum NBRC 107872
AAGAATGAAGAAAATAGCAGTCGAATTGCTCCAAAGTATCTTCGCTATAAACTTTGGCGTACACATTCACGTATTATTCAAAGTTCGTGCAACAGTTGTGGCGTGAATTTTATAGAAACTCCATTAGAAGCTTTTGATGAAGAAGGCTTTCTTAAAGAGGAGCATGCGCGAGATTCTACACACGCAGACGGATCTTTTGGTGGCTTAATTCTGCGTAATTTCGAACAACGATTGGGTCTGCAATATAGCGGATGGGCGTGGCTTTAAGGAGACGCAGAGTATGAAAACGCCTTATCACTCGCTCCCGTCGATAACTCGCTGGAGCAAATCTGTCGCTGGATTATCATTTTCAGAGGTTGATCCAGTAGTCTCTTTTCCATGGACCATTCAAAGTACTGACAAGGTGGCGACTGCCGGCAGTTGCTTCGCCCAGCATATTGCCCGCCATCTGAAAATGAACGGGTTCGAATATTATGTCGTCGAAAAGGGTCATCCAATCGGGGATGAAGCTCAAAAAACGAAGTTTAATTATGGTACATTTTCAGCGCGTTATGGCAATCTCTACACGACCCGTCAATTGCTGCAACTGTTCAAGCGCGCATATGACACATTCTTGCCAAGCGAAGATTATTGGATCAATCAAGACGGTCGGTTTGTCGATCCGTTTCGTCCAAATATCGAACCCGGCGGATTTTGTACCCCGCAGGAATTGATTGCGGATAAAACCCAACATCTTCGGAAAGTCAGGGAGATGTTTGAAAGCTTGGATGTCTTCGTCTTCACCTTGGGCCTTACCGAAGCATGGATATCAAAAACCGATGGCGCGGTTTTCCCAGTATGTCCTGGCGTAGCGGGTGGTGTTTTCGATGATCAAAAATATGAGTTTGTCAATTTCAGTGCAAATGAAGTTTTTTCGGATCTTGATGAATTTGTGATTTTGCTTCGGGATGTTAATCCAAATGCGCGTGTGATAGTCACGGTTTCACCAGTCCCCCTAATCGCGACGGCTGAAAATCGCCACGTGCTAGTTTCCACGACATATTCTAAGTCGGCCCTTAGAGTTGCCTGTGAAGAAATAACGCGGAAATACGAATTTGTAGAATATTTTCCATCTTATGAAATAATTACTGGATCTTTTAACAGAGGTTCTTATTTTGCCGACGATTTACGATCTGTAACAGAAGATGGCGTTAGTCATGTCATGAGGTTGTTTTTATCTCACGCAACCGTAACAACAAATAATCCTAAAGCCGAATCATCTTCTCTACAAGAAGAGGATTTCGTAAGGAAGATGACGAATGTTGTCGACACAACATGCGAAGAAGAATTAATTGAAGCTTCTATGCGAAACGCGAATTAGAATATTTGGAACAATCGCTTGAACAAATAAAGCTAGATTCGATAATTTAGGTTTAATAACTTTATAATTTCGCATTCACAGGCTTGGGTAATCTGAAGCTTTCTCATATGCTGCTTTCAGCTTTACGGCGCCATCCATGGATGGCGCCGTAAAATTATCTCTCGGGTGTCACCATACCGCCAATGGATATTCTGTTGAGGCTTTATCGCCGTCTACGACATAGGCAAAGTCATTCCTGATCAGCCCCTTGGTCCCGAAGCGCTTAATGATGCCAGCGATATCCGCTGTGGACTGGAGTGGCCAGATTTGCTCGAAACCAGCGAATGAAAGGCGCATGGTTGGTGCCGCGCCGCTGGTGTCGATCTGCACGCGCATCGGACTGCCGAACGTGGAATCATCTTCATTTGCCCAGCTGCGCACTATTTCATAGCCGAAGCGCGCTGCACCCTCGCTAATGATATAGTCAACAGCATCGCCCTTGTGCTTGGGCATCACGCCACTCATCTCGAAGATGTGGCACTGATCCCGGAATTTGGGATGTCGAAGGTCGATGATGGCTTCATTTTCAGGCACCGTGGTGTGCGCGCCGCTGACCAAGCCGGCCGCGACGTTGGAGCCCCTGCCCTGGTGATAGACAAACGTACCAGGCGCCACGCAAAGCCGATATCCCATTGCGAGGCTGCGCAGGCTCCAGTCCGTTTCCTCGCAATAACCCCTACCGAATATAGGGTCCATGAAACCAACCTTGCGAACGACATCGATTGGCATCATGATTGCAAAGGATATGCCCGCCGGAACGTCGATCAGCTGAGACGCATATTTATGGGCGAGCCTTTCCGAAAGGAAGTCGACCATGTCTTGCGAGGCCAGATATTTGTCGGGGTCGGCATTGGGAATGGAGAAAATCGAAACATTGTTCGACCATGCGGTGACTGAACCAACCCCCTTGACCCGACAGGCCTTAACCATCTGAGATATGAGGTTTTTAGGGAATATCACGTCGGAATTATTGATCGTGACATAGTCATACCCCTTCTCGATGGCCGTCGCGAGGCCAAGAGAGCAATTGCGCGGGATACCCAGATTGCGAGGCGCGCAATAATAATGTGCACCTAGCTTGTCGCACAGAGCCTTTAATTCTTCGCTCCAGCCAGGTTCAGGGCTCTTATCGTCAAGGATAAGTACATCGATATCTGCGATGGATGTATCCATTCGCACTGCGCTTTCAATAGCCCGCGGAACGAATTCGCGGCCATTATAGACTGTAATCAGATGTAAGACGCGAGGCTTCATGATACGTCTTTCTATTATATGCTGGAAACACGTGCAGGCTGCGCAAGCGCTGCAAAATAACTGTCGACGGATTTGCGTGCTGTTTCTGACCAAGTAAGCTGAGACAGATTTTTCAAAGCACCCGACACAGCCGATCGTGCGACGGTCGGATCATCGAGGATATCCTGCGCGCGCTTTACCAACCCATCAAGACCATATTGCCGTGGCAGGCCCGGATCATCAGTAAGCTCCCGCAGAGGCCCGAACGATACGAACAAGGTAGGCACATCAAGACAAGCCGCTTCGAACGGTACAAGGCCGAAACCTTCGGCCGAAGTGGGATAGAGCATGAGGCTGGCATTCATCATCAGCCAGTTGCGCTCCTTCGACGGAATGTCGGGAAGAACCAATATATGCTGATCAAGCTCAGGGCTGCTCAGCAGGCTTTCTTCGATCCGAAGAGAGCCTTGCGGCACCGAAGCGCCCGCCATAACCAGCCTGTGCGGATAGCCCTTCGCGCGAAGTTTCGCCCATATGCGTATCGCCAGATCGCGATTTTTGTGAGCGTAATTTGCGCCAAGAACGAACAAATAGGGGCTATTGGCCCATCCTCTTTCCAGGATCATGTCCGGGATACGTGACGGCTGATCCTTCGATTTGGCATCAGTGCCATTTTCGACGACATAGATGCGAGCCGGATCGACCGGCAGCCGCTCTTCCCGCATCACATTGACCACATCGTGGCTGATAGTGAAGATGCTATCCGCCTGCGAAAGCTGGCTGACAAAATTGTCCCGATACCCTAGCCACATATTGCAATCGTCAAAATAAGCTGGATTGCGATAAGCAATCAAGTCCTGGACCGTAATGATCGATCTTTTGGAAATGCTCCGCCAACGATCCCAAGGTATTGGCGATGAAGGCTGATAGGGTCGATGGATGATATCGACATGAGGCGCATTCGCGAAATACAGATTGTCGGACGCGATCAACTGCACCTTGCGATGCCGAACCAATTCTTGCGCATATGGCGGGACATTGGAAGGATCAGGTACGGCCACGACAACCAACTGGATATCGTCTCTTTCAGCTAGTTCCAGCGAAAGTTTGAGAGTCAGAACCTGAGTGCCCATTTCCTTGGGCCCGATCGCTGAACCATCAATCAGCACCCTAAGCCCCATCGCCCGTGCTCTGGCAGAGTCGAGGGCTTCGCCCAGCACGGAATTGGGCCGCGAGCATTCCACATCATAGTTCATCGGGAAATAGGGAAAACGCTGATGCAGCGCATGACGTGCATCGGGATTCAGCAAAATGCTGCCGAAAGGCCCGACCTCGTCCCACGGCATGGCCAGATAGCTGGCGCAATCCAGATAGTTGGCGAAACCACGCTTGCTGGCCCGCATGGACAGATCAGCCAACGCGAGCGCCAGGTTGTTCGTCCCGTAATCATCCAGTTGCCCGCAGACATCCCACATGGCGCGACTGACGAGGACCATAGCCCCATCCGGTGCCTGTACAGGTGTCATCCCCTCGCCATCCTGCCGTTTTTTCCGCAGGGTGCGCGTCAGCGTCAGTTCGTCATGCCCCTCAATGTGGAAAGGCGTGCCGGTATTTCGGTGCGGAAAGCTAAAGCCTCCCGCGGCATTGGAGAGGAACGACACCGTTCCAACCCGCGGATCTCCAGCCATCCCTTCCAAAGCAAGGTCGAAGGTTTCGGGCGCTGCTTTGCCAGGCCATGTGCAGAATAATATGGCATCATCAGCGGCGTCGAATACCAGTTTGGACAGGTCTAGCAGCGAAAGTTTCTCGTGCAAAGTGACACGAGGATCGCGCTTTACAATGGCACTCGCCGACTGATTGGGCGCAAAGCCGACATGAATATGCTTTATCTTCGGATTTTGGAGCAGCGCTGTGATGCTGACATTCCATGCCCGCGGCGTTCTGTCGATCCACAGGAAAGCAATCAGCCCGCCTTGGCTTTTGTCCTCAGAGAACGGCTCAGTTGTCAAAGGTTGGGCAGGGGCTTGGGGCGTCATTCCATATAACCCTTTTCCAAAAGCCATTCGCCAACCAACTTTGCGCCATCCGATGCGAAATCAACCTTCGCCCGAACACCCAGCTCTTCATCAAGCGGATCTGCGTCTGCGACGGCCCAGCGAATATCGCCGTCGCGAAACTTGCCACAAATCACCGGCTCAGGAGCACCATGCAGTGCTGCTATGAGTGTCGCGGCCTCTAATATGGTCGTGACATTGCCCGATCCAACATCAAGCAAGCGCAAACTGTCAGCAGGATTGAGAATGGATGCGACCACTGAGTCCGCGACGTCGTCGATATAGACGAAATCGCGCCCGATAACACCATCTTCGTAAACCTGTATTGGCAGCTTCGCATATGCCGCGCGATGAAACAGATTTATGATGCCGGTATAAGGGTTGAAGGGCGACTGTCCGGGACCATAGACATTCTGAAACCGCAGAATGGATGCAGACACCTGCATCGCCGCACACCATGATTTGATGATATGCTCCTGCGCCAGCTTGGTCGAACCATAGATGCTCGAAGGATTTGGCATCACATTCCCCGCCCGATGGGATAGAGGCACGGCCTTTTGCCCATTATACGAGAAATCCCATTCCGCACTAGACAATTGCTGGTGAGAACGCACATCCGGATAAAAGGCGTGCCCATCTTGCGCACGCCACATGCCTTCACCATAGACAGCGCGACTGGACGACAGAACAATCGCCTGTGGTTTAGCGTCATGCCGCGTAAAGGCATCCAGCATCTGCGTGGTTCCAACGACGTTGACCATCGCATGGCGGTTCGATTCCGTCAGCGACTGCGATGTACCCGTTTCAGCAGCCAGATGCACGACCGTATGGGGATGGTTATCAACTAGAAATCCGTCCCAGAAATCCGCATCGCAAACATCCGCAACCACCAATTCGACATCGGGATGCAATGCATCTGGACGCTTTTGCATCGGGTGAATTTGCGGATGAAGATTGTCAACCGCGATAATCCTATATCCTTGTCCAATCAGTTTTTCAGAGACGGCACAGCCAATGAAGCCGGCGCCACCGGTGATAATAATAATGTCATTCATGTTTAATCCGCCTGTTGCCGGCCATAATTAGGATATGGTGATGCTTCCTACTGAAGCGGACATGGTCGAACCATCCAACGTACGGCCGGAAATTTTCACCGTATATTGCCCGACAGGGAGTTCAAACATCGGAAATTCCAAGCGAAATCCGCAATTTGTCAGGCCAGGATTGCCGAAATGCGCTCCGACATCCGGGCGGTGATGTGTCTTGGTTTCACGCGAAATCGGCCCCTGAGGCCCCGACAATATCATTTCGATAGCGGTAAATGCGGGCTCGTCGCCTATTGGCACAATCCATCCTGACATAGTGACCGCAGGAAAACTCGTGGAAGATATATGTACGTCGACCCCGCCCTTGCCGCGGGCGGGGAAAGTCCCCGCTATCTCGTCCAGATGCCAATGAAATTCTGGCTTTTTCGGAGAACGAGAAACGAATTTTCGAAGAAAACGCTGATACAGCATCGGTGCTTCGCTCCGCGTTGGCGCTTCCACAATTGCGCGATCTTTCAAACTGTCAGGCGCCTGACGGCTCTCCATCTCATTCAATTTTGATCGCAATGATTTGAGCTCTGTAGCAACAACTTCTATTGCCAATGACAGTTCTAAAGAACGGGCCGTCGCAACTGCTAAATCAGCCTCCACGCGCTTGCGCAAAATATCGTTCAGATCCATGAAGCACCATCAAATTAATAATTACAGGCTATCGGAATTATTTATTCTTTGCTTGATTGTCGAGACCTCTAATTTCATTTCTGAAAGCCTTCTGGACATTTGAATAACTTCTTTATTGACCAATTCAAATTTTTTCATGAGGTCAATTAGATTCTGCATATCACTCTTCATAAACATATTTCCCCGGGCGCAGATTTTATACAGAGTGAAATACAGGGAATAAATAGTCAAGCAATATATTTTTCAGTATAAATACTGTGATTTATTGATTATCTAAAAAATAGATTATGTTGATCCTATAATAATCTACAATTTTATCATTTTAAAAAAAGTTTTCATCGAAAATTATAAATATTTAATCAAAATAAATGCCAATTGATTTTATTAGTTTTCTTTTTATCTTTCTGAATGTTGATTTTCTTTCGGATTTTACTATTTTTGAAGGATGAACATCTTCGCCCAGATACTTGTTCGGCTGTCGCTCACCGTTGCTGATGGATAGCAAATTTCGCAGATCGAGCTGTCCAATAGCCTCGTCTGAAAAAGCGGGCGTGTAATAGATGCAATCTTCAAAATAATAATGCGTTACTTGCGACCATCGGGTCAAAGCAGGGTCATGCTGGCAGCTGCCGCCGTGCAACAGGTTCGCGCTCCAGATCAGCGCCTGCCCTTTGCTTGGCAAGAAAAGCTCTCTTTCTGCGCCATGAACCTCGCATAATGCGCGCCAAGCGGGTCCATAGGGATCCTGTGCCGAATTCAAATCACTGCCATAACCGCGGCGTCCGATCAAAGCGTTGGTCATGATCGGCCAGCGATGAGAACCTGGATAATAGAAAAGGGGGCCTGCATTAGGGTCAATATCTTCCATCGCCAGCCACACGCCGCACATGAATCGTTCGGGCAGACTTGAGAAATGGACGGAATCAGAATGGGCATCTTGCTGCGTTCCGACTGGGAAGTTCAGCGTCTGAAACGGAAATGCCTTACGACCATACAGCTTACTTAATAGATCGATCACCGCTTCATTTGCAGCAATGGCACGGACATCCTCATCAAATTGCCAGGCATCCTGCACGCGGCGCTCGCCAACCGTTTTGTCACTCGCCGGATTATCAAAATCGATACCATAATGCGGTCCTAGGTGCTGCTGGATACGATTAATGCGGCTGTCCAACTCGGTGTCAGGAAAGTTGAAAACGGCATAGCCCTTTTCATGCAGATCATCTGCAATCCGCTCTTCTTCTTCCGTCAGTTCCCATTCCGCCTTGAGTGCCGGAAACATAGGCGATTCGATCAGGGGCAAGCCGGGAAAGATGTTATTCAAGCGCGTCGGTCCCTTTAAAGCGGATGGAGATATCAGTTAGCCTCATCGTCCGCCCCGATGAAAATTCTGATCCAAGATCAGGCGCAGCGCACGTTTCCAGCCACCCTGCCCCTGCCATATCTCTTTCAATATGGCCTCAAAGTCATGCCGGATCGTTCCCCGGTCGTCCAGATCGCGGTAAAGATTCCAAAATGCCTCAACCCCGATTACGCGAGGCATTAGCCACGCTCCATGATAGCCAAAACTGTTTGAGACATCCCCTGCACGTTCGGCCGAAAACTGATTCGCCAACGCTTGGGGAGCAAAGCGCATACCCTTATCCTCCAGCCATGTCCGGTTGATGCGTCCGATCGCAACATCTTCGGGATGATGCACACGAAAATCAGGATCACGGCACGCATCCATCAGGCGACGGCTTCGTAAGGAAAAGCCGCCATTGCCGACATCATGTCCATCGGCAAATTGCGGCCAACTGGCGCCGATATAGTCATAATCAAGAAAATCCGGACGCCAGCGTGACGCATCAACGACATGCCCGTCCCATTGGATGATCAAACAATGCGATGTGTCTACATGCTCGCCTATCTGGGATAGCAGGATGTCGGAATAAGCTTTGGCCGATGTAACCGGGGGGATAGGAATTACGTTGATATCCGGATGATCGGGATGGATCGGACTGTCGGTGAACAGCTTGCAAGCTCCAAAATCGATCTGCGCCAGACTGGCTTTAAGCGCGCGAATCGTGGCGGCAACATTGACCGAACTGACAGCGCACAGAGTCAGTTGCGGCAACGGCAAGCGCCTATCTGAAGTATCTAAACGGTGTACAGCCATCGGTTTAGATGGTCACTGCGAACTGTTCGCTCGCTCGGCTGAGTTGCGGGTGATGATAGGGGTCAAAAATCTCGTCCGTCTTCCAGATCCGCTTGAGCGCAGCCAGTTCAGCAGCAAAACGCGCTGCCCCGACTGGGTCTTGATCCAGACCCCGGGACACGGATTCATGATGAATCAACGTAGCTCGCGGCTCGTAAAGCGACTGCCAGCCTCGCTGATTCAATCGCAAGCAAAGATCGACATCATTGAAGGCTACGGCGAAATCACGCTCATTAAGGCCACCGACAGCCAGAAATTTGTCGCGTTCGACCAGAAGACAAGCTGCTGTCACAGCTGAAGTAAACTGTGGCAAGTTGTGCCGGTGGAAATAGCCCTCTTGGGCAGGGTGCAAAAACCGATGCGCATGGCCCGCTGCATTGCCGACACCAATAACTACACCAGCATGCTGGATCCGTCCGTCAGGATAGAGAAGCCGCGCGCCTACTGCGCCGACTTCGGGACGCAGAGCCTGCGTCGCCATGATCGCCAGCCAATTCGGCTCCCTGACTTCTATATCATTATTGAGGAGACAAATCAGCCTGCCTTTCGCGTACTCTACGGCTCGATTGTTTATTGCCGAATAGTTGAAGGGCCCGGCATGATGCAGCAACTTGCACCTGGTGGGGTCAAGTCCAGCCAAATAGTCGAGCGTGTCTGGATCATCGCTATCATTGTCCACTACAATGATTTCGACCTCGGGATAATCGCTGCCCATCACACCGTCAAGGCAAGCGCGTAACAGATCAACCCGGTTGCGAGTTGGCACGATGACGGACACGGGTGGAAGGCTGTGCGCGATATAAAGAGGAATCGCTGGCAGGCAGATCTGCGGGCGACGACAGCGATGGTGCATCATAGCGCGCAAATGTAGCGGCTCCCCCTCGACTACAATCTTCGCAGTCAGACATTCAGCCCAATCAGGTTGATCCGCAACAGCCTCCAATTCAGATCGGGTCACGCGAACCATGCAAGACCCTGTAATATAGTCATAATGACCGTACAACTCTGCATTCCAGTCTGGTTTAAAGTGCGGCATCCGCCGCCACCGTCCCGTTAGCAGATCGTCGTCCGCATAAATCAATCGTCGGGCTGGATCATCCATGACTGCACGATAAGCGGCGATCGTGCCAGGACGGATCCGGTCGCCGGCAGCGATGGGCAAGAGCCATGGTGCCCTTTCCCAATCGATCTTGCTTATTATGTCTGCAAGCGACGGAGCTTCTGGCACACCGATCAACAAGGCAGAAAGCCCTTCGGACGCCAGGCTTTCGAGCGTAGCGGCAACATCTCTTGGCTGATTGTCCATCCTAATATCAACCAGAGCAATAACCGGATGATCGTTATCAGGCGGACTAGTCGGCGTCCCCCCACGATCCTGCCGTAAGGCCCAGAGCATATATGCCTTAGGTGATCTGCTGAGCAACAGAGCAAACTGTCCGCGGGATCGGACACGCTTGCGTCTGATCCACCATTTGGTGGCGGTCATATACGCGCGCGGCTCAAGCCAGAAAGCATCGAAATGGACGGAAGCCGTCAGCCACCAATCGGCGATGCGCTTGAGATGATGACTTATCGATTTCGATCGCATGGGACTTTATCAGATAAAGCCTTCGGTAGGAATGACAAAGGAAATCCGTATCATTTGAGTCTTCTGGCATTACTTTGGTAGAAGTGTGATTTTTGGGATTCCCC
>NZ_BARE01000079.1 GCF_000367345.1 Sphingobium xenophagum NBRC 107872
GACTTAACGGTCGTTACTGCCTACGACCATGAATGACGGCTTTGGGCCGAACCAGCCATTTGCGGTGCGTCAAAGGCAATGATTGAGCGGTTGCCGTTGCCACTTGGCGCTTATGATGACGAAAGCTAGAATGAAGGTCTGTCCTTGATTGTCGATCGCGGCAGATAACTGATCCATGAACTACTCCGAGTTCGAACCAGTTCCGCAATGTCACCCCTGCCTTGGCCGGGGCATCGGTGGTTTCGAAATGATTCATGAGCGCGGCGCACACACTTCCTAATGTGCCGCGTTGCTGAATATCCGCCAAATATGGGGCCTTCTGCTTCTCGGCATGAGTTCGAAGCGAAGCGGTCAGGCCCGATGCATGGCGAGGTTGGTGGGCGAAAGCACTCATGCCTTCGAAAAAATGCGTCGTCGCTAGCAAGCGTCAGGACAGCGCGTAATTGGTGCGAGGAAGTGGATACCATTTAATGGCAAGATTTCGCGGGTTGCCATTGGTCGCCTACAAGGACCAAGTCATTCGGATTACAAGGCGTCTCGCCGCCACCGGAACTTCCAGCACCCGCCGCACCTGCCGCCAAAACACCGACAAGCGCCTGAGCGCTGAGCGATGCACCTGGAGCCCGGCAATTTCCGGCCTGATCGTGAAACTCAATACATTGCAGACTGGAGTTTGCCACCTTTATCTTCACCCACCCGGACGATATCCCTCCAGCATAACTGACATATTTATAGTTACCCTGGGCGACATAGGTCTTGCTGGATGAACCGCCGGAAAGATATCGCGATCCGGACATGCTTCCCGACACGTATCGATTAAACCCCCACGTCCTGGAGTCGGCCTGGACTACCCTGTCCAGCATTTGATCTAAAGCACTGCCACTTGGGGATCCGTTCTTTGATTCCATGGCAGGTTGCCGTGATGTGTTCGAAGCGGAAGGGGGGCGTCCGCCTGAACTTGGGTCAAGCTTTGCGACGGCAGCAGGTGCAAGGGCGCGGATGGTCGTACAGTCACGATCGTCGATATTGCCGCTGAGTTGACCGTTTGAAATGGTCACGGTCGCGCCGACCATTCTGAATCCCGCTGGCTGCCGCCTCCAACGGACGGGATCGATTTGATATCGGTTACCGCCAAGCGGATTTAAGTCAAATTCATAGCTGCCGTAGGGAACCCGACCACCGCCGAAATTAAAAGTGCCGCCCAAGCCATACCCTATGTTGCTCAAGTCAATGCTGACTTTCGTCAGCCCCTGCTCACATGTGTAGGTGCCCGTATAAATCGTCTGGTCTGCCGCGCTTAAACGCGGCACGGCTTCGCCGAGGACCTCGACTGGTTCGCCCTCGACATAATCTGGTGGAGGCGTAAATGTTGCTCCGTTCTGTGCAAAGGCAGCGTCGTTTATTTGAAGACAAGCGGCAGCAGCATATAATAGAGCTTTGCGCATATCATACCTCAATCGCCATTGTTAAAGACCAGATCCGATGTGTTACGGACCATGCTGTATCATCAGGCAATGGTCCACCGATCCCCTGGATTTGCGGGTAATTTTCCGCCGGAATGGCATTGCCAGCTTCAACTGACCGGCATGGACTATTTCCATCCGAAACGAGCTGACATCCAGCAAAGGTGGTATCGGCTCCAACCTATCGCTGGCAGACTGTTTTTGTATCAACGTCACCGTTTTTGTCTGCATAGGTGATGACTTCCCTGCACCCTCGATCGCGATAAGCTCGTTCCGCTTCCTCTTTGCGCATGTAAGCATCTGTAACCGCGCCAACTGCCCCTTTCATGGTTCTGCTGTCGAGATGGACGTTTGATTCCCATTTGCGCATGCTAATTGCGCCGCATTGTGGATCGGAGATTTTACCCTGCATGCCAAAAAAGCCTGCTGACCCATCTCGGCGAAGAACTGCACCAACGGGCCGAAAACCTTGCGGCATACTGTTCAGTCGCTCCTTGTCGGGATCCGGAGTCATTACGACGCGCCCGTCAGGATATTCCTGGATACGCACATGATATCTTCCCCAGCCGAAGATGTTACGCAGCATCCGATATTTAAATTTGAATTCGCCTAGGCGGACAAACTTGCCGACTGTGGCACCTTCAGAACGACCATTTTGTCCGTCACTCTGGATGTAGAGTTCCAGTTCGGTCAGACCTTGCGCACACTGATAAGTGCCGACATATTTTCCTTGGTCGAGGCCGATCAATTTCCCTGTCTGGCCAAATGCCGATCCGCTGAAGATAAGCGCTGGAGCAAAAAGAAGGGTTTCAAGGCGCATAACGTTTTCCTCGAATTATTGAGAATGCTAATGATCTGTGTCAAAGTTGAATTTTATTTTCAATAACTTCGATATTTTCTTCGGCTATGGCAGCCAAGTCTACTCGATCGCCCTGTGCGACATCAAGGAAAAGGCTCTTGGCCTCTCGCAGAGAGACATCGTCACCCCGGTTCATCAACATGACACCCAAATTTAACTTGGCTTCAGGCAGATCATGAACGACGGCCATTCTGTAAGCGGCGATGGCTTGCTCGCGATCGGGCAATCCGCCCATACCCCATTCATAATCCAGGCCCAAATTGAAGGCAGCGCGCGCGTGACCCTTTAAAGCTGCTTTGCGATACCACTGGCGGGCTTCGACGGGGTCTTTTGTAAAACCCTGTTCGCCTTGAGCAAGCAAGACCCCGACAAGCGCCATGGCATCGACTTGCCCCTCGTTTGCCGCCTCCCGAAGTAGCGGCTGCCACAAGTTCTCAGCTGATCGATTGGGCGATTGCGCCCAGATTACCTGCGACAAAAGCCATTTATTTTCGGCATTGTGCGGTGCCGTTGCACCCTCCAGCAGACCTTGCGCCTCCGAGTGACGCGCCTGTGCTACTAGAAGGCGAGCCAGCGGCGTAATGCTGTCTGCATAGCCTCGGCCGCCTGCCGCGCGGAGCCAGCGTTCTGCCTCTTGTTGCGCCTTTGCGTCACCAGCGCTCAGGCGAATTCCAAGATTGTACATGTCCTCAGCATTGCCAGCTACCGCGCTCCAACGGAGCATTCGGTTGACTTCTTCTTCTGGTGACGATCCTGCCCTGGCACCCTGTGCGGCCTCTGCGGACATCCAGAGGTGGCTCAGGCTTACGCCCAATAGTGCACCGCACATGAGCCAGCCGGCCGCTCTCAGCCGACGTGATCGCAGTCGGTCAAAGGCAGGTAGCGCAATCATAAGTGCTGCGAGGCCGAAACTGGCGGCACCAGCCCATAGCATGAGGCCGAGCGGCAAGCGGGCATCGACCTGGAGTGCCGCGACGGCGACGGTCGCGAAAGCTATGGCAAAAAGCAATCGAAGGACTTTACGCATGCGATAGCACCTTGTTCCAATGGGAGGTGAGCGGAATTGCAGCTCGTTCAGGAAAGGCGGAGTTCGAGCACGAACAGTCGGGCATTGACGCGAAGGCAGTCGGAATAGATGTCCGTAAATGCGCAGCCGACGCTGGCGCATCCGGTCAATGTGCCGAGGGCATGGGAGACGCTGCCTGTGCGAGCGAAGTCGTCTTCGGCCACTGCGCGGCACCCGGAATATACTATGGTCGAACCCGGATAACCGCTTGCCAATCTACCGATCTCGGCGCGCACCTGGGCGCGCGTGCTTTGCGCCGACGCCGGCTGGGAAAGCCCCATCGCCATAACAGCCCCGGCGAAGATTGCGAATTTTTGCTTAGTCGAATTGCTGAACATGATCCGGTCTCCATTGCCGGCGCCCCCTAGTGCGAGGACACCCTGTGGAACTCGGTCTAAGCGATCAGCTTCAGAGCTATTAGACGGATACCTGGCAAACTGGACCGGACCTGTTCATCAATGCTGTCGTGTCTGAGGCACGGTCGAACGGTCAACGCAGGAGCCAGTAGCCGGACCGCTGGTCCGTTGCTCGTCAGACGGGTCCAGACCTGCCAGCTCGCGCTGCTGCAAGGTCAGGCAGCGTGTAATCACGGCATCGACAAGGGGTAATAATTGACGCGTGTCTGGGACGTCCCAGACACGTGCCGTTCCATCCGAGGAAGCGGTTACGATGCGCCGCCCCTCGGGGCTGAACGAGGCAGAAACAACCTCGCCACTGTGACCCGATAGAGTGGCGGCGGTGGCAATGTCGCGGTCGACTGTCCAGATCCGGGCGGTTCCATCGGCAGATGCCGTAACGAGCCTCTTGCCGTCCGGGCTGAATTCAGCCGAGTTAATACTGTGGCTATGGCCACTCAGCAATACCGACCTGAGCGGCCAAACGGTATGGTCCCAAATTCGCGCGGTGCCATCGACATAAAGGGTGACAACACGCAGACCGTCGGGGCTGAAAATGACATCCGTGACCCAGTCGTGGCCTATAAGCGGAACATAATCCACACTGCCATTATCGATCCGCCAGACCCGCGCCGTTCCATCCTGGGAGGCAGTTGCCATAAATCGTCCATCGGGACTGACCCTTGCATCGTCGATGCTAAGCGCATGCTTTTTGGGGAAGATTGATGGCGAAGCGTTACTGTCAATAGACCAAACACAGGCAATGCCTTGTGCAAAAGTGGCAAAAAGTCTTTTCCCATCCTGACTCAGTCGGGCGCTCTTCAAATACCTGTCAGGTCCCTTGAATGACTTAAACTCCAACCGATCGCTAGCGGCAGTCCAGATGCGGGCTTCACCATCGCGTGAGGCGGTTAAAATATGACGGCCATCTGGACTAAATTCCGCACTAACCAACGCTTCCTTGTGACCAGACAATGGCACTGAAGCAGCCTGATCGCTAGCAAGGTTCCAAATGCGGGCAGTGCCGTCATATGACGCAGTAACGATGCGGCGGCTGTCTGGACTGAAACGAGCCTGGGTGACTCTTTGGCTATGACCGATCAGTGGTATCGACATTCGCCCGCTGTCGGTAAGTTGCCAGACCCGCGCTGTTTTGTCGTTGGATGTTGTCACGACGCTGCGTCCATCCGGGCTGAAAGCGGCGCTGGTCAATCCCCGCGTATGCCCGGCGAGGACAATACCGTTCGAATTGGCGGGTGTCGCATCCCAGCGACGAACCGTCCCGTAGAGGGTGAAAGTCGTGACGAAGCGGCCATCCTGGGAAAACTCTGCCGCCTCGACCGGATCTTGATGTCCAGCGAGCACAATGGACGCCGGTCTCTCTTCTCCCAATGTCCAAATCCGCGCTGTGCCGTCACCGGACCCTGTTACGACCCTTTCGCCGTCGGGGCTGAAAGTGACGTGAGTGACAAAACGTGAGTGCCCCTTAAGTACGGCGACGGCAGACATGTCGCCGCTTGTGTTCCAGATACGCGCAGTTCGATCGTCAGAGCCCGTTGCAATCCGGGACCCGTCCGGGCTGAACGCAACGCTGTTCACCTTGTCCGTATGTCCGGTCAAAATGATTGGAGTGAGGTGATCGGCATAGAGGTTCCAGATGTCGACTGTGTGATCGTCTGAGGTAATAACCAGCTGACGGCCGTCCGGGCTGAGGGCGACTTCACTAAAAATGGAATACCGCCCCGGCAGTAGAATCGGGACCGGGCGGTCAGCATCAAGTTTCCACAGGTGAGCGGCATTGGCACCAGATAGTGTGACCGCAAACCTCCCGTCAGAGCTTAGTGTCGCCCAAGCAATAGCGTTTGGCCCTCCCTCGGACCCTATCGTCGATTTCAACTTGCCATTAATGGTCCATATTTGAGCGGTCCGGTCGTGCCCCGACGTGATCACATGCTGGCCATATCTGCTGAAGCTGCCAAATAAAGCTTTGCCGCGTGTTCCCTCCAGTGGCGTTGCTAATAGCTGGTTAGATCCCAAGTCCCATAGTACAGCACCATGTTCCCGGCTGACGGTAACCAACTTTTGGCCATCGTCACTGAATTCGGCCGTTTGAGCTCCTCTGCCGAGTTGCGGCAACGCGATGGAGCTTGGTGTCGCGGCATCGAAAGTCCAGATCAGGGTCGTCCCATCTTCATGAGCGACGACCGCTCGACGTCTGTCTGGGCTGAGTGCCTTGATCTGGCCGATATGTTCGCCGTCGCCCAGCCGGAGCGCCATTATCTCCCGGTTGCCAAGATAGGCCTGCAACAGAGCGGTCTGCGCTGCACCAGTCCAGCTGGCTTCGTCGGCAGGATCGAGTTGGGAACGGGCCAGTAGAAGGCCGGTCATCGCATCCCCTTGTTCAACCGCCTGGCCAGCCAACTGGGCCACTGCGCGTGACCGTTGCCTGCGTGCCTCTGCCGTTTGCGCCTCGGCGCGCTGTTGTTGCCGCGTCGCGAGGCGCGTCGCGGTCAGCGCCAAGTCTCGCTGCCGTAGGGCTTCGGCGCGTTGCTTGGCCTCGGAAACAGCTGCAGCCTGAGCCAGCATTCTTGCCTGATTGGCAATCTTGGTTTGGTCGCGCGCGGAATTCCTGGCGGAGATTGCTGCAAGGGCCTCTTCCTTCGCCTCGGTTGCCTTTGCCTCCGCAAAGCGCTGACTGACTTTTGCCCGGTCACGTTCGAACAGCGCCCACCCTGTCGAGCCGGCAAGAACCACCGCAATTGTGGCGGCGGAGAGGTATCTCACATTGCGCTGTCGTCTGACTCGTGAGGCAGAGGCATCGAGGAATGCCGTCAATACGGCATTCCTCGCCACGACTGGCACCAGGGCCCTTATCGCGTTCGCATTGACGATATCGCGAGGGCTGGTGAGCAGGCGATCACGCGGGTGATCTTCGTCGTCCCAGACTTTTGCCTTTTGCCGGAATTCCTCGATCAGCAGGCGGTTTTGGCGGGAGTCGTTGAGTAATTTCGCCGCTTGTTCCCAGTGGCTGAACAGAGCCTCGTGGGCCACGCGGACCACGGCGGGGGCATCGGGTGTGGTGCCTTGTTCGGAGACCAGCACGCGGATGGTGGTGAGGGCGTCGATTAGGCGACGGCCGGGGGTGCCCAGTGGCCATTGGTCGATCGGCGCTGGCCGAGCGGTTTCGCGGGTGCCATCAGCTGAGGGGACAGCCAGAGCATCAAGAAGGCCGGGTAGTTCGGCTTGCGCCTCTGAATCGAGCGCTGAGTAGGCATCTGCCGCTACAGTGCCGATTGCACCCGCCAAGCCGCCCAGCTTTACATAGGCGGCAAAGCCCAGCGTGCGGGGGAAGGTGGCGTCTGCCAAATCGCCGGCTTCCGGCAACTCTCGCGAGTCGTAGAGCTTCTGCAAGGCAAAGCCGAGCAGTGGCAGGGCATCGTCGGTGGCCATCGCATCGGCTAGCAGGGTTTGTGCGAGCGACACCCCGTTGGCGCGCTGTTCGAATTGCAGGCCTGCAAGTTCGGCGGGCCGGGTGATGACTTGCGAGAAGGCATCACGACTCATGCGGGGCAGGTTGTACTGGCCATCCCCCTCGAACAGCGGGGTGAGGATGACCTGACCATCTTCATCGGCCAGTTCCAGATAACTGGCGTAGAATTCGCTGCGCAAGGTGCCGATGACCCAGATGCCGCGCGCCTGCAGCGATTGCAGCAGCCGGGCCAAGCCAATGCGGGCCCGCGGCGTGAAGTTCAGCGTGAACAGCTCTTCGAACTGATCGATAACGAAAACGCTGCGTTGGCCTGCTTCTGTAGCAAAGCATGCCGGAAGGTCTTGAAGCATGGGTGCGCCTTCGGGAGCAGCCGCCAGCGTCATGCCCAGCTGCTTTTCATCGCGGACCTGCCATTGCGAGAGGATGCTTTGCGCCAGCCGCTGTTCATCAGCCGGTTCGTCACCCAGCCCCGAGGCGGCATCGCGCGGACGCCAGACGGCATATTGCAGGCCGGGCTTGCGCTTGATCAGCGCTGCAAGCACGCCGGCAAGGCAGAAGCTGCTTTTCCCCGCCCCCGATGCGCCGATGATCAGCGCGCCTGACCGACCGGCGGCAGCGCGGGCCTCAAGCAGCGATGTCAGCGCTTCGACTTCGCGCTGCCGCCCAAAGAACACGCGGCTGAAGCGGGTGTCGTAGGCTTCCAAGGCGCGGAACGGAGAGATGCCGCTCGGCCATGAGCCAAGGATCGGAACGCCCAAGGCATCAAGCGCTTCATCGATCCGGTCAACCGGGCATAGGATCAAGCCGTTTCTGCGGCATTCGGCGCGTAGGTCATCGCCGATCTGCGCCTCATCAGCGCGCGGGTAGAACAGGCGTGTGCCGACTTTGGGACCAGAGGCCAGGGCGGCGCGGACCTTGACGGCCACCGCCTCGACCGAGCCGACATTGCCATCAGGATCGAGCAATCCGGTAGCCATGAAATCGCTGTCGGGCACGCCCTTGGGCAGGCTAGGTGCGCCCAGATGCAGGTAAGCGACCAGTCCAAACAGCAATTCGGCACTGCGGCCGGTGACTTGCAGGCTTGGCGGATCAATATCGATCCACAGCCGCTGCACGGGATGGTTGTGGTTGATTTCGCGGAACAGCAATTGCAGCGCGACAGTGCCCGCGCGTTTGGCCGACAAGCCCAATTCGCCGTTGTGCACACTGTTGACCGGTGCCCGATCCACCTTGACCAATTCCCGTTCAAGGACCGGGGGATCAAACGCCACGCGCAGGCCAAGAACCTTGCACACCTCGCCGCCCGCAGGCCCGGCCAGCAAGAGTGATGCGCAATAAGGCTGATGGGTCACGGAGGACATTTACTTCCCTTCATCCCATGAGATTGCAAGGCCCTGAATCGCAATTGGCGATGGCAGGATGATTTCAGCCTGGCCGTCTTCGTCTACCTCGCCCAGGCTGATCACATCGCCAAGCACGCGCAAGCGGATGGTGCAGCCGCGGAAGGCCGGAATGGCAGCTTCGTTGACTCTGAACACGGCAAGCGTGGCAGGGCCGCCATCAATGGGCGCCAAGGTGAGCGTCCACTGCGCGGGCGTGTTGCGTGGGTCTTCAAGGCTGACAGCTTGCACATCATCCCCGCTGGTTGCGGCGGCAAGGCGCACGAGTTCCACCCAGTTATCGTTGGCGGCTGTAGTTTGCGGAGTCGTCTGCGCTGCTGGCGCTAGCAAGGTGTGCCAGGGGATAGGGGCATCGGCAAAGGCAGGCAGGCTGAGGGCAAAGGCATCGGCATCATTGGCCCTGCATGCGTTTTCCCATGCATTCAGAGCATCAACATAGCCGGCAAGATCCGCGGGGTGGTTTGCCAAATCCACGCTGCCTGCATCGCCTGAGATGGCCTGCAAGGCCGCCAGCACAGCCTGGTCCGGCGCATTCATGCCCAGAATGGCAGCAAGGGGTGTTTCGCCCCATTCCACCAGCCGCACGTTCATGTGTGGGGCGACATGCTGCAGGTGTTGCAGCAAGGCAATGTCGGCCATGTCGACAACGACCAGCAGGTTCCATGCGCTACCCTCTAGAGCCAACCCTTCGAGCCGGGTTGCGAGCTGCTCGCGCGGGACCGGTTCGATCATCTGACTGGTCAGCCGCCAATCCAGCAGCGAGGGTGTACCGGTTTCGGTGCGCCAGAACCCGGAAATCAATTGGAACGCAAGTTCCGAACAGATCAGCCACTTATCCAGGCGGGGGGTAGAATGCGTGGTGGTCATAGCGAACCTCTGGCTTCGGGGGCTGCGATTGCGCGACCGGCACCCCATGGAGTGGCAGTGATTTACTGTCCAAGGTCGGTCGACAGGTGTGCCCGCGCAGGTTCGGCCAGCAGCCCGCCGCGCATCCTTTCGGCAAATGCGCGCGTCATTGGCATGCCCGTTAGCAAGGGCCTGTCCGGCACTTCGGACATGGCCGAGCGTAACGCGCTGCGCTTCGCCTGCTCGCCCGCCATTTTCGGTCCATAGCGAACGAGGCTGTGCAGGTAATCGTACGCGCCGGGACGGAACGCCGGACCTTTAATTGCGCCCGAATGAAAGATGTCCATGGCCAGATCGGCCACCGCCAGGCCAAGGTCATAGGCGCACATCAGTTTGTCGCGGGCAATGGGATCATGAGCCAGCTGCGCTTCGATCAGCGTGCGCGGCGGGCACCGCGTCAGGTGGTGCGCGATTTGAAAGCAATCAGGCAGGGCGTTCGCCAGAGCTGCGCGAGGGCGGGCCAGCGCTGGGTCCTTTGCCAGCAGCACCGTTGCCGACAGGGCTTGGGCTAAGCGCTGCGCGCCGGCGTGCAGGTCATCCGGCAACCCGGTGCCTTGCTGCAAAATTTGCTGCACTTGCTGGTAAAATGGCGTTCTGGTGGCATAGCGCTCGTCCGGCGAATGCTGCGCCACGCCCAACTGGCTGTGCAGGACATGCAGGAAATGCAGCATCTCAACCGTTTCGGCCTGCGGCCCGACCAGTTCCTCGCCAGCCCTGCGCCAACGTACATCGGGCTGATCAACGGCAAAACCGGGCGGCGCGGGCGAGAGCGCAGATAGGCTGCTGCGCAGTTGCTTGCCTCGTGTCATCTGATCCAACCGTTCCTTGGCACGGTCATGGAAATAGCTGGCAGTAGTGATCAGGTCCTTGCCTTCAGGCTGCTTCAACAACCAGTTTTTCGTGATCTGCAGGTAGGCTGCCAGAAGATACGCCCAGCGCTGTTTCGCAAGGCGGCGGCCAAGCTCGGGGCAATACAGATCGAACCAGATTAGCGCATGGGGCCACCATTCCTTCGGGTTCCAACGTTGTTCCCCTTCACCATCTCCCAACAGAGCAAGGACAACGTAACACCGCGCTTCGAGCTTTGGTGCATTGGCCAATTGTGGATAGCGCCTGCGGACCTCCGGGAACCAAACTCCATGACCACCAGGTATGGTGACCGAGCGCGAGTTTCGCACTGCAACTACAGTTTCAATTATGAGCTCGGCAGATAATATCATCACATGGCCCGTTCAAATGTATCGGTTGCAAATGTCTATTATTTTTTCGCGAGAAACTTGATTTTAAGCATGCTCCAGAAAAGGAGACTAGGGCGATCAATGAAATTTTGGGATGGGGAAAGCTGGCAAACTGAGCCCCAATGGATGAAGGCCCTGCCCTATCTGAACAAGGTTGGCCGCGAGTACCACTTG
>NZ_BARE01000078.1 GCF_000367345.1 Sphingobium xenophagum NBRC 107872
CCCAGCAAGGTACGTTGCCACCGCCTCAGGCCGGGCCGGCAAGGGGTCGAGCGAACGTTCGTCGCACCAGCCTTCGAACTGGTTCCAGTCACTGGTATAGGCCCGCAGGGTGTTCGCCGCCTTGGCGTGGACGCGATAGCCCCGCGCCGCCGCAATCTCCGCGCCCAACGCTCTCGCGGGTGCAGAGATTAAGGCAGAGGGTGCTGGAGCGATGGTGTTCTTTGCGAGCCTGGCTTCGTCTTCCGCAGCATCCTCGCTTCCGTCCGCCATCTTCCGCCCCCTCGCCCACGCCAAAATCGGCCTTTCCATACCTCCATTTCCACTGTCCGTGAAGAACGATTCTCGGACATAGGAATTGGCATCGGGGGGGGGCTCCGCTAATCTGGATGCGATGGCTCGCGACCTCCTCCCGATCTCGACCAACCTTCCGGCTGACCTCCTTGCCGAGATCGAAGGCGCGCGCGACACGCTGGCGGCATCCAAGGCAAGCTCCACGCAGAAAGCCTATGCTTCGGACTGGGAACGCTTCTGCGACTTTTGTGACGCGCGTAATGTCGAAGCGTTGCCCGCGCACCCCGACATCGTCGCGCTGTTCGCGCATGTCGAGGCGGAGGCCGGCATCGCGCCGGTCACGATCGGCCGCCGCGTCGCGGCGATCAACCATCACCACAAGGAGGCGGGTCTTGCCCCGCCCATAGCGCGCGACGCCGCCGGCGTCATCGCGCAGATGATGGCGGGCGTACGCCGCAAATATGCGCGGAAGAAGGATCAGAAAGCGCCAGCAGCGGCGGACGTCCTCACCGCCCTGCTCGCGACGATCACGGGCGCAGGTCTGCGCGCCAAGCGCGATCGCGCGATCCTGGCGGTCGGCATGGCGGGTGCGTTTCGCCGTTCGGAAATCGCCGCCATGCTCTTGCCCGATCTCGAATTCGAAACCTCGGGCGTGCGGATAGTGATTCCCCGTTCGAAAGGCGATCAGGAAGCCGAGGGCCAGGAGATTGCAATCCCTGAAGGCCGACATATCCGGCCGGTGAGCCTCCTCAACGACTGGCTCGAGGCCGCCGATCTGATCGGCTTTGATCCCGCCACCGGCAAGCCCCGGACAGGCCCGGTGTTTCGTCGGTTGACCCGTGGGAACGTGCTGACGGCCGACCCGATCACCGACAAGACCGTGGCCCGTCTGGTCAAAGCCTGCGCGTCGGCGGCAGGGTTCGATCCAACCCTGTTCTCCGGGCATTCCCTGCGCGCGGGCTTCCTTACCGAGGCGGCCGCTAAGCGCGCGAACCTGTTCAAGATGAAGGACCACTCGCGCCACAAGTCGCTCGACACAGTCGCTGGCTATGTCCGCGATGCCGCAATGTTCGACGACCATGCGGGGGAGGAGTTCTTGTGATGCCGGACTGTCTCGCTATTCCGGCCTCAAAGCGAAACTCGAGACCTCGAAAGAGCTGGCAATGACGGCAGCGCCAGAATGGCAGGCTTATATCATGCCCAATTACGATGCGGCGATGACGCAGGCCTGCATGGCTCTTCAACAACGCATCCTTATCGACCCCGCCTACCGTTCTTCCATACTGGCCGATCCTCGAGACCTTCACCGCGCCTTGTTCGCCGGATTCACGCCGCCCGGCTATGCCGAATATGCCGGCACCTACAGGGGAACGGTCGGGACGTCGCTCGAGCGGCGGCGCTCAGGTGCATCGCAGATACTCAGCCCGCAAAAGAGCTTCTCGTTCGAAAAGCCGGAGAGGGTCGCAGCGGCGCTCGATTTCCTGCTGTCCGAGGTCCGACGCGAGCTGGTGCCGGCCAGGTCGGCTGCGCCTTTCATACAGCTCCTGACCCTGACGCATCTTTTCTGCTGGTTCGGCAAAATCCATCCGTTTCTCGATGGTAACGGTCATATTCAGCGAGCCCTGTTTGCCGCCGCGGCTACCGAACTTGCAATCCCGCTTGCCGCCCGCTTCGTCATCCACCCGCGCTCGTTTGATCGGCTGCTCGCCTGGCCACTGGAGATGTTCACACGATCCGCTCCCGACCAGCGCGAGCATTTCCTCGCGATGGTGGCCGAATATCTCAGTTCGTGGCTGGCTGGCCCCTTTGATCTGCCCGCGAGCGGCATTGCGCCCTAAGCGGCCGGGCTCGGTTCAGAGTTCGACCAACCTATAGCCACGATTGGCGAGCAATTTCCGGGTCCAGTCTTTGCCAATGGGCAAGCCCTCCGCGCCCGACGAGATCGCCGCATCGGCTCGGTCGAAAAGCGCGATGCAGAGTTCATCGCTATCGAACCGTGATCGGTACTGAATGCCGTCGAGGTTCGTGCTCTTATAAATCTCTGCGGAGATCTGCTGTGGCACCACATAGGCTCCCGGATTGTCGACCGGGTCGAAATCGGCCGAGACGCCGGCAGTTGTGGTCTTGAACCAGCCGAGGCCCGGTCCATGGACCTTGGCCAGGCGGACAGGCCGTGTCGTGGTGAAGTTTGCGGCGCGTCTCCTGGCGACCTGATCCCAAAGGACATCGCGATCCTTCGGCGTTCGCAGCAGCGCTTCCGCAAAGGGGCCGACTAGCGACTTTCCCAGGTAGAGAACCCCGAACTTGCCTTCCGGATCGTCCCACCGCCAGGTCGCGTCCCTGCGGCCATACCATCTGGCGGCCACCGTTGCGCCGTGAACCCGATGCAGCACCCTGCCCGTAGCGATCGTCGCCACCGGCATCTCACCTTTCGCCGCCACAGGCGTCAATCTTCGAGCGTGCGGGCGAACCGCGCGACGCGATCGACCTCCGCGTCGCTGCCTTTGAGAAGCGCGATCGGGCTCATTCCATCAAGGCCTTCATCACCGCTGACGAGGAACTGCAGGACGGCCCATCCAGACGTTTGCGGAGCGGCATTGAGGATTTTCGCAATTCCCGGGAGGAGCGCGTTCCCGTCGAACTGAAAAACCGGGAACAGCTTCGTCCCATTGTCCTCGACCATCAGCAGTCGGCGATCTTTCACCGCCTTATAGACCGCCTGAATCGTCTTGTGTCCAAGCAGGGTGCGCACCTTCTCCGCAGTCAGCGCGCCTCCCGCCGCGTCGATCAACCGTCGCTTGAACGCGATGGCGTTCGTGATCCTCTCTGCGGCCTCCGGGTTGTCCGTTTCGACCGCTGGAATGCCAAGAGCCAGGTGAAAGACCAAGCTGGGGACGTCAATGCTGCTGATGGCGGCCGCCTTTGCCGCCGCCGGCATCATTTTGATGATGCGATCGGTGCTTGCCACAATGCGGTCGTGAAGGACACGATCCGCATCAACGAATCCCATATTTGCCGGACGAACCATTCGATCATTCCTGTTGAGTCAGTTCCATATATGCTGAAATGGACACGTTTTCAACCAAAGGCTTCGCAAGCTGGTCCTTGCCGCGCGGATCGCCGCCTCGGAATGCGCTGGCTGCATCTCTACGAGGCACTCTCGAGCTGCAAGGAGGAGCGGCAAAATGCTCAGCCCGAGGGGCTTAATTCGAGCGTTCGTAGGACCATATGAGCGATCTACCGTGCTTCGATAAACCCGATAACTGGCAAGAGGCCATTGCGAACAAACTTCGAACACTGTATAAAATCGGCCGTTCGGAGCTTCGATCATGTTCGATATGACGACCTATCTTCTGACGAAGGATAACCCCGGCGGACCAACCTTCATCCCGGAGGAACACACGCCGGAATATCAGTTGCGTCAGCAGCTAAATACGGGCGTCGACGACGACCAACCCCTCACTGCGGGCCAAGCGATCGGCAGTCTCATATCGGTAATGCTGCTGGTCGGAACCGGCGTTTACCTGGCGTTTGCGTGGTGACCGCTCGTTCACTTCCTTAGATTGGGATCAGTAAAAAATCCCCGATTCTGATCCCGGTTTACCTCCGACTGCAAATCAACAGCTGCGCCAGCTCGATTGGTTCGCGCGGCCTCTGCAGCAGCTCTGTCGTCGTTCAGACTGGCCCGACCCTCGCCGATGATTCTTGCTGCGGCATTAGGGTCGCCGCCCGGGCTTCCGCTGCCAAGCCGCTCAACCCCGTGCGGACGATAAGACGCTCGGACATCCCCAGGCCCGCCTACATCCGTGCGGCGCACATCCACCAAATTCGGCTCGGAGATGTTGCCTTGGATTTCACCCCACAGTGCGTCACGTTTTTCCTGAGACCATTGCTGGATCATCTGCGACCTTACGGCGCGCTGCTGATCGGTCAGGTTCGTCGACCATAGCTCTGGCGCGTCCAGGTTCGGGTGAAGCAGCTGTTGCTGCCGGTACCACTGAGCGAGATCCTGGCTCAGATTCTCGCTGAGTTGCATTCCGTGCGTTTCAGCGAAGCTGGCGTCACGCGAGAGCGACTCGGATAGCTCCTCCATCTTGCGTGCCGCTTCCGTGTAGGAGCGAGCCTGGGCCAGGGAATCTTCAGTGCTTTGCGAGGATGAGGACGTCGCGGAAGACCGGCTGAACACACCAGACCGTTCGTAGGTGCCGTCGGAAGTAGATGCTCCGGTGCCGCTCGCGTGTTCATCGCGCACGCCGCTCGACGACGAGCTCGAACTATCCGTGGATCTACTCTGGTCAGTGGCATAACGAAGTGAGTCCTGTTGGCTTCCAGTTTTGCTCACGCCGACGGAGCCACCCGCGCCCAAAATACCGCCAAGTCGCCCCTTTTGCGGAGCGCCCCGACCGGCACCTCCACCGACCTGCCCACTAAGACCGCCGGTTACTGAGTCCACGGTTTGCGCCTGCCGATCGTGACCTTCGGAGATCCGCTGACTCTGGCCGGTCGACGAGCGCTCTTCCAGGCTCTGTGAGCTTGAGCCGGTCGTCCGATCAAACTTCTCGACGTTGGTATTTGCGGAACTACCGGCACCAGATTCGAAGCCCGAAGAGCGTTCTGTCGAGGTTCCAAAGGCACTCCGATTGGTGTGCGTGCTGGTCAAGATCTCTTGGGCGGCATTTTCGAACGCCTGTGCCTGGCGATGCGCTTGGCTCGCCATCTCCCGCCACTCTGCCACCGTTCCGGAGTTCATCGTTGGCGCGAACCCTAGCCGCGAGATTGCGCCGCTGGTGTCGAACACCTCCTGACCATTGCCGAAGCCAGACACGACCGCGCCGTTATCCTGCCGCCAGCCGACGCTGGTCGCGCCGCCCATGTAGCTCGGAGCCGTCGTCCACTGATCGCTCTGACGCATGTTCGACGTGGAATTTGCCCAGCTCACATTCCCATAGGAATAATTGCCCGTCGTCTGTTCGAGCGCGGCCGCCTCCGCTGCATTCTGCGCGGGCGCGAGCATCGACGTCGCCTGCCCTGCAATCGACATGGCTCCCCGAGCCAGGCCGGCAGCGAGGAACGGGATGCTCATCAGCATGAAGCCGGCGATCGTCGCCGTCTCCCCATTCACTGCACCTATGCCGGCATAGGTGCCAAGCGTCACGCCGCCGCTGGCAACACCGGCCGCAGCCGCCTCCGCCCTCGTCATGCAGATCATATGGAGAATGACGTACAGCGGTCCCCATGCGGCGAGGTAGAAGAACCCCATCGCGTAGCCCTTCAACGTCGTCAGCCCCGTTTGGGGCATGAGGAACAACGGGAAGATCACCGGGAACATCGCGAAGAAGACAACCGTCAGGACGATGTTCAAAATCGGCACCCAGGCCATCGCCTGCTGAGCGATCGAATTGTAGGTGTTGCGAGCCTGTATGTCCGCGCGCGTCTGCGCGAAGGTATCGATTGTCGCCGCGCCGGACCCGCCCGCCATGCTGTTTCGTGCTTGCATGAATGCGTTGATGGCCGTGTTCTGTCGCATCGAGTCAGAATAGTTGCTGGCTGATCCGGTAAAGGCAGCGTTCGCGATCGGGAGATCGTGTTTGAGCTTGTCGGCCGCGAGCGAGTTGCTCAGCTTGGGATAGAGTTCCTTGCCCCAAAGCGGCGTGTTTGCCTCGATCATTGGCGCCCATTGGGCGTTGAGCATATTGTAGGCCTGCCGGCAGGTGACGATCGCGCTGTTCACGGTGCCGTCGCCCTGGCGCTCCAGCCACTCCTGCGATCGAGCTTCCGATCCTGGTCCGATGTCCGTCCAAAGGTCTTTCGACTGCGCAAGGACCGTGAGCGATTTGCGGTAAAGCATCACATCGCCAAACAGACATTTCTTGAAGTGCTCTTCCAGGTTCGTCGAAAACTCAGCGTCGCGGATGACGAAGTTGCGGGTCGCGTCGTACAGACGCGCGCCGTAGACCATGCCATTGCTCGAGTAATTGAGTTCGCCCGGCATGACGAAGACAGTCTCGGCGGTCCGTGTCAGCCAATCACCAATCTGGGTCGTGAAACTCGCAAGCACCCCAAGCCCGAGCGGTACGTTCGCAACCGTTGCCGGTGCCAGCGACGGGTTGATCCGATCGGTCACCTTCACATCGATCGTCGGCACCATCAGGCAAAGATAAATCAGCGTCGATTGCAGGAACCAGTTCAGCCAGACTCGAAAGTTGAGCGTGAACGCGACGACAAGCAACGAGTAGATCAGGCCCATTACCATCACGACGCGGAGCAGGGATCGGTATCCCCCGCCCCCCGACCAGGCAGCGACGGCGTTGAAGGTGTTGACGAGATACTCGCCACCCCCAACCGTGAAGACCTCCACCATCGCCGCAGCTCCCCTGCCCTAGTTCAGCCCTTGTGCATTGAGCCCGCGCGAGAAATTGAGCGCGGACGACATCCCCGGCGTCATCGAGTTCTGGAGGGTGGACTCGAGCATGATGCTGCGATCGATGATCTGCATGGTGACCTGCAGCTTGTTCGAGAGCTTTACATCTCGCTGGGTAAACTTCTGGCGCGTCGCAGCGATCTGCTGTTTCCACTGATTGGCGGTCGCCTGGTCAAACGTCTGATAATGCGTCTGAGCCTGCTCGACGCGATCAAGCATGTTGTCCAGCATAGCAGCCAACAGGTCGACGGCAACGATCTCCGACAGCGTTTCGATCTCGCCATCGGTCAGCGCGTAGTGTGCGTAGGCCTGAACGGCGAGGATCTTGTAGATCGGGACGGTCGCAATGTTCAGAAGCTGCTTCTCGGCCGCATCAAGCGCGGTATCCGTGCGGATCTTGCTGCTCATCGATTTGATCATGCCGGCAATCCGCGGCCGGAGCGCGGACGACGCCGGAACGGTCAGGGTCTGCTCGCCGACATCGTAGCAGTCGGTGTCATTGCATTTGAGCATCTTGACCGCCGGCGCGTCGGCCGTGCCGTCGAGCAGCGCCGTGACAACGGCCTCTTCCGCCGGACCGAACATCACGACCTTGCCGCCCACCGACGGATCCGTGGAAGGCTGGGTCACGACAGTGCCGACCAGCGTCATGATGTATTCGGAAAAGGATTGGTCGAAGGCGCCGAACTTGGCCGATTTCTTCAGCGCCTCCCACGTATAATTATGGGGTTCACCGACAAGCTGATCCTTCATGTTGGCGTCGGTGTTGCCAGCAATCGTGGCATCCCGCTTGTTGCCGTTGTTGCAGCCTTGGCGGGACGCGGCCCAATCCGAAAAAACGCCCTGGCTGTTGCCGACCGCTTCGCAGATCGTCGAACGGGTGGAGTCCATTTGCGGCCAGATGCCGCCGACCAGCGCTTGCGCGGTTTCGCAGCTCGAGATGTTCATCTGGTTGAGGAGCTGTGCCTTCTGGCTGAACTCATCCATCACCTTCCCGATTTCCGGCGACACGGAATCGATGGCGAGCTTGAAGGCGAAACCGAGCGCATTGTTCGCCGTCGCCTTCAACATGGCGACGATCTCGGAGGCGTTGATGAAGGAAAAGCTGCCGCTGAAGAGGTCAATACCGCCACAACCGGCGCGTGCGCTCGGCAATTGCAGATTGAACGGCGAAACGCTCTTCTGGGGGAAGCGGGTCCAGACATTCCCGAGCGAATAATAGCCTGCAGACTGGCCCTGGAAGGCCGTTGGCCCCGTCACATTCGCGGCACCACCAGCGTCGTTGAAGAAGCCATTCATCTGTGAGGCGACGTCGGCCCGGGCCACGCCGATCAAGGAGAAATGCGAGGCAGCCACCATTGCAAGGCACGCCGCCATCTTCCTGCGGAAAGGGCGCCGCCGCCCCATCTCTGGTGCCTGTTCCATCAATAATCGCTCCCCACCTTCGTGTTGGTCAGCATAAAGATGCGATCCATGATCTCATCGGCGCTGAGCACGCCGTAACCGATCGGAATCGTCCGCTTCGTCTGCGTGTCGAACAGGACAAGCGCCGGCGTTTCATTGCCGGGCACGCCCATCCGAGCTCGTTGGCCAGAATCGACCACATAGTTGGGAAATTCGCGGTTCGGGCCGCCGTCCATCGAGACGGCCATCACCGTCATCCTGTGGCTGTCGGTGACCGAACGGAGGATCGGCGCAAACACCTCGCAGGCGCCGCAGCTCTGCGCGTAGAAATAGAACAAGCCGTACCGCTGCCCAAGGTTAGTCAAGACCTCATCCCGGTCCGCCTTGCGGTTGTCGAGCCAGAGGCGCTTGCCGACCGTCGAGACAGGTCGTTGAAGCGTGTAGTCGAGATCGGGGTTCTGCCAGAGCGCCCGCTGCCAGGTGTCGGAGAAGGTCGACGCGCGGTCGAGCTGCTCACGTTGAAAGCGAACATAGGCAATGACGTTGGCCTCGCTCGGCTCGAGGATCGCGCGCGCCTTCAATTCGTCGAGCTGCCTGCCGATGGCCGCGATCCGATCGGCCGCGCTCACCTGCGGCTCGGCCGCGGCGCTGAGCGGGGCCTCGGTCGGCTTCGGCTTCACGCAATAGAACCACTGGCCGAGCCTACGCTCTCCACAATAGAAATCGTCCGGTACGTCTTGCTCGATCGCATCGCGAGCGACGGTAGTTTCTTGGGCTCGGAGCGGAACCGCCGTGCTCACTGACGACAAGCCCAGCAGGAGCATCGAAAGCCTAGCGAGCCTTTTCATCGCCGGACGTCCTTTCATCGGATGGAGCCGTTTGGGCGAAGGGCGAAGGCCGCTGGGAATGCGCGGCTTGGCCGTCCCAGAGCGCAAAGTGGATGCAGCAATCGACATCACTGGGGGCGGCAGCGGCTCCACAGCCGCGTGGTGTGGCCGGCTTCGCTGGCGGCAAAGCTGACAGCAGTGCGATCAGCGCCGGCAGCTGAACGAACGTCAAAACCATGATCCGATTCCCTTTTTGCGAGCCTCAGCACGACGCACATTGGCGAAGCGCCTTTCAGCAGCATCCGCTTGGTCGACCATCCCGATCACTCCATTGAGCAACACACCGGCGGCGCGGTGGCCTTCCTCCGTCGGCATCAACCGCTCTCCGACCATCGCCAGCCATCCGCTACCGATCATGTTCGCAAGTGCTCGATCGATGTCTTCGACCCTGATCTTGCAGTCGAGCCAGCCGGCTAGGAACTCGGACAAGAAGTCAGCGCGCGCGGGCGTCTTGGCGCGATCCGTGCCAACGAAAATCGCCAGCTCGAAGACTGACATGTCCCACTCGTGCCGGGCGCCTGACGCGGCCGGCCGACGATCATTTGCCGTGAAGATCATAATAGTCCTGAATCTTGTCCTGAATTTCGGACATCGTCTGGACCTCATCGGGCAGCTTCGCTGCATCCATGAAGTCGGAATAAACGTCGGTGAAATCCATCACCGACAGGTCGAGTCTCGCGAACTCGTCGACCGTGAAGCCCTGACACTGCTCCTTTTTCGCGCTACCCCAAGGCTTGCCGAGCTGCGGGCGGCCCTGCTCTTGCAGGACGCGCGAAAGCTTGCTCTCGAAGCAGCAATAGGCGGTTCGCTTGGTCGAACAGATCCCGAGGAAGCTCGATGAGCAATAGCTGCCGAGATTATGGCAAAGGCCCATCCGATCTTTGATGTCGAGCTTCATCTCGTCCTGGCTACATGCGAACAGGACAAGGAACGGCGTGGCGAAGGCGGCGATCGCGGCCGGTCCGCCGGCGAGCGCTGCTGCACCAGCACCCAGCGGCACGAGGCCGGACACCTTTCCCGCGCAGCAGTTGATTAAGCCGAATACGGGTTTGTGGCAGGTCTCGCGTGTGCCGGTGAAAACCTTGAAATCGGCTTCGTTGAACTCCTTGCCGGCTTGATCGAGTGCATGAAGGCCGACGAGCGCGTCCCTGAACTCGGTCGACGCCTCGCGGACGATCGGCTCGCAATCGCCGTTGATGCAGTAGACGTCGTCCCCACATATATACTGCTTGTCGCCCCCGACCGTGCTCGAAGGGGTCGGGCAGCGATACACTTTCTCCGCGACCTTGCAGGCCCCACTCTGCGGGTCATCAAGGCAATCTTCACGGAGGAACGTGCACGACCGATTGCTCTCCAAATCCCCGCAATCGTTGCCCGCCGACATGACGTTGCAGGTGAAGGTGCGCTTCCACGCCCAGCACGACTGCGTCACAGGCACGCCTTCGATGATCCGGGTCTCGGGACCCTCTGTGCAGACTTCCCCGGCCGGATCAGCCGTGCACATCGTATCTCCGGCCATGGCTCCGCATCCATCGACCCTTTTGGTCGTCACCTGCGTTTCGGTCGTCTTGGCGTGCCAGCCTTGGCCGGTGATCGGGCTTGGAAGGAGGGAGAGATCGGTCAGATTCTCAGAGCAGACATATTCGGTCGCATTATAGTCGTCGCAGAATTTGTTGGTCGAAACGCCGTAAATCCTGTGCGCCTGACAAGCCTGCATCACGACGCCCGTCGGTCGGCAGACACCTGAAGCCAAATGCGGCGCCATCGCTGTGGATCGGCGTGCAAGAAGGACCCCGTTATGGGGGTGATCGGCGTCTAAAAGGGACCCCCATCTCGATGGTTTAGTTGCGTCCGTTTGGTGATGACCAGACGGCGGGATCGGGATGTTGATATTGGAGACGGTGGTAAGGATCCGGCGCGAGCACGCGGACGGTAAATCGATCAAGGCGATCGCGCGTGACCTGCGGGTGTCGCGCAAGGTGATAAGGAAGGCGATCCGGGCTCCCGAGGCGGGATTTGCCTATCGGCGGTCAGTGCAGCCGCTTCCCCGGATTGGGCCGTTCCAGGAGCGCCTGGACACTCTGCTGACGGAGAACGAGGCACGGCCGCGGCGCGAGCGCCTGCGGATGACACGGGTCCATGACCTGCTGCTGCGCGAGGGGTTCGACGGTTCCTACGATGCCGTGAGGCGCTATGCGAAGCGCTGGCTGGATGATCGGCGCAAGGATGCCGGCGACGGCGCTGCGGCGTTCATCCCGCTGATGTTCCGGCCGGGCGAGGCGTACCAGTTCGACTGGAGCCACGAGGATGTGGAGATCGCCGGCAAGCCGATGCGGGTGAAGGTCGCCCACACGCGGCTATGCGCCTCGCGAACGGTGTACGTGCGGGCCTATCCCCGCGAGACGCAGGAGATGGTGTTCGACGCCCATGCGCGGGCGTTCGCCTTCTTCGGCGGCGTGCCGACGCGCGGCATCTACGAC
>NZ_BARE01000077.1 GCF_000367345.1 Sphingobium xenophagum NBRC 107872
AGCCCAAGTTCCTTGAATTCCCCAGCGCGGTCTACTGCATGCATCCCTATGACGCAGTGCTGAAGGACGGCAAGACCATCGGTCTGTCCACCTGGATCGGTTATACCATCAACGCAGGTCGCTTCCTGGCGCTGGCGATGGTCGATGCCGAGTTCGCCGAACCAGGCACCGAAGTGACCCTGCTCTGGGGCGAACCCAATGGCGGCACCTCCAAGCCGACCGTCGAGCCTCACGTCCAGACCGAAATCAAGGCGATCGTTTCCTCGGTCCCCTATTCGGAAGCTGCCCGCGACAATTATGCCGACGGCTGGCGCACCAAGAAGGCCTGATCACTCCTTGTGAGCGGGAGGAGCGGGGGATGCCGAAAGGCGTCCCCCGTTTCCATTTGGGGCAGATGTCGGTTGCGGCCGGAAGCGGCATTGCCCGTGATTTCCGCCAATTACCACTCGCTCAATAGGGTGGCGAATCCATTATCGGCGCTATCATTCATCCGTTTCCAGAAGCCAGCGACAGGCATCAGACCCGCTTGATCCCTCCGCCCTTTCCAGCGCGTCAAGCGTTGCGGAGGCCATGGCACGATATGGCGACAGGAGAGGGGGGCAGTCCTGTCGCAAGGCGACCAGATGCCTGCCGATCGTTGCCGCGTCGCCGCGCAGCAGCGGACCTGACAGGCCAGCCATGCCCTTTCCGAGCCCGTTCGCCAGCGCGGCGCGGGCAAGCGGTGCCAGCAGCGCTGCGGGATCGTCAACGCCTGCCGCCGCCAAGGCTTCTGTGGCGCCGGCAATCAGAGTAACCAGATGGTTGGCGCCATGGCAGAGCGCGGCATGGTAGAGCGGTCGGTGCGCTTCGCTGATCTCGACTGGCACGCCGCCCAGCAGCGCGACTATGGCCCGCGCCTTCGCGACAGACTGCGCCGTGCTGGCCGTCACCGCGAAACGCGCGCCGATCATCTGCTGCGCTTCGGCGATCGGATCGCCGGTGAAGGTCATGGCCGGATGAACAGCCGCGGTACCCCAGCCCTTGGCATGGAGCGGGGCCAGTATCCCTGCGCCACTGCGTCCGCTGACATGGAAGGCAAAGGCCGGCGCCGATCCGGCAACCGCTGCAAGTTGATGGATGCAAGGTTCTAGCGCATCGTCCGAGACAGCCAGAATGATCAGATCGCACCCATCGCCTATATCGGCCAACTGCGTCACGGCACTGGCCCGGCCGATTGATGCGGCAAGAGCAGCCGAATTTGCCGGATTGTAGCCCCAGATATGGAGTGGATCGCCAGAGTGGCGGGCAAGCACCAGCCCGATTGCCGCAGCAACCCGGCCAGTGCCTATGATCCCGATCCGTCGATAAGGTTCCCGCGCGGCCATGGCCTAATCGACGGCGCGGCGCATGAGCCTGTCGAGCCGCTCCGCAAACGCCCGGGCATCGCTCGGCTGCTCACCATCGGCGATCCGCGCCTGATCCAGCAGTAGATGGGCCAGATCGGCCTTCATCGCATTCGCATCATCGGTCGTCGCGAGCTTCTGGATCAACAGGTGGCCGGGATTAACTTCCAGCACAGGCAGGCTTGCCTGTGGCAGTTGCCCGGCATTGGCGAGCAACTTCTCCAATTGTCGATCCATCCCACTTTCCGACGCGACCAGGCAGACCGCGCTGCTTGTCAGCCGCTCCGACACCCGCACGTCGGATACGGATCCGGCGAGCGCCTCTTTGGCAAAGGCAATGAAGCTATCCAGCGCGCCCGCCTCTGCCTGAGGGGACGATGGGGCACCGTCGCTCAGTGGGATGAGGGTAAGATCGGCACCGCCCTGGGTCACCGACTTGAACGGTTTGCCGTCAAAGTCGACACCAATCGAGGTCCAGAAATTGTCGACCTGATCAGGAAGCAGCAACACCTCTATGCCGCGGGCGCGGAAACCTTCCAACTGCGGGGATGTTGAGAGCCGATCCAGATCGCTGCCGGTGGCATAGTAGATGGCCGTCTGGTTCTCCCGCAGGTCCGCGACATAATCTTTGAGCGAACGCCAGTCATCACCAGACGTCGTGGTCTTGAAGCGGGCGAGACCAAGCAGCGTGTCGCGCCGCTCGAAATCCTCATAAAGGCCCTCCTTGAGAACCGGCCCGAAATTCTCCCATATACGCAGATATGCTTCGCTGTCGCTATCGGCCAGTTTCTGCAGCTCGTTCAACACGCGGCCCGTCACGCCCTTTTGAATGGCTGCCAAGACCGGGCTGTCCTGGATCATCTCGCGCGACATGTTGAGCGGCAGATCGGTTGAATCCACAAGCCCGCGTACGAAGCGAAGGTAGCGGGGCAATACAGGTGCTTCGTCCGTGATGAAGACCCGGCGCACATAGAGCTTGATATGCCCTTTGCGGTCGGGATCGAACAGGTCGAACGGCTTGGTCTGCGGAATGAACGTCAGGACCGAATATTCAAACCGTCCTTCGGCCCTATAGTGAATGGTATGTGCAGGTGAATCATATTGCCCGGCAACGCTGCGGTAGAAGTCGGCATAGTCGGCTTCGCTGATCTCCGAACGGGGCTTCAGCCACAATGCAGCGCCATCGGCGACAAGCGCGCCTTCGCTATCGGCCTTTTCGAACAGGGTGATAGGCACGGGCACATGGCCAGACTGCGCCTTGACGATCCGCTCTACGGTTGATCGCTCCGCATAAGATTTGGCATCATCGAGCAGATGGAGGACGACGCGGGTGCCGCGTTGCGGCGCATCGTCCAGGTCCACGGGGGCGATCGTATAGGTTCCCAGCCCGTCGGAACGCCAGCATGCCGCATCGTCAGCGCCTGCCCGGCGGGAAAAGACCTCCACCTCGCGTGCCACCATGAATGCTGAATAGAAACCAACGCCAAACTGGCCGATCAATTGCGAATCCGCCTTGCCTGCGTCCGCTGCCAGCCTGTCCATGAACGCTTTTGTTCCGGACCGCGCGATCGTCCCCAACGTCTCGCCCATGTCCGCTGCGGTCATGCCGATGCCATTATCCTCGATCGTCAACCGCCCCTGGTCAGCATCCAGCGTCAGGCTGATGCGCGGTTGCGGATCGTCCCCCAGCAGCGAAGGCGTGGCAATGGCTTCATAACGCAGCTTCTCACAGGCGTCGGCTGCGTTTGAAATCAATTCGCGCAAAAAGACGTCGCGGTCGGAATAGACCGAATGCACCATCATGTGCAGCAACTTTGACACGTCCGCCTCAAAGGCGTGGGTCTCAGGCCGCGATGCAGTCTCGGTGGTCACGATGTTACTCCCCTTATGTCACGATGCAGCGGGGAGATGGCGGTGACATGGGATTTTTGCAAGATTGGGGCCATCGCTCCGGTATCGTTGCTGCATTGTCCACGACATGGAAGGCGCGATGTCGCCATTGCAGCAACCGACAAATGGTCTGGAACAACTGGCCTGTCACATACCGCGGAACGCTATCGCGTGGCGATCGTTTTGCTATTTCGACTTCCACGCGGGTCTTTGTAATCGAACCACAACAGGACAATGAGACTCCTCTGTTGCCAACGGCTTTCCTCGCTCGGTCCTTCCTGTTGGCTCAGATATGAATCACGCTTTATCCCCGGCCATTGAAGCTAACAGGAACTCTGCATGTACAATATGGCGCGCAATGCGATCGAAAATGATGAAACGCTGATCGATCTGGTCACCCCTGCGCCCGTCTCTGATACAGCCGAATTTCGACAGGCAGTGGTGGAGGGATTGTCCAGACCGGACCGGGCGATCCCGTGCAGGTTCCTCTATGACGCAGCGGGATCGGCAATTTTCGACCGTATTTGCGAACTGCCGGAATATTATCCGACGCGAACCGAGCGGCGGATATTGGAGACGCATGCAAAGGCGATCGCTGAGACGATCCGCGGTAACATACGCTTTATAGAATTGGGCGCAGGATCGGGCGGCAAGGCCGAAATCCTGCTTGATGCGATGGAGCAGGTGCGCGCCTATATCTGTATCGACATATCGCCTGTCCCGCTTGCGTCGGCGGCTGCCGCCGTGCGGACGCGCTATCCCGCTATCGAAGTCGATTCGGTTTGCGGCAATTATCTTGGAGAGCTTGATCTGCCGACGCGCGGGAATTTGCGCGACGTCTGCTTCTTCCCCGGATCGACCATCGGCAATTTCGACCGGGATGATGCGCGTGCGTTTTTGCGCCGATGGAGCCAGCGCCTGGGCCAGGATGGCCTGATGCTGATTGGCGTCGATCTGAAGAAGGACATCGCCCTGCTGGAGGATGCATATGACGATGCACAAGGAGTAACGGCGCAGTTCAGTCTCAACCTTCTGCATCGCGCCAATCGGGAATTGGCCGCCGATTTCGACACTGGCGCCTTTGCGCATCGCGCTCGTTATGTCAGCCAGCCTGGCCATATCGAAATTTCGCTGGTCAGTCGTCGCGATCAGACGGTCAGGCTTGATGGCCGGTCTTTCGATTTCGCGCGGGACGAGGCGATCCATGTCGAAAATTCGCACAAATATACAATCGGCGAATTTGCCTCTCTTGCCAAAGAAGCCGGGTTCGATAGCGTCGACGTATGGACGGACGAGGACGCCTTGTTCAGCGTTCACCTGCTGCGCGTGGCGGGCTGATGGGCGCTGCGCAGGATCGCTACCATTCTGTCCGCAAACTGACCGGAGACCTGGCAAACCCGCTTTCGGACGCGGATGCGACGATACAATCCATGCCCGATGCGTCGCCGGCCAAATGGCATCTGGCGCACACGACGTGGTTTTTCGAAACCTTCATCCTGCGCGACCATGTATCGGGCTATCGCCATTATCGTGCGGACTGGCCGTTTCTGTTCAACAGCTATTATGAAGCTGAAGGCGCGCGACTGGCGCGCGCGGCGCGTGGCATGTTGTCGCGCCCTTCGCTTGCCGACATTCTTGACTATCGCGCCGCGGTGGATGCGGCGATGGATCGCGCAATCGGGCAACTTTCGCCGCAAGTGCTGGCGCTGGTGGACCTGGGGTGTCAGCATGAACAGCAGCATCAGGAATTGTTGCTGACGGATATTCTTCACGCCTTCTCCCTCAACCCGCTGGAGGATGCGCTCTGGCCGCGCGAAAGTGGCGCGCCTCACGGGCAGCCCGGCCCGCTCAGTTGGTTGGACGGTAAAGAGGGGTTGGTCGAAATCGGCGCTGGCACGACCGGGGGCCGGGAATTCGCGTTCGATTGTGAAGGACCGCGCCACACCGCGTTGTTGCATTCGCATCAGATCGCCGATCGACAGGTCACCAACGCGGACTGGCTCGCCTTCATGGCAGACGGGGGATATGATGATCCGCGTCTGTGGCTGTCCGATGGCTGGGCCTGGCGTCAGGCTAACGATATACAGGCCCCTCTTTATTGGGCGGATGGTGAAAATGGCTGGACCAGTTTCACATTATCGGGCCGCAGTCCCGTCGATCCGGCTGCTCCTGTCTGTCATGTCAGCTTTTATGAAGCGGATGCCTTCGCCACCTGGGCTGGAGCGAGGCTGCCGACCGAAGCCGAATGGGAAGCGGCGGCTGCGCAGCATGATCCAGATCGCGGCAATTTGCTGGATAGGGCCGGGGACATCCGTCCGCGTCCGGCGCAAGATGGCCCTTCCTTCTTCGGCGATGTTTGGGAATGGACCGGCAGTGCCTTTCGTCCCTATCCCGGATTTCGCGCTGCCGATGGCGCGATTGGCGAATATAATGGCAAGTTCATGAGCGGACAGTGCGTGTTGCGTGGCGGCAGTTGCGCGACACCCCGCGGCCATATGCGCGCAAGCTATCGCAACTTCTTCTATCCCCATCATCGTTGGCAATTCATGGGACTGCGGCTGGCCAGAGACATGGCGTGACTGCCTCCACTGAACCCATTCCCCGCCGTTCCATGATAGCGGTTGCTCTGTCCACGGTGGTGGAATGGTATGATTTCACACTCTGTCTCTATTTTGCGCCGACCCTGGCGCGAGTGTTTTTCGGGGCTGGTGGCGAAAGTCTGGGCAAAACGCTCGCGGGATTTGCCATCGCTTATCTGATGCGCCCGCTTGGGGCGATCGCCTTCGGTCAGTTCGGTGATAGACGGGGCCGTAAGCCTACCCTGCTTCTATCTATGACGCTGATGACGGTTTCCATGCTGGTATTGGCGCTGCTTCCGACCCACGCCCAGATCGGCGCCAGTGCGGGCTGGTTGCTGATCGTGATGCGCTGCCTCATGGGCTTTAGCGTGGGCGGCGAGTATCCAGCGGTCGTGACCTATTTGTTCGAGACAGCACCCAAACACCGGCGCGGTCTTGTGACGTCCAGCGCGGCAGCCGCGAGCGAAATTGGCGGGCTGCTGGCTGTCGGGCTCTGCGCCTGGCTCACCAACGCGCTGCCGCAGGAAAGCCTTGATAGCTGGGGCTGGCGCATACCGTTCCTGTTTGGTGCCGCCCTGGCTGCCGGGATTTGGCTGGTCCGACAGATGATTCCCGAACCGCCTGCCTTCATATCGGATAGAGGTTTGAATGCCTCAAGCCGTTCGCCGATGGGCGACGCCTTGCTGAACCAGCGCCGGGGCATCGGCATCGGCTTTGCGATATCGGCGATCGGTTCGATTTCCTATTATGTCGGCATTACCTATGTTCCTTCCTTCGTCAGTCTGGTCCAATCGGCGGACGAAGCGGCGGCGCTGGAACTTTCGACCGTTGCCGCGCTGGTTGTCATCCTGGTGACGCCCTGTATCGGATGGTTGTCCGATCGCATTGGCCGCAGGCCGGTTTTACTGGGCTTGTGCGGATTATGCGCCACGCTGTCGGTGCCGATGTTCTCGCTCATTGCCCATGGCGACCGGATGCCCGCCCTGCTCGCCGTCATGTTGCTGGCCGCGCTGGCAGGCGGGGTGAGCGCCGTGGGTGCCGTGGCAACGGCTGAGCAATTTCCCGCGCGCGTCCGCCTCAGCGGCTTGGCGCTGGGCGCAACCACGGCGACGGCGGTGTTTGGCGGCGCTGCTCCTTATGCGGCATATCTGCTTCAAAACTGGTCAAATTCACCTGCGACGCCAGGCGTGATGATTGGCGCGGTCGCTGTCGCGTCCGGTCTGGTACTGGCCAGAACGATGCAGAGCGCGGGAACAACTGCGCCCGCGGCTCGATAGCTGCCGCCCGTCCAGAGTGTCATTCGCAATATGAGGTAAGGATCGGTTCCGTCATCGACTGTCCGACGTCTAGAATTCAGGATGAGGTTCCATGCTCGGCCCGCATTGAGCTGTAACAAGCCGACGGCGGCATTGCACGGCGCGCCTCTGCCGGATGGCCTTTTCTCTCACTATGCTGGCGTCTCCGCCGCGGCGAAAAGACCGACGGTCTGCTCCAGTTTTTGAACCACGCGGGCTTCCAGCTCCGCGGTAAAGCGGGGCAGGGGGATGGCGACAGCAAAGGCGCCGACCGCCATGCCATCGACCAATGCCGCCATACCAAGGCCGCAAATGCCCGGCGTATACTCCTCCCGCGTGCGCCCAACGCCCGTCGTGCGGATCGCTGCCAGTTCCTTTCGCAACGCCTTCTCGTCTGTCACGCTATGGGGCGTGAACGGCTCCAATCGCACTTGTGCGAAATAGGCGTCGATTTCATCGCCGGACAGCGTAGCCAGCAATGCCTTGCCCGCCGCCAGGCTGTGCATGGGAATCCGCGTTCCCACGCTGATCGAATAGCGCAGCGACTGTTCCGCTGTTTCCGTGACAATGGCTTCCAGTTGCCAACCGTCCCGCACAAAGAAAGACGCGGTCTCGTTGGTCTGTGACCGCAAGGATTTGACCAGCGGCCGCACCCTGTCCGCCAGCGACAGGGCCATGCGTGGCGACACGAGCCGGGCCAATGCCGGGCCGGGCAGGTAGCGCCGCCCGACCCGCGCCAGATACTGTCGCTCGACCAGCGTTGCGAGCAGATAGGACAGGCTGCTGACTGGAATGGTAAGGCCCGCCGCAATCTCCTGCGCCACCACGCCTGCCGGCCGCGCGACGACATATTCTATGATGTCGATCGTCCGCATCGCCGATTTGACAGTAGATGGCGTGGTGCCATTCATGGGCAGTTAGCTCCCCTGGAAAGTCAGGCTACCCCGCCGCTCGGCAAAGCGCCATCCCGCCGCGCCCAGGACGAAGCGGTCGTGAAACGATCCGACCTTAGGCGCGCTATCGCCCGTGAACAACAGCATCGCGCTTTCCCCCACCGCCTCGGTCGCGCTCAGCACGTCGATCACGACATTGGAACAAATGTGCCGCGTCACCCGCGCCGGGCGGGCAAGGAACGCTGCCAGGATGGCGTCGCGCCCCTCCACCCAGTCGTCAGGTGCCGTTGGCCGCGCCATCCGTCCGTCCGGCGCGTAGAGGGCCGCCACGCCCTGCCAATCGGCGGCATCGTTCAAATTGGCATAGAGCGCGATCAGCCGCGCGCAATCCGCCTCGATGTCGCGTCGTTCATCCGCCGTCACAGCCGTGCGTCCGCCAGATCCGCGCCCGCGCGCAGCGACCGCAATTTCTTCCACGTCACTGCCGGGTCGATCTTGCCATAGCCAGCAAATGTACCGAACCCGCAATCGGTGCTGCCGATCACCCGATCCTTGCCGACGATCCGCGCAAAGCGCTCGATCCGCTGGGCGATCAGTTCGGGATGCTCGACATAGTTGGAACAGGTGTCGATCAGGCCCGGCGCCAATATCTTATGATCGGGAATGGTCGCATCGCGCCACACCGTCCATTCATGTTCGTGGCAGGGATTAGCGCCCTCGAACAGGATGGTCGCCGGACGGGCGGCAAGGATGATGTCGATCACCTTCTCCAGCGCAATGTCATGGTCATGCGGGCCTTCATAATTGCCCCAGCAAATATGCATCCGCATCCGTTCCGGCGGAATATTTGCGGTGGCAGCGTTGAGCGCCTCGACATTGGCCGCGGCAATTTTCAGAAATTCTTCTTCACTGGCGTCCTGATAGCCAGTGTGCCGCGACATCGCTAGGTCGGGGCAATCGAGTTGCAGGTCGAAGCCTGCCGCGACGATCGTCTCATATTCCTCCCGCATCGCGTCGGCCAGATCGGCCAGATAGGCTTCGTGGCTTGGATAATGGCGATTGACCTGAAAGGCAGTGATCAGTCCTGGCGAGGCTGCGTTTATGAACGCCCGCACGCCATCCCCATGGGGCGCCAGCGCGGCCTTGAACCGGCGGATATCGTCATGCAGCGGTTCCAGCGTCACCTTGCGCACCGGCCCGATGCAGGACGCGCGGGTAAAATCCTGACTGCCCATGATCGCAGCCAGCTTCTGCCGCAGTTCCGGCAAGGGCGCGAGGTCGGCGGCAGGCCTGCGGTCGGTATGACCGCCAAAACCCGACAATCGCTCGATCATGTAGGTGGAATAGCCAACCTTGCCCAATTCGCCATCGCTCACGATCGATACTCCCGCCTCGATCTGGGCGGTCACGGCTTCGCAAACGGCGGCTTGCACCAATGTGTCGAACGCTGCAGCGTCATAGGGCTCCCCCTTGTCGCGGGCCAGCAGCAGCGGGGTCAGTGCGTCACCACGCGGCAGGCTGCCCACATGGGTGGTGGCAATGGACATAAAGATCCTCCTCCTGTTTGGAGCACCCTGCCACAGTTTCGCGGATATGGATATATCGCGGATATGAAAAAATAGGCGCCGAACATTGTCCGGCGCCCGTCAGGAGGGTTAGGGGAATCAGGCTGCGCTGTCAGCGTTCGCCTTGGCCTTGGACAGGTCATAGGCGCCCAGGCCCGGCTTGTAGCTTTTTTCGTCGATGAACTGGCGGATGCCTTCCTTGCGACCTTCAGTCTTGTCGTGGAAATTGGCTGCTTCCTGCATGCGCACCAGATAATCCTCGGCCTCGTCATAGGTCATGGTGTTGACGCGACGGACTGCATCCTTGGCGAATTTGAGAGCGACCGGATTCTTCGACAGCAGCTTGTCGGCAACCGCGCGGGTGCGGTCTTTGAGCTGGTCGAGCGGCACGCTTTCATTGACCAGTCGCATGGCCGACGCCTGCTTGCCGTCGATCAGGTCGCCGGTCAGCGTCAGCCACATGGCGTCGCGCATCGACAGCAGGTCGACCACCACCTTGGTCACGCCACCGCCGGGCAATATGCCCCAGTTGATTTCGGACAGGCCGAACTGCGCTTCATCCGCGCAGATGGCGAGGTCGCAGGCGAACAGCGGGCCAAAGCCACCGCCAAAGCACCAACCATTGACCATCGCGATGGTCGGCTTCTGGAACCAGCGCAGGCGGCGGAACCAGCCATAGCTTTCGCGCTGCGACTTGCGCACACCGCGCAGGCCATCGGCCTCGGTCTCGCGGAAATATTCCTTCAGGTCCATGCCCGCTGACCAGGCCGTGCCTTCGCCGCTCAACACCAGTACGCCGACATCGTCGCGGAATTCCAGTTCGTCCAGCACTTCCATCATGCGCCGGTTGAGCGTCGGGCTCATCGCGTTGCGCTTGGCGGGGCGGGCGAAATTCACCCAGGCGATCCGGTCCTCAACATGCACCGATACGACGTCTTTTTCGTTTTCCATCATCCTGCTCCCTGGCTGGTCCTGTGAAAGGCGGGCCGGGGGCGGCCTCACCGAATATGTATGCTAGGGATACAATATCGCAGGGAGAATTGGCAAGCGAATTTTATGATCCTGCCTATCGGCCCGCCCGGCGCTGGCTTGACAACGCCGTCGACCCGCTAGATGATAACGATCGTTATTAAATCGTCGACATGAACGGCGGAGCGAGGCGGGATGAACGTGAACGGCAAATTGGCGCTCGTGACCGGGGGCGCATCGGGCCTGGGCGAAGCCTTGGCGCATGCGCTGCGCGACGCAGGAGCGCGGGTCGTCGTGCTCGATCGACATCCGGCTACCCTGACCGGGATCGAATCGATCCCTTGCGACATCACGGACGAAGCGGCGGTAGCGGCTGTCATCTCGGCCATTGTCGATCGCCATGGCCCGATCGCGATATTGGCCAATGTGGCTGGCATCGGCGGCATCGGTTCGATCGCATCGCCCGCTGGTCCGGGGGACATCAGCGCTTTTCGGCGGGTGATCGACGTCAACCTGATCGGCGCGGTTGCCGTCACTGCCCATGTTGCCCATTCCATGATTGCCAATATGCCCGATGGCCCTGATGGCGAACGCGGCATCATCCTCAACGCCTGCTCGATCGCCTCGTTCGAGGGGCAGGAAGGGATGGACGCTTATGGCGCGTCGAAGGCGGCGCTGGCTGCGCTGACGCTGATTTGGGCGCGCGACCTGTCGCGCCATGCGATCCGCTGCGTGGGGATAGCGCCCGGCTTTTTTGCAACGCCGATGACGGCGCCCATGCCCGATGCGCTGGTCGACGAATTGATCGACGGCATGGAATTTCCCCGCCGCGCGGGCACCGCGCAGGAATTTGCCGATGCCGCCATGTTCCTGATCCGCAGTCCGATGATCAACGCTGAAATATTGCGGCTCGACGGTGGTGCGCGCCCGCCGGCCCGCACCCGCTGGACCGCGGCGGCCTGAATTTCTTTCCAGTCA
>NZ_BARE01000076.1 GCF_000367345.1 Sphingobium xenophagum NBRC 107872
AGCCGTCACCGTCGAAAACGGGGTCACGCGCAAGCGCATTTCCAGCTTCCTCACCATCGAAACCGCGGATGCGAACGCGGTCGTGCAGCTCTTCGATCCGGCATCAGGCCGGCACATCATCTCGGTCTATGTCTCAAAAAACGACCGCATTCGCGTTCCGGTCCCGCAAGGCACCTTCAGGATGCGGCTGATCGAGGGCCAGAAATGGCATGGCCCGGCGCACTTTTTCGGATCGAACACATCCTATGAGACGGTTGCGGAGCTCATGAGCTTCGAGCCGCGGACCGGGCATATCATCGACCTGCATCGCCGGCCCGATGGCAATCTCAAGACGCGCATCATGCTTACCCGGCCTGAGAGCCTCTGATGGAGGCAGCAGAAGCCATACCCGTGTGTCGGGCATCCTTGTTCCGCTCCTGCCGCAGGCGCGACGAGATGGCCGGACTCCGCGAGGCGGGCCTTGCCCGAGGCATTCAAAAATTGTCGGCGCCCTTCAGGAGAAACAGAAATGACCAGACAACCACGCGCCTATGACGCACTGGCCGCCCATCTGGCTCCGGACGATCCGGGCGAGGGGGAGCGCCAGATCGACACGGCGATCCTCACCCTGCAACGCGCGCGCTATGGCCCGCTGAATCGCAGCCGCGCGCTATTCTGGCTTGGCCAGCTCCTGCTTGGGCTCAGCACGGTCATTCTGGGAGCGCGTTTTCTCTGCTGGTTCGAACCACAACTTTGGCAGACCTTCTTTGGGGTTCTTGCCGGCGCCGTTCCGACCGTGGTCGCCAAGGTCGTGTTCGTCGGCGCCTTCCTCCACTTCGTTTATCATTGCACCTTTGGGGCAGTGACGGATTACGGTCCGGCACCCACGCCGCCAGAACCGATTTACGAGTGGCTGGCCGCTCAAGGCAAATCGAACCTGACCTACTGGCACGAAATCTACTGGCCGTACCGCAAGCGTCAGGCGAACCGGAAAGAGATTCTGGGCTTTGTCATCTGGCGAAAGACGCCGTGTCCGCCGGACCGGTATCCGCCAACGCCGGTGCCGGTCGGGGCCGCGCCGGAGCCGGAGAACCCCCACATGGTGTATCTTGACAGCCCGCAGGGGCGTGCGGATCGGGAGGCCTTTCTGGTGACGTTCGAGCATCGGATGGATGACTGGTGGCGGCTCTCATTCAGGCTGACCCTCGCCGTGCTGATCATGCTGTTGGTCGTCATCTACCTCCCCGTCTATCCGGCGACACAGGCGGGCGATCTGATCCGCACCGGCGTGATGACGGCTTTCATTGCGGGGTGCATATTGGCGTTCTTCGGTTTCGGCAGAGTGCCGATGCGCTGGCTCCCTTACCCCGTCCGGCGCTACTGGTTTCGGGGGCTTCCACCCGAGGCAGCGCAATTTCGGGATCATATGATCGCGCGTTCGAACTGATTGCGTGGGCCGCGGCAGGAACAAGGTGCTGGCCACGAACAATGCCAGCCTGTTGAAACGCGCCATCGACGCCAAGTCGCGCGCGAAATTACTGTCTATCATTCATCCAATGAGGAGGGTCTACGACCGCCACGCAGGTACGGTGGCCCAGGAGCCGCAACTGGCATTTAGCCGGCTGTGCTGATGCTGTCCACGAAGTGCTGCTGTATGCTGGTTTCCCAAGGATCATCTTCTCTCGGGACAACGGCCTCAGACCATCCTTTGGGAAGCCGGTTCAGGGCTTTCAGCGCCCCAAGCGCGCGGGCCACGCGCTTGGGGCCGCCGGCACCGGTCATGTTTTTGATGGCCGTGCTCACGCGCTGGCTGCGCGCATGATGGCTCTGCTCTTTCGGATCGATGTCAGCCAGCACGCTACAGAAATCTCCCTCTTCGATTTTCAGTTGCGATAGTGCCCAGGACAGGATGCCCTCAAAGAAGTTCGCCTCCAGCTCGTGCCGCATTCGGACCTCGAGCGCGGCAATGTGTCTCTGCCCAGGGAGAAGATAGGCTGGAAGTCCCTTATTGCCGCTATCTTCCGGACGGGGCTTCCATCGACAGACAATCGTGTCTTCCCAGATCGGCCTGACGAACCAGGACAAGGTTCCGATGAGATTCTTGAGCAATGCCACGAGAGCTTCGCACTCAATGTCCAGAAGGAGCCGCTCCCTTGGCGACAGTTCCTCTGCTCGGTCCACGCGGTGCATCAGGCCGGCGAAATCCTCGATGAAATAGAGTTCATTGTCCGGCCGTTGCATAACCTGCGGGCCCAGGATCGGTGAACGGATCCAGTCCGTATCATCGTCCCCCTCGAAATCGAATCTGGCGATATTGCTATCGAAATCGCAACCGAATGGCTGCCATCGAACCGACAGATTCCCCGAGCGCAGGACGAGCGCATATACGCCGACGCGAGCCCTATCACGGTGAAGTTTCCGCAAATTCCAGTAAGGCATGCTGTGGGCCAGTGCCAAAGCCTGGGCAGAGGGTCCCGTCAGACATGCCTCGATCACCGGCGGTATATTCCAATCCCCCTTCACTCCAAGTTGGACGCGTTTCGCACAATAGAGGGCTGCGCAAGTACCGGCGGATTGTGCGTGGACCAAACCGTCATCGAGCGTGAACATTCCTTCCTCTATCCTTCGTCCGTTCGCTTCAGGCTGGGTTCGACACCGGGACCGTCTCAATCGCCGCCGCAAGACAGGCCCAGACCCGTTCTAGGTCATGTGATGGTCCTGTCAGGTATCCACTTGCCGCAACATGTGGCGCTGCGCTTCGGACGAGCCGTTCATTCGCTCTCGAGATCTTCGCCCCGCTTTTGGCGGGCGCGCTACACCTCATACCCGTGACCCGCGAGAAGTCGAGCCATGCCGGCACCTTCCCAGCTTCCGGGCCGGCGAATGACCATCGCCGCATCCTGCGCCAGCATCGTTAGAAGGTCCGCGGCACTCTCAAGTGGTCCATGAGTCGTTGCGCCATTTCGTGCTTGATCTGCATCGACACAACGCCGCGTAAGTTCGGCCAGGTTCGCCGAATCCTCTTTGCTCAATTCGATCGTGATGGTCGGCAAACTCATTCTCCTCGATTTCTTCGGAAACCGTCCTCGTCGGAGTCTCCAACAATATGAGAGTCTTTGCAAATCCGGCCTGGAAAGGCAGGGCTGGCAGCTCATTTACGGACCCGCGACAAGACGCGTGCGGCAACATTGCTGCGCACGGCGAGCTTGCGGCCATAGCGCAATGCGGTTGTTGGCGAACTCCAGCGCAGGGCCTGCGCGATGCCAGCGCCATCCTCTCCCGCCGCGAAGAGATCCTGGGTAAGGCCGACGCGCAGCGAATGTGTGGACAAGGCCTGGATCGCGTCGTCCAGCTTGCCAACAGCCAGCGTAACCAGTCCCTTGTCATAGGCCGTGAGCGCCACACGGCGGTAGATGCCGTTGACGCCCTGCCGGGTTAGAGATGTCGTTCCGATGGAATAGGTCGTTCGTGCGAGCGCAGTTTCCGGTACGGTTTCCCGTGCGCGACGTCGATCGACCCCGACCCTGCGGAACAGCGGGCCTTCTTCGATGCCGCTTGCAACCAGCCATGCGCCGACGCGCCGCATCGTCTCCGCGGAAAGCCATGCCCAGGCGCCTTCCTGTTCCTGGTCGGTCTTGGAGTAAGGGATGAAAAGCGTCGCCGAGCCATCCTCCTGTGGATCGATTTGTCTTGCCTCCACCATGGTGAGTTCGCTGACCCGCAGGCCGGCATCATAGCCGAGCGAAAGCAGGGCGGCATCCCGCAGCCCTTGCAAATCGCCGCCACAGGCATCGAGCAGCGCGGCAAGGGTAAAACCTTTGGCGGCATGAGGATCGAGTGCCTTGCCCAGCCGCAAGGGCGCTGCCTGGCGCTGGAGGGCACCTTTGCGCCTGCGGACGGCCTTGAGCGCTGCCCGCACCATCGGCGCGTCGGTGGGCGCGGCATCGCCCGTCAGTCCCATCATGCGGTGGACCGAACCGAGACTCGCGATACGTCGCGCGAGGGTCGCGGGCTTTTTCCCCCTGGCATCGAGCGCATTCACATAGCGCACCACATCTTCGGGATCGGCGGGCAGTGGTTTTCGGCTTTCCTCGCCGCACCAGTCACGCCAGCAATCGAGATCGGCGGCAATCGCCGCCTTGGTCGCGTCGGCCATGGCCGAAAGCGTCGTCTCGAGCCCGAGCTGGCTGATCGGCGGCAGATCTGTGGGAACGATGCCGCCGATCGTGCGGAGCAACCGCATATCGACCGTTTCGGCGTCCGCGTTCCGCGACCGCATCGGCAGTGCGGCGTCCTCGGTTCTGACGACGATGATTTCCATATCGGAGGATCTTGTGGAACTCTCAGCCATTGCTCGCTATATGTCATTCTGGAGGACATGATGCAGCTTAACTCGGCACAAGCCTTGAAACTGGGCCGCGAGGTCCATGAAACCTTCGGGAGCTGGAGGAAAGCGCGTGAGGCGGCCGTCCAGCGCAACGGCGTCTATGTCATCGACCGCGAGAAGATTCGCGCCGCCAGGGCCGAGAAGACCGCCGAAACGGCCTAAGCTGGCATGACCTTCGGATATGCGCTGCTCGGCGCGCTCGTTCTGCTGCTTCCGGGCTTCGCTGGTTATTTCGGACTTCGGATCGGGGAAGCGCGCGATTTTGTCTCGCCGCGACCGGATCGGCCGAACTCCAATCTCACTATCTTCCTGGTTGTGGCGCTGGCGCTGGGCGCGCATGTCTTCGGCGCTGGCATCTTCGCGCTCAACGAACTGATCGCGGCCTGGAAGCCACTCATCAGGCTGTCCTACGAACCCAACCCTTATAAGGCGCTGCTCAGCGGCCATGCGCCACAGGGGCTGTCCTCGCTTGCGATCGAACTGGAACTGCTGTTTTTCCTCGGACTGGCGGTGCTGATGGGCTGGATCTGTGAAACGATTGCCCGGACATCGCCGATTACGGCGAGGGCCGATCCGTTGCGCTTCGGATGGCTGTTGCCGATCGTCCAGAAGGTCGAGGCTGGCGGCCATGTCGCCGTCGGTTATGTGCGGACGACCAGCGGCCATGACGGAGCCTGGATCGCCTATGAAGGAAGCGTGCGTCGGCTGACGCTCGACGAGGATGACGGGATTCGCATGGTCGTGCTCGAGCAATGCGACCGCTTCCTGGTCCAGATGAAGGACGGGAAGATCGAGCGCGTTGATATGGAGAGCGCGCCGATCGCCATGATGCACCTGGCCGCCGACCAGATCGCGGATTTCGCGGTCGAACTGTTCGAGGTTCCTGAGTCCGACGCCGAGTGACGCCAGCCGCTCGGTCGCCTGCGGCATAATGCGCGGCACATTTGTGCCGCGTGATTGCTGCAATTTCTTCATCTGCGGAACTTGCCCCTTCCCTGCCGGTTTCGCGCTCCTATACTTACCATAATCTCCCATTATGGTAAGTGGGAAAATCGCGCGGGGAGGGCGGATTCAAGCCGGAAATCTGACGCCTACATTCACCCAGCTACTCGTCAGATTGCCCCGTTCTTGTTTTGATAACGCCCCAGAGCTATATAGACGGAGTGATCGATGGGATCATGGTACAGGTTGTGAGATGGCAAAGGCTGCAAGCTTGGTGTTGGCGACGGTGAACGCTCCTTATGGGGCGAACCTCTCCGCGCATCAACTCGCCGCGCTGATCACCGACCCCAAGAGCGCGAGCGACTTCAACGCGCCCGTGTTCTCCTTTTTCTCGGAAGTGAGCCCGGCTCTGCAGTTGCAGTTCGTCCAGGAAATGGGTGTCGATGCCGATAAGGTCTGCGCGGTCGCAGACCAGTTTTCCAACCTGTCGGGCTACGCGCTCCCGCTGGCAGCGTAACGTATGGTCGAGCGGGGCCCGAGCCAGTGGCCAGTCCTGTTCGACCTCGCGATGGAAATCTTCGGCCATTTAGAGAAAACCGTAGGCTTTGCGCCTTCGTGGAGCTTTGGCGGCGGGACCGCTCTCATGCTCCAGATCGACCATCGCGAAAGCCACGACATCGACATCTTTCTCGATGATCCGCAAATCCTACCCTTCCTCAATCCGCAGATCCAAGATTTCGCCATGACCCGCCGACCGGACGAATATAAGACCGACGGGACGCAGGCGCTCAAACTGGCCTTTGACGAACTCGGCGAGATCGACTTCATCTGCTCTTCCGCCATCCTCGATATCGCCAGCGAGCGTCACGATGTGCGAGGGCAGATCGTCGACCTGGAGACACCGGCCGAAATCGCAGCCAAGAAGGTCTATTTCCGGGGCTGGAACTTGCAGCCACGCGACATGTTCGACTTGGCAGCAATCGCCGAGCATCATGGAGACGACTATCTCGTCTCAGCGTTGCGCGAATGCGGCCGCGAGCGATGCCAAAAGGCGCTAGACGTCGTAGAAAAGGTCAACCCGAAGGCCGTCGAAACAGTCATCGGTCAACTCCTGTACCGCGACAGATACAGCCATCTGGTCACGGCAGCCCAAGCAATTACGCATCGAATTCTGACGGAATCACTCTCGGACAAGGCTGAGCATGTGGGTAGTGAAGATTGAAGGCTGCCCGAAGCTCGCGTCCTTCTCTCTCGCGGCAGACAAGCCATGAGCGGCAAATTCTCTGCCTTTGTCATCAAGGCGCTGGTCGACACGATCACGGGCGGCGCCGGCAATGATAACAGCCCGGCGATCGGAATCTATCGGTCGGGCCCGAAGATCGAACAATTCTTCCTCGATTGCGGCCTCGACATGCGTATCGGCGCGAGCTCTCGCGTACCCGCGACGACGGATTTCCTGCGCCAGGCAGCCAATCACTATGACGGCCAGGGCGATGTCTACATCACGCGGATCATTGAGAAGGTCTGCGATCCGCGCGAATATCTGACGGAGCCCGATAAGGCGACCGCGGTTCGCGAGCATCTCAACAAGGCGCTCGCAGCGGACGAGCTGGCGGTGGTCATCGTCGGCGGCAAGGCCGTGCTGACCAGACGCCAGAGCTCCGGGACGATCGTCGAACCCTTCATCCAGAAAGTCGAAACACTGGACTTCGACACGGTGCAGATGGAGATAGCGCGCGCCCTCCCCAATCTTCAGGATGACCCCGAAGATGCGGTAACCGCCGCGTGCTCGCTCATCGAGGCTGTCTGCAGATCCATCCTCATCGAGCTCGGGTTGCCGCTGCCGCCCCGCAAGGATATCGACGGCCTTATCCGCGCCGTCCAGGAGCCGCTGAACCTGTCGCCGGGGCGCAGCGACCTGCCCGCCGAAGTGGAAGCAGACGTCCGCCAGATCCTGAGCGGCCTGACATCGGTTGCAAAAGGCATCGGTGCGCTGCGAACGCATGGTGGTGACGCTCACGGGCGTGAAAAGGGCTTCCGGAGGATCGACCCGCGCATCGCACGTCTCGCGATCAACGCCGCCAGTTCGCTGGCCCTGTTCCTGATCGAGACCTGGGAGCGCCAAGAAAAGCGCGCTCTGCCGCAGCACGCACCGGGGATTTAGCCTGAGGCGCGCGCTGCCTCTGCCCGGGGCTGCCCATGCGCGCCGCGGACATAGGGTTGCCGCCGGTGCTCGCTAATGGCGATGCTTGGGTGAAGCGCGGCTCGGACCGCGTCGGTCACGGTGTAGACCGCATGACGCTGGGCGCCGCGGTTTTCATGATCGACGAAGAACCCCTGGTAGTGCCGCGTGATCAGCCCGGCCCTCACCAGCTCCGACACCGCCCGGCTGATTGCCGTCATGCCGGTTTCGCGGACACGCTCACTGACTTCCGCCTCGACCAGGCGGTCGGCCTCGGCCGGATCACCTGGAAACTCTCCCCGGCCGACGAGCGCAGCTCGAACCTTGTCGGCGGTCGCGCGGCGCTGATGATGACGCGCGCCGCTGGGTGCGATCGTCGCGGCCAGCCATTCGCGGATCGGCACAAGCGCTTCGCCTTCGCGAACGAGCGGTCCCGCCTGCCCGTTGGCCCGCGCAACCCGCGCGATCAGATCAAGCACCATGAAGGTATAGCGCGGCCGCGCGGAGTGCTCGGCGATGATGCGTACGATATCGGGCATGCCCGTCGTTCGCTGGGGCGTCGCCGCGAAGAGGTCCTGCTGGATCATGGAACGAATCAAGCACAAAGCTGGACTCTTGTGAATCCCCCAAAATGCTCATGGAGACGCGAGACGGCACTTTTGCCATCCGTGTCACTTCACCCCTCCTCATCATTTTTCTCGTCTTCACACCATGCTAGACCCGCCCCATGAGCAAAGATGAATCAGACCCCGATCTTATCGGAGAGGATCCCCGATTGGATGGCCTGAAGGATCGCCTCGAGGCGGCGCATTCGGCCGAAGAGGAACGAACCCGCCCTGCCTCTACAGGTGCCGATGCCAGCTATAGCCTCGGCAATCGCGTGCTGGCGGAACTACTCGGCGGCGTTGCCGGCGGTGCCTTGCTTGGCTGGATCATCGACAGGTTTGCCGGCACCGGTCCCTGGGGCCTGCTCATCGTGATGGCCCTCGGCATCGTCGTGGCCTTCGTCAACATCATCCGCATATCCAACCGCAAGCCAGACGGATCGTAACGTTTGCCATCTACGTCACTTTACCCGGCGTGAGGTAAAGTGACACAGTTGGCACTAAGGCAATGGCAAACTGTCGGAGACCAGCGTGGCTGATTTCAGTCTCAAACATTACGAGCTGCGCACGACGGATGAATATCGTGCGGCTAGCCGGGCGACCTGCATCGATCGCATTCTCGCGCACCGGCAGATGGCGCGCCGCTATGCCGAAAAGGCTCGAAAGGTGCGCGAGGCAGGCGGAGCCGCGCGGTTTCGCGCACGCGCCATTTCAGGCCTCAGGATCGCGAAACGCTGACATTGCGGATGACGGAGAGCAAACAGGGAATTGATATCGAAGATCTGCGCGGGCTCGACATTCACCTTCACGGGCTGGATCGCGCCGACGCGCCTTATACGCTCTATTATGACGAGACGAACAACATCCGCCGTTTGCACGTCACGGCCGATGGGTTGAACGTCGATAATCCGGGATGCTTTGTCCTCGCCGGCGTTGCCCATAGCGGTCCTCGCAAACCCATCGACATCGCCCCTCTACGCGCGGCTCTCAAACTACAGCCCACCACCAAGGAGATGAAGCTCGCGCACATCGGCAAGGGCGACTTTCTCGACCTGCTGGGCTCACGGCGTCTGGGGGACCTCCTCGACTGGATCGCGGCCAACGGGCTATTCCTCCACTACCAGTGCCTGGACGTAATCTACTGGTCGCTCGTCGACATTGTAGACGCCGCACTTATCGCGGGCGATCGTGAAGAACTGATGCTGGTCGCACCGGCTCTCAAGGATATGCTCAACCTTGCCCTGCGCCGGGACCTCGAGGCGACCACGGACCTGTTCCGGCTCTTCAACTATCCCGCGCTCGATCCTCGCGATGGCCCGCAATTCTATCATGTCGTGCTGCAGATGGTCGAAGAGGAAGCAGATCACCTTCATCCCTTTTATGGGAGGCTTCTTGCCCAGGCTCTCGAGGACGCCATTCAGGGTGAGAGCTTTCCGTTCATCGAAGGTGACGATGAGGATCGGCATATCCTGATCGAGGGGTTCGACATCTTCTTCCGCCACAGGATCGCACTGCTGCGCAACTCGACGCATGTTCTCGACCTCGAGGAAGTCGTCCGCCGCCAGTTGCTGGCCGATCCCCTCATGCGTGACGGCGTGCCAGTCGACAGCTTCAGGTTCGTGGACTCGCAGGACGAACCGCTGATCCAGGTCAGCGACGTCGTCGCGGGTCTGTTGGGCAAGTTCTTCTCCTATGTCGTCAGCACCGAAATCGACGTCGTTCGAGCTGATCGCGCGGCGCTCAGCGACCTTCAGACTGAAAATCTGGCAAAGCTCGCACGTCTGTTTGATCAGGCGACCGATGAAAACGAAGCATTCGCCCATCGTGTGATGAGCCTGTCGGACACCCACAAGGCAGACATTTTCATGCAGACGTAGCACACCGATGGCGCAGGTCGGTCCAGGCGGCTATGCAGTGAGCAATTTCAACTGAAATGAGGACTATCCGAATGAACAATAGTGAGCTTGCTGAAACCCTCGCCGGCCAGACGGGCACGACCAAGGCGGATGCCCGCAAGGCGGTCGATCTCGTTTTCGCGGCGATCGCGGATGCGGCGGCCAAGGGCGAGGAAGTAAGCCTCAACGGCTTCGGAAAATTCAAGGTGAAAGACGTGCCTGCCCGCGAAGGCCGCAACCCGGCCAATGGCGAGACCATCAAGATCGCCGCTTCCCGGAAACTTACCTTCACTGTGGCGAAAGCCGTCAAGGACAAGCTCAACGGCTAGTCGAGATTGACGCCTCGAGCCCCCTGAGGACCGAGGCGTCGCCCCCTTCCCTGCCTTGATGGTCGCCCCGGCACGAAATGAGCGATAACGACGAACTGACTGCGCTCATTCGCGAAACATTCTCGCGCATCTGGCCAAGTAGCGATCCCGACATCGCGAACTATCTGACGCCAATGGTCGCGAGGTTCGCGCGGTCGGATTGCCGCGACCGCCATTTCCTTGTCGAGTTCCAGCGCGGCGATCTCGGCAAGCTGGCGAGCCGGATCTGGGAAGCGATGCTCTATGGCCGCTTTCAGGACCTCGGCTGGAACATGGCCAGCGAGGACAAGGGGCCAGACTTCCTGATCGATGATCAGGTCTATATCGAAGCGGTCGCCGCGCAGCCGGGCGACGCCGCCAAGGGCGGCTTGCCGCAGGAGTGGCAGGATGGCGGCGCCAACGGCGCCGGTATGGTTCCCACCGATCAGATGCTCCTGCGCTGGACGTCTGTCATCAAAGCCAAGCGTGATGGTTATCTCAAATGTCTGGAGCAGGAGGCAGTCGATCCGAAACTCCCGTTCGTGATCGCGGTGAACACCTGCCGGCTTGGCGGCGATACCCTCGGCATTGGCGGCGTCCCGCTCGCGGCTATGGCTGTACTTCCCTTCGGCAGCCCGCAGGCCCATGTCGACGTGCAGACAGGTCAGCCGCTCGGTGGCTGGCAGCTCTCATGGCAAGACACCGTGCTCAAGGCCAACGGCGAAGAGATTCCCACCGACAACTTCCTCCAGGAGGACTATCGCTGCGTCAGCGCAATCGTCGGCTGCTCCGGTTTCTATGCCTTTCCCGATGACCGCGACAAATTCTGTGGCCAACCGCCATATTACGTCATTCACAATCCACTCGCCGCCAATCCCCTCCCCCGGCCTTGGCTCCCCGGCGCGATTGAATACGCCGTCACTGCCCATGACACGCACCGCCTTCAATTGGACCAACTGCCGGCCTAGCTGCGCCCTGTTCACGACCGAGATGGATTGGTTACGAAAGCGCCGCTTCCAGCGCTGCCAGACCGGCCTGATGCCTCTTGGGCTGCGCGTCTCTGAACCTAAGGATATTCATCAATTTGAACTGCGGCGCTGGAAGCTCACGGACAGCGGGCAGCGGGAAGCTTTCCCACTCCGGATCCCCAGCTTCGAAGCTCCTGAGAAACTGTCGATCGTCGGCATCGAGCGAGGCATGAATCGTCTGCACAAGGCGATCGAGCGTTTCGACATGATCCTCATAGGTGAATGGCTCGAAGGGCATTCCTTCGAACTGAGCCTTGAACGTAGCGCTTTGATCCTTTCGGCTCGGGCTGACCAGCTCAGCGACCGGGCGCCCGTGGCTTACCAGCGCTCCGACGAAGCCGTGACGAACCTCGTCGACCAGCCCTTCTGCGTCCAGCAGGCGCTTCACGTCGAACAGATCGCGCGGATGGGCT
>NZ_BARE01000075.1 GCF_000367345.1 Sphingobium xenophagum NBRC 107872
CAGAAGGCGTCCCCAGTTCGCAATCGGCGACAGTTGACGTCCCTGGTTTCTGAAGTGGCGTCCAGGTGGACCGACGAGCCGCTCCCGCCTCGACCCTTGAGCGCCGTCCGCGGCTCAATCTCAGTTCCACCTCGAGGCCCGCTAGTATCCTTCGAGTCGTCGATCGAGCGCGACTTCCTGATGTTCTGTAGGACGAGCCATCGCGTCACCGCCGTTTATGCCCAACGCCTGGTGATTGATTTCCAGGATGTGAAACGCGGAGCGGCTCGTCGGTACACACCTGATTTCGTTGTGGAGGTCGACGCCGCCGCTGGGCTCTCATGGCGAAGGGCGGTCGTTGAGGTGAAGACCCAGCGCGATCTTTGGCGCTCCCGCAGGATGATGCGCGCGCCCTATGCCGCCGCGCGAACGTGGGCCGCGGGGCAAGAAGGAACGATCTTCCGAGTGGTGACCGACCGGATGATGAGCGGTGAGTGGTTGGCCAGCACCCGGTTGTTGTCAGGCCACCTCGACAAGCCTTGCGTCGCCTTCCTGCAACAACGTGACAGCTATCGCATCAGCGAGATTCTCGCGCTGGCGCAACAACGAGGTCTTAATCCTCAAGCTCTACTGCCCGCGCTCTACCGTATGGTCGCGCGAGGCCAACTCTCCCTCGACCGCGGTCAGCCGATTGGACCTCAGACGTGGGTTACCGTTGTTGGATCGCAGAAGCGACTATGAGGCGAAGCGCGCACTACCCGGGCCAGGGGCGCCGCTCGACATTTCGACGATGGATGAGGCGCAGGTCGCCGAAGCCGAGCGCCGGCGCGACATCATCGCGCGCCTGGAAGCCGCAGGTCGGTTCGACAGCGCGACCGTGGAGGCCGCGGCCGCCGAGTTCGGCGCCAGCAAGCGGCAATTCAATCGCTACCGCAAAAGCCTCCGAGATACCGGCGCGCTGACCTGCCTGTTGCCGCGCGGCCGTAGCGGGGGGCGTGGGCGGGTTCGGTTGGACCCCCGCGTCGAGGAAGTCATCACCGAGGTGCGGCTGGAGTTCAGCCGTCATCGCAAGGAGGCCAAGAACCATCACGCATTCGCCGAGATTCGAAACCGCTGCGTGCGGCGGGGCTTGATACCGCCTTCTCACAACACTTTGCGAAGCCGCTTCGCCGGCGTTCCGGCGCGTGAGCGCGTCGGCCTGAAGTACGGGAAGAAGGTGGCTCGTGAGCGGTACGAGCATCTCCGCGGCAATCCTGCTCGAATTGCACATCGAAAGACGCCCGAAACGACGTTTCCACTAGAGCGCATCCAGATCGACCACACGCTCGTCGACGTGGTCTGCGCGAGCGTCTTCGATCGGGAGCATGTCGGCCGCCCCTGGATCACCATCGCGTTGGACGAGTGCACACGGGCGATCCTCGCGTTCGTGCTGACTTGGGAATATCCAAACGCCTCGACGGTCGCGCAGTGCATGACGCGGGTGATGACGCCCAAGGATGAATGGCTGGAGCGCGTCGGTGTTCCTCTCCCCTGCGCGTTGATTTCGGCGAGGTGCGACGCAGGTTCGCATTCGGCGATGTTCAGCGCCTCGAGCAAGATCATCCCTTGGCTCGGCAAGCCGGTCTGGTGGATTCTCCATCCCCGATAGGTCGTCTCAATAGTCGGCTCGAAGTCAGTCCGGTGGAGGTGCAGATCCTCGCAGCGCAGGGCGCCCCCGGCGGCCCCCACCGCTCGATTGATGTGGTCCGCGACGGGCCCCACATAGAATCCCGCGACGCCTCGCTCGGCGACCCGAACGTTCGGAGGCTCCTCGCTGTCCATTCGCTCCCCTGGCGCGGTATGAACCGCCGCCTCATAGTGCAGTTTGATCCTGACGAGCCCAGCATGTCTGCGCCCACCTTCGCGGAACCTGACCAGGGTCCGCTAGCGGGCGGCCGGAAGGTGAATGCTAGGCATGATCTAACCCTCGGTCTCTGGCGTCGCGACTGCGAAATTTCGCGAGGGTTTCCGAGAAGGTGATTGCGCTTCGCAGATCTCCAGGCGCGTGGGTGCGGACGTAGTCAGCGCCATTGCCGATCGCGTGAAGTTCCGCCGCAAGGCTCGCTGGACCCAGATCCTTTACAGGAAGGCCAACGGTGGCGCCCAAGAAGGATTTCCGCGACACCGAGACCAATAGCGGAAGCCCCAACGCCGACTTCAGCTTTTGAAGGTTCGACAGCACGTGCAGCGATGTTTCCGGTGCGGGGCTCAAGAAAAATCCCATCCCCGGATCGAGGATGAGCCGGTCGGCAGCGACCCCGCTCCGTCGCAAGGCGGAAACCCGCGCCTCGAAGAACCGCACAATCTCGTCGAGCGCGTCTTCGGGTCGAAGGTGACCGGTGCGGGTGGCGATGCCATCCCGCTGCGCTGAGTGCATAACCACCAGCCTGCAGTCCGCCTCAGCAATATCGGGATAGAGCGCAGGGTCAGGAAATCCTTGGATATCGTTCAGGTAGCCCACGCCGCGCTTGAGCGCATAGCGCTGGGTTTCCGGTTGGAAGCTGTCGATTGAAACACGGTGCATCTGATCGGACAGGGCGTCTAAGAGCGGCGCAATACGTCTGATCTCATCGGCCGGCGATACAGGCCTCGCGTCCGGATGGCTGGCGGCCGGTCCGACATCCACGACGTCTGATCCGACTCGCAGCATTTCGATCGCCGCGGTGACAGCGCCGGCGGGGTCTAGCCGCCGGCTCTCATCGAAGAAGGAGTCCTCGGTGAGATTCAGAATGCCGAACACCGTCACCATGGCGTCGGCCTCCGCAGCGACTTCCACGATGGGGATCGGGCGAGCAAAAAGGCAGCAATGACGCCGTGGCACATTGGCGACTTCCACGTGGAAGTTTCACCGAGCTGACTCGGCGGGCCCATCCGGAAGTCGCAACCACGCAGGTCAGCCCGGCTCAGATCCAGTTTGACGAGCCTCTGCTTACGAAAGCTGACGCCAGGAAGCTTGGCGTCGATTAGCAGGGTCTCCGAAAGCCCCAGCCCCATCGTTGCTGCTTCCGACAAATCGGCGCCGGTCAGCTTGCAAGACAGCACTGTCAGCGACGTCAGTTTTGCGCGTCGGAAAATGCTATTGTTGAAATCGCTCGATAGAAATTGTGCATCCGACAGATCAACACCAACGAAAGAGGCTATCGGTGCGCGGCAGGACTTCCAGACCGTCCGTTCAAGCATGGCTCCGTCGAAACGTCCGTTTCGCATGCTGCATCGCTCGAACGTCCAACCCGTCAGATCACGCCGTGAGAGGTCCAACCCATCGAGATCACAATCGACGAGCCGGACCGGACGACGCGGCGCACACAGACCGTCCACCGCGTCCGCCGACAGACATTCCCCTTCGACGCACAGTATATCCTCAGCAGCCTTTGCGGAAACGGTCATGGAAACACACCTTCGCTTGCTGCCGGCTCACCGCCCGCCGTTATCGGCGAGCGTTCCCGCAGACCGCCGCCAAGCGCGACATAGAGCGATACCCCATTCTGCAATTCAGCGCTGCGTAAGGCCAGCAATTGCTGTTCGGCCGCGAACAGGCTGCGCTCGGCATCGAGGACTTCGAGATAGATCGAGATGCCGTTGTCATAGCGCTTTCGGGCGGTCTGCGCGAGGCGTCGCTGCGCCTCGACCGCGCTGGCCTGTGCGGCGATCTGCTCGGCATAAAGCTGCCTGCCAACCAGCGCATCGGCGACCTCCCGGAACGCGCCCTGTGCCGCGCGCTGATAAGCGGCGACGAGTTCGTCGGCCCGCGCCCGGCTGAGGCGGAGTTGGGCGTTACGCCGGCCCCAGTCGAAGATCGGCAGCAACGCCGCGCCACTTACCTGATATTGCCGGGAACCGCTGTTGGTCAGATCATCGAGAGCGGGCGATATAAACCCTGCCAGCCCCGTCAGCGAGATCGACGGCAGGAAGGCCGCACGCGCCGCGCCGATATTGGCGTTTGCAGCGCGCAACTGCTGTTCGGCCTGAAGAATATCGGGCCGGTTGGCGAGCAGGGACGACGGCAGGCCCGGCTCGATCGCCGTGAGGTTGCCCTGTTCGCCAAGCGGACGGGACGCAGGGAGCGCCTCGGTAACTGGCCCGCCGATCAGCACCGTCAGCAGATTTTCGTTCTGAGCGGTGGTGCGGCGCAACTCCGCCAGTTCGGTTTCCACTTGCGTGACAAGCAGCCTGGCCTGGTCATAGTCGACCGTGGACGTGACACCGGCATCCATGCGCCGCCGCGCGATATCCAGCCCCTCCTGCCGGCTGACGACCGCGCGTCCGGCAAGAACGATCTGTTCCTCGCCTGCCCGAATTTGCAGGTAGGTCGCGGCAACCTGACCGATCAGAGACAAGCGGAAGGCACGCTCGCCTTCTACCGTCGCCAGATACTCGTGACGTTGGGCTTCTGAAAGGTTGCGCACCCGACCCCAGAAATCGAGTTCGAAACTCGGCACCTGGACGCCAAGCGAATATTGATTGAAGCTGATCGTGGTCGGACTGTCCGGCTGGCCGCCGCCTGGCAACGCGCTGCCCATGCCCAAGGCATTCAACGGCTGGTGAGTCCGCGATGCGCCGGCCTGCACGTTCAACTGCGGCAAACGCTCTGCATCCTGTATCCGGTATTGCGCCCGCGCCTGCGCAACCCTTGCGACCGACTGGGCAAGATCACGGTTATTCGCGAGCGCGGCGGCGATATAGGCCTGTAACCGTGGATCGGCGAAATATTCGCGCCATCCGATATCCGCAGACACCTGGCTGGCTGGCTGCGTGGCGGGGAAAGACGCGGAGATGGGAGCGACCGGCTGACGGTAGGCAGGCGCGAGACTGCACCCGGCAAGGGCGGTCGTCAGGCCGAGACAAAGAAGCTTATGCATGAGCCGTTCCTCCCTCATCAGGTGTGGCGGTTGGCGGCAAGGGTTTCGGTTCCTCCGCATCGCTGGCGTGATGAACAGACGCGCGCGACAGCCATTTGCGCGCCGCGAAGTAGAAGAGCGGCGTGAAGAATATGCCGAAAGCGGTCGCCGCGATCATGCCGCCCATCACACCGGTGCCGACGGCATGACGGCTGGCCGACCCGGCCCCACCGGCGATCACCAGCGGCACCATGCCGAGAATGAACGCCAGACTGGTCATCAGGATCGGACGCAGACGTTGCCGCGCGGCCTCCAGCGTCGCTTGGAGCGGCGTGCGGTCGCCAACCTCGTCCTCGATCGCGAATTCGACCACGAGGATCGCATTCTTGGCGGCCAGGCCGATGATCGTGATAAGGCCGATGTTGAAATAGACGTCTGCCGAGAGGCCGCGCAACATGGTGAACAGCACCGCGCCGAGAACACCGAACGGCACCACCAGCAGGACCGAAAGCGGGATCGCCCAACTGTTGTAAAGCCCGACCAGCAGGAGGAAGACGACGATCAGCGACAGCCCAAGCAGCAGGCCGATCTGGCCGCCCGCCTGCTTCTCCTCGAAGGCTGTTCCGGTCCATTCATAGGACTGACTGCCCTTGAGGATCTGGTCAGCGATCTTCTCCATCTCCTTGAGCGCGGTCCCGGAGGACTCGCCCGGCGCCGCCTGGCCGGAGATGGTCAGCGACGGATAGCCATTATAGCGCTGCAACTGGGTTGCCCCCTGCATCCAGTGGACCTTGGTGAAGGCCGAAAAGGGCACCATCTGGCCGCTGCTGCCGCGCACCCGCAGGTTGAGCACATCATCCTCGGTCATCCGCTGCGGCGCGTCGGCTTGCAGATAGACACGCTGGACATTGCCCTCGTTGGAAAAGTCGTTGGCATAGGCCGATCCGAACGCGATCGAGAGCGTGGCGTTGACGTCGGCGATCGAGAGGCCGAGCGCGCGCGCCTGGACACGGTCGATGTCGACATAGAGTTGCGGCGAAGGCGGTTGCCCCTCAGGACGGACACCCGCCAGCTTCGGATTCTGCGACGCCGCACCGAGGATGGCGCCCAACGCCGCCTGAAGCCCTGCCGGGTCGTTGCCGCCGCGATCCTCGATCTTCATCGTGAAGCCGGTGGCGTTGCCAAGCGAGTCGATCGCCGGCGGATTGATCGCGAAGATATTCGCGCCCGGAACATTCGCCGCCGCGCCAAACACGGCGCCAATGGCGGAATCGACCGACAGGTCCTTGCCCTTGCGTTCGTCAAAGGGCTTGAGCATCGCCCAGGAAAGGCCTGCCGTCTGACCCTGGCCAAAGAAGTTGAAACCGATGACGGAGAAAATCTCCTGCGACTGGGGAAGCTTCGCGAACTCGGTTTCAACGGCTTTCACTGCCGCTTCGGTCTGCGCCATCGTCGCCGCTGGCGGGGCATCATAGTTGATCACGAAATAGCCCTGATCTTCCTCGGGAAGGAAGCCGCCCGGCAGGCGCGCGAACAGCAGCCAGGTCACGCCGACCACGGCGACGAACACAGCGAGCCAGCGCAGCGGCCGCGACAGCATGGCAGCGACCCCGCCTGCATAGCGATCAGTCGAACGGGTGAAGCGATCGTTGAAACCATTGAAGAAGCGCTGTGGCCATCCCCGCCAGCCGGATCGCGGCTCAGGCGTATGACCCGGCTTATGGGTGTGCGGTTTGAGGAGAGTGGCACAGAGCGCCGGGGTCAGCGTCAATGCAAGCAACGCCGAGAAGAAGATCGACACCGCCAGCGTCACCGAGAACTGGCGGTAGATGCCGCCGGTGGAGCCGGGGAAGAACGCCATCGGCAGGAACACGGCGATGAGCACAGCGGTAATGCCGATGATCGCACCGCGAATCTGGCCCATGGCCTTGATCGTGGCTCTGGCGGGAGACAGGCCTTCTTCGGCCATGATGCGTTCGACATTCTCGACGACGACGATGGCGTCATCGACAAGGATGCCGATCGCCACGACCATCGCGAACAGCGAAAGCTGGTTGATGGAGAAGCCGAAGGCCCAGAGACCGAGACAGCCGCCAAGCAGCGCGATCGGAACCACAAGCGCCGGGATCACCGTCGCGCGCCAGCTCTGGAGGAACAGGAACATGACGAGGAACACCAGCAGCATCGCCTCGACCAGCGTTTGGATCACATTGTCGATCGAGGCCTGGATGAACGGCGTGGTGTCGTAGGACACCGCCCAGGTGATGTCCTTCGGAAAGCTGCGCTCCAGCTCTGTCATCCGCGCGGAAAGCGCGTTCTTGGTCGCGATGGCGTTGGACCCGGAACTGAGCTGGACGGCAAGCCCCGCGACTTCCTTGCCGTCGAGCGTCGATTTGAAATTATAATTGTCGGCGGCGAGTTCGACGCGCGCGACGTCGCCGAGCCGGACCGTCGATCCATCAGGATTGGCGCGCACGATGATATCGCGGAACTGCTCCGCAGTGGTGAAGCGGTTCTGGGTCACAATGCGCGCATTGAAAGACGAGCCGGGCGCGAGAGGCTGTTCCGCGAGACCGCCGCCGGCGGTCTGGCTGTTCTGCTCCTGAACGGCTGCGAGCGCATCGGACGCCGACAGGCTGTATCCGGCCAGCTTCTCCGGATCGAGCCAGACCCGCATCGCCTTCTCCGAGGAGAAGAGCGAGACGTTGCCCACGCCCGGCACGCGGCGCAGTTCGTTGACCACCTTGGTCGATGCGAAATCCCCCAGGTCCAGCGGCGACGTCGCGCCGGTACGGGACTTGAGGACGATGACTTCGAGGAAGCCCGAAGCATTGTCGGCAATCTGGATGCCCAGACGACGCACATCCTCAGGCAGGCGGGGTTCGGCGCGGTTGAGACGATCCTGCACCTGCGTTCGCGCGACATCGAGATCAGTGCCGGAGGTGAAAGTGACCACGATCTCGCCGGTGCCGTTGGCGCGGCTGGTCGACGACATATAGAGGAAATTGGGCACGCCGTTCATTTCGCGCTCGACGACGGCGGTGACATTCTTGTCCATCGTCTCGGCGTCGGCACCGTTATAGGTGTAGCTGAGTGTCAGAGACGGCGGCGCGACCGCCGGATATTGCTCGATCGGCAGGTTGATGAGCGCCATCGTTCCGAACAGCGCGATGAACAGGGCGATGACCCACGCGACGGCGGGCTTGTGTACGAAATAGCTGTCCATGATCTCAGCGCCCGCCCTTCGTCTGAGCGGGGGCAGCGTCGCCGCGCACCTGCACCTTTTGACCTGGCTGCGCCTTCTGCCAGCCCTCGACGATCACGCGGTCGCCGGGCTTGAGGCCGGAGCGGACGATCCAGTTTCCACCAACCTGCGCGCCGAGCTGAACGCTGCGTGCTTCTACGGTTGAGTCGCGACCGACCACTGAAACCGTGGCGTTCCTTTCTCCCATCTGCACCGCCTTCGCGGGGATCATGATGCCGCTGGGTGCCGTTCCAATGCTCAGCCTGCCGCGCACAAACTGTCCGGGCAGCAGCAGCCGCTCAGGATTTGGGAAAACCGCGCGCAGGGTCTGGCTACCGGTCGTCGAATCAACGGTCTGGTCCGAGAAATCCAGCTTTCCCGCAACGGCATAGTCCTGCCCGTTGGCGAGGATCAAACGTACTTCGATCTGCGACAGAGCCGGCACATCGAGGGAACCCGAACGCTGCGCCTGGATGAGGTCGAGAGCAGCGGCACTGGACTGCGTGAACACGGCATAGACCGGCGCAAGCTGTTCAACCGTGGCAAGCGGTGTCGCCGATGAGGCGCTGACCAATGCGCCTTCCGTTACCTGCGCGCGACCGACGCGCCCGGCGATCGGCGCACGCACGATGGTGTAGCTCTGCTGGAGCTGCGCCCGCGCAAGGGCCGCCCGTGCGTCCGCGACATTGGCGTCTTCCTGCCGCAAGGTCGCTTGTGCCTGGTCGAACTCCAGCGCGCTGACCGACCGATCTGCGACGAGCGGGGCATAGCGGCGAACGATCTGCTGGGCATTGGTGCGCGCGGCCTCGGCGCGGCGCAGCGTCGCCCGCGCCTGATCCACCTGGGCATTGAGGTCGCGCGGATCGATGCGAAACAGGGGCGCTCCCTCCACCACATCGGTGCCTTCCTGATAGAGGCGGCGCTCGATAATGCCGTCTGAGCGTGCGCGAACCTCCGCCGTGCGCACCGCTTCGATACGGCCGGGCAGTTCGACGATGTTGGGAATGGACTGTGCCTTGACGGTCATGGCCACCACGAGCGGCGGTGGTCCGGCACCCCACGCGCCGTCGCCCCCGTCCGCATCCGACCCGCTTCCGCACGCGGCCAGCGCGAAGAGCGCGGCAAGAGGCAGAGTCGCCCGGAATAGGCGGCGGGAAAGTGTTGAGGGCATAGGAACTCCTGGCCGTCCGCTACAGATGAAGCGGAGGCTCGCTGATGAATGAAGGGGAAGCGAAGCCGAACGGCGCCACATAGGCTGCTGATCGGTCTCAACCGGATTTGGGATGAGCGCAGGCGCTCGGGATTTCTGGTGCAAACGCGCGCTCATCTGTCTGGTCACGGCGCGGCGAGAAGGAGCCCGAAAAGTCCACCCGCGCACCGTTGACCTGGTTGGTCAAAAGGGCACCGTGGGTGAATATCTGGTCGCCCTGCGACCTGCGGTCGAACGGACGATGGATACAGATCCCGCAAAAATGCGAGCGTGGGGATACCAACCCACGAACTCTTCTCGGCAAGGGGGCCTCTACGCTTATTGCGAGAGGATTGCAACTTTTTTTTGGATTAGTCCCGGAAGACGGGACATGTCCCATTTTTGTGACAGCACACCTTCTCCCATGATGGAGCAGTCAGTGTAGCCGCCCGCTACCTCGTGCAGCGCCCCCAGTGCGAGCCCGCCACCGGGAACCTTGCGGTCGAGCGGGTCGATGCCAAAGGGAAGCACGCCATGCGCGCGGCGGCCGTTCGATTCGATCGTGGCGATTCGATCGCGCAGCGTGGCGATCTCGCGGTTTTTGGAGCTTTCCATACATTTGAGAACATTCTTGAACTAATCATGTTCTCTAAATGTTCTCATTACCCGCAAGAGTCAATCGAGCGGGCGCTTCATGGCCTTTGATCAACGCATAGAGGTTACACATCGCCCTGCGTCATGCGCGCGCGAAACCGGCGCAGGGTAGGGCGCGACACACCGAGCTGTCGCGCAACCTCGCTGACGCTGTCTTTGAGGGCATAGCGTGGATGGTACGCCAGACAACGCTAAGGAAGAACAGCCAGCGAACAACTACGCGACGCGGATATCTTGCGTCAGGTTGAGCGCTTTACGGCCAGCGGATGCCGCCGCTCTATCCCAGAGAAAGTCACCGGAAAAGGCGATATGTTCCCAGCCCACCGGGGAGGTATGGGCAAGGAGATCGTCGGGCACCGCGGCCGAGGCCGCTCGCAGATGCTGGACGGCGGCGTCCATGTAAGTCGCGTTCCAATAGACAATGGCGGCGATCACCAGGTTGAGGCCGGATGCCCTATATTGCTGGGCCTCATGGCTGCGATCGATGATGCGCCCCTGACGGAAAGTGTAGATCGCCTGCGTCAGGACATGTCGTTGTTCGCTGTTGTTGAGACCGGCCTGGCAACGCCGGCGCAAATCAGGGTTTTCAAGCCAGTCCAGCATGAACAGGGTCCGTTCGACCTTGCCTATTTCCTGTAGCGCCACGTCGAGCTGGTTCTGTCGCTCATAGGCCGCGAGCTTTCGCAACATGACCGAGGGTGCAACGTGGCCGGCCTTGATCGAGCCTACGAGCCGCAGCACGTCATCCCATTGCTCACGAATAATGTCGGTACGGATGCGTTTGCCCAACAGCGGCGTGATGAAGGGATAGGTTGCTGCCGGGGCAATCGGCGCGAGGCGCCTGTCGGGAAAATCGCGCAGGCGCGGGCAGAAGCGAAATCCCAGCATGGCGCAAAGGGCGAAGACATGATCGGTGGCCCCGCCGGTGTCAGTATAATGCTCGGCGATTTTGAGATCGGTGCCGTGATTGGTCAGGCCATCGAGCACATAGGGGGCCTCATGCGTCGCGGCCGAGATCACGTTGACATGGTAGGGGGCGCGCTGATCGGAGACATGCGTGTAGAAGCTGAAGCCGTGGTCGACGCCGTAGCGCGCGTTGATGTCGCCGCCCGACGCACCGCGCTTGGCTCCCCGGAAGAACTGTCCATCGGAGCTTGAGGTGGTGCCGTCGCCCCAGACCCGCGAGAATGGCATGCGGTGCTGGGCGTTGATGAGGACGGCCAGCGCCGCGCGATAGCTGTCATCGCGGATATAGGCGTCATGGGTCCACAGGAGTTGATCGCGTGTGACGCCTTGGCTCGCGGCGGCCATGCGCGAGAGGCCGAGATTGGTGGCATCGGCAAGGATGGTCGCGAGCAGCGCGTTTTTGTTAGGACAGCGCTCACCGGTGCGCAGATTGGTGAACGCCGCGAGGAATCCTGTTTCCTGCGCCACCTCATGAAACAATTCCGTGATGCGGATGCGCGGCATCATCGCATCGAGCCGGTGGGCTAGTTCCTCGGCGTCAGGCGTCGTGATCGTGCGAACCGGCGATATCTGGAGGCGGTCGTCCCGGAACCGTACATCGTCCAGGGCGTCGCGCTTCAGATGCTGGGCAAACTTCTTCAAGCGCCGATCCAGTTCGTGGCCCCGCTGTGCCAGCCATTCGTCCGCCGACAAGGGCAGGCCGAGCGCGGACACGACCGGTTTCGCCTTTGGCTCGCTGAGCAGATAGCTGTCGAACCGACGATATCCCGCCGATCGTTCAACCCAGACATCTCCGGAGCGCAATTTGTTGCGCAGGTGCGCGATCGTCGCGATCTCCCAGAGTCGCCGGTTGACCTTGCCGTCATCGCTAACCACGATCTTCCGCCATTCCTTGCGGAAGGGCATGGGAGCGTCAGCAGGCAGATCGCGCTTGCCCGACCTGTTAAGCACGCGGAGCACTTCGATGGCGGCGATCGTTTTCGTACTACCCTTGCCGGCCCTGAACTCGAGTGTTTCCAGCAAATCGGG
>NZ_BARE01000074.1 GCF_000367345.1 Sphingobium xenophagum NBRC 107872
GCCCGAAGCTCCACAATTGTCTTTCCATTCCCGATGGAATTCCTGGATCTGTTGAAGGGCAACAAGCCAAACGCATAACAAGGACTGGACCCATTCCCGAGAAACACCGCGGCGTCATCGATCTCAGGGTCAGGATCCCGAGCGATCTGTTTCACGCCTTCGACCCGTCCCCGATGGTCGGACGCGATCTTGATGACGAGGTGGAAGCCTACATTGTCGAAAGCGCGCTGGAACTGCCGGAAAATGCCTATCGCCTGGCAATCCACATCGGCGAGCCGGAAGCAGATACGGATAACAAGGAGACGATTGCGGCGGCCGTGCGGTCCTATTTCGCGTACCGGAGTGAAGTTCAGGCCCGTCGTCTCAGACTGCTGCTCCGCGACGGCCGGCAAGCGCTGGCGATGGGCCTGGGTTTCCTCATCCTGTGCTGGGGGCTCGGGTTCCTAGCCACCGAAGCGGTTGCCGAACCCTTTGGCGACTTCCTGCGAGAGGGCCTGCTCATCATTGGCTGGGTGGCCAACTGGCGACCGGCGGAGATTTTTCTCTACGACTGGCGGCCGATGAAGCGGCAAGGCGCAATCCTCGACGCCCTTGCGAACATGGACATTCATTTCCGTATTGACCGGCAGAATCCTGCACCAGGCCAAGGCGGTCAATGAAACTGGCCCGCGTGCCGGTCAGCAGGTTTTCGGCCCATTCCATCACAGTGCAAACGGGTGATCGGCGCCAGTTACTATGATCTTTTTAGGTGCCACACTTCGCCACGCGCGCTAATTTCAGGTGCTCAGGAAGGGTCACGACAAGCGAACACGCTGTTTCCTTCCGAGATGCACATGGACTTGAGATCGATGGCCGTTGCCCCCTGTTTGATCCCTTCAGCGAGTGATCTGCGGCCATCGATTTTTTGGCCGTGAGGATCGAGCGACCTGCAATGGTTCAGCGGTTCAAGCGCACAGTTGCTGCGTCCTCAGGCACGCGCTGCTGGCTGCCAGACAGCTACGCCTGAGGCAGTCCGTGATGGCTTACGCTTCGAACACGGCCAGGGTGGGGCTTCGCCCGGCTGCAGAATTGGCGCCGCTGCTTGTTGCACTTGCCTTGCTCACCGGCTGCGGCGAGCCTGTTTCCTCGATAGAAGTGGCCGAGGAGACACTCGAAACTCCCGCCGACCCGTCGATGTCGAACGATGATCTGATCCGGCACCAGGCACCGGTACGCGCGGCAAATCGATGTCTGGCCCTCATCGAAGCGATCTCGGAGCAGACAGGCGGCGAGGTCGTGGCGGCGTTGAAGGCCCAGGGCATCGAGCAGCCCGGCAGCGAAATCCGGCCGCTGGCGCTGCAAAAAGCGACCGAGGCGGAGCGCGCTTCACCCTTGTCCGAGACGCAAATCAACGCGATCATCGAGGACAGCCGCATCCGGATCGACACGGCCGGACAAGCAGCAGCACTGGCCCCGGAAATCAAGCGATGTGTGGAGGACCTGACGCCGATACCCGAAGCCTTGGAGCAGTGATCGATGGCCGGTGGGCAATTACCTGTTGGAACGAGCTATCCGAACGTGGACTTGCCCCGAAAAGTGGAGAAGCATTGTCTCAGTTGACGACCCTTCGTTCGAACTGGGCTGAGCTGAGAAAGTCGAGCAACGGATCGATGATCGCCTCACGCTATGGTTCCGGAACATGAGCCATACTGATGGAGGTGAAAGTCGGCGCATAAATGAAGTTCCTTGACACCGTCACCCGTTCCGCCGTGCGGGCGGCGCAGACCTGTTCGATGGCTCCCCCGAGATGAACATCGGAATGAAGAGCTTCGATCATCGCATACCTTGGCCCAACAAGGCATTGAGCCGCCACGCAGATACCTGCCGCATGCCTTCAGCTTCTATGAGTGAAGCTTCTGCCTCGATAGCCTCGCGTTCGGCATCAAGCACCGCAAGCGTCGGCACGGCACCCACTTGCGCTTCAAGGCGCTTGCCGCGCAAGGCCTCGGCAGCAGATTCATGGCGCAGGCGCGATGCCTCAACCATACGTCCCGCGGTCTGCAAGCCGGTCCAGCCATCGATCACCATTCCGTCAAGGGTAAGGCGCGCCTGCCGCTCGCGCGCCTCCGCACCAGTGAGATCGGCATCTGCGGCCCGCGTTTCTGCAGCCACGCGGCCGCCGGCAAACAGTGTCCAGCGCCCGCGAACACCAACCGAGACGCTGTCCGCGCGGTAGTTCGGGAAAAACTGGTCGCGGACGTGGGCAGCCTCGGCATATGCTCCAACCATCGGCATTCCTTCCGCCTTGGCCGCGCGCACCCCGGCGCGTGCGACGGATACGCCCTGCTCGGCCTGTTTCAGTGCAAGGTTGTCAGATCGAGCAATGGCGAGAGCTTCGTCCAGCGAAGCAGGCACCTGTGGCAAAGGAGGAAGGCCAGCAAGCGCCACCGGTGCCTTGCCCGTCAACCGTTCAAAGGCAGCCTCGGCGGAGGTGCGCAGCCCTGTGGCCTTCGCGAGTCCTGCTTCTGCCTCCGCCCGACGAGCGCGGGCCTGGGCAACGTCTGAACTTGCGATTTCGCCTACACGATAGCGCAATCCGGCCTGACGCTCCACTTCGCGCAATTCATCGGCAAACAGGGTGAATCGCGCTTCAAGCTTGCGCGCGGAAAGTACCTGCACATAGGTGCTGACGGCCAGAACCACTGTCTGGTGCCGCGCGTGCTGCGCCCCAAGCCTGGCGATTTCGGCCCCGCCCCGCGCCTGCGCGATAGCCGAGGCGATACGCCCGCCCGCGTACAGGGGCATCTCAGCGGTCGCCTGCACCGCGAGCGGTGTCACATCATCGGCCGTGATCCCGAAAAAGCCACCGTTATCGATCCTGCCGTACCCGACGCTTCCTTCCACGCGTATAAGTGGATTGCTCTCGGCCCGGGCACGATCGAGCCGGGCTTTCGCCGCCGCTTCACCGGCATTGGCTTCAGCAAGCGTGGGGGCGTTTGCCAAAGCATCGGTGATAGCGGCGGCGAGGTCCTGGGCTTGGACTGGGAGGGCAGCCAAAGCGCATGACAGAGTTGCAAGCGGAAGAATCAGGCGGCGCATGGAACGGCTCGCTTCAGTTGAATGTGGCGCCGGGCTTAACGCCCAGTTTCTTGAAGATCATTGCGGCCGGGCAAAACCCGGTGAAGCTCGCCTGGAGCATATTGAGCCCAGCAAAGATCGTGAGGCCGATCCAGTACGGATGGACATAGAACGACAGCAACACACTGACGAGAACGACAAGCCCGGCAAAACGCAGGACAGCGGTATCAAGCGTCATGGTACATCTCCTCACTTGAAACGAAGCTTGCGGATGCCCAGCGCGTGCATCGCCAGCTTTTCGTAGAACGGCTCACTTGTCCCGCGCCGGACTTTGTGCAGGAAGTACTTCTCGAAGCCGATCTTGGCGAGGTGGACCCACTTGCCGCTTGCCGACCAGTTGAGGTTGCGCGGCGGGATCTGCGGCTGAGCAACGAAGGCTACCCCGCCATCGCCGAAGTCGGCCAGGCAGACCGCATTCCATGTTGCTTCCTCGGCGGGTTCCTTGCCGTCCAGTTCAAGCTTGAGATTGGCCGCAATTGCAGTGACCATGGATTCGATCATGAACCCAGTCTTGGGCACGCCCACAGGCACAGGGGTCGGTCCGATTGGCGGGATCGCAACGCAGACCCCCAGCGAATAGACGTTCTTGAAGGTCGGGTTGCGCTGGTGCTTGTCGGCGAGAATGAACCCGCGTGGATTTGTCAGTCCCTCAATCCCGTGGACTGCTGTGACGCCCCGAAATGCGGGCAAAATCATCGAATAGCCGAACGGAAGATCATGAGCCGACTTGACCGAACCGTCGTCGGCCACTTCCTCGACATGCATCGTGCCCTCCTTCACCTTGGTGATGCGGGCATTGGTGATCCACTTGATGTGCCGGTTGCGCAATTCGCTCTCGAGCAGGCCCTTAGTGTCGCCAACCCCATCGAGGCCCAGATGGCCGATGTAAGGTTCCGGACTGATATAGGTCATTGGCACGCGGTCACGGATCTTGCGACGCCGGAGTTCGGTATCGAGGATCAGCGCGAATTCGTAGGCCGGGCCATAGCATGAGGCACCTTGCGCGGCGCCCACCACGATCGGCCCCGGATTCTCGCAAAAGCGGTCGAAGGCATCGGCTGCATGAGACGCATGGTCAGTCCGGCAGACTGACTGGGTGAAGCCGTCAGGGCCGAGCCCTTCCACCTCATCGAAAGCAAGCTCCGGGCCGGTTGCGATTACAAGATAATCGTAGGCAAGCGAGGTGCCGTCGTTGAGCTCGACTCGGCTTTCCTGCGGGTGGACTCGCTTTGCCCCTACGGCGGTGAAACCGATGCCCTTCTTCTTCATGATCGGGGGCAGATGAACCTTGATAGCATCGGGTTCGCGCCAGCGCACTGCCACCCACGGATTGCTGGGCACGAACCAATAGTCCTCCTGATCATTGATCACCGTGACCTCCGCCTTGCCCTTTGCGGCATCGCGAATTTCATAGGCAGCAATTGTGCCGCCGAGGCCTGCGCCTAGGATTATGATCTGGGGCAATGACATATCGGTTCTCCCGCAATCTTGTCTGACGCCGCAGTTCCTCAGGAAATCTGTCGAAGCGCGCGTCGACACTCTGTATCGTGCTTGACTTATATAAGACGTTTCCGATATGAGCAAGGGGTAAAGTTTGCACAGGACCGCCGGAAGGTGGTCACCTGAGGAAAGGACGAGCAGATGGTTTTTGGGTTTGGCAAAGCAAAGCATCCCGAACTGACCGCGCAGGAACTCGATGCAATGCTGGCGAAGGATGCGGCAGTCGTCGTTGATGTGCGTGAGGTTGATGAGTTTGCAGCGGGGCACATTCCCGGCGCGATCAACATGCCGCTATCCACGTTTCAGCCTTCGAAGCTGCCGGACACTGCCGGAAAGAAGATGGTGCTCACCTGCTTGGGCGGCAAGCGTTCGGGCATGGCGCTCGACAAATGCGGCGTGGCTCAGGCCGCGGTCGACACGCACCTCGCGGGCGGCTTCGGTGCTTGGCAATCGGCTGGCCTGCCGGTTGAACGATAAGTCGATCGAACGATAAATAAAATGCGTCAGCAAGGGAAATGACGATGCGGGGATACCTTCTGGCCTTGACCGCGCTGAGCACGGTGGCTCTCAGTCTGCCACTCGCTGGTTGCAGCAGTGGCGAAGAAACTGCGCAGACGGCAAAGGCCCTTGCGGGGCCCCGCCTTGTCCTTGCCGCCAGTGACACCGTGAACTGGCAGGACGTGAGCGCAGAGATCGCCACGGTCGATCAGGCGCAGGTTCTGGCCCGCATTCCCGGCATTTTGACCACCCTGACAGTCAGGGAAGGCGACATGGTCGCTAAAGGTCAGGTCATAGGGCGCATCGTCGATAGCCAGCTCGGCTACCAAGCCGGTGCCTTTGGCGCTCAGGTTGCCGCCGCGCAGGCGCAGGCCGCACAAGCGCAAGGCGAACTGTCGCGCGTTCGCTTTCTCTATCAGAACGGCGTTTATGCCAAAGCCAGGCTTGAACAGGCAGAGGCCGCGGCCGCAGCAGCCAATGCCCAGATCCGTGCCGCTCAGGCTCAACAGTCGGCTGTCGGGGCTGTAGCAGGGCAAGGCGCCGTTACCGCGCCGGCCAGTGGCCGCGTGCTCAGGGCCGATGTCCCGGCCGGCTCCCCGGTTGCGCCCGGCATGGCGATCGCGGTGATCACCGCTGGCCCCACGATTGTCCGCCTCGAGATGCCTGAATCGCTGGCCGACAAGGTCCACGCCGGATCGCGTGTGACCGCAAGCAGTATCGGCAGCGGCTCGGGCACTGGCACGGTGATCAAGCTCTATCCCTCGGTCACTGCGGGACAGGTAACGGTTGATGTCGACATACCGGGTATCGACAATCGCCTGATCGGTCGCCGCGTTGCCGCCAAGGTCGAGACAGGTGCGCGCAAAGCGCTGCTGGTCCCGGCAAGCTACGTCACCAATCGCTACGGCATCGATTACGTTACCCTCCTCGCCAAGGACGGTTCGGCAGCGCAGGTGCCTGTCCAGACCGCCGCTTCGCCTGAGCCGGGCAAGGTCGAAATCCTGTCAGGAGCAAACGCCGGTGATACGCTGATCGGGACGGCCAAGTGAATCTGGGCATATCGGGCAAGCTCACCCGGGCGACGATCATGTCGCCCCTCACGCCGTTGTTTCTGCTGGCGGCCATTCTCGTCGGCCTGCTGGCGACGATCACGATTCCGCGTGAGGAAGAACCGCAGATCAAGGTGCCGATGGTCGACATCATGGTCCAGGCACCGGGTCTGTCGGCGCGCGAAGCGGTCGAACTGGTGGCCAAGCCGCTCGAGACGATCGTCAAGAGCGTCGATGGCGTCGAACATGTCTACACACAGGCGCAGGATAATGGCGCGCTGGTGACCGCACGCTTCCTTGTCGGGTCAAACCCCGAAGACGCCGCGATCCGCATCAACGAAAAGATCGAGGCGAACAAGGACCGGATTCCCGTCGGCATCCCCGCGCCGCAAGTGACGGTGCGCGGCATCAATGACGTGCCGATCGTGGTCCTGACCCTGACCCCCAAACCGGGCGCAGCAGGCGTGTGGAACGATCAGGCGCTGGCCGAACTGGCGGGCAAGCTCAGGACCGAGATCGCCAAGGTCGATGACGTCGGCCTGACATTTATCACGGGCGGCCAGCACATGGCGCTTCGCGTGGTGCCTGATCCGGCCAAGCTCGCGCTCTACCGCGTTCCGCTGGGCAATTTGATCGAGGCCGTGAGCCAGGCCAATCGCGCCTTCCCGGCTGGAACCGTGCGCGAAGGGGGACAGGCTGCGCTGGTTGTCGCCGGCCAGACACTGCGCGATGCGCAAGAGCTTTCAAGCCTGACCGTGCGCTCCGCCAGCGGCGCGCCGGTGCTCCTGTCGGATGTCGCAAAGGTCGAGCAGGCTCCGACCCAGAACCAGGCCCGCGCCTGGCGCTGGGCAAAGGATGATAAAAATGGCTGGAGCATGGGGCCAGCAGTCAGCCTCGCCGTGGCGAAGCGCGCCGGGGCCAATGCAGTTACGGTGTCCGAAGGTGTCGTTGAGCGCGTGGAAAGGCTCAAGGAAACGCTGATTCCGGCGGGCGTCGAAGTGTCCGTCACGCGCAACTATGGCGAAAGCGCCAACGAAAAGGCGAACGAACTCATATTCCACCTGGCGCTGGCGACGGTCTCGATCGTGGTTCTGATCGGCTTCGCCATCGGCTGGCGCGAGGCGGGCGTCACCGCCATCGTCATTCCGACCACGATCATGCTCACGATGTTCGCCTCGAACGTCATGGGCTTCACCATCAACCGGGTGAGCCTGTTCGCGCTGATCTTCTCGATTGGTATCCTCGTCGATGACGCGATCGTGATGATCGAGAACATCGCCCGGCACTGGGCCATGGACGATGGCCGCAGCCGCATCGACGGGGCGGTCGATGCCGTGGCCGAAGTCGGCAACCCGACGATCATTGCCACGCTGACAGTGGTTGCCGCGCTGCTGCCGATGCTGTTCGTGTCGGGCCTGATGGGCCCCTACATGGCGCCGATCCCGATCAACGCCTCGGCGGCGATGATCTTTTCCTTCTTCGTTGCGGTTATCATCGCGCCGTGGTTGATGATCCGCTTCGCCCGCAAGACACTGGCAACAGATGGGCATGGCGGACACGACGCTCACGGCGGCAAGCTGGGTGCGCTTTACAAGCGGTACGCCAGCAAGGTCATTGCCACGCCGCAGAGCGCCAAACGCTTCCTGATCATTGTCGGCGTCGCGACGCTGGTCGCCTGCTCGATGTTCTACTTCAAGGCGGTAACGGTGAAGCTGCTGCCGTTTGACAACAAGAGCGAGGTTCAGCTCGTCGCCGACTTGCCCGAGGGCGCCAGCCTCGAGATGACTTCGCGCGTGCTGGAACAGGCTGCCGCCGTGGCGCGGACCGTGCCCGAGGTCACCTCGATGGAAGCCTATGCGGGAACGTCTGCGCCGTTCAATTTCAACGGACTAGTGCGCCACTATTTCCTGCGTAATGCGCCTGAAATGGGCGATCTGATGATCACCCTGCTTCCCAAGGGTGACCGCTCGCGGTCCAGCCACGAAGTCGCTGTGGACCTGCGCGAGAAGCTGAAGGCGATCCCCCTGCCCGCCGGCGGATCGCTCAAGGTGGTCGAAACCCCGCCGGGACCGCCGGTGCTGGCGACGCTGCTGGCGGAGATCTATGGCCCGGACGAAGCCACCCGCCAGAAAACCGCTGTGCAAGTCGAGGCGATCTTCAGGTCGGTGCCCTACATCGTCGACGTCGATAACAGCTTCGGACAGCCGCGCCCTACACTCAAGTTGGTCCCTGATCGGGCGAAGCTTGACCATTATGGCCTTTCCGAACGCCAGTTGTTCGACAGCATCGGCGCACTGCTCGGTGGTCAAGTCGTCGGCTATGCACCGCGCGGGAATGAACGCGATCCGCTGCCGATCGAGCTTGGCCTCGACCAGTCGCAGCGCAGCTGGTCCGCTTCGCTGGCCGCCACGCCCGTCGCCGCCACGCCCACCGGTCAACTGGTGGCTTTGGGCGAACTGGTCACCGCGAAAATGGAGCCGGGCGGACAAGCCATTTTCCGCCGCGATGGTCGCGGGGCAACGATGGTCACCGCTGAACTCGCCGGTCGCTATGAGGCACCGATCTACGGCATGCTGGCAGTCGACAAGGCGATCGACGACTTCAACTGGAAAGCCCACGGATTGGAGAAGCCAACCGTCATCCTGAACGGCCAGCCCGAGGACGAGAGCAAGACCTCGTTGCTGTGGGACGGCGAATGGGAGATCACCTGGGTCACGTTCCGCGATATGGGCGGAGCCTTCATGGTGGCGCTGCTCGGGATCTATGTGCTGGTCGTCGGCCAGTTTCGCAGCTTCACCATCCCCTTGGTGATCCTCACCCCGATCCCACTGACACTGGTGGGCATCGTGCTTGGACATATCCTGTTCCAGGCACCTTTTACCGCAACCTCGATGATCGGGTTCATCGCCTTGGCCGGCATCATTGTGCGAAATTCGATCCTGTTGGTCGATTTCATCGGCCATTCACGCAGCCCGGACAAGAGCTTGCGGGAAACCTTGCTGGAAGCCGGTATGATCCGCTTCAAGCCGATTGTCCTCACCGCAGCAGCGGCGATGATTGGCGCGGCGGTGATCCTGACCGACCCAATCTTCCAGGGGCTGGCGATCTCGCTGCTGTTCGGCCTCGCCTCCTCGACCTTGCTGACTGTGCTCGTTATTCCAGCAATCTACATAGTCTTGCGCGACGATGGTCGCCCGTATCCGGAACTTGAGACATGAAGCCGACTGATCTTTCTGAACTCAAGGCCAACGCCGCGATCATGGCGGGGCGCCTCAAGTTGATGAGTCACCCCGAACGTCTGCTGATGCTCTGCCGGATGGATGAAGGAGAAGCGTCGGTAACCGAGCTAGTGGAACTGGCCGGACTTTCGCAGTCCTCGGTCTCACAGCATTTGGCGATGCTGCGTGAGGAAGGCGTGGTCAGCATCCGCGGCGAGGCGCAGACCCGGTTCTACAGCCTCAAGGACCCGATTGTCCGTGGGGTCATCCATTCGCTGTGCGAGCTTTGCAACGAGCCAGGCAAATGACACCAGTCCGCCATTGGGAAAAATAGGCATGCCCGATCCAATCTTGATCATCTGCCCGACTTGCTCAACCACCAACCGGGTGCCGCATGAGCGATTGGGCGCGGGCGGCAAGTGTGGGCGATGTGGCAGTGCACTATTCGATGCCCATCCTGTCACGCTCGGCGCGGTCAATTTCGAGGCCCATCTGAACAAGAGCGGCATACCACTGCTGGTTGACTTCTGGGCGAGCTGGTGCGGCCCCTGCCGCCAGATGGCGCCCGCGTTCGAAGCGGCGGCCTCTCAGCTTGAGCCTTATGTCCGGCTAGGCAAGGTCGACACCGAAGCCGAACAGGCAATCGCCGCGCGCTATGCCGTACGTTCGATTCCAACCTTGATCCTGTTCAGGGGCGGCAAGGAACTGGCACGTCAATCCGGCGCGATGCCAGCAGGTTCAATCGTCAGTTGGGCCCGGCAAGCGCTCAATTCCTGATCTGCGGTCAGGTCCCCATTTGCTCTTCGACGGTAACACCATCGCGGATGTTGTAGAGGCGCCGAAAGGTCGGGATGATCTTCTCATCGTGGGTCACGACGATGATCGCAGTATCGAACTGGCGGGCCATGGCGTTGAGCAGATCGACGACCGCAAGCGCGCGTACGCTATCGAGCGGCGCGGTCGGCTCGTCGGCCAGAATAACCGGCGGGCGGTTGACGAGCGCGCGGGCAATTGAAACCCGCTGCTGCTCTCCCCCGGAAAGCTGCGACGGCATGGCCGCCGCCCGGTGCCCGACGTCGAGGGCATCAAGCAGATCGCGTGCTTCCTTGCGGGCGACGGCGTTGGGTTTGCCCGCCAGCATCGGCAGGAGCGCGACATTATCGGTCACGTCGAGAAACGGGATCAGAAAGGGCGCCTGGAAGATGAACCCGATCAGATCACGGCGAAGAGCACGCAAGTCGCGCACTTTCCAGCCATCGTCGTAGATCACCGTGTCGCCGATGGTCATGCGGCCCGAACTGGGTTCGATCACGGCGCCAAGGCACTTGAGCAGCGTGCTCTTGCCCGAACCCGATGGCCCGATCAGCCCCACGACTTCGCCCTTGGCGACAGCCATGTTCACCCCGCGCAGAGCGTGGACCGCAGTGTCACCGCTACCATAGGTCTTGACCAGGTTTTCGATGCGGATGCCTTCAGCCACCGATCGCCTCCGCAGGGTCGACTTTGATCGCCGCTTGGATGGCCAGAAGGCTCGCTAGCGTACAGATGCCCATGACCAGGGTCGTGCGGCTGAGCGGAACAGGAAAGTGTCGTAAGGGTCGATATTTCTTTTCAAAAGTCCCATTCGGAATTAGGTTGGCGTAGCGGCCTGAGACCGCCGTTGGCGACGGCGTCGGGCACGGAGAAGTCGTAGCGCCCGAGGAAATTGATGTGACGCCAGGATATCGGCGAAAGTCGGGCGATATCGGCGGGCAACGCGGGTGTCCCTGCATCCCCGAGTTGGCGCACGGCTTCCTGCATGTAGACGGCGTTCCAGTGGACGATGGCGTTGAGGGCGAGACCAAGGACGCCAAGCTGCTCACCTTGGCCTTGGCGCAGAGGGCTTCTGATTTCGCCGCGGTCGCCGTGATGGACGCGCCGCCCGAGCTTGTGGCGCAACTCCTGCCGGTTGAGCTGAAACAATATCCGACGCCGGAATGGTCGGTCGTCGATGTAGCGCAGGATGTGCAGCGTCTTGATGATGCGCCCGAGTTCGGACAGGGCCTTGGCCAGCGTCGTCGGGCGGTCTTTGACCTGCAGCATGCGCATGACGCCTGCGGCCTTGAGGTGACCAAGCTTGAGCGATCCGGCCAGGCGGATCAGGTCCGGCCAGTTTTCCCGGATCAGAGCGATGTTGATCCTGCCCCAGGCGAGCGCATCGAATTGTCCGTAAGTCGCCTGGCGGTCGATCCGCCAGAGCTTCGCGCCGCCGATGTCCGCCAGACGCGGACTGAAACGGTAACCCAGGAGCCAGAACAGGCCGAAAATGGCGTCGGAATAGGCGGCGGTGTCGGTCATAATTTCCAGAGGTTCGAGCTCGGTTTCCTGCTCCAGCAGGAGAGCCAGGACGACCAGGCTGTCGCGCAAGGTGCCGGGGATGACCGCGCCGCCCAGACCGCTGAACTGATCGGAGATCATGTTGTACCAGGTGACGCCGCGCTCCTGGCCATAATATTTGGGGTTGGGACCGGCGTGTATGGCGCTCGACGGAGCGACAAAACGCATGCCGTCGGCGCTGGCCACCTCGCCGGCGCCCCAATGTTGGACGATATCCAGACGACTGTGCGCGGCAACGATCGCGGCGTTCGCCGCGGCGATGGTTTCGGGGCGAATGAAATTCTGACTGACCCAGGAAAGCCGGTCGCGCCGCAGCGCCGCAAATTCCGGGCGGACCACCGGCTCAAGGCCGATGTTGCAGGCACCGCCGACCAGGACCGCGCACAGGCTTGTTTCGAAATGCTCGACGGTGGCCTGACGCTCGCTCAGATGGCTAAAGGATTTGGCAAATCCGGTTCGCGCCATGACTTCAAGAAAGATGTCCGGCATGCCCGCTTTCGGCATGCGGGTCTGGATGGCGGCGCGAAGCGCACGCAGGCTCTCGGGTTCATCGAGCT
>NZ_BARE01000073.1 GCF_000367345.1 Sphingobium xenophagum NBRC 107872
AGCCCAGATTTCCTCCTTCCCCCGACGCAAGCCCCTGGCCATGGCCTGCGCGTCATTGGGGTGAACCTGGATCGACAGCCTTTCACTGGTGAAGATATATTTCACCAGTAGCGGCAAATCCTGTCCATCTGGGCCTTCAAACCACACTTCCCCGATCTGACTGCCTTCGGTCGCCGGGAAAATGGAAGGGAGGTCAGTCCGGCCCCACGGCTTTTCTACATAATGTGTGCGAAGCTTCAGCATCAATATCCTGTCGGGCTCTAGTCCCGATTTCCAACATGGTGCGACAATAGGAGATGCCCGTTTCGCTATCAACAAATGACGGGATTAAACCCGTTGCGCACTGGGCGTCGTCCTTTCTCACCCAAACGGCATGATGCACGACAGGTCCAGCGGCCGGTCGTGCATCATCTCAGACGGTGTGATGCAATCGCCGGGCGGGGGATCAATCCGATCCGAACAGGTCCCGGGTGAAGATCTTGTCCGCCACATCGGCAACGTCCGGCGTCATACGGTTGGCAATGATGATGTCGCAATCTTCCTTGAAAGCAGCCAGATCACGCACGACCTTTGAACCGAAAAATTGATCGTCTGCCATCGCGGGTTCGAAAATCACCACTTCGATACCCTTTGCCTTGATCCGCTTCATGATGCCCTGGATCGAAGACTGGCGGAAATTGTCCGAACCCGCCTTCATGACGAGACGGAAAACACCGACTTTCCTCGGCCCCTTGGCGATGATCTGGTCGGCCAGGAAATCCTTGCGGGTCCGGTTGGCGTCAACGATCGCGCGGATCAGATTCTGCGGCACTTCGGAATAATTGGCGAGCAATTGCTTGGTATCCTTGGGCAAGCAATAGCCGCCATAACCGAAGCTGGGATTGTTATAGTGCGACCCTATGCGCGGATCGAGTCCAACGCCCTGAATGATCTGGCGCGAATCCATGCCGTGCGCGATGGCATAGCTGTCCAGTTCGTTGAAGAAGGCGACGCGCATGGCAAGATAGGTGTTGGCGAACAGCTTGATCGCCTCGGCCTCGCGGGGATCAGTGAACAGGATTTCGACGTCGGTCTTTTCCGCGCCCTGCAACAGCATATCGGCAAAGATGCGCGCCCGTTCTGACCGTTCGCCCACGATAATGCGCGAGGGATGAAGATTATCGTGCAACGCCCGGCCTTCACGCAGGAATTCCGGGCTGAAGATGACTTGTTCGGTCGCCAGGCGCTTGCGCACATCTTCGACGAAACCGACCGGGATCGTCGATTTTATGACGACCGTGGCATCGGGGCTGCCGACCTTGGCTGTCTCGATCACGGCTTCGACCGAAGATGTATCGAATTTGTCGCTGCTCACATCATAATTGGTGGGCGTAGCGACGATCACATAGTCGGCGCCGTCCAGAGCCTCCTGCGGATTGAGCGTCGCGGTAAGTTTGAGCGGACGCGTGGCAAGAAATTCTTCGAGTTCAGCGTCGATGATCGGCGACTTGCGCGCATTGAGCATGTCGACCCGTTCAGGCGTGATATCGACGGCGACCACCTCATTATGCTGCGCCAGCAACACTGCGTTGGAGAGACCCACATATCCAAGCCCAAAAACCGCGATTTTCATCTGTCGTCGCTTCCTCGCATTGCTCAAACCGGTGAAACCTACGTCGTCACCCAAATAATGATTCATGTGCTGCATAGGCATTTTACATCAAAAAAAATACGCAAGCGTTACTGCGCAGCACAATATCCAGCCAAAAGCACTTTGATCAGACAATATGCTTCGGCTGAGACGGGTGTAGGATCAGGCGAACATTGGCTGAACCGGAGCCGCCATCCGTTTGATATTTCAAGTCGGCATCGCAGCGCAATGTGGGAACGTCACTCCATTCACAGCGCGCAAGCCATGCGCTGCCACACGCAAATATCATGCTGTTGGATGCCCGCCGTCTCGAATCTCAACGATGTCCGGCGATATCGCTATCAACTTCACGCCCACCAGCGAGTCGACGGACGATCGAACACGCCGCCTGGGCGTCAAACAATCTCCATGGCATCGCCAGGTTCCAGCAGCGGCAGCAATTGCACCATGTCACCGCGTTCCACCGCGACACAGCCCGCGGTCGGCCGTCCTTCCGACAAATGGAAGAAGATCGCACTGCCCTGCCCCGGCACCGGCGGCCTGTCATTATGGCCCAGAATGACGATCACATCATAGGCATCGTCGGCGCGGATCAGATTTTCGGCGGAGAAGGCGCGCGGCAGGCGGACCGGGCGATTATAGGCGGGATCGGTCGGGTCATCCGACCAGCCATCGCCCGCCCGTATCCAGCGCCATGGCAAACGCAGCCCCGCCGGATCAACCCTGCCAAGTCGCAGCAATACGCCCCGGATCGGCCAGACGCCCAGCGGGGTGCAACCATCGCCCTCCCGCTTGTCGCTGGCGGCACAAACACCGCTCCGGCCGATGGCGCAGGGCATGGCGATCGTGCCGAAGCTCAGGCGGCCCGCGCCGCTATCGACGCGGATCAGCCTCATAGCTGGTGGCCGGTCCGGTCGCGCTTGGTGGCAAGATAGCGTTCATTATGCGGGTTGGTCGGCAGGATGATTGACAGCCGTTCGGCCACGCTGATCCCCGCCGCCTCCAGCCCCGCTACCTTTTGCGGATTGTTGGTGAGCAGGCGGACGGTATGAACTCCGATCAGGTCCAGCATGCGCGCCGCGACCGAAAAATCGCGCGCATCAATGGCAAAGCCCAGGCGGACATTGGCATCCACAGTGTCAAAGCCCTGATCCTGCATCGCATAGGCGCGCAATTTGTTGACGAGGCCAATGCCGCGCCCTTCCTGCCGCAGATAGAGCAGCACGCCCCAGGGCGCGTCGGCGATCTGGTGAAGCGCCTCATGCAGTTGCGGGCCGCAATCGCATTTCAGGCTGCCAAGCACATCGCCGGTCAGACATTCGCTGTGGAGGCGAACGACAGGGGGCGACGAGTCCCGTTTGCCGACAATCAGTGCGACATGTTCGCGCGGTTCATCTGGACTGCGAAAGGCAATGATTTCCGCGCTTTCGCTGGCCGACACCGGCAGTCTGGCACGGGTGGCGATGGCAAGGTGGATGGCATCGTCATAGGCGTCGATCGCGTCGACGCTGACGTCGATGTCCCCGTCGCCGTCGCCATCCAGCGCGAAATAGGCAGGAAGGATACCGGCAAGCCGTGCGAGGCGCAGCGCCGCCTTGGCAGCCAGGGGTGCGGCAAGGGGCCGGGCCTGAAACGGTCCCTTGAGCGGCGACGCAAGGTCCAGCACGGGATCGGATATGGCGGTCGCGACATCGGCGTCGATCCATGGCGCGCGGGCGATCATCACGGGCATGTCGGGATCGGCCGCCGCGATCTGGTTGGCGAGTTTGAGCGTCTGGCCACGCGCGGCGGAAATCAAAATGTCGGCTTTGCCCGCCGGATCGAAATCGGCCAGCGTTACCGCGTCCGCGCCCTCCACCGCCATCAGCCGCAGCGCACCGTCGGCGGCCGACACCCGCACCGCCCAGCCACGGCGCAGCGCGTCGATAGCGCGCGCCGCGTCACGCCCTGTCGCCCGACCGCCCATCAGAAGGCGAAGTCGGTGATGATGGGGATATGGTCGGACGGCTTCCCCCAGTTGCGCGCGGGTTCGACGACGCGGTGGGCGACCGCCTTGTCGGCGACGTCGCGGGTCATCCACATATGGTCCAGCCGCCGACCGCGATCGGATTCGGCCCAGTCCTTCGCGCGATAGCTCCACCAGGTATAGAGCCGCGCCGGCGCAGGATGGAAATGGCGGCCAATGTCGACCCAGTCGTTCGATGCCTGAAGGCGGGCGAGCGTTTCGCATTCGATCGGCGTATGGCTGACGACATTGATGAGTTGCTTGTGGTTCCATACGTCGCATTCCAGCGGCGCGATGTTGAAATCGCCGGTCAGGATGGTGGGCATGTCAGCCAGCGTCGACGACCATTGGATCATGCGTTCGAGAAAATCGAGCTTCTGGCCGAATTTGGGGTTCTGATCCCGGTCGGCAATGTCCCCGCCAGCGGGGACATAGACATTTTCGATCCGCACCCCATTGTCGAGCCGGACGCCGACATGACGGGCTTCGCCATTGGCCTGCCAGTCGAGCCGGTCATCCTCGTAAATCGGCACCCGGCTCATGATTGCGACGCCATGGTGCATTTTCTGCCCGTTCAGCACCTGATGGACATAGCCCAGCCGGCGGAACATATCGGCCGGGAAAGTCTCGTTCACCACCTTGGTTTCCTGAAGGCACAATATGTCGGGCGCTTCCTGGGTCAGGAATTGTTCGACAATGTCGATACGCGCGCGAACGCTATTGATGTTCCAGGATGCGATGGAAAGAGTGTCGGCCATGGTCCGGCACTAGGGGCGTAATCCGCAGCTTGCAAGATCGCTGCTCGGCCATGGGGCTGCATGGATCGCGGACAAAGTAAGACCCCCGCTCCGGGGGCATGGAACGGGGGTCTCGATCGCGCCCTTGAAGCGCTATGCGACGGGAGGAGTATGCCGGGTAACAGGGGGGAAATCCCGGTTGGCCTCTCGCCGTGGAGTTCTAGATAGCGCTCCGGATATGAGCGGCAGATGAACGGAAAGCCAAGTTTTTCCGTCCATCGTGCAGGGCGCTCGTTTCAGCCGCCTGCGGAGCGGCCCTTTGGCCGGGGATCGGTCCAGCGGAACGCGGAATCGGCGACCGGCACGCCATAGCGCTGGTTGGAAAGTCGGATGGCCGTGCGATTATTCTGCGAATCGAGCGCTACCCAGCCGTAAAGTTGCAGGCCAGCCGGGCTGGCCGCATCCCGCCGGAAAATCATGGTGATCGTGCCATATTCGGGCCGCTTGGGATCGCGCGCCTCCACGCTCAGGATCGACGGGTCGCCGGTTGGCACGACCTTGCCATATTTGGACAGATCCTTGTTCGGATCGAGCAGCGCGCCCAGCGGAGAGTTGCCGATCGGCCAGCGCTGCACCTGCCGCACTTCATAATCGATCATGGTCAGCGCCTTGCCATCGCCGACGATCAGCAGCGGCACGCCCTTCTGATATTGAAAACGGATCTTTCCCGGTTGCTTGAGCGTCAGCTGGCCGGTCAGCGTCTGGCCGTTGCGATCGGTCTGGCTGAAATCGGCAGTCATGCTGGTGACCGCGCGGATATAGGCGTTGACCCGGCTCAATTCGGACTGGTCCTGCTGCGCGAGCAACGGCGCGGCGAGCGGGACGGCAAGCAGGACAGGCGCGGCGGCCAGCGCGAGACTGATGCGCTTCATGGAATATTCTCCGGTTGTTACGGATGCCGTGTAGAACGAAGCTATTGAACGACCTGTGAACTCCCCCGTTCCCTGCCGTTCAGCCAGGCAGTCCGGTCAGGCTATAGCGGATTGCCATTTTCATCGCGCAGCACTTCGCGGCGGCCGACATGGTTGGGGGGGCCGACCAGTCCTTCTTCCTCCATCTTCTCGATCAGGCGCGCGGCGCTGTTATAGCCGACGCGGAGCTGGCGTTGCAGCCAGCTGGTCGAGGCTTTCTGGTTTTCGAACACCAGCTGGCACGCCTTGCGGAAGAGTTGCGCGTCGGGGCTGTCGTCGCCCAAGTCCACGCCATCGAGTGCGAAGCTGCCTTCTTCCGGTTCCTCGGTGACAGCCTGGATATAGTCGGGCTGGCCCTGCGCGCGCCAGTGATCGGCGACGACGCGGACTTCATCGTCGGACACGAACGGGCCGTGGACGCGCATCAACCCCTTGCCGCCGTGCATGTAGAGCATGTCGCCCTTGCCCAGCAATTGTTCGGCGCCCTGTTCGCCCAGAATCGTGCGGCTGTCGATCTTCGACGTTACAAAGAAGCTGATCCGGGTCGGCAGGTTGGCCTTGATGACGCCGGTAATGACGTCGACCGAAGGGCGCTGGGTCGCAAGGATCAGGTGGATACCGGCCGCGCGCGCTTTCTGCGCCAGACGCTGGATCAGGAATTCGACTTCCTTGCCAGCGGTCATCATGAGGTCCGCCAGTTCGTCCACCACGACCACGATCTGGGGCAATGGCTGGAAATCGAGCTGTTCTTCCTCATAGATCGGCTTGCCGGTTTCGGGGTCATAGCCGGTCTGGACACGGCGGCCGAGCGGCTTGCCCTTGGCCTTCGCCGCGCGGACCTTTTCGTTGTAATTGGCCAGGTTGCGGACGGAGATCGACGCCATCATGCGATAGCGGTCCTCCATCTGCTCGACCGCCCATTTGAGCGCGCGGATCGCCTTTTGCGGTTCCGTCACGACCGGGGAGAGGAGATGCGGAATATCGTCATAGGTCGACAGTTCCAGCATCTTGGGGTCGATCATGATCAGGCGCAGCTGATCCGGGGTCATGCGGTAAAGCAGCGACAGGATCATGGCGTTGAGGCCGACCGACTTGCCCGACCCAGTGGTGCCCGCGATCAGCAGATGGGGCATGGGGGCAAGGTCGGCGATGATCGGTTCGCCGGAGATATTCTTGCCCAATATGATCGGCAGCGTGCCTTCGCCGCCAAATTGTTCGCTGGTGATCAGTTCGCGGAAGGACACGCCTTCGCGATGGGCGTTGGGCAGTTCGATGCCGATGACGGTGCGGCCCGGAATCGTCGCAACGCGGGCAGAGAGCGCCGACATATTGCGGGCGATGTCGTCGGCCAGCGCGATCACCCGGCTGGCCTTGATACCGGGGGCTGGTTCCAGTTCATACATGGTGACGACGGGGCCGGGGCGAACCTCGACGATATTGCCCTTCACATGGAAGTCGTCGAGCACGGATTCGAGCAACCGGGCATTGCGCTCCAGCGCCGCCTTGTCGATCTTGCCGCCCTGGCTGACCGGAACCGGGTTGAGCAGGTCGGGCGACGGCAACGAGCTGTGGCCGAACAGGTCGTCCTGGCTGACCGGAGCCATGGGCCGCTGGGCCGGTGCGGGCTTGGGCGTCTGGATGGTGATGGGCGGCTTGGGTTCGTTCGACACGGTCTTGCGCGGGGCGATGACCCGTTCGCCGATCACTTCGTCCTCATCGTCATCCTCAGCGCTGCTGCCGGCAAGGCCGAGGCTGGGCCGGGGCAGGCTGAGCCTGGGCAGGGTCGGGCGACGGAGCGCAAGGATCGGCTTTTCCAGCGCCAGGCTGCGATAGCAGGCGAACAGGCCGCCGATCATGGCGAGGATGACGATAGCGCCGATGATCCACGGCTGCGCCACCGGCACCTGCGTGGTCAGGCTGATGATCCCCTTGGCCGTGACGAGCGCGATCACCCCGCCCCAGCCAGCGGGCAGGCCAACCAGCGGATTGCTCTGAAACAGGGCCAGCGCGATCCCGATCAGGATGATGCCAAACAGGCACTGGCCAAACTGGCCCTTCCACGCGCTCATATCCTGATCGCCCCACAGGCGGCGCGCGGTTATCGCCATCAGCGGCAGGATCAGCGCGATGGGCACGCCCAGCAGCCAGAGCAGGAAATCCGCGGTCCAGGCACCGGGCGCCTGCATGACATTGGCGACATGATCACCCGCCACCGTGTTCATCGACGGGTCGCTGGGCGTATAGCTGAGCAGTGCCAGCGCCAGGAACAGGGTCGCCAGCATCAGCGCGATCGCCCCGATCAGCGCACCGCTGCGAAGCAGGCTGCGCTTGAGCATTTCGCGCCATTCGGGCGTGCGCTTCACTGTGCGGCTGACAGCCATCTTAACCCCATGTCCCCCAAATGTTCCGTTTGCGCACATTGCGCCGAGCGAGGAGTCGGCGTCAAGGGTGCGCGCCCACGGCTCGTCCCGCCCGATCCGTAACATTCCGTATGGCGAACGGGGTTCGCGGCAGGGCAGGAACAGGCCCGAAAGGAATGTGCCATGATCGCCGAATATTTCCCCACCGTGGTTGCCCTGTCGCTGGGCGCCTTTGCCGCCATGCTGATTTTCGTCAGCGTCGAGGATGCGATCAAACGCTGATCGCTGCCGTGGCGGCAAGCGCGCGCAGGGCTTCCCCATCGAGCCGCTGGACCGTCCATTCATCCATCGGCTGCGCGCCGATCGCGTGGTAAACCGCGATGGCTGGCGCGTTCCAGTCCAGCACCGACCATTCCAGCCGGGCGCAGTCGCGTTCCAGCGCGATCTGCGCCAGCCGCGCAAGCAACGCCCTGCCCGCGCCGACGCCGCGCGATTCCGGCTGGACAAACAAATCCTCCAGATAAAGTCCCGGTCGCCCTTCAAAGGTCGAGAAATTGTGGAAGAACAGCGCGAAGCCGATGGCTGCGCCGCCCGATTCCGCCATCAGCACTTCGGCCATGGGACGCGGGCCGAACAGATAATGCGCGAGCGTCGCCCGGTCCGCCTTCACCGCATGCGACAGCTTTTCATAGTCCGCCAGGGCGCGGATGAAGCCGATGATCATGTCGATATCGTCCGGCATGGCGGGGCGGATGGTCAGGGTCATTCAGGCAGTTCCCGGTTCGACATGGGCAATGGCGGCCCGCTTGCCGCGCGCGGTGATCAGGCAGGCGGCGATGATAAGGGCCGCGCCCGCCACGGTGGTCAGCGTCAGCCGCTCGCCAAAGGCCAGCCAGCCGACGACGGCTGCCCAGAGAAACGCGCTATATTCGACCGGGATCAGCCGCTGCGCCTCCGCGCGCGCATAGGCCCAGGCCAGTGCGGCGAGCGAGGTGAAGGCAAGACCCGCCGCCAGCAGGATCAGCGGTATGGCTGACGGAACTGGCAGTCGCGCGTAAAAAGGCGCGCCGATGGCGAACACGCCCAGCATGACAAGATGCTGGAAGAAGGCGACCTCGATCGGCGAGGCGCGCTGCGCCTGCTGGCGTTGCAGGATGAGGTTCCAGGCGAAGAGCACCGCCGACGCCAGCACCGCCAGCGCGCCAAGCAGGGCGTCACGATCATAGCCGCCCTGCAAACGCCCCGACAGGATCACCCCGACCCCCAAAAGCCCCAGCAGCGACGCGAAGATCGCCTGTCGTCCGATGGTTTCGCCCAGCAGCAGGGCAGCAAGATACAGCGCGATCAGCGGCGCGATGAAGGATAGAGCGATCGCTTCGGCCAGCGGCATCCGCATGAGCGCCCAGAAGAACAAGCCGGCCATCAGCGCCACGACCGATCCTCGCAGCAGGTGCAGGCGCAATACCATGGCGTCGGGCCAGCGCTGGCGGGTCATCAGCATCAGGCCAAGCCCCAGCAGCGTCCCGGTCAGCGCGCGCCAGAACAGGGCGTTGTAGAGGCCGATGGCGAGGCTGAGGCCCTTCATCGCCGCATCCATCACGGAAAACAGCGCGACGCCCGTGCAGCAGACGGCAAAGGGAATGAGAAATGCGCGCGATGGCGACATGGCGGCTGCGATGCCCGGCGCTATTCCGCCGCCTCCGCCTTGCCCGCGTCGGTCATGTCGGATTCGGCGCTGGCCGCCTCGATCTCGGCGGCCTTGGTCTCGACCAGCCGGACGATGTGGTCGATCATATTTTCGTCCTGGATGGTGTGGTCGGTGACACCCGACAGATAGACCATATGCTTGCCATTGCCGCCGCCGGTGAGGCCAATGTCGGTCTCGCGGGCCTCGCCGGGACCGTTGACGACGCAGCCCAGGACCGAAAGCGAGAGCGGTGTGTGAATATGCTGGAGCCGTTCTTCAAGCGCCTGGACCGTGCGGATGACGTCGAATCCCTGTCGCGCGCAGGAGGGGCAGGAGATCACCTTGACCCCACGGGTGCGGATGCCGAGCGATTTGAGAATCTCATAGCCGACCCGCACTTCCTCTTCCGGTTCGGCGGACAGCGAAACGCGGATCGTGTCGCCGACCCCCGCCCAGAGCAGGTTGCCGATGCCGATCGCGCTCTTGACCGTACCGCCGATCAGCCCGCCGGCTTCGGTGATGCCAAGGTGCAGCGGACAATCGACCGCATCGGCCAGTTGCATATAGGCAGCGACCGCCAGGAACACGTCGCTGGCCTTCACCGCGACCTTATATTCATGAAAATCCTGGTCCTGCAGCAGCTTGATATGGTCGAGCGCGCTTTCGACCAGCGCTTCGGGGCAGGGTTCGCCATATTTTTCGAGGAGGTCGCGCTCCAGGCTTCCTGCGTTGACGCCGATGCGAATGGCGCAATTGTTCGCCTTTGCCGCGTCCACCACTTCCTTGACCCGCGCGGACGAACCGATGTTGCCGGGGTTGATGCGCAGGCAGGCCGCGCCCGCATCGGCGGCTTCAAGCGCGCGCTTATAGTGGAAATGAATGTCGGCCACGATCGGCACGCGCGCGGCGCGGACGATCTGTTTGAGCGCTGCGGTCGATTCCTCATCGGGGCAGGACACGCGGATGATGTCGACGCCCGCCTCCTCGCAACGGCGGATCTGGTCGATCGTGCCCTTGATGTCGTGGGTCAGCGTGTTGGTCATGGTCTGGACCGTGACCGGCGCGCCGCCACCGACGGGCACATTGCCGACCATGATCTGGCGGCTGTTGCGCCGCGCAATGTCGCGCCAGGGGCGCAGGCCGGGATTATGGTCGGACATCTGTAAGCGGCTCCATCAATATGGAGCCGCTATAGGGATGTTTGGTGACGGTTAAAACCGTTGCTGTTTTTTGTTTCAGCCAAGCCGAAACACGCAGCGCTGACTCGCTGGTGCGGCCCGTCAAAAACGGACCGTCAGGGACGCGGCCACTTGGTCCGCATTGCCGCTGGCGCTCGACAGGGTCGTGGTCGTCACCGTGGCGGGCGCGGGATAATAATGATCCGGGCGAATGATGTTCGCCTTTTCCACGAAGGTATGCGCGTAGCTCAGGTTCAGCGCCATTGCGGACGACATGTTCCAGGTCGCGCCACCGCTCAGCCAGACGCGGTCGCCATCGGGAACGCGGGTGGTCAGAAATTGCGGATTGGTCGGCGTGCGGTCGAACATCGTCCCCGCACGCAGGGTCAGGCGGTCGCTGACATCATATTCGCCGCCAGCGCTGACGCTGTAGCTGTCATGATAATGCATTTCCTTGACCGAAGCGCCGGTGGCGGTGTTGATGGTGATCGCCCTGAACACCGACCAGTTATACCAGCGCGCGGTCAGCATCGCCCGCAATTTCGGGGTCAGCCGGTGCATCATGCTGACGGTCACGATGTCGGGCAGTTCCAGCGGGGCATTGGCGTCGAACGTGCCGTTGGCGGCGGCAAGCGGCCCTACCAGTCCCGAAATCGTCTGGTCGCCCTTCAGATTGTGGGTCATGCGCGAACGATAATGGACGCCGAAATTGGTATCGCCGGTCGTGTAGAACAGGCCCGCGTTCCAGCCGACCGACAGGTCGTCCCCCTCGACCGAGGCATGGCCGTCGGCGAGCAGCGGGGACAGCTGGGGCAGCGCGTTGGTGAGCTTCACCTTGACATATTGCACGTCGACGCCGCCGCCGATGGAGAGGTTGTCGCTCAGCTTATAGGCGGCAGACGGCTGTATATTATAGGTTTTCAGGTCGGTGTGCAGGGAATCATACCGGCCGAAATAGCTTTCGTCATAATCCAGCTTCAGGCCGAAGGGGGCGTTGACGCCCAGGCCAAGCCAGAGCCGGTCGCTGACCTGTGCGGTGGCATAGAAGCTGGGAATGGGAATGACTTTGGCAAACGGGTTGCCGCCATCATTGCCGGTGACCGGCACCGATACAGGCAGGCCCGGCACGGAACGGCTCGACCCGCGATTGCTCTGCTGGGCGGTCGCCGACAGGATGACGCCGCCTACCGACGTCTGGATGCCCGGCAATTGAGTCATGGCCGATGGGTTGAAATAGATGGTCGATGGATCATCGCCCGCCGCCGCACCGCCCGACAGGGCACGCCCGGTTTCCTTGGGCGATTGTTCCTGAAGATAGAAGCCGCCCGCCAGCGCCGGGACCGGGGCTGCCAGCATGCCTGACAGGAGGAAGGGAAGAAGGCGACGGCTAAACGACATGGGCGATCCTCTTTTGACTATCGTGCCGACGCCGTCACGCTGATGCGCGCACAGGTCGACTTTGCGCAGCGCGGATAGCAGCATCATGGTTAATTTCCAGTATCGGGCCTGTCCGATTCATCGCATTTACAGATGGTTGCGTGGGTCGGCGACGGCCGGACGCTACGGCAGACCCGCGCGGCGACTGGACAAAAAAAAGCCGCCCCGAAGGACGGCTGTATAAGTTTTAGGAGAGGATGCCTGAAAGGCGAGTTTCTTTTGCGGCGCAGCGACGATTGTTGCAAATGCGAAATATGATGGAGTGATTGCATAAAATGCAACGATGACTGCGTTGTCAGCTTTCCGTAAGGGAAAGGCGCAAGAAGAGATGATAGCGATATCGAATTTTTCGGTGTCGGCTCACGCCCCCAAGCCGACTTAAGTGCGGCTGATCCCCGATTCGTGCAACTGGGCGTCGATCTGGGCGACAAGCCGCGCCAGCCCCGCCTGATCATGCGATTCGGCGCGGGCGACCAACGCCGCCTGCGTATTGGAGGCGCGCAGCAACCACCAGCCATCGGCCGTACGGACGCGGGCACCGTCGATCGCGTTCACATCGGCGCCCGTCGCGCGCAGCCGGGCCAGTATCTCGTCGATCACGGCGAATTTGGGC
>NZ_BARE01000072.1 GCF_000367345.1 Sphingobium xenophagum NBRC 107872
ATGCTGCCTCGCGCAGGCGCTCGGTCACCTCCAGCGCCGAGGTCTTCTCGCCGGTGTTCTGCGAAACCGCCCTCCCGAGCTTGTCTGTACTGTCGACCACAAGGGTCAGGTGGTCCCGCAGCCGGGTCACGGTCACGAGGAAGGTTTGCTGGTTGGCCAGATTGCGCTCCCGGCTATCCATGACGGCAATGCCTCGATCCGACGTCAGCCCCTGCGCCATATGGGCATTGAGCGCGTAAGCGAGGTCAAGCCGCCTGAGCATTGGATCGGAGCGCTCCAGCTCGTGGCGCAGGCCAGTGGAGGTGACCACAGTCACTCGAGCGCCTTCGACCGCCTCGATCTTTGCCTGATCAGCATTGAACAATCCTCGGCGATGATCGTTTTCGGTCCACCGGATCCGGTCACCGGCATGGATCGACAGGCGCTTCTCTTCAAAGAGCGCAAGGCGATCGTCCTTCGCACCGGAACGGATCCGGCTCGGCTGAAGGGTTCGTGTCTTGCCCTTGCCATCGACGAGGAACACCTCGCGCGTCTTCTCGTCGATCCTGTCGACCTTGTATTCGCCGCGTGGGAGCCGCTGATGTTTATCGGGACTCCGAACATCGAGGACCATGCCCGGGCGGTACGCCGAGACATAGCGGAGCTCCTCACGCGTTGCATTGACCCGTGACAAGACGGTCAGGTCGAGCGATGTTTTGCCGAGCTCACCGTTGGCCTTGAGCCCCCGCTGAACAGCTTCGTTCACCGCGGTTCGCAAGGCCCGACCTGAAGCGTAGATCGCGGTCCGTTCCCGCTCTGGCGGCGCAAGCTGGAGCCATTGCTCGGCAGCCGTCAAAGCGCTGTCGCCCGATGTCTCGATCGTCGAGCTCTTGAGATGACCAAGTGCGGTTTCCACGTCACCCGTTTGCGCAGCAGCCTGAGCCAGACGCAGTTGCGGGTCCCTGCCGCGCAGATTGATCGTCATTTCAGCGCGCGCGATGCCAGCCTTCTGGACGAGATCAAACGGTTTGCCGGCGTCGACCGCGCCGAGTTGGCGGGCATCGCCAACAAGCGCAAGCCTGCGCGCGCCAACCAGATTGGCCAGCGTGACAAGACGCTCTTTATCGCCGTTCGAGACCATCGAGGCCTCATCAAGGACGAGGACCCGGTCGCCCAATGCGGCTCTCGCCTCGGCCATCAAGCCAGGATTTCCAGGATCCTCCAGCAGCGGTGCCCAGCTCTTGAGCAGGCGCGCCAAAGTCATCGAGCGAATACCAGTGTCGCGCTCCAGCATCTGCACCAAAGTGTTCTGGACGGCGAGCCCGATGATCTCCTTGCCTTCCTCGCCGAGGATCTGTGCCACGGGCTTCAAAACACTGCTCTTGCCCGCACCGGCGACACCTTGGATGGCGATTGTCCGGTGGGTCGAGCTGAGGATCAGGCGGGCGGCCGCTTCTTGGCCACCATTGAGGTCGATGCCGTGATTGATGGCAGCGACGGCCTTGACCCGTGCGCCTGCCTCATTGCTCCCGAGAAGGGGAGCAACAGCGTCCCTCCCGGCTTCGACCGCGGCGAGAATGCGATGCTCGCTCGCGAGCGCATCACGCGAGGTCAGCCAGCCCTTGTGCTCACCTGATCCTGGAACGAGTTCGCCCGAACGGACCAACGAGTTGACCCGCTGCTCAATGGCGCCAATGGTTGTCGGCAGACCAAAATCCAGCGCCGATTTGAACAGGGCCTCGCGCGGAAAGGCCGCTTCGCGCTGCGAGAGGTGGCGTACCGCTGACGCTGTAGCCTGGGCTGCGGCGATGGTCTCGCGGTCTTGCTTAAGGATGTGAGCCGGGATCAGTGGATCGGCAGGATTGCCCCTGATCCGCTCGGCAAAGTCCCTGAGCCAGGCCCTGCCGCGCTCGATTAGGCTGGTGCCAGCCGCGGGTGTGTGCTGCGAGGAATGCGAGTGACCCTGTGCTCGTTCAATCATGGCCTGCAGGTTGAGCCCTGCTGCCCGGGCATGGTCCTGCCAATCCGCAGTCAGGGCGCCCCTATCGGCGACGGCTTGTTTGGCGCTGCGGGTATCGAGGGCAGCGATCTTGCCCGCTTCAAGGCCCGGGCCGCGGCGTGCGTCCAGAACCTCCTGTCGCCGTGTGGAGAATGCCATGACCTGGTCGCGAGAAAAGCCCGCCGCCTCGAAGTTCCCGTGCTTGCCGACAGGACCGACTTCATAACCGAGCTTCTCGACCGAGAGACGGAAGCGCGCCATCGTCATGCTGTTGAGAAGCGTATTGAGTGACCAGAGCCGGTCGTTCTTCAGCGTCCGCCATTTGTCATCGGCACCTTTCGTGACGTTGGCGATGACGGCATGGAAATGGAGGTTGGGCTCGGGGGCTCTGACTGTCCTGCGATCGTGGGACCGGGATTGGCTTCGGATCGCCTGAAGCTGGCTTGTCTCCTCGCGCCGACGCTTTTTCATCGGGGGATGGCTGCGTCTCATCGGTCGCTTCACTTCTGCCGGAAAGAAGCGGCCCGGGAGGCAAGGTTGTAGTCGGCCCAGAACTCGTGAGCGCTTCGGCCGATGTTTCGACCTGACCTTGTTCGGGCGCTTCCCGCAAGACCTGTGCAGAGGCTTCGGACAGCCGCTCTTCAGACATTTGCGCGGCGCCATCCGGCTGACCGGCTACGCGCTGAAGGTCAAGCTTCAACTGCTCGGGAACGACCGGCTTGCCGGCGCCGTCGTCATTCGCGGCCGGGGCGCCGTCGGCAGCTTCGGCAGGCAAGGAGGCCCATTCCGAAGGATCGACATTGGTCTCATCCGCCGCGTGTGCACCGGGAGCAGGCCCAAATGCCCGCGCGATGAATCCCTCGGCCATCCGCGGCCAGCGGCGCGGGACAAGCGTGACCGGAGCGGCAGGAAATCCATCGGGGAACTTGAGGTAACCGGAGAGCCTCGGCAGGTTCATGAACTGATCGGGCAGCAGCAACGGCTCAATCTGGCGACGCGGCGTCAGGCTGACAGCGTCGCGGGCATTGTTATAACCATAGCTGTACCCTTCTTCCATGTCGCGGACCTGGCGATGACCGATGAAGTCGGAACACCAGGTTGCCGTTTCCCGGTCCGCAGTGGCGAGGATCAGCTTGCTGCGCGCGAGCGACGACAAGGTCATCGCCATGTTCTCGCCGTAGACCTCCTTGAGCTTGGCAAAGGCATGGACGCCAGTGACGATCGCGCCGCCAAAATTGCGCGCGGTCTGCAGGCCTTTCTCCAGTGCGGGCAGCCGGTGCAACGCGCCCAGTTCGTCAATCAGAAACCAGACCCTGAGATCGGGCGTACGCTCCATGGTCATCAGCGTGTTCATGGCCGTGTCGAGCCATAAGGTGAGCAACTGCGAACAGATCGACATGTCGACGTAGCGCGCGGAGAGGAACAGGATTGATCCCGATTGGGAGCTGCCGCGGATCCAGTCCCGTACCGAAAAGCGGGGGCCTTTAGCGGGTAACAGCTTCAGCGCTTTGGCATTGGCATTAAACACAGCGCGGATTGATTCTGCCATGCGCGCGGCTTCTGGCGCTGTCAGCGGATCGGCCATGGTGCCGCGCATAAGCTTGTGCACCTGCGCGAGGTCGGCGGTCATGAGCCGGGTGGCAAGCGCCTGGTTGCTGGCCTGACCGGTTCGCTGGAGATGCAGGCACATTTCCACGAAAAGCATGCGGGCTGCGAGCACCCAGAACTGCTCGGAACCACCGCCATCGTGCGGAACCAGCGCCTCAGCTGCGGCATGGAATTCGCCTTCGCTCGTGCAATCGTTGAATACGCTCCAGTTCGGGCAACGGGCATCGAGCGGGTTCAGAATGATGTCGCGGTTCGGATCGTAGAAGGTCTCGATGAAGGCTCCGGTAAGATCGAAAACAACGGCGCGCTGTCCGCGTGCCCTCGCCTCGGCCAGCAGCTGGCTAAGGGCAACGGTCTTGCCGGTGCCAGTCGTACCGATCAGCATGGTATGGCTTTGCTCGAGACGCCACGGCCAGGAGACGCCCGCGAGATGTGCCGGACTGTAGAAGCCGGCTTCCTCGGTCGCAGCTGTGCCTGCCAAACGCCATTTCCACCCAAGCGCTGCGTGCAGTTCGCGGGCACGTTCGGCGCGATTGTGCCGGTCGATCTCCGCTTCGAGCTCGTCCAGCGTGACGAGCATCGCCCCGCGCTCGTGCTTACGCTCTTTGGACTTGCCTCCGAACCGCTCAGCGAACCACCAGAAGGCAGCAAAGGCCGGGATCAGGACAAGCGCCGAAAGCCCGATACCGCGCCGGATAGCGGCGCCGAGCGCACTCACGGCTTCGCGCATGGGCGGAAAATCGCGCACGATATTGAAAGGGATGCGGACAGTTCCGCCACCGGCCAATTTGAGTTCCACCAGCTTGCCGGGATCGAACTCCATGAAGGAATAGCCGGAGGCATAGACATGCATCCAGGCAAGATAGACCTGGTGGTCGGTGAGCGTGGACGCCACCTCGAGATAGCAAAGCCAGGCGCTGACGAGTAAGGTCACCAGCAGAGGGCCTTTGAGCCCCGCTGCGAACATGAAACCGAAGTGTCCGAGGAGCTGGCTGCCGCGGGTGAAATTGAGGAGATTACGCTTCATCACTGCCTCCTTCGGGTGCGGAGGCGCTGAGCCCGAGACGGGCGAGACGACGATTGTAGGCTTCGTGAGTGCGCTGCCTCAACGAACCATCGGTATGGCTGGCCAGAAGCGCATCCAGGGCAACCGTGATGAAGAGGTTCTGCCGTACCGGGTCGAGGGCCGCAGGCCGCTTTCGCGCTTCGTTTTCACGCTGCCATGCGTTGATCAACTGGTCGCGAATGACGATGCTGACGGAGACCTGCTGGTCCCGGGCCTTGCCCTTTATCCAGTCAGCAAGTGGGCGGGGAACGTAGGTCTGAAGACTGAGATGCCGATCCATGTTCGGGGGTCCTATTGACCCTTGCGAACCTGGCTTGATCTTGCGGAAGACAGGAATGAGAATAAATCAGGAACATAGGCCCGTCAATCGCGGAATGTGCGAATACTATCAATGGTTTGACTGGCTTCGATTTGCCCGCAAATCGCGAATCTGAAGCATGCGTCACGATTGAATTGGTTTGACACTAGCCCTGAAATTCCGCCTATCACTTTGAAATATCTTCCTTAAATCCAGCAGTGTCACTGCGTACGGTGTGCTCACTCTACCAAGCTGCGAGAGGGTGATCCGGTCACTTCGCCGTACATGCAGGAGGGAATGAAGGGCCCTCGATAGCGCGGAGCCAAAGCGCGTGCGGGCGCCGATGTCCGCGCTCCGCTCATCGGCCCTGCTTATGGATCGAAGCGAGCCGACGGCGAGCAAAATAAAAGGGCAGGAACCGTTACCGGCTCCCACCCTTTTCGGCGTCAGAATTCATCCAGCATCGATCCGTGAATGGTGTGGACGACACGTGCTGCCAGATGTGCTGGCAGAGCGCAGTAGTCGCCTTCGTCGAGGGCGATATATCCGAGCTCTTCGTCTTCCACGATGTGCTGATCGAAGTAGCTGTGCAGTGCCCGGCGCTCGGCGAGTTCCAGGGCCTCGAAATAGCTGCGGGGTGAAGCGCTGCAAGGTGCGAAATAAGCCATGATGATCCTCCTGAGGTTGTCTCGAACGACAGAAGGAAGTGCGATGTTCGTGCGCATGCCGGGTCAGGGACCGCGCTCCTGCGCGGCCGCGCCAGCGGCGGTGGGGGAAACGATTTTGTCGGGGGAGGGATTCATCCCTTCTCCGGCAAAATGGTGGGGCCCTGCCGTCCTTGAGGCGGCATGTGGACGGACATCATACTGGGCCATCCGTGAGCCAGCCCCTCTACCCTCTCGGTTGGCACCGGACGGTTGTGGGCTGGCACGCTTTTCCTGTTTTCCTACACCCTGCGCACGGTGGCAGAAGAGCTCTCGAGGGATCACAAACCAAGGGGGTGGAAAGGACTGACATGCCCCGCAAAAGCAATCCGGTCGATGCCTTGAAGAAGCTCCGGGAACAACGCGAGGAACTGGCGGCCAAGGAAGCAAAGCTTCGCGACGAGGCGGCGATTGTCCTTGGCCACATTCTGATCGAGTGCGGCGCCGAGACGATCGAACCAGCGCAACTGCGTCAGATCGTCCGAGGAGCAATGGTACTCGGGATCGAGGAAACGCTGAAGCGGATAGCTCCCGCGTAAGCCCAACCCGGCGGCGGCAAGGGGTTCGATGCCCCTGGCCGCCGCATCGCCGGCGTACAAAAGAAAAGGCCCCGATGGCGTCTGCCACCGGGGCCTTGTCGTAGGGTGAGGACATTCAGTCCTCGTCGATATCGGGAGCACCTTCGTTGCTGCCGGAACGGCCCTTGGTGAGGAAGTCGACCTTGTCGGCGATGATCTCGCAGCCGTAGCGCTTGGCGCCGCTCTGATCTTCCCACTGGGTATAGTGGATGCGCCCTTCGACCGTCACGAGCTGGCCCTTGGTGCAGTACTTGGCGACGTTCTGGCCCAGGCCGTTGAAGCAGGTGATCCGGTGGAATTCGCTGTCCTTGGCGGTGTAGCCGTTTTCGTCCTTGTAGGTCTTGCCATCCTTGCGGGCGGGACGGTCGGTCACGACCGAGATCGAGGTGATGCTGGTTCCACCTTGGGTGGTGCGGGTCTCGGGGTCGCGAGCGATGCGGCCAACGAGGATAACGAGATTGGTCATGGGCTTTCTCCTGATCGAGCATTCCGGGTCCATCCCGGCTGCAAACCCGAGCAGAAGCGCCCCGCGGCGAAGCGCACCGAAGGGGAACCCGGAACTGGGCCGGGTGGTGCGGGCAGCCGGGCACAGCCCGGCAACTCGGCCGGACCTGATCCGGGTTGCGCGTCTCGACGGGGGTGATTCAGGGACAGGTTTGTATTGAAGCCGGGTGGAGCCGGATGCCTTGAACAGGTCTGCCCTGCCTCGTTTCCCTCCGGTCTTGGCCGGATCATTTCCCCGCCAGCCCTCCAACGGAGAACCCCTTCCTAGATCACGGTACGGACCTCTCCTCCAGCAGGTGGCCTGGTCCTGGACGCAACTGCTTCGCCGGGGACAGGCATATCGATCGTCACCCCTTCAGCGCCGTCCAGAGGGTTGCCTCGAAGCATCCAGGCCTGCGGCGTGATCAAGCGCGCCCAGTCCGCAAAGGAGGGGATCGAGCCCAGGTCTTCGCGTACGTGCTGTTCGCCGACCAGACGCACCGGAACGACCCGGCCATCGGCATTGACGAGGGTCTCACCGAACAGTGTTTCGAGCATGAATATCCCCTCGGCATGGTGCCGCAGCGCGCGGTGCCGGGGGTCTGCCAAGATTGCCTTCGACTGGTCGAACCACTGGTGCAGCGGGAGATAGTCATCGACCGTACCGCCCCATTTCCGGACCGACGAGAGGGCGTGGTAGTAGCAATGTGCCATGCCAGGTTTCCTAGAGCTCGGTCGAGTGATCATCGGTAGCGGTGAAGCGCAGACTGCAGTCGAGCACGAAGGTCGCCTCAGCGACATCGATCGCCAGCTCGCCGCAGGCACCGTCATTGATCTCCCAGCCCGGATGGTGGCGTTCGAGTGCCAGATAGGTCAGCTGCTCGAGTGCCTGGCCGAGTGATTGCAGCTCTTTGGAACCGGCACGATCAACGCTATCTTCTTCGCCTTCCATGAGGGTGACATCCGGGCACGGGACCGCCGCGCCAGCTACATCGAGGCACGCACATTCTTCAACGGCACCACTGTCGCCGCAGCCGTCAAAGCGGATCTCGACGCGGGCAATACCAGCCTCCTGCAACCGCGGAAGAATGGCTGTCTTGAGCTGCTGCATCTCGTCCGCCACTAGCGCCTGCCGCTCGGCCTGGCGAACGGCAAAGTCGGCCATCACGGCCTCGATATCGATCATGGAATACCTCCTGGAGAAAGGAGCCAACGACCATCCGCTGGCTCCAAACGACAGGCGCATTCCTTTCCTCTCATGGATGACGCCAGCGCCGATTGGGCGCTGGCGCGAAGACCGACAGGGCCTCAGTCTGTCCTGGCCGAAGTGTTCTTCGGATTGGTGCCGAGGGGCCCGCGGCGATCGACAACGGTGATCCGCCGAGCCTTGGCCTCGATCACCAAGCGTTCGAGTACGCCATTGCCCGGAAAGGCGATGACGTAGCGCGGATCGAGGGAGAGCATCCGCTCGTTGCGCTTGAAGCCGGCACGGGCGCCCAGCCGCATGTCGAGCGAGAATGTCACCTGCGGGATGCCGCGACGTTCAGCCCAGCTCGATGCCAGGCGGTCGACGCCCTTGGTGTCGCCGCCATGGATGAGCACCATGTCGGGCACACGGTCACGAACCTTGTCGAGGGTGGCCCAGACATTGTTGCCGAAGGTCAGCGCATCGTCTTCGCATCCATGACGGGTGCGACCGCCAGCGAAGACGACCGGGGTTCCTTCGGGCACCGCCGCACGGCGCTTGGCCTCGGCACGGGCGCGCAGGAAGTCGCGCCCTTCGACGAGTGCCGAGGTGAGCATGACGCTGTGATTGAAACGCGAACTGGAGACCGGCTTCCAGGAGGAGCCGAACTCGTTGAGGTACAGGGCTGCTGCGACCTCGCGCATCTCTTCGAGCGCCAGCATCGCGCTTTCGGCACACTGCGCCCGCTCGACCTGAGTCTCGAGTTCATGGGTGTGTACCTCGGATCCATCGGCGGTGGCGATCAGCGCCCGGACCTCGTCGGTCGCCCGGTCGACGGCCGTCGATTTGCGTTCGGCCGAGCGGTGAAAGATGTTGACGAAGGCCCAGCCAAGGTCCTCGGCGTCGGCTTCAAGAGCGGTCCCGGACACCATGGCGAAAAGATCGGACCAGACCGCTTCGAGAGTTTGAACGACCGCCTCCCGGACCGGAAAATCGCTTGTCGATACGGGAGCGGGTCCAATCGAGAAACCGGCAAGATCGAGCCCGGCGAGTTGATCGGCGAATGACGTGTGCATGGGGATATCCTCCTGACTGGCGTGAGGCCGGCGCATCCGTTCATGGCTGCGCCAGCGAGAGCCCGTCAGGGCCAGCATTCAGGCAGGATTGCGCACCCGTCAGGGGGAACCCGGCTTGGCGGGCTGGCGCGGGCAGGCCTTGAGCCCAAAGGGCCAAGGCCAACACGGGCCCGTCCAAGCCGGGTTGCGCAAGGCTGGCGGCTGGCCCAGGGCCTCTCTCGCATGGCGACAGACCATGACCGGCCGGCAAAGTTCAGTCAGGGATGGCAACCCAAAGCGCTGCGCCTGACCAACTCGCGGAGCTCAAGCTGCGCGCTTGGAGTAGACCCCCTCGCCATTCGACATGTGCCCGAGGCAATCGTAGTCGCCGAACATGGCATCGAAGCGGGATGCGATTTGGGACAGCCAGCGCCTTGCCCGCGGTGACCGGGCCGTGCGCCAATCGGCGTCCCAATAGGACCCGTCATCGCGTTCAACGATCCAGACGGCCACCAGCCCGCCATAGACCGATACGCCGAAATCTGCGTAGGCATTGCGCATGAGGGTCCGGTCCTCCCGACCTCGCCAGGCGTCATGCGGGATCAGGGACGGAAAGGCTCTGGATGCGCGCTCGCGCAGGTCGTCGCGCAGCCATTCATACTCGAATTCCCAGTCGTCGTCGCTTTCGACCTCGAGCACCGTGAAGGCGACAATTGCGCCGCTGGGATAGCTGACCGATCGGCCCATGGTATTCTCCCTCAGGCCGCAAGCGCAGCGTCGTCTGACGCGTCGTCGAACTGCTCTGGAGTGACCCTCCCGCCGAGATTCAGCAGCAGGCTCGCAGATTCTTCGGCCTTGGCCGCAGCGGTCAGGATGGCACGGTCGTCATCCTTCAGAAGCTTGAGCCAATGCTCGATATAGCTCGCGTGGCTATCGAGATGTGTGACCGGCAGCCCCAGCTCGGCGCCCAGCATGGCGCTGGAGAGTTCGGCGACCAGTTCCTCGGCGGCGTAGGTCGCCGTGCCGAAGCGGTTCTTGAGATCACGTCCCAGACGGCTCGCATGGCCGGTCCAGTGCGACAACTCGTGTGCAAGCGTGGCGTAGTAGTGATCGAAACCAGAGAATAGGCTCGTTGGCGGCATTGTGACGCGATCCGCAGTCGGTTCGTAATAGGCTTCGCAGCCTTGGTGGCGCAGATTGACGGGGATGGCTGCGAAGAAGGCGTCGAGCTCGGCTTCGCGCCCTTCGGGCTCGACCAGTTCCAATGTCGCAGCCGGATGGAAGCGCTCGGGCAGACCTTCGACCTGATCGGCATTGAAGACCGGATAGGCCTTCAGCACCCGGCGGGCCTCGTCGGTCTTTTCGCCCGTATCGGGGGCTTCCACCTCTTTGGTGTAACTCTTGTAGAAGATCGCGATGGTCGACTTCTCACCCTTGCGGACCTGGGCTCCGAGCGATTTTGCCTGGTTGTAGGTCATCCAGAACGGCGAGGCGTAGCCGCACATGTCGGCGACCATCCACAACCAGAACACGTTCATGCCCCGGTACGGAATCCCGCAGGCCCGCAAGGGCCGGGAGACCGGGACACCGCGCCACGGCTTGATCCACGGCTTCGTGCCTGCTTCCAGACGGGCGATGATTTCCTGGGTGATGCGGGTGGCGGGCGACACGCCGCTGCCCTGCCGCTTGCGATAGGCCATGATGGTTCTCCTGATTGAGGCATCTGACAGTCGGCGACGGGTTCGCCGGTCAGTGCCACAGGTTCCCGAGCCCCCTCTGCTCTGCTTCCAAAAAGGAAGCGGCCCTCCGGCGTAAGCCGAAGGACCGCTTCTCTAGGTGCGAGTGGCCGAGCCTGTCAGGAGGAGGTCAGGCGGCCAGCTCGCGGGGGGTATGAATTTCGCCGTCGACACCAGGCTCAGCGTCAGCTGCTTCGATCTCGGCTTCACCAACCTCCGGTGCAGGGCAAGCGAAGCGCATGACCTCAGGCACCCAGGCCAGAGCCTTTTCACGGACCTCGACTTCGGTGATGTAGGTGCCAGAGAAGACGCGCTCCGCGCTCATCGCGAGGTCCCCCTTCTTGACCGAGGAAAAGCGTGAGGAGAGCTCGAGACCGCCGACATCAGTCAGCGCGTCAAGGATCACCTGCTTCGACACCCGGTCAAAGTAGTTGGCCGCTGTCGGGCGCCACCACTGCGCCATGTCGATGCCGATCAGGCTTCCGAGATGATCTTGGAATGGCAGCTGACGCTCACCGGCCATGTTGAGGCTCGCCTCGAGCGACCGGGCAACGACATAGCCAAGCCAGGCTGCGCGGCTGCCCTCGGGCAGCGCCCGAAACAGATCGAAGCGGGAGATCGCATCGTCACCAGCACGCCAGCTTTCGTCGAGACTGGAGCGGAACTCGGCAAGCCCGCTGCTCGCCGGAGCATCCTTGGCTTCGAAGCCGATGATCGGGCCTGCCGGAACAGGCGCGCGCAGCGTGGTCGCAGCCCGCGCCCGCCAGTCGTGGGTATCGGCATCGACGAGCGTGAAGACCATGATGTCGAGCGCCAGGCCGGGGTCGGATGCAACGTGCAGCGCCAGAACATCCCGGCGCTGCATGGCGAGCTCGTCAACCAGGCGCTTGGACAAGGTCGTCCGGCGCTTGTCCGAACCTTCCCCGCCAGCAACGACTTCGATCCCGTCGTCGGCTTCGGCGGGTTCAGCCTGACGCTCGCCGTAGAACACCGGCTGGAGAACCGGCGTGCCATCGCGCGAGAGCACCAGGACCATGCCTGCCTCGGCCTTGAGTTCGGCCGCGATGACGGGCGGTCGGGCCCGGATTTCCTGGCATTCGCGTTCGATCGCTTCAATGGCCGCTTCAGCCGCAGCCACAGCCTCCTCGGCACTGTCCTCGTCTTCAAGGATTGCCGCATGCTCGTCATAGGAGGCATCGAGTTCGTCGAGCCTCGCCACTTCCGCTTCGGTCAATGGCGCCGGTTCGGCGGGAAGCCGGACCAGCCCTTCGACCAGGTCGTGGCTGGCATAGGGATCGAGCGTGGGCTTGACCCAGGCGAGGCCCTGCTCGGCGGCGAGGGCTTTGGCCTGCTCTTCCATCTTCGCGGCGGCGAGGCTCTCGAGCAGCGCGACGTCGACCCAGGATTCGCTGTCATCGTCATCGAACAATTCGCGTTCGATGCGACCGCCGGCGGCCATGTAGGCGTCCCGGCCAATGAGCCTGGCTCGAGGGTCACTGCCCCGCACAGTCCCGGAGAGGACCATGCGCCGGATGCTGTCGGGATTGGGCGCATAGTAGGCCGAGGAGACCTGCTCGAAGACACGGGCCTGGATATCCTGATCCGAGGTTGCGCCGAAGGCCTTGGCAATGTCGAGAGTGATTTGGCCGGAGGCCAGTGCCTCGAATACGACGGGCGCAAGCGTCGCGAGGCGCAGACGGCCCTCGACGAAGCGGACGGTCAGACCGAAGCGGCGAGCAACGTCCTCGACAGTCGCACCGCCTGCCACGAGCGCGGCAAAAGCCTGGGCTTCATCGGCCGGGTTCATGGCGAGGCGGTGGAAGTTCTCCGCGAGGCTGGTCTCGACCGCGACTTCGGCACTGTCTTCGAGCACGAGGCACGTGACTTCATGATCGCGGGCGAGGATCTTTTCGTCCGCGAGCGCGAGCATTGCGCGACGGCGGCGCTCGCCGGCTTCGACCTCGAACTTGCCCTTCGCGGCAGGCCGGACAATGAAATTCTGCAGCAGCCCATGGGCAGCGATGCTGGCCTTGAGCTCGGCATCGGCGGCTGGATCGCCGTGACGGCGGACATTGCGGGGAGACTGGACTAGCTTGTTCAGCGGGATCGACTTGATCATGGGACACACTCCTGATTGTGAGCCCAGCGCATCGACCATCGACGCCCAACTGGCTCAATCAGGGCAAAGCCCACTCCCCTCTATTGCGTTCGCAGCAAATCTCCCAATTGCAACGGGCTATGACGAATGACCATGGTTGGGACAAG
>NZ_BARE01000071.1 GCF_000367345.1 Sphingobium xenophagum NBRC 107872
CAACTTCTCGTGTCGCGGCAACGCGTCCCGCCCAGCACCGAGCAGCGAGAGGTTCTGAAGGTCTAAGGGGCTGACCTGTCGATCAACGTTCAGAAGTGTCGGCCGTTTCGCGCACTTCTTGCCAGGATCCAATTATGTAAGGCAATCAGCCAGCCGTAAATTAGAATGCGCGGACACCTGAGAATATCTGCTCGACGATCGTGTCGCCTGAAAGGCCGTTTCTCGTTGTCCGACCCATCGATCGGCTCCCCTGAGCGCCCTCTCGAACGTCGCAACCTTCCTTATCGGGCTTCGGCCACGCGAAGCGATCTGCAATGAGCACGTGCATGCACAACTGTTCGCCGAAGCGCTAAGGAGGCCGTTCGCAGCTAAACGCTATTAGACTCACATGGTATTGCCATGCAGTACCGGACAGAGGGTCTGACGCGTGCGTAACCGGGGTTCGCGGCGGTTTGGGGACGGGCACGCGACATGGTGATTACCACACTAGCTGGGTGGTGGACCCAGCCGCGACCCGTTTTGGGCACTCATTGTATTCACAAATTTATCACGGACCGCATGCTTCAGTATCTTGCCCAGCGGGCTTTTCGGCAGATCGCTCCAAATTTGGATCGACTTCGGGGTCTTTATGGGACCGAGGTTGGACTGCAGGTGATTTTTCAACTCTTCAGGTTTTAAATCTTGTCCAGGGCGGAGTTTGACGGCGGCGACCACCATTTCACCCCAATAGCTGTCGGGGACGCCGACAACGGCGCATTCAGCCACTGCCGGATGGTCGTTGAGCATTGCTTCAACCTCAGACGGATACACATTGAAACCGCCAGAATTGATCATGTCCTTCTTCCGATCCACGATATGAAGGAATCCGTCTTCGTCTATGCAACCCAGGTCGCCAGTTAGAACGAACTCGTCGACTAGAGTCGTTTCGGTCTGCAGGGGATCCCGGAAGTAACCAGTCATGTTAAGGTCACTAGAAACGCAGATCTCTCCGATCTCGTCGACGTCTGCGAGAAACCCGTCGTCCCTACGGATTTCCACAACGTTGCCAAACGTCGGTCGCCCGCAGGCAGACAGTCGCCTCTCGTTGGCAATTTGACCGTTGAGGTCCCCATCGACGTAATGATCTTGAGGTCGCATAAGCGCAATGAAGGTGTGGCATTCGGTCTGGCCATAAATTTGTGTCATAACAGGTCCGAAGACGCGAAGGGCTTCCCTGAGGCGCGGCACCGCCATCGGAGCCGCGCCGTAGAACAGATTGCGCAGGGACGTGTAGTCACGCGCTTCCGCCCCAGGGTGGTCCAGCAGCTTGTAGACAGCAGTCGGGGGTAGAAAGGTCGTGGTCACCCGATGCTTTTCGATCAGCGCGATGAACTGTTCTGGATCGACGCCGTTCGCGATGACTAGGCGCCCGCCGGAGGCGAGGATCGGAAGCGCGAACATGCCCGCTGCATGTGTCAGTGGGGTAGCCAGAAGCATAACGGCGTCCTGCATGGGCAGCTCGCACGCGAACTTCTGCACGAACGCGTTGAGCGCCCTCCAGCTGAGCTCCACGCCTTTGGGAGCACCGGTCGTACCCCCAGTCGTCAAAAGCCATGCGGTATCGCTCAGGCGCGGCTCCTGCCGGCGTTTTGAGACCGATGGCAGATCGGCGCCGGCGGTCAGCTGGGCTAGCTCGATGAAGCCTACGCCGGGTGAGGATCGCCGCACCTCGTCGATAACCCCGGCCAGCTTAGGATGGAATACAAGGCTCGAGCATTCGAAGCGAGACAAGATTCCGGAAATCTCGGCGGGTGTGCCGGCGGCGGACACGGGGACATACGTCGCGCCTGTGGCCAATATCCCATAAGGAGCGATCAGCGCCTCGGCGCTGTTCGGAGCTGCTACGCCGACGCGGGTCCCGCGCCCAACGCCGGCGTCGCTCAGTCGGGCCGCGACGCGCTCGATGCGGCCGATGAATTCGTCGAAGTCCAGCCGACGATCACCGTCCACGATGGCAACACCGGTGGCGGTCCGCCGCTGCCCGCGGCGCAGTAGTTGGAGGATGCTCATGCCTGCTACCTGCTCAGAACCGTGACGACCGTAGCGCCCTCTTCAACGCCCACAAAGCCGCCACCGTTCTCCTGCAAGGCTACCCGAGTTCCCTCCACCTGCCGCCTGCCCGCCTCACCTCGCAGTTGGGTCGTCAGCTCAAAGATCTGGCCCAGGCCCGTGGCGCCGATCGGATGGCCTTTCGACTCGAGTCCTCCTGATGGGTTGATCGGAATACGACCGCCCAACGCCGTCGCACCCGACTCGGCAAGGTGGCCGCCACCGCCCGTTTCGCAAATGCCCAGCATCTCGGACATGAAGAGTTCGCCGAACGCGGCGGCGTCGTGGACTTCCGCGACCTGCACTTCTTCCGGCCCAATGCCGGCGATCGAATAGGCGTCCCGCGCAGCGCGACGCACGAGATGGTCATCCAAATCGCCCCAGCGGCGCGTCGTTGCCGACTTCAGAACGCATGCGTCGATCCGCACCGCGCGGGATCGCGCACCGATTCGGTCAAGTGTCCGTTCCCCGCAGACGATCGCCGCCGCGCCGCCATCACTCAACGGTGCGCACATCGGCACTGTTAGTGGGTAGCCTAAGGGACGGCCTGCTAGCACCTCATCGACGGTCATCGGATTTTTGTAGTGGCATCGATCGTTTAGCGAGGCGTGACCATGGTTCTTCGATGCGATGATCGCCAACTGGCGCTGAGTCGTGCCGAAGTTCGCCATGTGTGCACGGCATTTTGCGGCGTAGATGTCCATGAACTTTGTGCGATGTCCGTCGCCGGAGGGTCCGGTAATTCCCGCTCCTTCCGCGTCGAGGTCCGCAAGCGTCTCCTGCGCCGTCTCAACGTCGAGACCACCATCGAACGCAGCCATAACTTTGGCGCGGCGCGCCGGATCGTTAAACACCATTTTCTCTGCGCCAATAGCGAGCGCAACATCGGAGGCGCCCGAGCGTATCTGATCTACAGCGAGCCAGAATGCTGTGGAGGCAGATGCGCAGCCGTTCTCCACGTTCACAATCGGGATGCCCTCAACTCCCGCGTGGCGGAGCGCGATCTGGCCCGGAACTGAGGTCTGCCCCTCGACGATGGGCTGAAAAGCGTTCGAGAAGAAGGCGGTGTCGATATCGGAGGCATCCAGCCCGCAGTCGCCGATCGCCTCCAGAAGCGCGGACCGAGTCAGGGTCTTTACGCTGCTGGCTGGATCCGGCCCGAACCGGGTCATGCCGACCCCAACGATGTATACTGCGGACACGGCTGCTCCTTACCCAATTAGGTTGCGGGAGCGATGTAGAGCCCGCCCCTCGATAGCGACTTAGCTTTGGGAATTCCGTCCGTCCCCTCCCGCAACGGGGGGGGGCGCCCCTCCGATCTAAGGATAGAGATGAGGCTGCGGACCATAGCACGCGAGCGGGCAAGGTCCCGAGAGGAGAGGATATGGCATCGGTTCAATCGCGACTTGCGTCGGGTGGCGTCGGACAAAACGAGTTTGCGAGAGGCTGGATGTTGCTGCTGGGCTCGTTCCTCGGCATCAGTATCGGGATCATCGTAATCCCCTCTCCCGCGATAGGGGTCTTTCTGCGCGACCTGCAGGTCGAGTTCGGTTGGACCCGCGCGCAGATCTCACTCGGACCGACGATCCTAATTGGTACGCTTGCATTCGCCGTGCCGTTACTGGGCTGGGTAGTCGATCGCGTCCATCCGCGCCTGATCGTCGCGGTCTCGCTCAGCGCACTTGCGATATCACTCTATCTCTTCAGTCGGCTCACCAACGACATAAGGCTCTTCTATGCAGGTTTTGCGGCGATGGCTGTGACCGCCAGCGGCTCTGCGACAGTCGTCTATGCGCGCGTCCTTAGTAGCAGCTTCTTCCGTCATCGCGGGCTTGCGCTTGGGCTGGCTATGACGGGGGGCGGTATAACTGGCGTGCTCCTCCCGCTGCTGCTCACGCCCTACGCTGCCGAGAACGGATGGCGCGCCGGCTTTGTCGCGCTCGCGCTCGTCGTGGCGGTCGCCACCCCGGCCGTCATTTTCCTGATGGGCGGGACGGCCGCCACGGCGTCGCCCCGGAGCAACTCCAGCACTTCGTTAGGCGACGCGGTCGGAGACCGCGCCTTTTGGCTCATGCTGATCTGCGCCGGCCTTATCCCCTTCGCAGTTAGCGGGCTCCAGCTTCACCTAATTACTTACCTCGCGGACATGGGTATGACGCTAAAGGAGGCGGGTCTCATCGCGAGCGTCAGCGGCGCGTCGCTCGCAATCGCGCGAGTTCTGACTGGCTATTTGATCGATCGCATCCACGCACCGTGGGTCGCGGCCGCAGTGATGGCCTTTAGTGCGCTAGGCCTTACTGCTATGACCCTGCTTGGCCCGTCGGCGGCCATGCTAGGAGCGGTCGCGATAGGCGTGGCTATGGGCGCAGAGCTCGACCTGATCGGCTACATGACCGCGCGCTACTTCGGTCTTGACCGCTTTGGACGCATTTACGGCATACAGTATTCTGCCGTGCTAGTGGGCGCTGCAAGCTCACCGTTCGTCTACGGTTGGATTGCCGACACCACCGGGACGTACCAGGCTGCATTAATCGGCGCATCAGTGCTTCTGAGCCTCTGCAGCGCGCTGTTTCTCGCGCTCCCACGTATGGTCCCTTCGATGGCTGCGCCGGTACTCTAATACTTTCCCTCCCCCTCCCGCGACGGGAGGGGCGATCCTCCTCAAGTCGCCGTAGCATTGCTCGAAAGCGAATTCCGGTCTCAGCCGGCGCACGAAGAGAGGAAGAGCATGAAACTGACTTCAGACCTGCTGGCCAAAGGGTTTATCTTTCCGGAAACGCCACGCTGGCACGCCGGCCGTCAGGCATTTTACTTCGTCGACATTGATGACGGCAAGCTTTTCGAGCTCAAGGGTGGCGAGGTCCGCATGCTCAGTAAGCAACGAGACATGATCTCCGGCATGGCCTTCGACGATGCTGACGGGTTTTTCGTGGCCTCAGTATTCGACCGCAAGATCCTGCACCTCAAGAATTGGCTGTCCGGCACGCGCGAGGTCACGGAAATCGCGGACTGCTCGACGATTGCAGAGAATATGATCAACGACATGGTGCGTAGCCCGCGCGGAGACTTCTACGTCGACACCATCAACTATGACGCGTTTGCGAGCTTTGAGGGTAAAGCCGAGAAAAAGCGCAGCCCGCTGCTACGCGTTACTACGGAGGGCGAAGTGGGTAGCGCGTCAGATGCCACCTTCTTCGCTAACGGAAGCGTGATTTTTCCCGGTGAGGACCGGCTGCTTACCGCCGACACCTATGACGCCTGCGTCTACGCCTTCTCGATCAATGGAGACGGATCGCTAGGGCCGGCGACGATATTCGCCGATCTACCTGGCGAAATGCCAGACGGCATGTGCGGCGATGTCCGAGGCGGTCTCTGGGTGGCCACCAGGAACCGCGTCATCAGGGTCATCGAAGGCGGCGAGATCACCGACGAGGTGAACACCGGTGATCATATTGCGAGCGCCTGCGCGCTCGGCGGAGCAGACGGGCGAACGCTATTGATCACTGCTTCCGAGGGGCATGACCGCCGCCATCTCTGGTCAGCCACTACAGGCGTCCTGCTCACAGCCGAGGTAGAGATACCCGGAGCCGGACTGCCTTCCCTCTATGACTAAGAGTGCAATGCGGCTGGCTGGAAAGCGCGCCCTTATCACCGGTGGCACTAGCGGCATGGGACGCGGCGTGGTTACACGCTTCATCGACGAGGGCGCGCAGGTCGTATTCTGCGGTCGCAACGTCTCGGCCGGTCGAACGGTGGAGGATGAAACCGGGGGCCGAGCCCGCTTCGTCCGCGCCGACGTGACGCAGGACGCCGATGTCCGCGAACTTGTCGAGCGGGCAGCTGAGCTGCTCGGTGGCATCGACTGCCTTTTCAACAACGCCGCGGAGGCAGAGTACACGCCCTTTCTCGAGGTAACTAGTAACATGCTTCGTGAAAGCATGTGGTCGGTCTTCGGTAGCGTCGTTCTCGTGTCGCAGCACGTTGCACGCTTGATGATTGAGCAGAGGGGCGGGGTGATCCTGCAGAATGGGAGTACTGCGGCGCACCGAGCCAACTCCTCGCCAGCGCTCTACAGCGCTCTTAAGGCAGCAGTTTGCCATCTCACGCGCTGTCTAGCCATGGAGTTCGCTCCGTACGGCATTCGAGTGAACGCGATCTCTCCGGGGGCAGTCGTGACGCCGATCTTCCAAACGATGTTTGGTTTGGATCACCTTGATCCGGAAGAGGCCCTTCGCCGCATCGCGGCGGTGACAAGTAACTTGACTCCACTAGGCCGGGGCGGGACTGCCTCAGACATAGCCTCGGCGGCAGTTTACCTCGCCAGCGATGAGGCCAGCTACGTCACAGGCCATGATCTGGTGGTTGACGGCGGTCTGACCGCCGGCCTGACCCCCCGCCTACGCGAAGCGCATCTCGCGTCAATTCGGCAGGCACTGAGCGCTTTCGAAGGCGAAGCGGGCGACTAATCGCGACATCATGGCAAATACAAAAAAAAAGGAATTGAAAATGAGGGAGGGATATCAAATGAAGTATCTGTTTCTGGCTGCTACAGCGCTGGGCTGTGTCTCAATGGCGGGCGTCGCCCATGGACAGGCTATCGCCGAACCATCGCAAGCAGGCCCTGAAACGCCTGTGCTGGGTGGCGACCAGACCGACCAGCAGGGTGGCTTGGCCGACATCGTCGTCACTGCTCAGCGCCGGTCGGAGCGCCTACAGGACATCCCGATGGCGATCACGGCTCTCAGTGGTGAGTTGTTGGAGAGGTCGCCGGTTACGAACTTGGTCGACGTTCAGACCTCGGTGCCAAACCTGAACATCTCGCCGCGCCTAGGTTCCGGCGTCGTTGCTATCCGTGGCATCGGCTTCGGCGTGTTGACCGCCGGCGCGGAGGGGAGCGTTGCGCTGCACAGGGATGGCGTATACCAGTCGCGGCCATTCGCTGCGCTCTCAGGGCTGTTCGACGTGGATCGCATCGAGGTAGCGCGGGGGCCGCAGGGCACTCTCTATGGCCGTAACGCCACGGGCGGCGCTATCAACATCATTTCGAAACGACCCTCCACCAAGGCGTCCGGATACATGGACTTGGCTTATGGCAATTACGGCGACTTGTCCGTCGAAGGAGCCTTCGGCGGAGCGCTGGTTGCCGACCGGCTGCTGGCTCGAGTTTCAGCGCGGGTCCAAGAGCGCGACGGCTACGGAACCAATCTCACAAACGGCCGCGACATCGATGACCTGAAGACCCGCGCCATCAGGGGTATGCTCGAGTTCCGTCCAAGCGATAGTACTAATTTCCTACTGCAGGGCGACTATTTCAAGCGTGACGACAAGGCTGGCGCGACTCATTTCCGCAGATGCGTCCAAACGCCATGCGGTCCCAATGCCGCGACCAACCGCGGGTTCCCCATACCCGCCGATCCGCGTGACGTGTTTTCTGACATCGACCCAGTCAACATTTCGGAAGACTACGGCATTTCCCTTCGCTCGGAGCTCGATTTATCGTTCGCTGACCTTACGTCTTTGACGGCATTCCGAGAGGGGTCCTTAGAGGCCGTGTTCGATCAGGAGGGAACTGCCCAGCCTGGGCAGAACACACGCGAGGAAGACTACAAGACGTTCTCGCAGGAACTGCAGCTCGGCCGCAGCAGTGGGTCGCTCGACTGGATTGTCGGCCTATACTATTTTCACGAGAAAAACTTCGCACGTGCCAACGGGCTTTTCCCACCCTTTCTCGCAGCGATAATAAGCCAGTACTTCCAGGGCGGGAGGGTCGAGACCAATGCCTACGCGGCATTCGGCGAGCTGAGCTACCACGTCACGCCGAAACTGACGCTGATCGTGGGAGGACGGTATTCTAAGGAGAGCAAGCGCATCATGGATGAGCGGACCTTCCTAAGGGGCCCGACAGGACCAATTACCGCGCGGCAGGCGGCGCCAACCCCGGATGTGCCTTGCACAGTCTGCCTTGGCCTCCCGGATAAGGTATCGTTCAGTTCCTTCTCACCGAAATTTGGGGCGCGATACCAGTTCAGTAACAACCAGCAGATCTACGCCACAGCACAGAAGGGGTTCAAAAGCGGCGGATTCGCTATTGGCGCAGTTGCGCCGGCTTTCGATCCTGAGACGATCTGGAGCTACGAGGCTGGACTTAAAGCGAGCTGGTTCGACCGTGCACTTACAACCAATCTTGCGGTTTACCATTACGACTATAAGGGCCTCCAGCTGGGCCAAGCCATCTCTACTGCAACGGTGGTGACAAATGCGGCGCAGGCGAAGGTCGATGGCGTGGAATTGGAAGCTCGCTTGGCGATCGGTAAGAACTTCAGCATCGACGGGTTCGGCGCGTATAACCATGCCCGCTTTACGTCTTACAACTCACGAAACCCAGCCATCACGGGCTCTCCAATTCTGGATCTTTCCGGTAATCTGCTTCCGAACGCGCCAAAGTGGTCGGGGAAAATCGGCGCCCAGTATGAAGCCCCGGTCTTTGGTGGATCGCTGACGGTCCGCGGCGAGCTGTTCGTGTCCTCCCGCGTCTTCTTCACGGAGTTCAACAACGAAAGCAACGGTCAACGATCGTACCAGTTGGCGAATGCCAACATCCGTTACGAGGGCGCGGACGATTGGTACCTTAGCCTGTACATGAACAATATCTTTGACAAGACGGTGATTGCCGGGTCTGCCGTATTCACGCCCCTCGTAGGCGCAATCATAAATGAACAGTACCTTCCGCCGCGGACTTACGGAATCCGAGTTGGCAAGAAGTTTTAGTCCAATGAGGTCCGGCAGGGCAGGGAACACTCTGCCGGACCATTTCCTGTAGATTTCGCCTGCGCAGGCTGACTAGACCGGGTGCATAGGATTTGATGCTGAGCGAGCACCGTGTTTGCAGAAGACATAGTCGCAAAGGGACGACCGGACCTGTGAGTTCGGTTCGAGTCCTTCTTCTATTTCGCCGCTGAGCTGCACATCAACAAAAGGCTGAGGTTCTCGACTGGACTTCCCCCGCAACCAGAGCAAACACCTCACCCAGCGGCCGCGAACCGGTCGGCGTGCCCCCAAGCATCGCTAGCGGGGCTGCAGGTGGTGGGAGCGGCAATGGTGCCGCTCATCCTGAACAGGAGCCACTATCATGCCCAAGCTCAGCGACACTCAAGCGATCCTGCTGATTCATGCCGCACAGCGTGAGAGTTCAAGCCTCTATCCCCTGCCCGCATCGATGGCAGGAAAACCGCTCACGAAGCCCATCGCCGCTCTTCTGAGGCAAGGCCTGCTCGAGGAGCGCAAGACCCGCGAGAAGACTGCAATCCACCGATCGGACGATGAGCTGACCTATGGCCTCTTCATCACAAAAGCAGGTCTCGCCGCAGTAAACATCGGCAGCGACGTTGACGAACCCGAGCTCACTCGGAACGAAGCCCCGCCTCCCCTCCCCCGGCAGAACAAGTCCGACCTCGTCTGCTCGCTGCTTGCCCGCGCCGACGGCGCCACCCTTGCCGAGCTGGTGGATGCAACAGGCTGGCTCCCGCACAGCACTCGAGCGGCTCTCACCGGTCTTCGGAAGAAGGGCGTCGCCATCGCTCGGTTCAGCCGCGACGGCGCGACCTGCTATCGTAGCGATGTCTCCGCCTAATGGACGTCGAGCAGGAAGTTGCCCGGCTGGAGAGCCTGTCTCTGGCTGAGCTTCGAACGCAGTGGGCACGTATCACGAACTCAGCGGTGCCGAAGGTGAGTGCAAGGATGCTCCGGCTGGCGGTTGCCTGGGAACTACAGGCACGCGCCTATGGCGGCCTCTCGCGCGAAACGATCCGAAAGCTGGATCAAATCGGCCGCGGCCTCACGCAGACCTCTCCCGCTCGCCCAGGGATGCGGCTTGCACGCGAGTGGAACGGGCGGCTGCACGTCGTCACCGTTGGTGAAGACAAGGTCATCAGGTGGGAGGAGCGTGAGTATCGCTCGCTCAGTGAGGTCGCCCGAGCGATTACCGGCACTCGCTGGTCCGGCCCTGCATTCTTCGGCCTGAAGAAGAAAGCAGCATGAAGCGGACCCGCTGCGCCATCTACACCCGCAAGTCGAGCGATGAGGGGCTGGAGCAGGCGTTCAACAGCCTCGATGCACAAAGAGAGGCCTGCTCTGCCTACATCCTCTCGCAGGCGAGCGAGGGCTGGTCGGAACTATCGGAGCGCTATGACGATGGCGGGCTTTCGGGCGGCACTCTCGAGCGTCCTGCCATCCAGCGCCTGCTCTCGGACATTGCGAGCGGCAGGATCGACATTGTGGTCGTCTACAAGGTGGACCGCCTCACCCGGTCGTTGCTCGACTTCTCAAAGCTGGTGGAGGCGTTCGACAAGGCAGGCGTCTCCTTCGTCTCCGTCACGCAGTCGTTCAACACCACCACCAGCATGGGCCGGCTCACACTCAACATGCTGCTCTCCTTCGCTCAGTTCGAGCGTGAGGTGACTGCCGAGCGGATCCGGGACAAGATTGCGGCCTCGAAGGCCAAGGGCATGTGGATGGGCGGTATTCCTCCCCTCGGGTACAGAGCCGATGGACGAAGCCTTGCCGTTGTCGATGAACATGCCGCCCTCGTCCGCCGCATCTTCGACCGCTATCTGGAACTCCGCAGCGTGCGGCTGCTTGCCGATGAGCTGCAAGCACAAGACGTGGCCGTGCCTCGGCGCTCCACGGCGAGCGGCAAGGCGCTTGGTGGCGGCTCGTTCTCGCGAGGACAGCTGTACCACATCCTCAGCCGAGTAACGTATGTCGGCGACATCCCTCACCGGGACATCACCTATCCTGGTAATCATCCACCCATCATTGACCGGGAGACGTTCGCTAGAGCTCAGCAGCTGCTGGCGGGGAACAACGCCGGCGTTGGTACCCGGCACTCGACCAATCGGAGCATCCTCGCAGGTAGGATCTTCGATGCTGACAGCGAGGCGCTCCTGGCGGTCCACACGCTGAAGGCAAAGGTGAGGTATCGCTACTATGTGAGCCGGGCTCTCCACCACAAACAATCGGACACCGGCATGCGCATCCCTGCTCGCGAGATTGAGGCGTTGGTGTCGGCCCGCCTCGTCGAAATATTGAACGATCCGATGGAGCTTCTGGCGACAGGCTGGCTCAACGTGCCGCCCGACGAGCTCAACCTGTTTTCTGCCAGGTGCCGGGAAGTTGCTGCCGAGGTTCAGCTGGGTAACAGGTCCGTTCTAACGGCGCTCGTCACCCGGGTTCAGGTGCTTGCCGATCGGGTGGAGATCATGTGCGACGTAAACGAGCTTGCAGCTGCGCTGCGCGTGGCACGGCCTGAGGCAGGGGCGACCGCCATCACCCTCCACGCGGATGTTCGAGTGACGCGATCGGGAAGAGTGTTGAGACTTGTGCAAGGCGGCCGGCCGTCGACAGGCCAGATCGACGGATCCTTGGTGAAGATGCTGGTTCGGGCGCGGCGCTGGTGGGCTGAGCTTCGCACGGGCGACATCGACGTGAGTACAATCGCCACCCGCGAAGGGATCACCAGGTCCTATGTGTGCCGGGTGGTACGGCTGGCATTCTTGTCGCCCGAAATGATCGAGGCGGTGCTTCTGGGTAGCCAGGACGCCGCTATGACCGTGGCAAAGCTGGTGAGGAGCGATGCCATCGCCGCAAGCTGGAGTGACCAGAAGCGGATGGTGAGCTAGCAGACGAGATGTTCATGGTGGGCTTGATCATGGCGACAGCGCCATAGAAAGACTGCACTGTTTGGGTGTCCACCCGCCCCGCCTCGCAATTCGCAGCGGCCATGCAGCTTCACGATCATATGAGCGGCTGCTTATAATCGGCTAAAGCTCACCACCCTGAGCATAAGGAGGAAACAAAGATGCCGAATACTGTCAAACTGCATCGCGTTCTCGCCGCGCGCCCAACGAAAGTTTACCGTGCCTTCCTTGAGCCGGACGCAATCGCCAGCTGGCTGCCGCCGTTCGGCTTTGTCTGCACCGTTCACGAACTCGAAGCGCGCGAAGGTGGCAGGCATAGGATGTCGTTCCGAAACTTCACGACCGGTGTCAGTCACTCCTTCGGCGGTGAGTATGTCGAACTCGTCCCGGACGAGAAGCTCATCTACACCGACCGCTTCGATGACCCCGCACTGCCGGGCGAGATGAGTGTATCGGTAACGCTGACCGCCGTATCAGTTGGCACCGAGCTCACGATCGAACAGCAAGGCATTCCTGACGCTATCCCGGTCGAGGCCTGCTACCTCGGCTGGCAGGAATCGCTCCGCAAGCTCGCCAAGCTCGTCGAGCCCGAAATCAATCAGTAGCGGCCGCAGGTTTGGAGCGAGCAGGATTGCCGTCGCCGTGGAAGCCGACCGTTGAACCCGCGGCGCCAAGACCCAGATGCGTTCAGGTCCGCTGCGGCTCATGCTGGAAAGTGCACGCTGGCTCATCTCAACCGCGAGCCTCCTTCGGCGGTAGCGACCCAACATCTCACCGGCACGAGGTGGCCGTGTCGTAGCCTAAGCGCTCCAGACGGACCCGACTTCCGATTTCGACGTTGATCACCGCGATTAGGTCAGGAGTGAACAATGGAGATCGTCCGGCTACCCGTTGGCGAACAAGCGCCAGTTGATGCTGACTGCATCCGAATTGAGGAAGTGGCCGGATCAACCTTCAAGCTGACCGCCTCCGCATTGTGCGTCGGTTCTGATGACGGCGACTCCGTGTCGATTGTCGATGGTCCAGCCTTTGACAGCATCGAAAAGGCCGAAGCAGCCGGCACGGCTTGGGCAACGAACGTGGGTGTCGAGCGCCTGTTCGTCAGTACGGGCACGCTGGAACAGCCGCTGGAGGTCATAGAGATCGACAAGCCACTGTAAGGTAGCCAGCCGAGCATCTGTGGCGGACGAGACCGGAATTCGGCGTTCCTCAGGCCTTGGCGCTCCAGCGGAAGCAGACGTCCGTTCCTGCCAGTTCAAGTGCCACCTTCATGACTTCCGTCGGTTAGTCCCGCAGCCT
>NZ_BARE01000070.1 GCF_000367345.1 Sphingobium xenophagum NBRC 107872
AGCCCATCTTCTGCATCTGGCGCAACTGCGCTTCGGCGGCTTCGCGCTCCTGCGCCTCGGTGATCAGCCGTTCATTGGCCTGTTCCAGTTCCCGCCCATGCGCGACCGCTTCGCCCATGCGCCGCTGCGCGGTGCGCAGCGCCATCAGGCCCAGCAAAATGGCCAGCGCAGCGCTGACCGCAAGGCCGCCGGACACCAAAATGCTCAGCCGGTCATTGTTCGCCGTGCGATCGCGCAACAACGCTTCCTCGCGCGCCTTCATCGTGGCGATCCGTGCCCGGATGCCCGCCATCAATATCTGGCCGCGCGTAAAAATGCTGGGGTCGATGGGAAGCCCCGCCCGCTTGCGGGCTATCGCTCGTTCCAGATAGGCGCTGCGCCGCGCGATCAGATCATCCAGCCCGTCGACCGCTTGCGCCTGCACGGGATTGTCTCTCACATCCTGGCTTAGCGTCGCCAAATCCCTGCGCCACTGGCGATCGAATCCATTATAGCTGTCCAGAAATTCGGGCCGTCCGGTCAGCAAATAGCCGCGCTGGCTGCTTTCCGCCGCCTGGACCTGCACCATCATCGCCGACAGTCGGCTTTCCACCCGCAACGTATGTGCGACCCAATTGGCGCTCGCCTGCTGGCTGCGATACAGCCAGAATGTACCGGTCACCGCCATCATGACGACCAGCATTGCCAGCAATAACAGGATGATCGACCGTTCGGGGCGGATGGCAGGCATGGCGCCTTTCATGGTTAAATGCTGCGCGCAGGGCAAGCCCCAATGCAAAGCGTGCAATCCCAAAGCCTTGCCATCGCGCCAGCATCGCGCCATCACCCGCGCCATGCACTGGCAATTCTGGATCGATCGCGGCGGTACTTTCACCGATGTGGTGGCGCGCGGCCCCGATGGGCGGCTGCACACCGCCAAACTGCTGTCCAGCGACCCGGAACGCTATGCCGACGCGGCGGTAGAGGCGGTGCGCCGACTGACGGGGGTAGGGGAAGGGCCGATCCCGCCCTGTCGCCTGCGGATCGGCACCACCATCGCCACCAACGCCCTGCTGGAGCGCAAGGGCGAGCCGACCCTGCTCGCCATCACGCGCGGTTTTTGCGACGCGTTACGCATCGGCTATCAGGACCGGCCAGACCTGTTCGCGCGCCACATCATCCTGCCCGACCCGCTTCATGCGCAGGTGGCGGAGATGGACGAACGGGTCATGGCAGATGGCATGGTCCTGACCGCGCTGGACCGGGACGCCGCCCGCGCGGCGTTGCAATCGGCCTATGACGGCGGCCTGCGCGCGATCGCCATCGTGTTGATGCATGGCTATCGCTATCCCGCGCACGAACAGGCGATCGCAGCGATCGCCGCCGAAATCGGCTTTACCCAGATTTCGACCAGCCATGATGTCGCGCCGCTCATCAAGCTGATCGGGCGCGGCGACACCACATTGGCCGACGCCTATCTTTCGCCCGTGCTGCGCGCCTATGTCGACGGGCTGCGCGATGCGCTGGGCGATCGGGCCGACATGCTGTTCATGCAATCGAGCGGCGGCCTGATCGACGGCACGCTGTTCCGGGGCAAGGATGCGATCCTGTCCGGCCCGGCGGGCGGCATCGTCGGCCTGGCCCGGACCGCGGAACAGGCCGGTTTTCGCGCGGTGATCGGCTTCGACATGGGCGGCACCTCGACCGACGTGTCCCATTATGCCGGTGCCTATGAGCGCGACAATGAGGCACAGGTGGCCGGTGTGCGGCTGCGCGCGCCGATGATGCGTATCCACACCATCGCGGCGGGCGGCGGATCGATCTGCAGCTTCGTCGATGGTCGCTTCCGCGTCGGGCCGGAATCGGCGGGCGCGGTGCCGGGACCGGCCTGTTACCGGCGCGGCGGACCGCTCACCGTCACCGACTGCAACCTGCTGCTCGGCAAGATCCAGCCCGATCATTTTCCCAGCCTGTTCGGCCCGAATGGCGACCAGCCGCTCGATGCCGATGCGGCGCGGGCGCGCATCGCCGCCATCTGCGCGCAGGTGCAGGCGGAAACCGGCCAAACCCTGAGCGTGCGCGACGCCGCTCAGGGCTTCATTGCCGTCGCCGTCGCCAGCATGGCCAATGCGATCAAGCGCATCTCGGTCGCGCGGGGCCATGACGTGACGCGCTACACGCTTGCCAGCTTTGGCGGGGCAGGGGGGCAACATGCCTGTCTGGTCGCCGATGCGCTCGGCATGGACCGGGTGATGATCCATCCGCTGGGCGGAGTGCTGTCGGCCTATGGCATGGGCCTGGCCGATCGTCGCGCGGTGCGCGAACGCACGCTGGCGCTGCCGCTGGACGCGCAGACCATGGCGGACCTCGATGCAGCACTGACGGCCCTGGCCGCCGACGCCCGCGCCGACCTGCCCCAGGCCGACCGGATCGAAACGCTGCTGCGGCTGCGCTATGAGGGCACGGACAGCCTGTTCGACGTCCCCCTGGCGGACATCGACACCATGCGCGCGGATTTCCTGACCCAGCACAACGCCCGGTTCGGGTTCGCCGGGCAGGGGCGCATCCTCATCGACATGACCCGTGTCGAGGCGATTGCCGGGGCGAGCGAAGCGATGACCGACATCGCCGCCATCGCCGCGCAACCAGCACCGCCGCTCGCCCATGTCGATTATGCGGGCGAAGCCGCGCCGGTCCATGACCGGGCGGGCCTGGCCCTTGCCAGCATCATCGACGGTCCCGCGCTCATCATCGACCCTGTGTCCACGACCGCCGTCGAACCGGGCTGGCGCGCACGGCTTGACGCCATCGGCAATATCATCCTCACCCGCCATGCCCCGCGCCCCGCGCCGCAGAGCGGGGACGCCAGCGCGGTCGATCCCGTCCGGCTTGAAGTCATGGGCGGCCTCTTCATGGCCATTGCGGAGGAAATGGGCGCGGCGCTCCAGAACAGCGCCTCTTCGGTCAATATCCGCGAACGGCTCGATTTCTCCTGCGCCCTGTTCGACGCGGCGGGCAATCTGGTCGCCAACGCCCCGCATATGCCCGTCCATCTGGGCAGCATGGGCGACAGTATCCGTACGATCATGGCGCGGCGCGGCATCGGCCCGGACGGGATGCCGATCGACGGGCGCGGGATGCAGCCGGGCGACGTCTATGTTCTCAACGCCCCCTATGATGGCGGCACCCATCTGCCCGATGTCACCGTGGTCATGCCCGTATTCGTCGGCGGCGACGCCCCGGCCTATTATGTCGCGGCGCGCGGCCATCATGCCGACATTGGCGGCATCACCCCCGGATCGATGCCGCCCGGCAGTGTTTCGGTCGAGGAGGAAGGCGTCATCCTCGACAATGTGCTGCTGGTCGATCGCGGCACATTTTGCGAATCCGACATGCGCGCGCTGCTGGCGTCGGGGCCATGGCCTGCGCGCAATATCGACCAGAATATCGCCGATCTCACGGCCCAGATCGCTGCCTGCGCACGCGGCAGTCAGGAATTGTTACGGATAAGTAACGATTATGGCGCGGCCACTGTCGCCGCCTATATGGGCCATGTGCAGGATCAGGCCGAATCCGCGGTACGCCGCCTTATCGGTCGCCTGTCCGACGGCCATTTCACCTATGCGATGGACAATGGTGCGATTGTTCAGGTCACTGTTCAGCTTGATCAGGGCACCGGATCGGCCACGGTCGATTTCACCGGATCGTCAGCCCAGCTTCCCGGCAATTTCAACGCCCCCGCTTCGGTCGTCCGCGCCGCCGTCCTCTACGTCGTGCGCACCCTGATCGACGAAGCGGTGCCGATGAATGACGGCTGTTTGAAGCCCATCACCATCATCGTCCCTGAAGGCTCGATGCTCCGTCCCCGCCATCCCGCCGCCGTGGTCGCGGGCAATGTCGAAACCAGCCAGGTCGTCACCGACGCGCTGTTTGGCGCTCTGGGTGTCATGGCGGGCGCACAGGGGACGATGAACAACCTCACTTTCGGCAATGCCCGGCACCAATATTATGAAACCATCGCCGGGGGTTCGGGCGCTGGCCCCGACTTCGATGGCGCGCCGGTGGTCCAGACCCATATGACCAACAGCCGCCTTACCGATCCCGAAATCCTCGAAACCCGCTTCCCTGTCTTGCTGGAGGAATTTTCGATCCGGCCCGGCTCCGGCGGGCAGGGCGTGCATCGCGGCGGCGACGGCGCGCTGCGCCGCATCCGCTTTCTGGAGGATATGACCGCCGGCATCCTGTCCAACCGCCGCACCGTCCCGCCCTTCGGCCTTGCAGGCGGCGCGCCGGGCCGTCCCGGCCGCAATGCGATCGAACGGGCGGACGGGGGCGTCGAACCGCTCGGCCCCACCGCCACAGCGGCCATGCGGGCAGGCGACATATTCGTCATCGAAACCCCCGGTGGCGGCGGCTTCGGCACTTCCGATCCCGCTTGACAACAGCCCCGCGCGGGGCTGTTGTCACAGGCAGGGGGAGGGGTGAATGACGCCGGACGCAGCAACGCAGATCAGATGGGGCGTCGGGGCCGCGATCCTCGCCGTGGCGCTGGTCGCGATCCTCGCGCTGGTCCCCGATCCCTTCTTCCGCCAGCGGGTGATCGCCACGACGCTCGACGATGTGGAGGGCGTTTCCCCCGGCGTGCAGGTCTATTTTCGCGGCGCGCCGATCGGGCAGGTCCGCTCGGTCGAACTGGACGGCCCCAGCCGCACCTTCGCGGTCCATATGGGCGTGGCGAAGGACTGGCGGCCATCCCCCTGCGCCTTTGCCACCGTCGCCGCCGCCAATCCGCTGACGGCCCCGCGCATCGAACTGGTCGCGCTGGAAACCGCGACTGCCCAATGCGCCAACGCCCGCCGCGCCTATGGCTGTGATCCTGTCGCCGGGCCACAGCGCGCAGACGCCATCGCCGGATGCCGCCGCCCCGCCGACCTGTTCGAAACCGCATCAGTCGCGATCGGCGAAGCCGCTGCCGTCGCCCGCACCGCCAACGCCATGGCGCAGCGGCTTTCCACGATGTTGCAGGGCGACGGATCGGGCAGCGCGGTCGATATGGCAAAGGTCGCCCGCAACGCGACGGAAACGCTGGCGGCGCTCAACTCGCTCAGCACCCAACTCGACCGCAGCTTCAGGCCGGGGCAGGGTGACATCGCGCTCACCCTCTCCCATGTCCGCAAGGCGACCGGGCGCGCATCCGAAATCGACGTCGCTGCGCTCAACGGCATATTGCGCGAAACCCAGGCGATGGTGGCGCAGAACCAGACCAGCATCGCCGGGTTGCTGGCGGAAGGGAAGGGCAGCGCCAGCGAGGCACGGATGATCCTCGAAGGGGCATCCGCCTCGCTGATCGCCACCAGCGCCAATCTGGAACGCACCAGCGCCAGCCTTGGAAATCTCAGCGAGCGGCTGGCGGGCGATCCGACCTTCGCGATCCGGGGCCAGCGCTACGCCGATCCGCCACCGCCGGGAGGAAAGAAATGATCCGCCTCGCCTCGATCCTCCTGCTTCTCACGCTCGCGGCCTGCGCTGCGCTGAAAGGCGGGGACGCCCCCGTCACCATGCGGGTCTCCCCGCGCTTTGCCGTCGGCCCGCTCCAGCCCGCGCCCACCCTTGCCGTCGCGCCGGTGCAGGCACGGGGCTTGAGCGGCGGGCTGCGCTATGCCTATGTCGATGCCGCCACGCCCGGCGAAATCCGCCAGGCCGCGACCCTGTTCTGGGAAGAACCGCCCGCCACCATGCTTGCCCGCGCGCTGGTCGCCGGGCTGCGCACCCGCTTTGCCGCCGTCACCGGGCCGGACCTGTCGCTGGCTGCCGAACGCCGTATCGTCGCCACGCTCGACCGGTTCGAGGAAGTGACCGGCGCGGGCACAGCGCAAGCCGTTATCGCCTTCGACGTGACGCAAGTGGCGCAGGGCAAGGCGGTCTGGACCGGCCGCTATTGCGCGACCCAGCCGATCACCTCGGCGGCAGGCACGGCGCGCGCCGCCGCGTTTCAGGGCGCGATCGAACAGGCGGTCGCGGCCTTTGTCGAGGATGCCGTGTCGGGCAGGGTTACTACTGCTTCCTGTTGAACAACATTATGTGTTCCCGCGCAGGCGGGAACCCAGTCCCACCCTTTGAACTGGGTTCCCGCCTGCGCGGGAACACATAGTGCTTGGCTCATATCAACCGCCCCGCCTCCAGCCGATAGACACGCTCGCACAATCGTTCCGCCAGCGCTGCATCCTGTGTCAGCAGCAGCAGCGCGCGACCATGCGGCACAGTCCGCCGTCGCACCTGTTCCTCCAGCGCCGCGCCGCGCGCATAGGCGCCCTCGAACGGCTCGTCCAAAATCACCAGATCCGGGTCGCGCATGAAGGCCCGTGCCAGTTCCGCCCGCCGCCGTTCGCCGATGGACAGCATGTCGGCGCGGATGTCCGCCGCCTGCTCCAGCCCATATTCCAGCAGCAGCCGATCGATCCGCCGCCTTGCTCGCGCGTCGCGTCCGCCCATGCGCCCCAGCGCCAGCCGCATATTCTCCTCGACGGTCAGGTCGCCCAGCAACGACCCGCCCTGCATCGCCAATCCGCATCGGGCGCGCAGCAAGCGGCGTTGGTCGGTATCGGCCTCGTCCAGCGCGATCCCCATCAGCCGCACCATGCCGCTGCCCGGTTCCGCCAACCCGACCGCCAGCCGCAACAGCCAGCCCTTGCCCGCGCCGCTCTCCCCCACGATGGCGACCCGCTCACCCGCGCCGATGTGCAGGTCGATCCGGTCCAGTACCCGCGCGCCGCCCAGCACCAGACTGACGCCCTCAAATGCCAGCATCTCGCTCATGCCAGGGCTGTCCACAGGACCGCTGCGGCAAAAATTCCCAGCAACCCGGCGGTAAAGGCCGTGGTCGCGCGACGGCCAATGTCGGCGGGGGACCGCACGGGCCTTGCCCCCACCGCGCCGCCCACGCCAAAGGCGATCAGCGCATAGACCAGCACCTTGGCCATGCCGGTCAGCATCGCGCCCGCCGCCTCATGGGAAAAGGCGAAGCCCGCCCACTGCGCCCAGCCGATATTGGCTATCAACCGCAGCGGCAGCGCACAGCCGACCAGCGCCGCCAGACCGGCAAGCATCATATGGATCGGCACCGACAGCAATACCGCAACCAGCGCCGGACCCAGGGCATGGCCGACCGGATCGCGCCCCAGCGCCTCCAGCGCGTCAATCTCCCGGTTGAGCGACATTGCGCCCAGCCGCGATGACAGCGCCACCGACACGCTGCCCGACGCGAACAGCCCGACCAGCAGCGGCACGATGTCGCGCAGCAGCGTTTCGGCCAGCGCCGACTGGACCGGAATCTGCGCATTGTACAATGCCAGCAGCCGCGCTGCGCCGATCCCGGCGATCATCCCCGCCAGCGCGGCGAGCGGCAGCAGGGTGCGCAAGGGGCGCCACACATGCAGCGGCAAGCTATCGGCCAGTTGTCGCTGCGCCAGCCGGTCGCCCGCCACCAGCCGCCGCGCCATGCCGCGCGCCGCGCGCCCGATCAGCCACAGTCCCGCACCCACCGCGGCGACGATCTTGCGGCTGCCCCTCAACGTGCCCATGGTGCCCGAACGATCGTGCCGTCGCCGCCCAGTTGCACGGCGCGATCATCCTCGATCGGGCCGGGCGTCAGGACCAGTTGCGCATCGGGCATGTCCCCCGGATCGGTCGTCGCGTATAGGCTGTCCGCCGCGCGCACCAGCGCTACCGCCATCCGCGCATCCGCACCGTCCAGCCTGTCGATGATCGCCTGGACATGGGCGTTCAGCAGCAACTGGACCAAATGTCCCCGCTGATGCAGCGCGCCCATCATCGCGCGCGCCCAGCCATCGGCCAGATCGCCCGCGAACAATGGCACCCGGTCGGGATATTGCGCGTACAGCGCCGTCAGCAGCGCGCCCGGATCGGGGCAGGCGCCATCGCCGCCGGGCAGGATGGCCACGCGCAGCACCCGCAAGGCCCTCCGCCCCGACGCGCCCAGCAACCGCGCGATGATCCGCACCTGCTCCCGGTCCAGATCCTTGATCGCCTCGCTCAACTCGTCATAGGGAATGATGTCGGGGTGCAGCCGCTTGGCATCGTCGCGCGCTGCCCCGAATGTCCAGCCCTGCACCAGCTTGGCCGCCATCCAGCGATCATGTTCGGCGCGTGACAATTCCTCCAGCTCGTCGGGCGTCAGCACCAGTGACGGCCCGCTCCCTTCCACCAGCCGCGCGCCGATGTCGCGCAGCTTCAGGCTATAACAGTCGGCGACCAGCCGGTTATCGTCGCGAAAGGATTCGGGCAGATCGTCCCACTCCTGCATCGACGCGCGCACACCGATCCGCTCGCCTTCGGCAAAGCGTCCCTCCAGATAGAAGTCATGGATCGACCGCGCCAGCACGTCATGCCGGTCCTGCAACAGCATGTCGGGATCGGCCAGATCGGCCAGCGCCCCGAACGGCAATATTCCTGCGCCCAGCCGCGCGTCATACCCGCTATCCATGCGCGCATGGATCGGCGGTGCGACCAGCGCAGCGGTTCGATAGCGTGCATCGACCGCCAGCGCGATCGCCAGCGTCCGATCGTCGCCGCCCGCATCGATCAGGATCGCGACGGGTTCCCCATGTGCCGCGACATGCTGGTCGATCAGCGCGCCAATCCCCGCCGGGTCGGCGCGTGCCTCGACAAAACGCAACGGTGACAGTGTGTCTGCGCCCGGATTGCGCGCCCGGAAACCCGCTTCGGCCTTCGCCGCATCGGCCAGATGAATGACGAAGCCCGGCTTGCCGCCATCGCGATAATGACCGCCCGCCAGCGTACGAAGCACATAACGTTCGATCAGCGGCGTGAACCCGATGACCAGCACCCCGCGCCCCGCCTGTCCCGCGCGGGCAAAAGCGTCGATCGGGCGGGCCAGCGCCAGCTGTCGCGCGCCGATGTCCGGCAGCGCCGCCATCCGCACCCGCGCCGTCTTGCGGTCGCCCTGCTCGAATCGCTGCTCGACGCTGCGTCGCAGGTCCAGATCATCGACGCGCAGGATCACGTCCAGCGGATCACCGGCGGCGCGTACCCGCGCCGCCTCAGCCATCAGGACGGCGGCCAGCGCAATGTTGGTTCGCGCCTCGCGGCTCAGCAGCATCGCCGCCCGCGCCTTGTCCAGCGCCAGCGCCTGCACGCTTTCGTCCGTCGCTGCCTGCTCGACCTCCGCTGCCCCAACTTCGATCGCGTCGGTGACCCAGCCGGCGCGTCGATCGCGTGGCCACAGCAGCACCCGCCGCCCTTCGTTCAGCGCGCCGAGTGCCGCCCGCGCGGCCAGTTCGCTATCGGCGTCGCCGGAAATCACCAGATGGTCGCCGCGCGCCCGGACAAGCGCCAGCCGCCAGGGATTGCGTATCTGCGTCCACGCCAGCGCGGCCATGGACCAGACAGTCAGCAGCGGCAGCGCCCAGCGCGCGATATGCAGCGCGACGGGCAGGTCGCGGTCCTCCAGCACCTGCGGGAAATGGCCGACTACCAACCCTAGCGACCGGAGTGCATCCTGCGGCAGGGTAGAGGCGATGCCCGCCTGCTCACAGGCCTGGGAAAAACCCCATATGCCCAGCAGAAAGGCGATCCCCAGCGCCCCGAACCGCACGATCGGCGCGACGGGCGGTCGCCCTGCTCCCTTGCGCCAGTGCATCGCCAGGATCAGTTGCTGGTATGCAGGCGGACGAAGGCGGCGGACACGCCGTCGCCGGACTGGCCGACCAGCTTGGCGCGCAACCGCGTCAAAAATTGCCGTTCGGTGCCATTGATCGCTTCATCATCGCCAAACAGCGGCTTGTCGGACGCCAGCGCGACGATCATCTCCGGGCCGAAGGGTGGGGCGACCGCATAGCGCTGCGCGGTTTTGGATAGGCCGATCATCACCTGCCGTACCCCCTTGCCGTCGGGTTCGGGATGGCCGCGATGCAGTTCCACCGCGCTGCCGTCGGCCTGGAGGTAGATGATGCTGATATAGGGCCGCGCCGCCGTGGTGGTGGCGCTGACGCCGAAAATCTCATTCTCCTTCATCGTCACCGGATCGCCGTCCCGCGGCACGCCCGCCTCGGTCAGCGCCGCGATCCGCGTTCCCGCGCGGGCCAGCGGCGCCGCCAGAGTCAGCGCCGCCTCGCATTGCGGCCATGGCAGATGGCGCACCGCGAACTTCGCATTCGGGTCCGCCTTCGACGCCGCCTCGCGCAGCGCCGCAATGGCGTTCAGGTCGCCGGAAAAGCCCGATACCGCGCCGCCTTTCACGCTGATGCCGCCGCATGGCATGGCGGCGGCCTGTTCGCGCAGGATCTGCGCCGCGCTCTTGGGCGCTGGCGTCGGCGCACCGGGCGCGACCGGCACGACCGGCGCTTCGAGTGAATAGGCTTCGCCCGTCAGCAGCCGGAAGGTTTCATAGTCGATCCAGGCATAGCCCTTGTCACCCCAGATCGGGCCCCAGCTGTTCATGATGCGCAGCGCCTGCCGCTCCTCATCATAGCCCACGATCGCCATGGCGTGATAACTGGCATGTTCGGGCTTTTCCGCGCGACTGTAGATGCCATCGCCGCGATGGGCCTTGAAATCGGCAGAAACCGGCATGGCGAATATCACCGGCGCGCCGCGCGCCAGTGCACCCTTCACATCGTCCAGGATGATCGGCGTGCGCCAGTCGTCCTTGACTTCACGATCGACCGCGCGCCAGTCGAGCAGGCGGTAATTGCCCGCCTTGGCCTTCAGCGCTTCGGGCGCGGGGATCGCGCATTTGGTCATGTCGTCGGGAAAGTCGGCCAGGCTGACCGTCCCCTCATTCTTGAGCAATGTCAGTGCCTGGACGATGCTGATCGTCCCCGCGCATGGCGATCCGGCCGGACGCAGCCTGTTATAGACATAGGCCGGGCTCATCTGATCGGCAGGGGTGGCCGGCTGCACCGCCTTGTCGCGGAAATTCAGGAAGGTGCGCGCGGCATAGGTGGTCGCCCATGCGACGCAATTGGGCTGCGGTCCCTGCGATCCGGGCGGAGGATAGGCATTGGACAGGTCCACCCGCTTGGGCAGATAGGCGCGGAACCGCCCCTGTTTGGGCAGCTTGGCATAATCTTCGGGAGAAACGGGTTCAGCACCGGTCATGAACTGGCTGTCATTGCCCTGCTGCGCGGACGATCCCGCGGCACAGAGCGCCAGCAATGCCGGACCGCCCCATGTGACGAAACGACGTGTCATCACCCGTTCCTCCCGAAATTCTGGTTCTAGAAGCGATAGCCGATGGTCAGCGTCACCGCGTCATAATCGAAATCATGCGAAAAGCTGCTCGTGCCATGGGTGTAGATCAGGCCGATGCGCAGTTGCTCCGCCTTGCTCTTCTGCTCGGCTTCGCGGGTACGCACGCCGATGCTCAGCGCCGCCTCATGCACATTTTCATAGGATTGCGGATCGTCGGTCAGCTTCGTCCAGGTATAGCTGGCGCGCAGCGATCCCTGTCGCCCGCCGAACATCCGTCCCTTGAACGGCAATTGATAGGCGAGCCCGTTGCGGAAGGTGAAGACATTTTCCTTCAGATAGAAGGCGGGATCGCGCCCCAGCCCCCAATCGGTGGTGGTCGACCAGCCGATCATATTGCCGATGGTCAGGTCGCCGCGCCCGACCTGTGCGAACTTGTAGCGGCTGCTGGCCGACAGGGTAATGAGGTCGCTGCTGGTCGATCCGAAAAAGGCGCCCGCGTCGGTCACGCCATAGGCGACACGCGGGGTGATCAGCCAGTTGGGCTGGACCGGTATCTCGATCCCGGTGGACAGCGTCCCCATCGTCGCAGTCGCGCCATTGTTGACGTGCAGGACGTTCAGCACCGGGTCGATCAGCACGCGGGCGCGGCTGCCCTCGAATGGCCGCAGCGCCTTTTGATAGCGCAGCTCATAGCGCTGGCCTTCATTGCCATAGGCGCCCCAATAGGTGATCGCCGCGCCGATCGTGTCGGCATCCCCCTCCATGTCGAAACCCGGCGTGTCCGGATCGTCATCATAGTCCAGGTCATTCAGGTTCAGCGCCGTCGATACCGCGCTATGTTGCAGACTGTTGGGACTGCCCACCGTCGCCAGATAGGGCGCGGCCTGCGCCATCCCCGGCACAATCGCGATCAGCGCTGCCGTCGCCAGATATATTCTCATTCTCTTACCCCCTTTGCGGCACCGGTTTCCCCGTCCGGTGCCAAACCCACATGAAAAATTGTCAGGACGCGGCGAATATCTCGTCCGGGTCCAGATCCCGCACGACCCGCAGCCCTGCATCCTGCCGTCGCTTCGTCGGCGGCACGGTGAAACGGTTGGCCGATCGCAGCGCATCGGGCGCGCTTTCGAACGATCCGCCCCGGATCACCCGCATCCGGCACGACTGGTCGGTGCAGCCCGATGTCCATTCCCACACATTGCCCTGCATCTGATTGAGGCCCAGGGCATTGGCGGGATAGGCGTTCACGCTTTCGGGATAACCGCGATAGGGCGCGGTGTCCGATCCGCGATAGCGGGCGGTATGGTCATAATTGGCCTGACTCGGCGCAATATCGTCGCCCCAGGGGAAAGCGGTCGGCGCGCCGCCCCGGCTGGCATATTCCCATTCCGCCTCTGTCGGCAGGCGATAGGTGCGGCCTGACTTGACGGTCAGCCAAGCCAGGAACGCCTGCGCATCCTCATAACTGATGTCGGTCGCGGGGATCAGCGGGTTGGGATTTTCCTTTGCCCAATTGCCCAGCTTCGCGCAGGCATTGTCGCGCACGCAGCCATTCCATTCCGCGATCGTCACTTCATATACGCCGATCGCAAAGGGCCGTTCGATCCGCACATCGGCCTGCACCGGCTCGTCGCTGCCGCGCCCCGGTTCCGACGCTGGCGACCCGAACGGCGTGGTGCCGGCGGGGATGGCGCGCATCCATGGGCAGTTGGCGCAATCATAGAAGCGGTCATTCGCGGCCCGGTCGCACGAAATGAAGCAGGGCGGCGCGCCTTGCAGGCCATAGTCGAAGGTCGGCTTCTGGAAATTCTTGCCAGATGACAGCGCGACCCGATCGGACACGCGCTTCAGGGCGTCGGCGATATTCTGCTGCGGGCGGCGGATTTCCTCGGCCAGCACCTTGGAAAAGATACCGTCGTCGAACGCGAACTGGTCCGCGCTGGTGGAAAAGGCGACCAGATAACCCTGATCGGGCCGGATCGCGGCGGCGGGCGCGCGCACCATGCGGCGCAGACCTTTGCTCCCGGCCAGTTCACCCACGGCGCTCGTTTCGACCCCGGTCTGGTCGGCGATCATCTGCGCCAGTGACGGCGGCGGCGCGGCCAGCACGTTCCGGCACATGTCCAGTACGATCAGCATCGTTTTGGCGCCGGACCCCAGCAGGTTGCGGGTCAGCGCCGCGCGGGTCAGCGTCGCCGTTTCCGCCGTCACATCGCGCCCGGCATCCACCGGCAGCAGCATGACGTCGCCATAGCTGCCCAGCGCCGCGCCATGGCCGGAAAAATGGCT
>NZ_BARE01000069.1 GCF_000367345.1 Sphingobium xenophagum NBRC 107872
GATCGTGAAATAGGCTCGACCAGTTCGGCACGCACTGACAGCAAGGAGGCAATGGCCTCGACAAGGCCTGGGATATAAGCGGCCTGCATGGTCCGTTGGAGGAATGCCTTTCCCTGCCAGGTGCTGGGGCGATAGCCAAACGTGGCACAGAGGCCGCGAATCATGTTGTCGAGCGGGATACGCGCCTCGACCAGGTCACCACGCGCGATGATCACACTGCGCACGCCATGCGCTGCTAGTGATTTGACGTGCACATCCTTGTAGAACCCAGTCCGTGCCAGTTGGGCGAGCCCGGCGGCATCGTGCGGGTCGGCTTTGTTCGCTTTCATAGCCTTCAGGCTCTGTTGCGCTTGTCGAGCATCGATGCATACCACCGGTATCCCAGTTCCCGAAAGGCCAACGCAGATCGCCGGCGGATCACCGCTCGCTCGATTGGACCGTAGCGCTTCAGCAGCGTAACGATCGCCTCCGGAGTGCTCTCGACCTTTTCAAACACGAGCTACCGACCATTTTCATCAACCATGCCGACCTGCGTGCGAATTCCGATGATGCCGCCCGTCTGTACCGATATGATCTCGCCCGTTGTTCCGGGATGATCTCGCCCACCTGAGGGACGTTTGGTCGACGTCGCTGGGTTGGCATTTTTTGGGTGTAGCGGTTAAGCCGGGAGTGTTGGCTGAGCGTGCCGCATGGACTCCCTTTCAAGTTCGATACAATGTGCATTGTGAACGAGGCGATCCAGGATGGCATGAGCATAGCTATTGTCACCGATGGCGTGATGTCAGGCAGACACTGGAATTTGGCTGGTCACGACGGTGGAGCGGCCATAGCGATCTTCGAGGATATCGAGTAGATCGTGGCGAGCTTGGGCGTCGATGGGCTGAAGACCCCAGTCGTCCAAGATCGGCAGTTCGATCTGGCCTGGGCTTTTAAGCTTGCGGGCGATGCGCCGGTCACCGCGCGCCAGCGCAAGGTCTTCCAACAGGCGAGGGAAGCGGGCGTAGACGACCGAGCGGTTGTCCCGGCAAGCCTTGTGTCCGATGGTGCAGGCCAACCAACTTTTGTCGATGCCGGTTGGACCGCACAGCGCCAGATTGTCGTGGGCATCGATCCAGTCACCCTGGAACAGGGTCATGAGGAGGTGTCGATCCAGGCCGCGCGCATTGCGATAGTCGACATCTTCTGGCGTGGCCTGGTGACGCAGCCTGGCGAGGCGAAACGGGCAATAAGGCGCTTGTCATAGCGATGCGTCATTTCCCGATCGAGCAGCAGGCCGAGCCATTCGGCATGGTTCAGCGTCGCGCTGTCACCATGTTTGTCGAGTTCGCTAAACGCCTTGGCCATGCCGTACAGGACCAGCGTGTTGGGTTGATCAGGGGTAGGATGGGTGAGCACAGCTGTCTCCTACTGTGGTAATAGGTTGATCCACGGATATTCGAGTGATTAATTGCGCCCTCGCCGACGCTTTGCGGTGCACGCAAACGGCTGTCCGTCGAGCTTCTTTTCCAGAATGGATTTGACCGACCCGTAATTGCGCGCGCCGATCTCAAGCGTCCACAATGGCGCGGCGTCGATCCAAGCCGCGCCATAAAGCCGCGTCAGGCGCAAGATGCCCAGGCACGAGCGATAACCCTGCTCGGGATGAGGACGGTCGTGCAGGATCATCGCGCACAACAACTGTACCGATGGTCCCAGTTTCCGGGCTTCCGCGACACTGCGCTCTATTGTCCAGTCGCCGTAGCGACGATGGCTCGAGGGCATATGATCGTTGATAGTGGTAGGTCGACCATTGCCCGAACCACGCGAACGCAAGGCGGTGATGATCGATGCGACCTATCTCAAACCTGTCGGAGGGCCCCACCGCACAGCCTCGAGCCTTGCAGCAAAAAAAAGGGCCAAGGGAAGCCTGATCGGACGCTCGACAGGCGGCATGAACACCAAGCTCCATGCCGTTACCGATGCGAACGACCGTCCAAACAGTTTCTTCATGACCGCAGGGCAGGTCAGAGATCATATCTGTGCCGCCGGCCTGTTGGACGAACTTCCCAAAGCCCAATCGCTGCTCGCTAATCGTGGCTACGATACCGACTGGTTCCGTGATGCTTTGCAGGAAAAGGGCATCACCCCCTGCATCCCCGTTCGCAAATCCCGAAACAAGGCCGCCAAATACGACACAAGCCGCCACAACCGGCGCAACCACATCGAGATCCTGTTCGTCCGCCTCAAGGACTGGCGACGGGTCGCGACGCGCTACGACCGGCGCCCCAACGCCTTCTTCTCGGCCATCGCCCTCGCTGCCACCGTCATCTTCTGGCTTTGATCAGTGAGTGCTGAGCCTAGGGGCTCAGACCATCGGTAAAAGGAGGATCGAGATCATTGTATCGGTCGCTCCCGAGGCGGACTCACAACCAAAATCGATGCAGTCGTCGACGGGTAAGGCTTCTCAATCCGACTCACCCTGACCGCCGGGCAGAGCCATGATGTTCAAGCTGCTGACGAACTGCTCTACCGTGTTGGGGCTGGAACAATCGTACCGCTGATAAAGCTTGCGATGCGGGCCGAATCCAGCGCCACTCTCCGCGAGAGGGAAGCGATTGCCAATATCCCGTCTAAAGTAAAACTTTACTTCAGCACATGACTCTATTGCAAGCGGAAGCTGATCAAGCAATTCTTCTCCAAGCTGAGCAACTCCGCCATATTATCACCCGCTGCGACAAGCTGGCCAAAACTTCCTCGCCACGGTCCAACTCACTTCAATACGCCTGCAGCTGCATATTTACGAGTCTATAGCCAAACAATCAAATTCTATATCAATTTATGTTTAAATCCATTTTCCTCATAAAAATATTTAATCTCACTATAGCATTTATTTATACTTGAATTAGTAACATCCCAGTCATGATTGATTATCTGAAACGATGGGTCAATAAATTCATGGCAAACGTCTTGGCATGGCAATCTATAAATTTCACAAAATTCAACTAATCTTGAGTCGTATGTATAATAATAAGCCGGATACCCCTGTAAAAGTGCGACCATATTTCCATGAAAACGAAAACCTATTATCGCGTCTAAATCACGGGCTTTGGCGAGCCATTCTTCGATACTTTTTACACTGACCATCCTTGATAAAAGATCATACGGCGTTAACAATCCATAGTTGCCTATTACTTTTAAAACGGCATTAGCCTTTTCCAATCTTTCGTTAAATGATAGAGTGCGATCTGCGATATCATACTCATGCGGAACGCCCTGCTCAAACAATGCAATATTGGAAGCGTTCCGCAGTGCCCAGCTAATCGACAACCCATGCATCAAGCGCGCGCTCTTCGGATCATGGCAGAAAATGTTCTGTGTAAGGCCAGTATGAAGAGAAATTCCTATTGAGCGTTCCGGGCGAGACAGCATGGGAGAGAGCGAAATTGAAGGACAAGAAAGATTATAGAACAAAGAAGGACATCCCGTAACGCGAATATCCTTGCCTCCTAGTCTTTCAACAACAGCAGCTGTGAAATTACCGCGAACAGATATACTTTTTCCTTTTTCCGATAATCGGGCAATAAAATTTCGCGCTTCAACATTATCATCTAAAAATTTCACGTCTTTTGTGGGATTTTGCGCACCCAGCCCAATTATCGCCGTAGAAGAGTCTATACTATCTAAAGTTTTATTTGCTGCAAAAAAATCAAAATTATTGTGTAAATATGTCGATCCCCGCACTAGTGCGTTATCTATATCTTGTTTAACAATTTCTCCGAAATCAACTCTCGTGACTTTTTCTATTTCCAGCTGACGGATAACTGAAGAGCATACAAGCATATCACCGTAGTTTGGTTTCCAACTAGAAGTCCGCATGTCAGGCCAACTAGTAGTATTATTATTGGAAACATGATTAAAATGGATCAATGCTGTAATACTCATACAAAGTCCTTATAGATCATCAAACTTAATCGCAAGGCTATATAACAAATAGATATCGCATAATCGTAAGAAAAATTGTCTTTATAAAAGTTAAAATTCACCATCATAATAATATTTTTATTTATTTCACTTCATAAATGAAAATAATTTCAATTAGATAATGTTTCTTTAAATTTTATTCCTATTACTAACAAGATAATCCAAACGGTCTATTATTGTTCGGCACGATTCTGGCCAGTTCCGTGTGGCTTTTTCTGCAGCGTTGAGTGAAATTTTCTTTCGTAAGGAAACGTCATCATAAAGCTTGCTAAGGGCAGCGCTAGCTGAAGCGACAAAAGATCTTAGATCGACGTCTGGAATTAGTACGCCTGTTGTCCACTGCGCAATCGCCTCGGATACAGCACCCACGTCTGCAACAAGCGGTATCACCCCCAACCGTTGCGCTTCCAAGATTGTCAGTGGCAGTCCTTCCCAATGTGACGGCATAAATAAGACGTCTGCCCATTCAAAAAGGGCATTCAAGCTCGCTGGATCTGAAGCTGGCTCTTCTATATAGGCCGCTAGCTCAGCTAAATCTTGACTGCTATCGCCAATGACTGCACCGCCCACCAGTCTAAAATTAATATTAAGATCTGAATTTTTAATTTCATTTACAGTCGATAATAATCTATCAAGGCCTTTTTGACGATCAAATCTACCAATAAATAATACGTTCAAGTTATCTTTATTAAATTCTCGAATACTTGTTATTTCTTCTATTACTTCTTTCTCTATGTTATAGCCAGGAGCATTCGGAATTGTAATAATTTTATCTTTTGGAATTCCCATTGAATGGCAAAATTGTGAGAGCATATCTGAACAGGGTGCTAGAACATCATATACATGCTCATAACCAATTGTCAGGAAATTATGCCCCGCTTCTCGTTTCAGATTTGTTCTATCGTTTACGTGCATGGATGCGCAGACCACGACCCCGGCTCGTTTTAGCTTCGATACAATTGAGTGAAGGGCTGCGCTATGAAAATTAATAACGGCGTTCATGCCCAGCAATAGACCCTCTACGATACGTCCCTCATAACCTTGGCCCCAATTCGGGTAGCTCGTACCTAAATATTGGGTTTGCTGAGCCCATTGGTAAAGTTGATCATCATAGTAAAAAGAAATCGTTGTGAAAGCATTCGTCCATTCGCTGTCAATTTGCGCGTCATTGTTGAGCACGAGCAAATGGCAACGCCATCCTTCGTTCTTGAACTGCTCCGCGATTCGAAGCGCGACTTTTTCTACACCACCAAACGCAACGATCGGAAGCACGAATGCGATATCTCGCCCACCGTCGGGTGAAAGGGGTAAAAGAGGCCCACAAGACCATATATCGTTAATTAGGTTGGGAATGGCCTGATTTGGGGGAACAAAGCGGGATTTATGTGAACAAAAAATCTCACGATCTGCCAGCATTTTTGCGCGAGCCTGATGAAAGACGTCAAACCACTGATAGATTGCACTATCTGGAGAAAATACTGCACCTAGGTTTCTGGGTATTCCGATTTTTAAAATCGCCGTTTTTGGCGAAGGATTGTTCGAGAAAAGCGAGGCAATCCAGCTATCCTTCAGATCACTAGCGGCTTCACGTATCGTATCAAAACTAGAAGAAAACATGCGAAGATCAGCCGCAGAATCCGGCCAATATCCTTCGTGCATCGGAGAAATAGTAAGTGAGTTAATTTTTGAATGAACAAAAATTTCTATCGCCGCAAAATTCGGACCGTTATAACGGGACAAAACCGAATGCATCCACCAGAAAACATAGTGAGTAATTCGTAACTTATTTAATATCTCTAGCGTTCCCTCTGGACAAGAAACCAAAAACATAGGGATGTTACCGATCCATGGATCATAAACCGCGGCCATGAAGCGATTAACATAATCGGCAGTTGATAGACGTTCATTGGGTACGATCGGATCATTGAACGTTGTTATGCCATGACTGTTAATTACTGCGTACCTTGGAGCTTCAGTAGCTTCTCGCTCTATCAACGATCTAGGAGAAAGGAGGTTCTTGTGCTTTCGCCGCATGCCATCAAGTATACCCTGGCCCGTCCTGACACTTTCCGAAAGCATACTTTCTGGACGTTTGCGGTACTTAAATCCGAAATTACGAAGATGAACACCAATGAAGCCTTTATCAATGCACTGCCACCAGAACTCCCAATCTTCAAAGCCCTGCTTCATACTTTCGTCATAGCGGCAACCTGCTTCGAAAACGCGCACGCTTACCATTGAACCGGCTTCTGAAACATTATCATGAAGATGGCGGATTATCGAGTACGGGCCGCTATAGTCTGCGTGGACAACTTCTGAACCGAACATCACGACGTCTGGGTATACCCACCCAATTTTTTCATCGTGCTTCAATGCTTCATACGCTGAATCAAGCGTATAATTACTAATAAGATTATCCGAATCTAAAAAATAAAAAGCATCTACAGTGGAGAAATTTCCAATAACGAAATCGACGCCTGCATTTCGCGCTGCACTTAATCCCGAATTTTTTTGTCTGATACTGTACACTTTATTAGGGTACATGCGAGACAGCGCCTTACAAGCAGATCTTGTCTCAACATTCGGGCAGCCGTCATCTACAATAATTATACACGAGCTATAAACGTCATTTTGCTGCAATGCAGACTTAACGGCATCGATCAAAAAAACACTATGCCGGAATATCGGTACAATGACAGCGATATTTGGCTCCTGCCTCGTAATTGACAACGCCGACGACTCCTTCGAAATTCTGCTGATTTTGGTCATAGTGGTTTCGATGCTTTGCGGTTAGACAGCTTGCTTATCAAAATCGGATCCATCGGCGCTCGCTCCAGATTTCCATTGAGGCCGTCAACAGTATCAATCATTTCGGATTTCATTCCCAATACGCTTCTAACTAATTGATTCTGATCATTAATGCCATATTCAATCCCGCCCCACGTCGCCCACGCTGCCTCTGGACGGCTCGCCGGTGCGAGCCTCGTGGCAAGATAAAGGCGATCATCCCAATGCCAGGCTTGATTAACGATCAAAGTTAATCGAGCTGGGCTGTTCGGCTCAACGGCCTGCCATCCAGAAAAACTTCCTTTAATCGAATCATTTTGTGATAACTGACTGATCGCGTCATCATCTGATCGTGCTATTAACATTGCATATTCGACCGGATCGGCTTCAGGGTTTATAGTTCTTACGTCGGCAGATACCCAAGATGTTCCGACAGGCATTGCATCAGCCGAAACCGCAGCTACTACACCGCTTGCGGATGGATGCACCTCAAGTCTAGCGATGTCCGGCAGGTATCTGACACTGAGATTGTCTTCGGGGAACTGGGCGCGACGGAATTCAATTAGAGCTTGGGGGGGAAGGGCAACGATTTGAGGTTCGTGCGCTTCGGTTACCTCGCCCAGATCTTTAATCATTGGCGGCTGCATTCCGGGAAGTCCTGACCAGATTTTCATTGCAACGCTGCGAGCCGTCAACGCTTTATGGACCCCTTGCACTGCATAGGTTGGATGCCAATGTGCATTTGACAATCCAATGGCTGGAACGCGATCCATATCTTCCGTCGTAGTCCATTTACATGTTAAAATTACATCTTCTCGATCCAAAATATGCTGATCTAGAGAAAAACTATTCCATCCCTTTTTCAAATTGTCGAACGATATTTCTTTGCGTAATATGACTTTGTTTGATCCTGATAATCTTAGAATTAAAGAAAATATTCCAGAAATTCCTTTGTAATCTTTTTCGAAATAGATAGAAAGGCAATGTATTTTATTTGAAGACACAGGAAGAATCTGAGACAATTCATCGTCCATTTTGGACGGCCGCCAGTAATTCGATACTTTGCTAGTATCGTGTTGTATTATTAGAGAATTTAGCCCATTAGACGATATAAAATTTTCGACGTTCGAAAAATTCATTTGCATTTGATCGTAATTTTGCCTAAGAATATAATTCTGTGTTACTACATCATTGAAATATTCACGGAATTCATTTGTTTCTTGGTGTAGTACAGAAATGATCCAATCGGCAATTTTTTTCTCGCCCTTGTCTCCATCTATATTAGCAGAGAAAATTGGTAATTTCACAGGAACATTCTGTGACCACCATTCTTGAATTTGAGAAGAAATTGTCGTGGTTTGCAAATCCGATATAATACCGAGACAACGCACGTCAGGTTTCGTTATTTTCAGTAAATTTCCATCTTTCTCACGAAAAACCGGGTAATCATCTTCAAATTTCTCAAATACTAAGAAATTGAGAAGTGGATAAAGTTTAGCGAGAGCTAAGGCGCAATCTTGATTCAAGCAGAGCAAGAACATTAAATTCCCCAAAAGTGTTGTAATTTAGATTGACGATATGAAAATCAACCCAAGATTGCAAGTTTGGCCGCTCCTATAACATAGCCAGGAGTAGGCTATTTTCGGGAAATTTGATGGCCATTTGGACACCGACGAAAACTCTGACGGATTTGGCTCGTTCGAGAATCATTGAGAGGATCGCGATTAGAGGCGGCCTGGCAATGGGTCCGAAGTCTCTTTTCGCCCGGATCGCGTCTTAAGCTGCTAAGCCGCCATGGCGATCCCATGAAGATTCGCGAACGGATCGTCGATTTTGAGCGTTTCCCGGTGTGGCTGGTCGAGGGACTGGATTATGGCGCTGGAACAAGGGGCGGTCGTCCGCCGTTTTATCCTGTCTCAATTTTCAAGATTCCGATCGTGCAGGCCCAGCATAATCTGTCAGATGCACGGTTGGAGTATATGATCCGGGCCCGGCTGAGTTATGCCGCAAAGCTTCTTACGCTGTCGAACATCCGCAGATCCGATGCGAACGCCATGATCGCACCGGCCGTCACTGGTCCAACGTCGGGACCGTGCAAAGGCGGCGAAGCTCTGCGTTGCCCGCCATGGTCTCCCGCAATCTGAACGCCAGTCATCAATATTCGCTGTCAGGGTATCGATATGCTTGAGGTAGAGGGCTACGATCTCCCGGATACTGGGAGGGACATCAACGTCGTCGGCCATAGCCGTACGAATTTCCTTCAGATGAGGAAGTCCTTGAGGGAAAACCAGGCCGAACTCAGCGAAGTGTCCTTGTAAGGCGTTGATAGTCTGTGTTCGCTGACTCACAAAACATTAGTGGGTGTGACTGATCTGCCCCCCGCTGAGTGGCGCAGGGACTATGATAGTCTGGACCACGAAAGGGATGACGAATGCCGAGCAAGAAACACAAGGCGGAAGAGATTATCGGCAAGCTGCGTGAAGTTGAGATCGTTCTGGCGCAGGGGGCATCGACTGCCGAAGCGTGCCGCCGGATCGCGGTTCGCGAACAGATCTATTACCGCTGGCGCAAGGAATATGGCGGCCTGAAGACCGATCAGACACGGCGGATGAAGGATCTGGAGAAGGAGAACCTGCGTCTACGCCGGGCGATCTCCGACCTGACATTGGACAAGCTGATTTTGCAGGAGGCTGCACGGGGAAACTTTTGAACCCTGCGCGGCGGCGACGCTGTATTGACCATTTGCGACGGGAGCTTCCGGTGTCCGAGCGACGGATCTGCCGGGTGCTGGGCCAGCATCGATCGACGCAGCGCAAGATACCGCGCGGGGCGGATGGCGAACAGGCGCTCACGGAGGATATCATCGCGTTGGCAAAGCAATATGGTCGCTACGGCTATCGCCGGGTGACGGCATTGTTGTGCCATGCAGGGTGGATGGTGAACCATAAACGGGTCGAGCGGATCTGACGGCGCGAGGGCCTCAAAGTCCCACAGCGCCAGCCAAAGCGCGGGCGCCTGCGGCTCAATGATGGATCGTGCCTCCGCTTGCGGCCGCAATATCCCGGGCATGTGTGGGCCTACGACTTCGTCGAAAGTCGGACGCATGATGGTCGCAAGTTCCGCATCCTGCTGTCATCGGTCGTGCAATTCTCCGCAAAAGTGGGCTTTGAAAATTCCCTAGTTGGTGGCCCCTTCATCTCATTCTGCCGGGGCTAGCCCCGGCAGAATGAGATGAGCCGACATTGTCCTCATCTCCTTTGCAGACGCGGAGACGGGGCCGATGATCCGACTTGGAGAATTGATGATGATCCTCGAACTACATCGACAGGGCGTATCGATATCCGCCATTGCCCGACGCACTGGTCGCGACCCCAAGACCATCCGCAAATATATCGAGCGGGGCATCGAGGCCCCGGTTTACGGCCCGCGTATGTTGGGGCGGCCGAATAAGCTGGCACCCTATCTGGAATTTCTGCGCGAGCGGGTGACGGCCTTTCCCGATCTGACGGCGGCGCGCCTGACACGTGAAATCCGTGAGTTGGGCTATATGGGCGCCTATACTGCGGTGAAGCGATTCCTGGCAGCGATCCGTCCGGAAAACGGCCCTAAGGCCTTTGAGGTTCGGTTCGAGACGACGCCTGGCGTGCAGGCACAGGTCGACTTTGCCCGGTTCGTCGTCGAATTTACCGATGAGCCCGGCGTCAGCCGGATCGTCTGGCTGTTCAGTCTGGTGTTGGGGCATTCGCGCTTCCTGTTCGCGCGCTATGTCATGCACCAGGATCTCCAAACTCTGTTGCGCTGTCATATGCAGGCTTTTGAAACGATCGGCGGCGTCCCGATCGAGATTCTCTACGATCGCATGAAAACCGCCGTGACCGGGGAAGATGATCAGGGTCACATCATCTACAATCGATCATTGCTGGCCCTGGCGGGGCATTATCGCTTCGTACCACGCGCCTGTCGCCCCTATCGGGCCAAAACCAAGGGAAAGGTCGAGCGGCCGTTCAGCTACATCCGCAAGGACCTCTTCCTCGGGCGGAGCTTCCGCAACCTGGAAGATCTCAATGTCCAGCTGGTCAACTGGCTCGATACCGTCGCTAACGTCCGTGTTCACGGCACGACGCAGCGGATCATTATCGAAGCCTTTGCCGCCGAGCAGCCTGAGTTGCAATCGCTCCCAGCAGGGCGCTTCGATGCGGTTTTGAAGCTGGAGCGCCGCGTCAGCCACGACGGCATGGTCTCTGTCGGCGGCAACTATTACAGCGTTCCCGATCGCACCCGCCGCGTCGTCGAAATCCAGCAGTTGCCCGACAAGATCCGGATCATCGACCTGGGCAATGTCATTGCCGAGCATCCTGTCCTGGAGGGGCGCCGACAGTACAGGATCGATCCTGCGCATCGAACCGGAGGCAGCGGCGCCAAACGACGTCACCGTGGGAAAGAGGATATCGCCATTGGTCGTATCGGCGAGCATGTCGCTGTGCGCTCCCTGGCGATCTATCAGGCGATCGGCAGCCAACTGGCCCGAGGAGAACGGCCATGAGCCATGGGGGTGCCGCGTCTCGCGTTGATAATATCCGCCGCAGTCTGGTCCATCTCAAAATGCCGCGCGCCCTGGAAATGCTCGACGCCACCCTGCGCGGGATCGAGCAGGGCAAGATCGATGGCGTTGAGGCAATCGACATATTGCTGAACGAAGAACTGTCGCTGCGGGAGAACCGCAGGATCAAGGCGGCCCTGCGCATGGCCAGGCTGCCGATCATCAAGACGCTGGACGGATATGACTTCTCCTTCCAGCCATCGCTCGACCGCAACCGGATCCTGGCGCTGGCCAGCCTCGACTTCATCAACCGGGCCGAGGTCGTGCATCTGCTGGGACCGCCGGGCACCGGGAAAAGCCACATCGCGACCGCCCTCGCAGTCGAAGCCGTGAAGGCGGGCAAGAGCGTCTACTTCATCCCGCTCGCCGATCTGATCGCTGCGCTGGCCAAGGCTGAACGCGAAGGAACGTTGCGCGAAAGGATCCGCTTCCTATGCCGCTCCTCCCTGCTCGTCGTGGACGAGATCGGGTATCTCCCCGTCACGCCGGGAGGCGGCAACCTGTTCTTCCAGCTCGTCAACGCCCGATACGAAAAGGGCGCCATGATCCTGACATCCAACCGCGGCTTCGCCGAATGGGGTGATGTCTTTGGCGATCCCGTGGTGGCCACTGCGCTGCTCGACCGCCTGCTTCACCACGCTGTGGTCATCCAGATCGAGGGATCCAGCTATCGCATGCGACAGCACGCCGACTTGCTGCCTGAGCATGCGCGCGCCGCTCCCTCCATCAACCCACCGCCCTTGCCGAAACGGCGCGGTCGCCCGCCAGCAAAGGAAAAGCCCGATCTCCATCACGGCTGATCACCGGCACAAACCGTCCCGCCAAACTAGGGAATTTTAGATGCCCACTTTTGCGGAATCTTCGGTGCCCGTTGACACCTGACCATCATCGACGAGGCCAGCGGGGAATGCCTGGCGCTCATCGTGGCGCGGCAGTTCAGGCATGAGGACGGGCTGGCCGCCTTGGCGGACCTGTTCGTCAAGCGTGGCCCGCCAGCACATATACGGTCTGACAATGGCGCGGAGTTCATCGCCAATGCCGCCCGGAAATGGCTCGGCCAGATCGGCGTAAAGACGCTCTATACCGCGCCGGGATCACCATGGGAGAATGGCTATAACGAGAGCTTCAACGGGTCGCTGCGCGATGAACTGCTCAATGGCGAGATCTTCTACAGCCTCGCCGAGGCGAAAGTGCTGATCGAAGCGTGGCGGCGACATTACAACACCGTTCGTCCGCACAGCAGTCTGGGCTACCGACCGCCAGCCCCGGAAACGGCTTCACCGCCATATCCGGCCTCCGGTTCCGCCTCACCCCACCTCCATCCGGATATGGCGGCGGCGAGAATAATCCACTAACAATCAACACGGTCCACTCGGTGGGGGCAGGTCACGACAAGCCGCGGCCCTTGCTTGATCTCCGCGCTTTTGACTGCAACGAAATACAGGTTCGTACGCACTACTGCTTCGGCAATGACTGCTGCGTCTGCGGCGTCTTTCTTCTGTCTTGTCACGCACGGCTCTACATAGATCGGCGGGATCAGCCGAACTTTTTGACCTGCCGCGCTGGCAAACCGGCCCCCGAAGTGGCTCGTCGTGCAGGCTTCCATGGCGACGATGCAGCGAGGCGTCTCTCTGAGCAGTACCCTCAGTTTGAACCGGGAGATTGTCCGCTTATAGAATCGACTTTGCTCGGTCAGTCGCGCAGACTTGGAAGCTACGGTTTTGCCAGGTTGATCGACAGCATGTGTGCATGCGCCACATGCTCCTCCTTCATCCGTCGGCATGGCGCTACTGAGCATCATGCGATTCCCGATGAAGGGAGGTACCCAACGCATCAGTTCTGTAGCCTTCCTCTTTCAAAGGCTAAAGAACTGCGATATCATCGCAACTCACTGAATTCCAATCTAAGGAGCAGGCATGGCTGGTAAGGCAGCTATTATATTAGGACACAGCCATCTGTCATCCATAGTCTATCATTTAAATGATAGACCTGCAGAGCTTTATGAAGGTGAGCAATCCATTCAATATTACGTATTTGACACAATGAGGATGGGAGTTGATTTTCAGTTCTCCGTTAAAGATGATAATGGAAATTATATTTTAAATCCAGCCATTAGAGACATGGCAAAAGAAAAAATTCCTAGTCATCGCGATATAATTTATATTTCAATGTTTGGAGGAAACGCTCATAATGCGTTAACGCTTTTAGAGCATCCACATCCATTCGATTTCATAATTCCTGAAGATACAACTCTACCGATTGAAGAAAATTGTGAGGTTCTTACTATAGGATATATAGAAGAATTTATTTTGAAAATGAGCGAAATATACCGTCTAAACACTGCAAGTTTAAAATATTCAGTGAAAGAGCCTGTTTTTCATTTTGAGTCTCCGCCCCCTATTGGTTCTAATAAATTCATTTTAGACCATCTTGAGAACTGGTTT
>NZ_BARE01000068.1 GCF_000367345.1 Sphingobium xenophagum NBRC 107872
GACGGGATCAGCGCCGCCGCGGCGGCGGTGAACTCGCTGTGCGTGCGGCAGTCGTTGAAGATCGACCAGGCCGGGCAGCGCGCGTCCATCGGATTGAGGATCGTGTCGCGCGTGGGATCGTAGAAGGCTTCGACATAGGCCCCTGTCAGGTCGAAGATCACCGCCGTGTCCTGACGCTCCCGCATCTGGGTGACGAGGCTCCTCAGCTCCGTCGTCTTGCCCGAGCCGGTGGTGCCGATGAGCATGGCATGCGACTGCTCGGTGCGGTGCGGAAAGGGGATGCCGGCGAGCGTGTAGGGATGATGGATGCCGGCTTCCTTGCGCGCGCGGAACGGGAGCGCCAGAACCTGCCGCGGGGACAGGCTGGGGAAGAGGTCGGCGGCTTCCTCTTCGAACTTGATCCGGTTGTGCTCATTGATCTCTGCAAGGAGGACGGTGCGGTCGACCAGCATGGCCCCGCGTTCATGGCGTTCCTGAAGGATCGAACGCCCCCGCCGGTGCGAGATGTCGACGAACCAGATGGCCGCCGGAATGGTGATGAAGATCGAGACGAGGAAGGCGCCGATGAGGCCGCGCATCGCGACGGCCCAGGCGGTGATGACCTCGGGCACATAGGGCACCGCTTTCATCACGGTGCGCAGGATCTCGCCATTGGGAAGCGTGACGTTGACGCGCTTGCTCGGATTGAGATCGACCCAGTTCCAGAGCGTCGCGTAGATCTTCATGCAAACGAGCTGGAAGCCATGCTCATCGAGCTTGATCGACATGATGATGAACCAGGCTGCGAGGAAGGCGAAGAACCACAGGATGAAGGGGAGTTTCGTGCCCGAGAACCACATCAGCATTTCGTGGGTAAGAAGCTGGCTGCCGCGGGTGAAATTACCGGCATTGCGCTGGACGCGGCCGCGCGCGGAATGATGGGTGAGCGGGACGGGACGCCCGTCCGTGCGGATGTCCTCACGCGCCATGATATTGCTCCAATCGCTTGTCGGTTTCGGCGATGATGCGATCGCGATATTCGGGGAATTGCTCGCGGATGATGATGTCGAGCGCGAGCTGCTGGAACTCGCTGATGCGGGCGATCCGGCGATGGCTGGAGCTCAGCAACTGGCCCGATCCCAGGAAGGCATCGACGGCCGCGCGCAGCAGGTCCGATGGCGTGCATCCGCGTTCCGCCGCGAGCGCGACGAGGCGATCATATTTGCCGCGGTCGAGCCGGACCGAGCAGTGCTTGTAGGGGATGGTCAAACCGAGCCTCCTAGCAGGGAGGCTGGTGGGGTCTCAGAAACCGGTCCGGGTTATAGCGCAATCGCTGTGGTGGAGCAAGGAAATCGGCTTCCCCGCAGCAAGCGTGTGCGCCTGTAACACGCGAAAATGGCGGATTTCCGTGGGTTTCGGGAACGGCGAAACCATGTCCCACAGTGTCCCACCGAGCGGAAACGCCATAACCGGTTGGAATTGTTCCAGAACCTATGCACCGAAGGTGCGTTCGGTGTGCTTCTCTGCACCAGGGCTGAGTCCAGACCCTCGGAGCGTCCAGGACGCGTTCGGAATGGTTGGGATAGCGCCTCCGGCGGGGCTCCGTGCCGGCCTGCGGTCGGAAGGAAATGCCGGCTGGCGATTGACGGACCACGCGATCGCGGGTGCGTTTCAGCGCTTTCGGCAGGCTCGATGAGCGCCTATAGTCGGACCGTTCATAGCCCGATCAGCGTGAACCAAGAGGCCCATCATGGCACGCACATTGGAACAGGAAAGAGCCGCGCTTGAAGAAGAAGGCCGCAAGCTGGAAGAGCGGCGGCAACGACTGGAAGAGAAGGAACGCGAGGCCGCGATACAGGCGATCGAGAAGACCGGTCTTCTCAAGCTCGACGGCAAGCGATTGAGTGGGCTGGTCGCCCGCATAAAGTCGCTGGGAATCGAGGAAGTGGAAAAGCGCCTGACGGCCTGAACAGCCCCCGCCGCGACCCTTGTCGCGGCACGGGCATGGGGGGCTCGATGCCCCTCATGCCCGTAACATCGCCACACAAAAAAAGGGGAGAGGCGCCCGCGCCCCTCCCCGTCTGTCTCAGAATTCGTCAAGCCGCCCGCCCGGCACGCTATGGACGATCCGGTCGATGATCGTCATCGGCAGCGCGCCGTAATCCCCCTCGTCGATGGTGATGTAGCCGGCCTCCTCGTCCGCCACGACATGCTGGTCGAAGTAGCTGTGAAGCGCGCGACGTTCGGCGTTCGCGATGGCGGCGAAGAAGGCGGCGTTGTCGGCGGCGGCGCTGGTCGAGATCATCTGCATGATAGGCTCCTGTCTGTCTTGAATGACAGGAGCGGCGCGTCGGGCGGCCGAGGCCGGGTCAAGGATCGCGAAGCGACCGCGAAGCGGCGGTGGGGGTCACGATTTTCTTCGGCGGCCAGGACGCCGAAGGAGAAGCGCCGCGCCTGATCCGCCGGAGAAAATGGTGGGGCCCCGCCGTCCTTGAGGCGGTCTCGGGCGTCCGACAGAATGGGAAGTCTGTGAGAGATGTTTCCTCTCGTCGGGAGACCCCGGCAAGGCGTAGCGGCGTGCGGACCGACGGGTCCGCGCGGCACGCGAGCGAGCCGGGACTTGATGCCAGCGGCAAAAGAAAAGGGACCGAGCGCGAGGCCCGGTCCCGGATGGCGTCAGGGATGACGACCGCAGTGGCAGTAGTTCTCGTCGATGCCGCTGATCGAGCAGAGGCCTGGTCCGAAACCGGCGGCCATGATCTCGGGATCGTCGATATAGCCAAGCTCGGTGGCGATCGCGATTGCCTGTGACCGGAGCGCCGGATCGAGCTTGTCGATGGTCGGCTCCAGCGCCTCCGTGAACCACCGCTCATACATCTCGTAGCTGCCGCCGGCGGTCTGGTGCATCATCGCTTTCGAGACGCGGTCCGCCTCCTCCCGAAACTGCGCCAGACTATCCGATTGGGCGGCTGCGGATAGCGGATCGTCCTGCGGAGTGTGCGCCTGTTGTGGGCGGTGTTCGGCTGCGACCTGGTATGTCCTGCCGCAGTTCGAACAGCGGGCGCATTCATCGACTTCGTCATAATGCTCAGGATCGTAGAGCGTCGCGCAGTACGGGCAGATCGGAGCGTTGAACAGCGCCCGGAGATCGTCGGAAAGGTTGTCCATAAGAGCCTCCATCAGGATGATGCCGTGCTCCCCATCTCTCATCGATGAGGATGGGCTCATCGGGACGCGGTGTTGAGGCGGTCAGGGACGGCATGGCCGCCGCGAAGCGGGCAGCGGGGGAGCCGATTTTGTTGCCGGGTAGCGGAGCGGATCGGCGGCAAAATTGGGGGGACCGCTGATCCTTGACGGCCGAGAGACACCCAGCGTCAAACTGTGGCGATGAAGCTCCGTCTGATGCCGAGATGTGAGAGTGGTTTGGCTTTGCCCCCGAGCGTCGTGCGGGCGTCCGGATGGACCGCATCGCACGTCTAGGAGCGGCTCGCACAGAGGCAACTTGGTGTCGTTCCATCTCTGTGATAGGCGAGCGCTTGCGCCACCAAGGCCGTGGCGCCGGGACTGGTAATCCCGTCGAGAAAGGCAGCTCGGTGTGGTTTCACGCCGGGGTGCCTGCGCATATGTCCAGGTGCCTCGGTGCTAAAAGCGTAGGCGCATGTCTCGACGTGTTACCAGCCCCGGCTCCCGCGCCCAGAGCGCGGGAGTTTCGGCAAGGGTTTGGCCCTTGCGCATCCGGGGAGCGTGGGATGAGCAAGTCAGGGCAGAAGGTGGAGTCTCGTCCGCCGGAGATGGCATCGCGAGCGGCTGAAGCGTCGGACGCGATCGACCATCTGAGAAACGATCCGGAGATCCGGCGCGCGCTGGCTCTGGTCCTGATGCGGCAGGCGATGAAGGCGCTCGAAGAGGCCGAAGAAGACAGGGCCTGTTGTCATCTGCAGGCCGCGATCGACAGCCTTCTCGAGCGTTATGTCGATGGCGTTCCGTCGGCGACGAACTGACCGTTCAGGCCCACGCAAACCGAGCGTCATCATGCGCCGGCGCGCTCGCGACGAGACGCTCGAGCCGGGGCAGATAATGATCGACGCCGCGCAGTGCCGCCCGGCTCGGCGTGGCCGGATCGGACAGCCGGGCGCGGAGGAGCTCGACGGGAATGTCGCCGACGCTTTCCGCCTCGATTGCGAGGGCTTCGAGCAGCGCATAGGCATTGCCATAGGCGAGATCGAGTTCGAGGCCCTGATCCGATGTGAGGGCGACGCACAGCGTGATCTCGGCGCTGGCGGGGCAGTGATGGATGGCGATGCGCCGTCCTCTGAACTGGGCTTCCTCGATGACCGCGATCACGGCGGCGTCATGGTCGAAGATGCTGGTGATGGCGGCGAGCGCGAGCGGACAGACGCGCGCCTCGAAGCTGTCGCCGAGATACTCGTCGGGTTCAAGCAGCGCGACGCCGATGCGGTCTCCCTCGGAGCGGAGGAACCGCCGGAGCGCCGCGAGTTTCCGCGCCGTGATGATAGCGCTGGGCGAGAGAGCATCGTCGGCCGGTTCGGTGATGCGAAACAGGATGGACACGGGCTTGGTCTCCTCGACTGAAGGCGCTTTGCCCCTCCCCTCTCCTCTTTCTGGCGGCCGCCCACGGTCAGCTTGTCGGGCCCGTCTTGGCGGGACGCTGCAGTCGCGGCGCACGGGGGTTCGATGCCCGCGTGCGCCGCTTCCTCGCAGCAAGAAAGAAGAGAGGCTCCGGCGGATGCCGGAGCCTCTCGAGGGTGCGTCAGCGACGACGCTGGCGACCGCCGTTCACCATGTCGCGGTAGTAGTCATCCTGCGTCCAGGGATCGAACTCGTCGCGGGACTTCGGGAGATCGGTCTTGGGCTGGGCGAGCCGCGCCTTCACGGTCTCATCGAGCTTCACGACATGGAGAGGCACGCCTGCCTGCCGCAGCTTCTGGGCGAGGTTCATCTGGATGCCCGAGCCTTCGCAGACGACGGCTTCCACCGGCCTCAGGGCCAGCAGCCGGTCGTTGCGGACGAAGGCGGCCTTGGCGCCCAACCGGCGGTCGAGCTTGAACAGAATGACCTTCACGCCGCGCGCTGCCGCCCATGCCTGCGCAATCGCATCGCAGCCCTTGGTCTGGGCGGTCGTTGCGAGGATCATTTCCGGGATGCGCGCCTTGATCGAGTCGAGCCCGCGCCAGAGACCCTCATGGTCTTCCCAGACCTGCCCGCCGGAGAATGCGACAACCGGACCTTCGGGCGCGAACTGCTCGCGGCGCTCTCGAATTCGGGAAGCGAGATAGTCGCGGGCATCGATCATCGACGCGGTGACGCCTCGGGACACCCGGCTGCCGCGGGTCGGCGAATAGGGCCGTCCGGTCTCGACGCGATAGACTTCGGAGGCGTGGTCGCGCATGCACTCCATCGCATCGCGGCACCCTTGCAGCGTCTGGCAGAGAAGCTGGGCGTCTTCGAGCTGCGCGGCGTAGATCTCGCTCGGGTCAAAGTTGCGGGCGAGTTCGCCAAGCTCCTTCGCGGCATCGTCTTCTCGGTCGTTGATGCGCTTCGCGACGACGTGGAAGCTGTTCACGAAGCCCCAGGCGAGATCGGCTGCATAGGGTTCGAGGCGCGTGTCGCGGAACACATCGAACAGCGTCGCCATCACCATCTCAACGGCCACACGGGCCTGCTCCGGGTCGGGCATGTCGAGCTGCTCGGCCTCGTCGACCGGCGAGAGCTTCGCGCGTTCGTCATGCTCGATGAAAGCGTGTTCGTAAGTGGCGGCGCGGTCGTGGCTGTCCGTCTCGCTGGCGATGAAGCTGGCGAGATCTGCGAAGTTCGAGAAAGACTTGGTCATGTGAGCCTCCATGGGTTCTGGATGTCTCATCCTCGGGATGAGGCCTGGCTCAGGGCATGCGGTGGTCAGGGAGGTCGGGCACGTTAACCGGGAAGCCGGCCGCTCGCGGCCGGACCCGGGTTAACGCCGCCGCGCGGGGAGCGGGGGAGCCGATTTTTTCGGGGGGCCGCGCCAGCGGGCGCACGCAAAAATTGGGGGGACCGCTCATGCTCGACGGACCGCCAACCCCGCATGCCACACTAGGCAGACACAAGAGAGGAATAGGAATGAAAATCCTTCCCCGCTCGTCAACCGCAAGTGGGATCGTGACCCGGCAGGGCGGAGACGAAGCTCCGCTTCGGCTCCGTGAGCTTAGCCGGGGCTCGCGCGGCACGCGCGGGCGGCGGCTTAGCGAATAGAGCCCCGGTCCCGTCCTTCGGACGAGCGAAGGGCGGGATGCGCCAACCCTTCTTGGCCAGCCCTATCGCAGGACCGATGACCTGGACCTCGCCGGCCCCACACAGCCCGGTTTTCAGACGAAGTCTGATCGATCGGTGAGATCCCGCAGCACGAGCAACTTACGCCGCAGCCAGCACGCAGCACCGCGCGGCACGCAGACGTGACGCGAGGCGACATTCGCTTTGAACCCGGTCCGGTCAGAGGCGGGTGAGCACGGCAAATGCCCGCGCCGCCATCGAGGGCGCCGCGCCGCGAGTTTCAGGGGATGCTGGGCGGGTGGCAAGCTCGCCCTAGGCACGGGGCGAGGCCGGCGTGTGCCGACCTCGCCGCCGGCATCAGGTCGGCCTGATCCAGTCGGCGGCGAGCTGCCATCCAAGGATATCGCTGCCGCTGTCACCGACGGCATCGCCGGAGATGTCGCGCCAGGGCGAACGCGGCCGGTAGGTCGGCATATACCGTACCGTCATCAGCTCGAATGTGGAGCAGGTATAGCCGCTCAACCGGATCGCAAGCACCGGCTGGTTCTCGGGCGGCAAAGCACCGAAGATCGAGATGAAGCCCGAGGGGATCGGGTGCAGTGTCGCATCGATCATCGCGCGCGCGAGCCGGGTCTCCAGTTCGCTGGCCTCGCTGCCCCAGGGATGGGCATCGATGTCGAACAGATCGGCGGCGCCGGCCGCGGGCACATAGGAGAATTCGCCGGACCAGCAGCGGCTGTCCGGATTGAGCGCGGCGATATCGTCGCCGAGGCGCGGATCGCCGGTCTCGCAGCGTAGCCAGTCGGCAAGGGCCGGCGTGAGCCGGCCTGAAAGCTTGCGGGCGCGCAGCGGGGTCGCATCGAGATCGGGAAATTCGACCAGCCACCAGGCGAGGCGGTGGTGCATGATGATGCCGAAGCAATGGTCGGCGGACCGGGCGGGCGTGGATTGTGCGTGCATGAGCGTTGTCCTGTTGGAAGGCCGACGGGTCAATGGACCGACCCGTCGTGCGCGAAGATGGAATGGGGGACGATCAGTTGGTGCTCGCTGGCGACCAGCGACCAGGCCGCGGCAAGATCGTCATAATATTCGCAGTCGACGATCGCGTCGGCGCTGGCTTCGCCGAACTGCGCCTGCTCGAAGTCGCGGGCGTGGGCGGCGTCGGTCGCCTCGGTGATCGCCTGGCCAAGGCGGGCGGCGATCTCGTGGCGGCCCATGCTGTCGGCCGCGCGGCGGATGCGCTCGACCATGCAGGGGTTGGTGGTCTCGATGCCGTGGGCGATGCCGGCGATGTCGTCGAAGCTGGTGAGGGTGAACATTTGTGCTCTCCATCGAAAGGTGGAGGGCGGCCGCGCGCGACCGCCCGGAAGGACGGTCAGAGGAATTCGATTTCCTCGGCGACGATGTCGGTGTTGTAGTAGGTGCGACCGTCGCGCTCGTTGCAGCTGTAGCGGATCTCGCCGACCACCAGGAGCTTGTCGCCCTTCTTCTTGTGGTTGGCGACCGACTTGCCGAGGCCGTTGAAGGCCTTGACCGTGTGGAACTCGTCGTAGGTCTCGGTGTAGCCGTTGTCGTCCTTCTGGACCTGGCCGTCCTTGATGACCGGCTTGGAGGTGACGAGGCTGAAGCTGACGCCGCCCTTGCTGTCCGTGCCGAAGCGGCTGATGTCCGAGGTGATGCGGCCCGAGAGAAAAACCTTGTTCATGGCCTGATGCCTTTCGCGTCTCACGCCAGCGGGCCGATCCCGCTGGGATGAACTTGTCCGAAGGCCCGTGATCGAGGGGACACCGCACCCGAGCGCCAGCGAGGGGAAACCCCCATTTTTCGAGTGGTGCGGGCAGAGGCCGCCAGGCCTCAACACGGTCGGAAAATGGCGGGTTGCGGAGGCCCCGCACGGGCGTAGCGTTCATCCACTCAAGCGGATGGCCCACCGGCGATATCGCGAAGGCCCTCGCCATGGACGGTCTTCACTCGGGGTCAGCCAAAGCGAGACACCTGCCCTGCACGGCGGCGGCGCGTCGGATTGTCGGCCTCGCCCGAGCGGTCTGGGGACGGCCTCGTGTGCGGGATCGACAGGGCGCGGCGTCCGGGACGGCGAGATGCCATCAGGTCATGCCGGCCAGCGGTCGGCGAGTGCCATGCACGAGGAAGGGCATGGCGCTGGATCGTCCGGCAAGAGGACAGCGCACCGCGGCACGGCGACGGGTGCTCCGGCTCGAGCGATATCAGCGGTCGGCAGGCAGAGACCTCGGCGACGCTTCCTGCGGTCGGGCCGGCCCGCCTGTCGCCAAGATGGTGGCTCGATGCGGCCTATCGGCGAGGAAAGCCGGGAAGGACGGCGAGGCTATCTACCGCAGACGGGCGAGCCGGCCTGGCGGTATCCCGCGGAACAGGGAGAGGGAGCCCGCGCCGGTCGCGGCGATCAGGAAGAAGCCGCCCGCCATGGTCGCGTTCTTCAGGATTTCGGTGAGATTGCCCATGTGCGCCTGCTTGGCCGTGGCGAGACACCAGAGCCCGAGCAGGATGCCAACCGTGCGGACGGGATAACCCAGGACGATCGCGATCCCGCCGACAAGCTCGCAAAGGCCGATCAGATAGGCGAAGATCAGGGGGTCGGGCAGGCCGATGGCTGCAAGTCCGGGAACGAGGGCGGCCGCGCCGCCCATGAGCTTCATCGCACCCCATACGATGAAGGGGATGCCAAGGAACAATCGTGCGAGAAATAGCCCTCGGTCGTTCATGAGCATCCCCCTGTGATCGGCCTCGCCATGACAGGAGGACGCACGGAAAGGTCGTGCGTCTACCCGGGCGGGCTTCTTGAAGACTAGCGCCCGTGCGGGCGTGCAACAACGGGTCTAGTCCTGGACGGGCTTTCCGGACTTTTCTTCTTCGAAGGAGAGCGCGACGTCGGCGTTGGCGGAGAGGCGGACGCGGTCGCCTTCGACACCGGCGACCAGGCCGATGCTGATATAGTGGTGGTGGCCGCTGTGGGCGCCGTGGCTGTCATGTTTCCCGAGCTAGATCCGGTCGCCCTCGAGACGATCGACGGTGCCGACATGGACGCCATCGGCGCCGATGATTTCCATGCCTTCCTTGATGTCGTGAGCCATCGCTAGTTTCTCCTTGATTGGCGGAGGTCGCGAAGCAACTCTCATGCCACCGGCATGATCCAGCGATGCACGTGCATAGTCAGCGACATGCGGCGATGCTCAACGCAGGCGAACGACAGAATGTCCCGCATTGCGGGGCAAATTGTCCAAGGCAAACGGTACTCGTCCGTTCAATGCTTGCGGACGAATTCTGCGCGCAAGACCAGCCCCTTGATTCCATCGTATCGACAGTCGATCTCCTGGGCGTCGCCGGTGAGTCGGATCGATTTGATCACGGTGCCCTTGCGCAGGGTCTGGCCTGCGCCCTTCACTTTGAGATCCTTGATCGTGATGACGCTATCACCATCGGCGAGAAGGTTGCCGACGGAATCGCGCACTTCGATCGCCTCGGCGGCGTGGGCATTCGCGGCGGCCTCGGCCGGACTGATCCATTCGCCGGAGGCTTCGTCATAGACATAGTCGTCGCTGGTATCGGTCATGGTCGGTCGCGCCCTTCAGGCCAGACGCGCTTCGAGCGCGCCGAGTTCGGCGGTCAGCGCCGCGGGCAGGCGGTCGCCGAAGCGTGCATAGTCGCGGCGGATGCGCTCGGCCTCGGCGCGCCATTCGTCGTGATCGACGGCGAGGAGGGCTGCCACGGCTGCGTCGGAGAGATCGAGTCCCGCCAGATCGAGGTCGTCCATCCTGGGAAGGCGGCCGATGGCCTTGTCCTCGGCCTCGACGCGCCCGTCCAGGCGATCGGCGATCCATTTGAGGACGCGGGCATTGTCGCCGAAGCCGGGCCAGAGGAAACGGCCGTCGACATCCTTGCGGAACCAGTTGACGTAGAAGATGCGCGGCAGCTTGGCCGCGTCCGACGCCTCCGCGCCCAGCTTTAGCCAGTGGGCGAAATAGTCGCCCATATTATAGCCGCAGAAGGGCAGCATCGCGAAGGGATCGCGGCGCACGTCGCCGATCTTGGTCTCGGCCGCGGCCGTGCCCTCGGACGCGACGTTGGAGGCCAGGAACACGCCGTGCTGCCAGTCGAAGGCCTCGGTGACGAGCGGAGCGGTCGTCGCTCGGCGGCCGCCGAAGAGAATGGCCGAGATCGGAACGCCCCTGGGGTCCTCCCATTCGGGCGCGATTGCCGGGCATTGCCCCGCGGGGCAGGCGAAGCGCGCATTGGGATGGGCAGCCGGCGTGCCGAGATCGGGAGACCAGGCCTGGCCGCGCCAGTCGGTCAGCCCGGCGGGCGGCTCCTTGGTGAGGCCCTCCCACCAGACATCGCCATCGGCGGTGAGCGCTGTGTTGGTGAAGATGGTGTTCGCGTCGAGGCTGGCGAGCGCATTGGCGTTGGTGGTCGCGCTCGTGCCCGGCGCGACGCCGAAGAATCCGGCCTCGGGATTGATCGCGTAGAGCCGGCCGTCGTCACCGAAGCGCATCCAGGCGATGTCGTCGCCGATGGTCTCGGCCTTCCAGCCCGGAATGGTCGGCTGCAGCATGGCGAGGTTGGTCTTGCCGCAGGCCGAAGGGAAGGCGGCGGCGACATAATGCACGCGGCCCTCGGGTGAGGTCAGCTTGAGGATGAGCATATGCTCGGCAAGCCAGCCATCGTCGCGGGCCATGACCGAGGCGATGCGCAGGGCGTAGCATTTCTTGCCGAGCAGGGCGTTCCCGCCATAGCCCGATCCATAGGACCAGATTTCGCGCGTCTCGGGGAAGTGGACGATATATTTGGTCTCGTTGCAGGGCCAGGCGGCGTCGGCCTCGCCGGGCGCGAGCGGCGCGCCGACCGAATGGACCGCGGGCACGAATTCGCCGTCCTCGCCCAAGGCGTCGAGCGCGGGCGTGCCCATCCGCGTCATCACGCGCATGGAGAGGACGACATAGGGGCTGTCGGTGATCTCCACTCCGAGCGCGCTGATCGGCGAGCCGATCGGGCCCATGGAGAAGGGCACGACATACATGGTGCGCCCGCGCATGCAGCCGTCGAACAGGTCCTTGAGCGTGCCGCGCATCTCGTCCGGCGCGCGCCAGTTGTTGGTCGGTCCGGCGTCGGCCTCGTTTTCGGCGCAGATGAAGGTGCGGCTTTCGACGCGCGCGACATCGCGCGGGTCCGAGGCGGCCCAGAAGGAGTTGGGGCGCTTCGCGGGATCGAGGCGGCGCAGGGTTCCGGCCGCGACCAGCTGCTCGGTCAGGGCATGCCATTCGGCCTCGGAGCCATCGCACCAGTGGATATGGTCGGGTTTGGTGAGGGCGGCGATCTCGTCGACCCAGGCAGCGAGGCGGCGATGGCGAGTCGGAGCCGCCAGCGTTTCAGCGATAAGGGCGTCCGACATCGAAACTCTCCGAATAACTGGGGCGTCGCGGCAAGCGCGCGCGGTTTGCGAGGGGGTTGATGCCCGGTTCGTTAGCAGTTTGAGGACGCCAGATGCAAGTTTAGGATCGCTATTCAGATAGTCAGCCTCGCTTCTGAGCAATCCTTGACGTCATTCCTGATGTATTTTACATCATGGCGATGCTCACCCCAGCTCAGCTTCGCGCGGCGCGCGCGCTCCTCGGAATCGACCAGCGCACGCTCGCCGAGCGCGCCGGCGTCTCGCTGCCAACGATCCAGCGCATGGAAGCGACCAGCGATGGCTATGTCCGGGGCGTGGTGGATACGCTGACCAAGGTGGTCGATGCGCTTGAGCGCGAGGGGATCGAGCTGATCCGGGAGAATAGCATCAGCGCGAGCGGCGGGCGGGGTGTCCGGCTGCGCGATCCCACCAGCCCGACCTTGCGCGAGCCCGTGCGGCGCACGCAGGACAATGCATCGGCGGCGTAGGCATGCCTGACGGTACGGCGACAGCCCATCTCTTCCGGCCGAAGCTCGTCACGGCCCTGAGCGAAGGCTATTCCCTCTCGTCGTTGCGCAAGGACGTGCTCGCTGCGGTGACGGTGGCGATCGTGGCGCTGCCTCTGTCGATGGCGATCGCCGTAGCCTCCGGCGTGTCGCCCGAGCGAGGGCTATATACAGCGATCATCGGCGGGTTCCTCGTCTCGGCGCTGGGTGGGAGCCGCTACCAGATCGGGGGACCCGCGGGGGCCTTCATCGTTCTGGTGGCTGCCACGACGACGAAGTTCGGTCTGAACGGGCTGCTCGTGACCGTGATGCTGTCGGGCGCGATGCTGACGCTGATCGGGCTTTCGCGCCTCGGCTCGCTGATCCGCCACATTCCCCATCCCGTGACCGTGGGGTTCACCTGCGGCATTGCCGTGACGATCTTCTCAGGCGAAATCCGGGATCTGTTCGGTCTGCATCTCGCGGGCGCGGAACCCGGCCCGCTGATCCCCAAGCTGCTGGCGCTCGGCAAGGCGGCAGCGACGGCGACGCCTGCGGCGGCGGTGCTGGGCCTCGGCTCGGCGGCGCTGATCTTCGTGCTGCGCCGGTATCGGCCCAACTGGCCCGGCATGTTGATCGCGGTGGTGCTGGCGTCCATCGCCGCCGCATGGATGCAGCTTCCGGCCGAGACGATCGGCAGCCGCTTCGGCGATATCCCGCGCGGCTTGCCGACGCCGCAGGCACCGGAGATGTCATGGGCGCTGGTGCTGCAGCTCCTGCCGTCGGCGCTCTCGTTCACCCTGCTGGGCGGCGTCGAGAGCCTGTTGTCGGCCAAGGTCGCCGACAGCATGTCCGGACGCAAGCATCGCTCCAACATGGAGCTGGTCGCGCAGGGTCTCGCCAACATCGTCTCAGCCCTGTTCGGCGGGATCAGCGTCACCGGCACGATCGCGAGAACCGCGACGAACATCCGGGCTGGCGCGATCAGCCCGGTGTCGGGCATGCTGCATGCGCTGTTCGTCCTGCTCTTCATGCTCGTGGCTGCGCCGCTGGCGCGCTATGTACCGCTCTCGGCGCTCGCCGGCGTCCTGCTGGTGGTGTGCTGGAACATGGCCGAGAAGGCCGAATTCCTGCGCCTGATCCGTAGCTGGCCCACGGCCTCGGTGCTGCTCGCGACCTTCGGCCTGACCCTGGTGAAGGACCTGACATTCGGGATCGTCGCGGGGTGTGTCGTCGCCGCATTGCTGGCGATCGTCCGGCGAAGGGTCCCGCAGGAGGGCGATTGAAGGTGCGACGGTGCGGAGCAAGTGGCTTGCCCGCAGAACAAAAACAGGGCCTGCCTCGCGGGGAATGTGCGAGGCAGGCCCTCAAGGGTCGTGCGCGGCCGGGAGGCGCGGGACCGGGCACGTCGGGGAGCATGTTGGAGGGCGGAAGAAGCGGTGGGACCAGGTTCGGGCCGTGAGCGCCATTGAGCGACCGCGTCGCGGTCAAAGGGTTCAATCGGTCAATGCGGAGAGCATACGCGGTGCCGAGGCCGATCCGATCGCGCTTGTGAGACGCGTCGCATCGGCAATGGTGGACGCCGTTCCGAGCCATTCCAGGGAGCCATCATGGCGTTCAGCATAGATGGCGTAGGAGGCGGGGACTTCGTCAGCGTTCTGCACGAGGGCATGTTCGCCGGACGCATCACGCAGGCCCGCGATTGCGATCTGCCGGCTCCATGCGAGAGGAACGGGACGAAGCTCACCGCCAGAGGGCGACGTGGAAAAGTTCTCGGACCATCCTGGGCAGCGCTGGTCCACGAAGTCGATTGCGGCGGCGATCCGACCGTTGGTATCGCCATGGGCAAGGGCGAGACAGGCGGGCGCGGCTGCGATCATATCCGCCAGCTTCGCCGTAAAGGTCTCGAACATCGCATCGCTCTGGAAGTCGCCATCCTCCGGGGGCACGGGCCTTTCCTCCGTCAACACGATTTGCAGTTCGTGAAGCGCCGCGAAGGCCAGGCCGGACGCGTGTCCGGTGGTGAGGTCAGGCCTGTCGAAGATCAGGTCGTAGGGCCGGCCTTCCGGATCGGCGAAAGCCTGATCGAAGGTCAGGTGCGAGATCGATTCCCAGGTCTCTCGGGAAATCTCGCGCGCATCGACATAATATTCGGGTGCGGGAAGGCCGAGACCCGCATCGAGACCATCGAGGCGCAGACGGGAAAGCTGGGCCGTTTCGCTATTCGGATGCTCTTGGCGTTCCAGCAAGGTCGCGAGATCGGTCTGGTCGAGCGCGATCCAGTGCGGGGCCGACGCGCCGTCGCGCGGAAACAGGCCACGGAGCTGGATCAGTCGCTCGATCTGCGAGGCGTCCCGCAGGTCATAGGCGCCGCCGAGGATTTCGGCGGCGATGTGGTGCCAGACGTGCCAGGGATAGCTCGCGAAGGGCACAACATGGCGAGCAACCAGACAATCGTCATCCAGCATGCATTCCCGGCTGCCGTCACCGGCCCAGAATTTGCCCACGCTACCCTCGGCGGAAACGATCTCGGCGCTGGTGAGCGCGACGAAGTCGGCAGTGAGGCCGCACAAGTCGTGGGGCGATCGGGTCGGGAGACTGGATTGGGCAAGTGAAGGCATGGAGGGATCCTCGCTGTTGGTCGGCGTGCGGGTGCGCGCTGTCAAAAGAGACAGGGCCCGCTTCGCGACGTGCGAAACGGACCCTGCAAGGGGCCGCGCCCGGAGGCTGGGCGCGGCGGGGGAGATGGATCGCGTCAGGCGGTCGCGTCGGCGGTTTCGGCCGGTTCGGCGGCCTCGGAACCGTGCGGCTTGCGCTGGCGGCGACCGCCTTCCTGGGGCTCGCCA
>NZ_BARE01000067.1 GCF_000367345.1 Sphingobium xenophagum NBRC 107872
GCCAATTTTCCCATTATGCCGCGATGGTCGGCCAGCGTCTGAGCCAGACCGGCTATGTCGCGGCTGGCGATCCGGCCAGCGCCGACCTTATCGTGCGCGTCGCCTATGATGTCGACAATGGCCGCGAAAAGGTGCGCTCGACCGGCTTTGGCGGCCCCTATGGCGGCTGGGGCGGTGGTCCTTGGGGTGGCTGGGGTGGCCGCTGGGGTCGCCCGTGGGGCTATGGCTTTTATGATCCCTGGCTGTTCGGCGGCCGCGGGTTCGACGATGTGTCGAGCTACACCGTCTATACCAGCGACCTGAGCCTCAAAATCGACCGCGCGGCCGACAATCGCCGCCTGTTCGAGGGGAAGGCCAGCGCGCAATCGCTGTCGAACAAGCTGACCTACCTCGTCCCCAACCTGATCGACGCCATGTTCACTAACTTCCCCGGCCAGAATGGCGAGGATGTGAAGATCACCCTGCCGCCCGAAAAAAAGAGCTGAGGCAGGCACAAGTTACGGGGCGGCTCCCAGCCTGACCCGATTGGCCCGGTCATCCCATGCGGATGGCCGGGCCTTCTTTTTTTGGCGGCATGCGCTTTGCCAGCCCGGCACGAAAGAAGTCCTCCCCTGCAAGCGGAGGGGGACCGCCGCGTAGCGGTGGTGGAGGGGTATCGCCCTGTCGAGAGCGCGACACCCCTCCGTCTGGCCTCCGGCCAGCCACCTGCAAGGGGAGGATGATCTTTGTCCAGCATGCATCAATCAGGTGCGCAAAGACGTCAGGGCGTGAACGCCGCCCCCAAGCCGCAAACGGGGCCGATCCGCATTTTTTCCTGTCATCCTGCCTGCAACAGCCGTTAGCCTGTCGGCGCGCGCCGATGCGCCGGGAGGAAACCAGCCTATGTCCCTGACCGTCCGCATCCTGATCGCGCTGCTGCTGGGGCTGGGCCTGGGCATCGCGCTGACCGAATGGGGCGGCGCGTGGGAGGGGGATGTCGTCGCGCTGGTGCAGCCGGTGGGTTCGGCCTGGCTCAATGGCCTTCAGATGCCGCTCATCCCGCTGATCTTCGCGCTGCTGGTGACGGGCATCGCGCAGGCGGCCACGACTGCGCGGAGCAGCGGCATGGCCGGGCGCGCGATCCTGCTGTTCGCCCTATTGCTGACCGCTTCTGCCGCCGTTGCCGCGCTGGTCGGGCCGCTGATGCTGCATCTCTGGCCAGTGCCGCCCGGCGCGGTGGGCGCATTGAGCGGGGCGGAAGGAATAGCGCAGGTGCCGGACGTGCGCCCGTCCGCGCAATGGCTACTGGGCTTCATCCCGACCAATCCGATCCGGTCGGCGGCTGAAGGGCAGGTGGTCGCGGTGGTGCTGTTCGCCCTGATCTTCGGCTTTGCCGTCACCCGCATTGCCGAGGCCCGTCGCGCCCAATTGACCGGCCTGTTCGAGGCGCTGGCTGACGCGCTGCTGGTCGTTGTCGGCTGGGTGCTGTGGCTTGCCCCGGTCGGCGTGTTCGCGCTGGCGCTGGTGGCGGGCGCGCGATCGGGCATCGCCACGGCTGGCGCGCTGCTCCATTATATCGGCTTCATCGTGCTGATCTGCGTCATCGTGACGCTGCTGGTCTATCCGCTGGCGGTGCTGCTGGGCCGGATCGGACCGGGCCGATTCGCGCGTGCTGCCCTGCCCGCTCAGGCCATCGCCTTTTCGACCCAAAGCTCGATCGCGTCGCTGCCCGCGATGATCCAGGCGAGCGACGGGCCGCTGGCGGTAAGGGAGACCAGCCGCTCGATCGTCCTGCCGCTTGCCATATCCCTGTTCCGCATCACCAGCCCGCCCGCCAATCTGGGCGTGGCCCTATATGTGGCGGCGATGAACGGCGTGGCGCTGGGGCCGACGCAGCTGGTGATGGGCATATTGGTCGCCGCGATCGTCAGCCTGGCAGCGGTCGGCCTGCCCAGCCAGATCACCTTCTTCACCACCACCGGTCCCATCTGCCTGGCCATGGGCGTGCCGGTGGAGGCACTGCCGCTGCTGCTGGCCGTCGAAACGGTACCCGACATTTTCCGCACCGTCGGCAATGTAACAGCGGATATGGCGGTCGCGCGGATTGTGGACCAGCAGGGTGAGGTCGGCGAATAGCCACGACGTGCTCCCGCGCAGGCGGGAGCCCCGTTCGGTGGGCGGGACTGGGTTCCCGCCTGCGCGGGAACACCATAGCTCTGCTTACGGCACCCGCCGCGCCGTGAGGATCTTAACTGGGGTTTCGAGCATCTGCCCCTTCATCACCCCTTCCCCGGCGGTCGCGGATTTGGGCGCGGTCAGGATGGCTTTTACCACGTCCAGCCCCTCGACCACATGGGCGAACACGGCAAAGCCCTGATTGTCGCCAGCCGCCTCCGGGTGCGCGTCCATGCCGGGCATCTTCCCCAGCACGATGAAAAAGTCGGCGGTCGCGCTGCCTGGCGCATAGCGCGCCATCGACAGCGCGCCATCATCATGGGTCAGGCCCGTCAGCGTCGTCGGTTCATGCTTGATCGGCGGCAGCAGCCGCTTGGGATCATTTTGCGCCCCACCCTGGACGAACCCATAGTCCGCCGCGCCGACGCCGCGATAGAAATTCGTGCCATCGAGACGCTTGCCATCGACATAGGCCAGGAAGTTGGCGGCGGTAATCGGCGCCTTGTCGGCATGGACAGCCACCACGATACGCCCCGCTGTCGTATCGAGCGCGACGCGGACATCATCCTGCGCAATGGCAGGCAAAGGCAGGAGGGCGACGAGGAGGAGGAGCAGGGCGCGAATCATGCCCTTAGTCTAGAGTCTCGATACTTGATCCGAAAGTGTGTTCCCGCCTGCGCGGGGACACAACCTACCTACGCCCTGTGCGCGCCGATCACCCCTCCAGCTGGCGCAGCAGCGCGCGCACGTCGGCGTCGATGTCGGGATTGCTTTCGCGCAGCCCCTCGATCGTGCGGACGGCGTGGATGACGGTGCTGTGGTCGCGCCCGCCAAAGATACGGCCGATTTCCGGCAGCGAACGCGGCGTCATCTTCTTGGCCAGATACATGGCGACCTGACGCGGGCGGGCGACGGCGCGGGCGCGTCGCTTGGACCGCATTTCCGATGCGTCGATCTTGTAATGGGCTGCGCACAGCTTCTGGATTTCATCCACCGTGATGCGCCGGGCATTGGCACGCACGGCATCAGCCAGCATCCCCTGCGCAAAGTCCAGGTCGATCGCGCGCCCCGTCAACTGGCCATAGGCGACCAGCTTGTTGAAGGCGCCCTCCAGTTCGCGGACGTTCGACCGGATCGAGCGGGCCAGGAAATCGATCACCGCGTCGGGGACCGGCGGATCGCCCGCCACGGCACGCTTGGCCTCCAATATGGCGAGGCGCAGGTCGAGATCGGCCGGCAATATGTCGGCGACCAGCCCACCCGCGAGGCGCGACAGGATGCGCGCGTCGATCGATTCGAGCCGCTGGGGCGGACGATCCGCCGTTACGACGATGCGCGCGCCCGAATCGATGAGGTCGTTGATCGTGTGGAGAAATTCCTCCTGCGTCGATCCCTTACCCGCGATGAACTGAATATCGTCGATCAGCAGCAGGCGGGCTGCGCGCAGCTTCGCCTTGAACGCCATGGTTTCATTGGCGCGCATCGCGTTGACGAATTCCACCATGAAGCGTTCGGCCGACATGTAGAGGACCGGCGCGGCAGGCGAATGATCGGAAAAGGCGCGGGCGATGGCATGGAGCAAATGGGTTTTGCCCTGCCCGGTCCCGCCATGGATGAAAAGCGGGCTGAAACGCGGTTCCGCCTCCCCCGCCATGGCAAGCGCCGCCGAGCAGGCCAGCCGGTTGCTGTCACCGGTGACGAAGTCGGCAAAGGCGTGACGCGGCTGAAAATTGGAGGCGACCGGCTGCGGCGCGGGCGCAACCGTCGACTCGACCCGAACGACTTCCAGCAGGCGCGGGCCTGTCGCATCGGCGGCACGGTGCAGACGGACTTCGCGCACGCCGACATTGGCCGCGCGCCACGCCATGCGCAGCCGATCGCCAAATTGGCCGGACACGAAATTGGCGCTGAAATCGGTGGCGACGAGCAGGTCGAGTGTCTGCGATTCGGGGCAATAGTCGCCCAGCCGCACCGGCTTCAGCCACTGGTCGAACATGCGCGCGCCAATATCGCGGCGCAGCCCGGCACGGATAGCGGCCCAGGCGGCCTCCAGGCCGGAATCAGCCTGGCGTCCCTCTCCATTCTCCCAAGCCGTCACTAACGCATGATCCTTCATAGACTTCGCCGACCCTACCCGCTGCCCCCCGGTTATGGGCAGGAAAAAACACGCACGACACCCGATCGGAAAAGCCCCCGCTTTGCCGAGTATGATGCGTCAACCAGTCACAAGACGACCGCCAAAAGGTGATTCGATGGCGGCCGGATTTCAAAAATAGACAGGGGTGCAGGGTGGGATCAAGGGCGCGGCCATTCAAAAAAATGAAATAAAGCCGTTGACTCAGCAAACCCGCGGAAAATGAAGGACAATGAAATTATCGTTCTTTTTCAGTAATTTATATCGCTACCACTATGCCGCAATGCGTCGAATCGCCGGAAATGCGCGTGTCTGCATTATGACTGGTCCGTGACGGACGTGGCGAAACGACAAAAAGCCCGCCCCGATGATGGGGGCGGGCCTTTTTGTACCGTTACTGACCCGGACAGGTTCAGCCGAGCGCGCTGACAGCCTTGGTCAGGCGGCCAAACTTGCGCGCGGCGGTGTTCTTGTGCAGCACGCCACGGGCAACGCCGCGCGCCAGTTCAGGCTGCACGGTCTGAAGCGCGGTCGCGGCCGCTTCCTTGTCACCGGTGGCAAGCGCGGCTTCCACCTTCTTCACCAGGGTGCGGATCCGGCTGATGCGGGCGCCATTGATGGCAGCGCGACGTTCGTTGCGGCGGATGCGCTTCTTGGCTTGCGGCGTATTGGCCATTTAGAGTCCTCGGTTCTCGTCAATATATGAAAAGAGACCAGTCGGACTCGCCAACCCGCCTCATGAAGGTGCGCGCCTTACAGCGGTTCATTCCAGCCGTCAACCAGTGGGCGGCATCCTACTTCTGGCATTTCGGGCAGAAAAAGGTCGATCGCCCGCCATCCACCCGGCGCTGTACCGTGCCGCCACATGGGCATGCCTCCCCTTCGCGGCCATAGACGCGCCATTGCTTGGAAAAATAGCCCAATTCCCCGTCGGGCCGGGCATAATCGCGCAGCGTCGATCCGCCAGCGACGATGGCTGCCCCAAGCACCGTCCGAATCGCATCGACCAGCAGCGCCAGGCGCGCCCGGCTGATCCTGCCCGCCGCGCGGGTCGGCGCGATGCCCGCCATGTTGAGCGCTTCGCACACATAGATATTGCCAAGCCCGGCCACGATTCGCTGGTCGAGCAGCGCGGCCTTGATCGACGTCGCCTTGCCATCGAGCGCGCGCGCCAGCGCCGCTGCGTCGAAATCCGGCCCCAGCGGCTCCGGCCCCATCCGGGTGAAGGGGCGATAGGTTTCCCACGCATCGCTGCGCACCAGATCGACCGAACCGAAGCGGCGCGGATCGTTGAGCGCCAGCAACCGCCCCGCCCCGGTTTCCAGAATCAGATGATCATGGGTGCCGATTTCGCTGGGGTCCACCCGCCAGCGCCCGGACATGCCAAGGTGAAATATCATCATGTCGCCCCGGTCGGTAGCGATCAGCCCATATTTGGCGCGGCGGGTGAGCGCCGTCACCGTCGCGCCGGTCAGCCGCTGGCGCAGGTCGACGGGAATGGGAAAGCGCAGGTCCGCCCGGCGTGGCTCGACACGGGTAAGAACCGCGCCCTCCAGCACGGATCGCAGGCCTGCTACGGTGGTTTCGACTTCGGGAAGCTCTGGCATGAAGGACATCTAGGCAAAGCCGTTGCCAATTCCCAGCTTCTTGGCTGGAACGACGCGCAATCTCTGTCTAGAGGATCATCCCATGAGCGAAACAGCATCCTTTGGCTATCGGGACGTCGATGCCGCCGAAAAACAGGGCATGGTCCGTGCGGTCTTTTCCAATGTCGCGGGCAAATATGACCTGATGAACGACGCCATGTCGATGGGCGCGCACCGGCTGTGGAAGGACCAGTTCGTCAGCCGGGTGAAGCCCCGGCCCCATGAGGCGATACTGGACATGGCCGGCGGCACTGGCGACATCGCCTTTCGCATGCATAAACATGGCGCCAACGTCACCGTGTCGGACATCAACCCCGAAATGCTGGGCGTGGGCATGGAGCGGGCGCAGAAAAAGGGGCTGGATGGCCTGATCTGGTCGGAACAGAATGCAGAGGAACTGACCTTCGCCGACCGCAGTTTCGACGCCTATACGATCGCCTTTGGCATCCGCAACGTCACCCATATCGACAAGGCACTGGCCGAAGCCCATCGGGTACTCAAATTCGGCGGGCGGTTTTTCTGCCTGGAATTTTCCACAACGACCTGGCCGGGCTTTTCGGACGTCTATGACGTCTATTCGCACAAGCTGGTTCCGCAACTGGGCAAGCTGTTCGCCAATGACGCCGACAGCTATCGCTATCTGATCGAATCGATCCGCCGCTTCCCCCCCATGCCCAAGTTCGAGGGCATGATTCGCGATGCCGGGTTCGTGAACACGAAGGTCGAGCCGATCCTGGGCGGGCTGGTGGCGATCCATTCGGGCTGGAAGATTTGATCCCGGCATGACCGCCCACATCACCCATATCTGGCGGCTCCTGAAATGGGGCCGCACTTTGGCGCGTCATGGCGCGTTGCGCGGGATCGAGCGCGATCCGCTGACGCCCGCGCCCGTGCGGCGGCTGGTGCGGCTGGCACGTTTCGGCGCGCGCGTGCCCAAACAGCCGCGCTATGCCGATGCGTTCCAGTCGATCGGCCCTGCCGCTATCAAGCTGGGCCAGACGCTGGCGACCCGCCCCGATCTGGTGGGGGAAGCCGCGGCGCTGGATCTGCTGCGCCTGCAGGACGCGCTTCCGCCGGTTCCCTTCGCCACGATCCAGGCCGAGATAGAGGCGAGTTTCGGCAAGCCGCTGGAGCAGATCTACGCCCGCTTCGATGAACAGCCGGTCGGCGCGGCCTCCATCGCGCAGGTCCATCGCGCGCTGACCACCGACGGGCGCGACGTCGCGGTCAAGGTGATCCGGCCCGGCGTCATCGACCAGTTCAACCGCGACATACAGACCTATGAATGGGCGGCGGCTCATGTCGAGCAACTGGGCGGCGAGATCGCCCGGCTGCGCCCGCGCCTGGTCATCGCCAATATGAAGCGCTGGACCGCGCGCGAGCTGGACTTGCGGCGGGAAGCGGCCTCCGCGTCGGAACTGGCCGAAGCGATGGTTGCCGAACCGGGCTATCGCGTGCCCGCGATCGATTGGGACCGCACGACCGGCAAGGTCATGACGATGGCCTGGATCGACGGCATCAAGATTGCCGATCGGGAAGCGCTGATCGCGGCGGGGCATGATCTGCCCGCACTGGCCGCGCGGCTGGTCAACGCCTTCCTGCGGCAGGCGATCGCGGAAGGATTCTTCCACGCCGACATGCATCAGGGCAATTTGTTCGTCTGTCCCGATGGCGACATCGTCGCGATCGATTTCGGCATCATGGGGCGGATCGACCGGCGCGCGCGCATGTGGCTGGCGGAGATTCTCTACGGGCTGATTACCGGCAATTACAAGCGCGTCGCGGAAATCCATTTCGAGGCGCAATATGTGCCTGCCCATCATAATATCGCCGAGTTCGCGACCGCCCTGCGCGCGGTGGGCGAACCGATGCGCGGCAAGCCGGTACGCGAATTGTCGGTCGGCGGGATGCTGGACGGCCTGTTCGCCATCACCCGCGATTTCGACATGCAGACCCAGCCGCACCTGCTGCTGCTGCAAAAGACGATGGTGATGGTCGAAGGCGTGGCAACCTCGCTCGATCCCGACATCAACCTGTGGGAAACCAGCGGCCCCTATGTGAAGAACTGGCTGCGCGACGAACTGGGGCCGGAGGCGAAGGTCGCCGACACGCTGATCGAAAATTGGCGCACCCTGCAACGCCTGCCCGGCCTCATCCGCAGGATCGAGGACGCCTTCCCGGAGAAGGGCGGCGCACCGCCTCCACCGCCACTGACCGAAGTGAAGCTGATCCGCGTGGGCGGCGGCTGGCGCTACGCCCTGGTGGCGGTGCTGGCTGCGGCGGCTGGCGTCGGGGCGACATTGCTATTATCTTCATCGCTATGACCCGCGAGGAAGCCATTGCCCGGATCAAGCCGCATGAGGCCGAACTGCGCGCTGCGGGGATTACTTCGCTCGCCTTGTTCGGCTCCGTGGCGCGGGGCGATGCGCGCGCGGATTCCGACATTGATCTGATGTGCGAGATCGACAGCAACAGCCGGATGGGCCTGCTCGAATTTATCGACGTGCAGTTGCGGCTCGCAGACTTCACGCAATGTCCGGTCGATCTCGTCGAGCGTGTCGCGATGAGACCCCGAATCCGCGCAGCGGCGGAATCGGACATGGTGGCTATCTTCTGAGCGTGGCTCTCAATCGCGACATTGATCGACTGGAGTTGATCGTCGAACTCATCGACCATATCCGCCGTCGGTTGACGAGGGTGACAGAAGAGGCATTCCTGCGCGATCAGGATGAGATCGACCTGACTTCCTTTCGTCTGCTCCATATTGGCGAGGCAGCCCATAAGCTGTCTGCGGACATCAAGGCGCGGCACCCAGCCCTGCCATGGGCCGCTATTTACCAGATGCGCAATGTTATCAGCCACGACTATCCAGCGATCATACCCTGGCGCATATGGGACACGGCAACGACCAAACTGGACGCACTCCAGGCGCTGTGCCGTACCGAACTGGATAGTCTCATCGAATGACCCCTCGCATCCTCCTCATCATCTCCGGCGGCATCGCGGCCTATAAGTCGCTCGAACTCGTCCGCCTGCTGCGCAAGAGCGGGGTTAGCGTGCGGGCGGTGCTGACGGAGTCGGCGCAGCAATTCGTGACGCCCCTGTCGCTGGGGGTGCTGACCGAAAATCCGGTCTTTACCGACCTGTTCAACCTGAAGGACGAACAGGAAATCGGCCATATTCAATTGAGCCGTCAGGCCGATCTGGTCGTGGTCGCGCCAGCAACCGCCAATATATTGGCCAAGATGGCGAACGGCATTGCCGATGACCTCGCCACCACCCTGTTGCTGGCGACCGACAAGCCAGTGCTGGCGGTGCCTGCCATGAATGTGCGGATGTGGCACCACCGCGCGACCCAGCGCAATCTGGAGCGGCTCCGGGCCGATGGCGTCCATATCATGACGCCCGACGATGGCGAGATGGCGTGCGGCGAATATGGCACCGGGCGACTGCCCGACCCTGAGCGGATCGTCGCGGAGGTGGAGCGGCTGCTGGCCTTGCCCAAGCAGGATGATCCCCTGTCCGGACAGCCGGATTTTGCGGCGGATGCGCAGCGTGTCTCGACTGCGCTCGAAACGAACGGCGTTCATTTGGCCGGTCGCCATATCCTGATCACGGCCGGGCCGACGCACGAACCGATCGACCCGGTGCGCTACATCGCCAATCGATCGTCGGGAAAGCAGGGCTTTGCCATCGCCACAGCCGCCGCGCGGGCCGGTGCGCGCGTGACGCTGATCGCTGGCCCGGTCCATCTGCCCACGCCCGAAGGCGTCACCCGCATCGACGTGCAGACCGCGCGCGAAATGCTGAGCGCCGTCGAACAGGCGCTGCCCGCTGACGCCGCGATCATGGTCGCCGCCGTCGCCGACTGGCGCACAGCGGACGCCGCCGACCAGAAGCTGAAAAAGGATGGCTCCGGCCAGCCTGTTCCGCTGGCGCTGGTCGAAAACCCGGACATTCTTGCGACGCTTGGCCGTCACGCACAGCGCCCTGCGCTGCTCATCGGCTTTGCCGCCGAAACCCAGAATATCGCGGGCCATGCGCAGGCCAAGCTGGCGCGCAAGGGCGCGGACTGGATCGTCGCCAACGACGTGTCGGGCGATGTGATGGGCGGTGACGCCAACACGGTTCAGATCGTCACCACGTCCGGCATCGAAACCTGGCCTGCCCTGCCCAAGGGCGAGGTCGCAGACAAATTAATCGCAAAGGTCGCCGATGTCCTCTCCTCTCGCTCCGATTGAAATTCAGCTCAAGCGCCTGCCTCATGGCGCGGGCCTGCCGGTCCCTGCCTATGCCACCGCCCATGCGGCGGGCATGGACGTGGTGTCGGCGGAGGAACTGTTGCTGCCGCCGGGTGGACGCCATGCCGTGGCCACGGGCTTTGCGATGGCAATTCCCGAAGGCTATGAGGTGCAGGTCCGCCCCCGCTCCGGCCTGGCGCTCAAGCATGGCATCAGCCTGCCCAACACGCCCGGCACCATCGACGCCGACTATCGCGGCGAATTGAAGATCATCCTCATCAATCTGGGCGATACCCCCTTCCCCATCCAGCGCGGCGACCGCATTGCCCAATTAGTCGTCGCCCCGGTCCAGCTTGCCAGCTTCACCGAGGTCGATATGCTGGATGACACCGCGCGGGGACAGGGCGGCTTTGGTTCGACAGGAGTGTGATACGCGATGACGATGCTGCTTTCGCTGATGCTGGCGACCACCCCGGTGGCCGATGCCCTGCCGCCAATGCCGCAGGATCTGACGAGCGTGCCCGTTATCGAGGGCTGGCTGGGGCGCAAGATTTCGCCGCGCTGGTCGGAAGATGTCGCCAAACTGTATCGGCGCGGCAAATGTCGTGGCGCGGTGCCCTATGAAGGGTCGAACCTGCTGGAGATCGACGTCCTGTTCCTGCTGTCGGAGGAGGGGAAGCCGCTGAAGATCGCGCCGGTCAACGCCAATTGCCCGGACGTCGAGAATTTCGTGAGCCGCCGCATCCTCAACACTTTGGGCAATTCCTTCCGCACCAAGGGCCAGGTCGTGACAAAGCCTGTGACGGTGGACGGTCGCACCATCGGCACGGCCCGCGAAACCGCCGATGACAATCGCCCGGCAGGCCCGGTCTGGATGCGGTCGCAAGTGCGCTTCCTCTGGTCCGACGCGCCATGACGCTCAGCGACGACCAGCTCGACCGCTATGCCCGCCATATCGTGCTCAAGGAGATTGGCGGCGCGGGACAGGCGCGGCTGCTGTCGGCGGACGTCGCGGTGATCGGTGCGGGCGGCATTGGCAGCCCGGCGATCCTTTATCTCGCCGCCGCCGGTGTCGGCACCATCCGCGTGATCGACGATGACATGGTGGCGCTGTCCAACCTGCAACGGCAGGTGATGTTCGGTACGCAGGATGTCGGCGCGCCCAAGGCGGAAGTCGCGATGGCAGCGGTCGCGCGACTGAACCCGGACGTCAAGCTGATCCCGATCAACGGGCGGATCGATGCGGACAATGCGGCGCTGATGCTGCGCGATGCGGACGTCGTGCTGGATGGCAGCGACAGTTTCACGACCCGACTGGCGGTCGCCGACGCCGCGCAACGGTTGCGCATACCGCTCGTCTCCGCCGCGGTCGGCCCGTTCGAGGGGCAGATCGCCACCTATCGCGGCTGGGAAGCGAACAAACCCTGCTATCGCTGCCTGGTCGGCGAAGCGCAGGACGCACCGGAGCGCAATTGCGCCGAAACCGGCGTCATCGGCGCGCTGACCGGGGCGATGGGCAGCCTTGCCGCGCTGGAGGTGATCCGCGCCCTCGTGCCGTTCGGCGCCGACATGGCCGGGCGGCTGCTGATCGCTGACCTGCTCTCCATGCGTTTCCGCACGCTGGACGTTCCCAAAGATCCCGCCTGCCCGGCCTGCGCCGTGCAACTATGCGTCCCTTAAGGATTATCGTCACCACCGCTGACGCTGAACGGCTGCGCGGCGCGCTGATGCTGGCCAGTGCGCAGGCGGCGCTGGGCGGAGCGGCGGCGCTGTTCCTGCAACTTGATGCCGTCGCCCTGCTCCGCACCCCTGTCATCGCGCCACAGGATGCCGCACACCAGGCGGCGGGCCTGCCCGACCTCGCCACCGTCCTGGCCGAGGCGCAGGCGCTGGGCGTCACGATCAGCGCCTGCCAGAGCGGCCTGGCGCTGTGCGGCATAGCGGCGGACGCGCTGCCGCCCGGCGTCGATGTCGGCGGACCTGTCGGCTTCATGCAGGCGACGGGTGATGAGGCACGGCTGCTTATCGCCTGACGCCTCCCCTTCCCTTGACAGGCTGGACCGCCCATTTATGGGGAAGGCGCGGCATTTGTGGCCGCGCCATGCTTTGCCTTTCAAGGAAATCCTGTGTCCGCCATGCTCAAAATCACTCTGCCCGACGGTAACGTGCGCGAAGTAGCGCCCGGTACTACCCCGGCGGATATTGCAGCGGCGATCGGACCGGGGCTGGCCAAGGCGGCGATTGCGGCGCGGGTCGATGGCGAATTGCGCGACATCAACCGCCCGCTGGAGCAGGACGCGACGCTGGCGCTGGTGACGGCCAAGGATGAGGCCGACGCGCTGGAACTGGCGCGGCATGATTTTGCCCATGTCCTGGCCGAAGCGGTGCAGGCGTTGTTTCCCGGCACGCAGATCACCTTTGGCCCGTCGACCGACGATGGCTTTTATTATGATTTCGCGCCCAACCCCGACCGTGGCCCTTTCACGGACGAGGATCTGCCCGCGATCGAGGCGAAAATGCGGGAGATCATCGCCGCCAACAAGCCGTTGCGCCGCGAAGTCATCGCCCGCGACACGCTGATCGCGCAGTGGCAGGCGGCGGGCGAGACGTTCAAGGCGCAGTGGGCCGCCGAACTGCCGCAGGGCGAGGAACTGACCGTCTATCATAGCGGTGACGGCTGGTATGACATGTGCCGTGGCCCGCATCTTGCCTCGACCGGGCGGCTCGATCCGTCCGCCTTCAAGCTGACACGGGTGTCGGGCGCTTACTGGCGCGGCGACCAGAACAATGCGATGCTCAGCCGCATCTACGGCACTGGCTGGCTCAACAAGAAGCAGCTGGCCGAACATCTGACGCGCCTCGAAGAAGCAGCCAAGCGCGACCATCGCAAGCTCGGCGCGGAGATGGACCTGTTCCACCTGCAACAGGAAGCGCATGGCAGCGTGTTCTGGCACCCCAAGGGCTATCTGATCTGGCGTCAGCTGGAAGCCTATATGCGCCGCGCGATCGACGATGCGGGCTATCGCGAGGTCAAGACGCCGCAGGTGATGGACGCGCGTCAGTGGGAAACGTCGGGCCATTGGGGCAAATATCGCGAAAATATGTTCGTCATCCCCGACGAAGTGCCCAATGTCGACGATGAAGGCCCGCTGGTGTCGGACGATGCCGACTGGATGGCGCTCAAACCCATGAACTGCCCGGCGCATGTGCTGATCTTCCGCCAGGGGATCAAAAGCTATCGCGACCTGCCGATGCGCCTGTACGAAAATGGCTGCTGCCACCGCAACGAGCCGCATGGCGCGCTGCACGGGCTGATGCGGGTGCGGCAATTCACCCAGGATGACGCGCATATCTTCTGCCGCGAGGACCAGATTGTCGAGGAAGTCCGCGCCTTCTGCGCGCTGGCCGACCGCATCTACAAGGATTTCGGCTTCACCTACTCGATCAAGCTGGCGCTGCGCCCCGAAAAGCGGTTCGGCAGCGAAGAGATGTGGGACAAGGCGGAGAATGAGTTGCGCGCCGCCGTCGCCGCCGCGGGCCTCAACACGCCGGAGTTCGGCTGGGAGGAATTGCCGGGCGAAGGCGCTTTCTATGCGCCAAAGCTGGAATGGCACCTGACCGATGCGATTGGCCGGACCTGGCAGGTCGGCACGATCCAGTCGGACCGGGTGCTGCCCGAACGGCTCGACGCCTCTTATGTCGGCGAAGATGGCGAACGCCATCGCCCCGTCATGCTCCACCGCGCCATTTTCGGCAGCTATGAACGCTTCATCGGCATTCTGATCGAACATTATGCCGGCCGCTTCCCGGCCTGGCTCGCGCCGGTGCAGGCCGTCGTCGCGACCATCGTGTCGGACGCGGACGAGTATGCGGGTGATGTGCTGGCGAAGCTGCGCGCGGCGGGCATCCGGGCCGAAGCGGACCTGCGCAACGAGAAGATCAATTACAAGGTGCGCGAACATAGCCTGGCCAAGGTGCCCAACCTGCTGGTCGTTGGCCGGCGCGAGGCGGAGGAAGGCAAGGTCGCGCTGCGCGTGCTGGGCAGCGAGGGGCAGAGCTTCCTTTCGCTCGATGAGGCGATTTCGCGCCTTGCAAATGAGGCCCGCGCACCCGATATGCTATAGAGGCTGCAAGGCCACAGGGTTCGTGATTCCTTGATTGAGGGTCGCGGACCCCTTTGCGCTTTGCCAAAAAGCCGCTAAGAGCCACTCGTTTTTGCAACGACCATAGGAGATACTGCTATACGTCCCCCGATGATGCGCCGCCCGCTGGCGCCGCCGCCGAAGTCCGGCCCTCGCTATAATGAATTCATCACCGTGCCCAAGGTGCGCGTGATCGATGATGAAGGCGAAAATCTGGGTGTGATGTTTACGCAGGAAGCGATCGAACAGGCAGCCGATGTTGGGCTGGACCTGGTCGAAGTATCGCCCAATGCCGACCCGCCGGTCTGCAAGTTTCTGGACATCGGCAAGTTCAAATACGAAGCCCAGAAAAAGGCGAATATCGCCCGCAAGACGCAAAAGACGCAGGAACTCAAAGAGATCAAGATGCGTCCGAACATCGACGATCATGACTATGATACGAAGATGAAGAAGGTGCATGACTTCATCGGCGACGGCGACAAGGTGAAGATCACCCTGCGCTTCCGTGGCCGCGAACTCAGCCACCAGCAACTCGGCATGGCCCTGCTCCAGCGCGTCGCGGAAAATGTCGCCGAAGTCGCCAAGGTCGAAGCCTATCCCCGCATGGAAGGCCGCCAGATGCTGATGGTGCTGGCCCCGAAATAAACGCGGGTTTCCGGGTTGAAAGATAGAGGGCGGTGCCGCGAGGCGCCGCCCTTTTTCGTTGTGGCTGGCGCTGATCCGGGTGGCCGAAAATAGGAAATGCAGCGCTTAACTTCGCATATTTCCCGGTAAATCGGACATAGGATTTCCTACATTTGTAATTTTGTTGTGCGCGATGCTGGCGTGTGGGCTGACGGTGGAAAGAGCCAAGGCGACTTTATCAGAGGTATGGGGTTGTAGGACAGGCGTGGGGTAGAGCGTGGCTCGATGGGCGAGGCATTGCCGCTCAGCGTCGCCTCTCGCCGTTCGAATGTGATTCCATCGTGATTGGAAGCGGACGTGCCGATGATGACCGGG
>NZ_BARE01000066.1 GCF_000367345.1 Sphingobium xenophagum NBRC 107872
AGCCTCGCTTTGACATGATGGCGGCGCGCACTCCCATTCATGACGCAGCTATGGTCTGATGGCGCTCGGTCCACGCCTCGACATCCGGCAAAGCCAGTCGCTGGTGATGACGCCGCAGCTCCAGCAGGCGATCAAGCTGCTGGCGCTTTCCAATCTGGAGATCGATGCGTTCGTCGCTGGTGAGCTGGAGAAAAATCCGCTGCTCGACAGTGGCAGCGCGCCCGACGACCTGCCCGCGCCCGATGGCATAGACCGGGATGTGGAACGCCCCGCGCTTGCCGCCGAAACCGGGTCGAGCGACGATCTGATCGGTCAGGGACTGGGCGCCAGCGATTCCCCGCTCGACGTCGATTATGGTGCCGAAACCTTTATCGACGATGGCCCCGGCGATCGCATGGCCAGCGCCCATGGCACGAGTAGCGCCTCCGGCAGCGGCATGGACGCGCTGACGGGCGGCAGCGGCGAAGCGGTAGATTTCGACAGTTTCGCCAATCCCGAACCCAGCCTTCAGGAACATCTGATGGATCAGGCCCGCGCCGCTTTGTCGGGCATGGACCTGATCGTCGCTGGCCAACTGATCGGCCAGATCGACCCGGCGGGCTATCTGGAGGCCAATCTTCTGGAAACCGCCCATGCGCTCGGCCTGCCGCTGTGCGAGGTGGAACGGGTGCTGGGCGTCATCCATGGCTTCGACCCCACCGGGGTTGGCGCGCGGTCGCTATCCGAATGTCTGGCGCTGCAAGCCAAGGAAGCCGACCGCCACGATCCCTGCATGGCGCGACTGCTCGCCAATCTGGATCTGCTGGCGCGCGGCGCGCTGCCCCAGTTGCGCCGTATCTGCGGCGTGGATGAAGAGGATATGGCGGACATGATCCGCGAACTGCGCAGCTATGACCCAAAGCCCGGTCTGCGCTTTTCCAGCGATCGCGCCGCGCCCGTCACGCCAGACCTGTTCGTGCGGCCTACCGCGGACGGCTGGGCGATCGAGATTAACAGCGCCACGCTGCCCCGCGTCCTCATCAACCGCAATTATTATGTCGAACTGGCGTCGGGCAAACAGGACAAGAGCGCCAAGGCATGGCTCGCCGATTGCCTGGCCAGCGCCAACTGGCTGGTGAAGGCACTGGACCAGCGCCAGAAAACGATCATCAAGGTGGCCAGCGAAATCGTCCGTTGTCAGGAGGATTTTTTCCGCAAGGGCGTCGCGCACCTCAAACCGCTGACGCTGCGCACCGTCGCGGACGCCATCGCAATGCACGAATCCACCGTCAGCCGGGTGACGTCGAACAAATATCTGTCCTGTCCGCGCGGCCAGTTCGAGCTCAAATATTTCTTCACGAGCGGCGTCGCCAATGCCGAAGGCGACGGTGCGGTCTCGGCTGAGGCAGTCAAAAGCCATATCAAGGCGCTGATCGCCGCCGAAGAACCCCATGCCATCCTGTCCGACGACACGCTGGTCGACCTGCTGCGCGCCAAAGGCATGGACATAGCGCGGCGCACCGTGGCGAAATATCGTGAGGCGATGGGCATAGGCTCATCGGTACAACGGCGGCGGCAGAAAGCGTTGCAGGGCAAGGCGGCTTAATTCACCCCAACAACTCCTCCACCAGCGAAGGCCGCTTGGCGATCATCGCCAGCAGCACTTGCGCCGGGCCGGTGGGGCGGCGACGGCCCTGTTCCCAGTTGAGCAATGTGCCACGCGCGACGCCGATGCTGCGCGCGAACGCCCCTTGCGACAGGCCGGTGCTGGCCCGGATCGCCGCAACATCGACATCGCGCACCGCTACCTGATGCACCCGCGCGTCCACATCCTGTCCCTGCGCAAAGGCCAGTGCTTCGTCCAATCCCTGACGGATCGTTTCATAGGCGCTCATTGCCTGTCTCCATAAAAAGCCAGCAGAGCCTTGCCCAGCGCGACCAGTTCCGCCTGCTCGGCACGGCTCAAATTATCCTTTTCATTCTTGGCGAACAGCGTGATCAGAAAGATCGGCACATGCCCGCCGCCGAATAGGTGGATAGTCCGGTATCCCCCACTTTTACCGCCGCCTGCGCGGGCGATGCGAACCTTGCGCAACCCGCCGCCCAGAGAGACGCCTGCTTCCGGGTTGGCCGCGATATAGTTCACCAGCGCGGCGCGCTCCTCATCGGACAGGATCGCTTTGGCCCGTCGCAGAAATTCAGGCAATTCCACGACGGTTTGCAAACGGCTCATGGTAGCAATATATGCGCCATTGGCGCATGCGTCAATGACGCACAAAATCGGTCCGCTGTCCTACACTATCCGCTCCTGATATATTCACACCCGGCTCCTTTTCATCGTCCACCCCACCCCCTGCCCGCACCGGCGGACGACCGACTTTGCGTCAATTTCCCATGCGCGATATGGGCGAATTTAGCGAAGTTCCGCGTCCGCCCTTCCCGCCGCAACAGCGTGATATGCGACGCCAAGCCGCTTGACCCTGCCCGCCCGACCGGCAAAAGCAGGGGTCTCATCGCCTAAGGAAATGCCCCGCTTCATGTCGATCGCCTATCTCAACGGTGCTTTTCTACCGCTTGCAGACGCGCGGATCTCACCGCTGGACCGCGGCTTCCTGTTTGCCGATGGCATTTATGAGGTCGCGGCGGTCATCGATGGCAAGCTGATCGACAGCGCCAGCCATCTCGCCCGACTGCAACGTTCCGCCGCCGCGCTTGGCATCGCCCTGCCCATAAACCTTGCCGAAATTGAGGCGGTGCAAAAGCAGCTCGTCGCCCGCAACGCGCTGAATGAAGGTCTCGTCTATCTTCAGCTGACCCGTGGCGCGGACGCAACGCGCGACTTCCTGCCGTCGCCCGATACCGCGCCGACCCTGTTCCTGTTCGTGCAGGACAAACCCATTCTCCATGTCCCTGCCGTCACGACCGGCATCGCGGTTGCCACGATGCCCGACCTGCGCTGGAAACGGCGCGACATCAAAAGCACCGGATTGCTGGCGCAGGCGATGGCCAAACAGGCCGCGCGCGACGCGGGCGCACAGGAAGCCTGGCTGGTCGAGGACGGCTTCGTGACCGAAGGCGCGTCCTCCACCGCCTTCATCGTCACCGGCGAAGGCATCGTCACCCGCCCCTACAGCCAGGCGGTGCTGGCAGGCTGCACCGGCGACGCGCTGACCGCGCTGGCCGTCGAAAGCGGTCTGGCCGTCATCCGCCGCCCTTTCAGCGTCGCAGAAGCGCTGGCCGCGAAAGAAGCGTTCATCACCAGCGCCTCGACCCTGTGCCAGTCGGTCGTCACCATCGACGGCCAGACCATCGGCACCGGCACCCCCGGCCCGGTCGCGATGCGACTGCGCACACTCTACATCGCCTTCGCCCGCGCCACGGCGGTGTGATCGTACCAGATGACTCCATTTCGGATGCAAATCTCGTCAAGCCAAAGCCCCATAATGGCGAGAATATGGAACCAATGATCAGGTCCGGCCGATCAGTCCCCGACGCCTTCCTCCATTGCGGAGAAAGCAGGGGCTGCATCCCGGCGTCGGAACGATAAGGTGCAGAACAGAACAGGCACAGGAGCCACGCGATGACGGTCGACCCCTTTACCCCCGACTATGACGCCCCGTTCGGCGCACGCGATGAACGGCCCGGTCTGCTGGTCGTCGCCGATGATGCTTGGGGGGACGAGGCTGTCGCATTGGCGCGGGCAGCGGGCCTGCGTCTGCTCGACATTGTATCACTGGCCGACGCGCCGCTCAGGCTCGACATCCAGGTTGGTTGCGACATCGTCATGCTCTTCTGTCCGCGACCAGACCCGACGCTTGATCACCTGATCGTCCAGTTGGAAACCGTCGCAATCCAGAATGGCATGGCCATCATCCTGCTGGCGGGCATCGAAACGCTGGACCTTGCCTATGCCTGCGTCCGCAATCCCCGCACCCAGTTGTTGTGCAACCCCGACCAGACCGATGTCGCCGCTGCCCTGCTGGCCGCTGCCAAGCATGAAAGCGCCGGCCAGAAATTGCACGAAATCACCCGCGAAGGCGAAAGCACCCGCCTGCAGCAATTGAGCGAAGAGGTCGGGCGCCTCGCCCGCACGATCGAGGCTATGACCCAGCGCCCGCGCGGCGTCGCCGCGCCCAGTTTCGATCTTGGTCCGCGCATCGCGGACCGGGCGAGCGATTATATCGGTATGCCTGCGATCGCGCCGATCGGCAGCGAAGTCGCCAGCCCGGACGCTCCGCCGATCAGCGCCACCCAGGTCCGCGACCTGCTGCGCGCACGCCGCATTCGCGCCGATTTCCTGCCCGGCGACCTGTTTGCCGATCCGGCCTGGGACATGCTGCTCGACCTGCTGGCCGCCAGGCTGGAGCATGAGCGCGTCTCCGTTTCCAGCCTGTGCATCGCCGCCGCCGTGCCGCCGACCACCGCCTTGCGCTGGATTCGCACGCTGACCGACAAGGGGCTGGTCGAACGGCAGGCCGATCCCCATGATGGCCGACGCATCTTTATCGCACTGGCCAATGAGGCCGCCGAAGCGCTGACACGCTGGTTCGGCGCCAGCCGCCGACTGCTCACTGCCTGACTCCCGGCTTGACGCCCCGGCATTTTTCCCTAGATAGACGCTTCTCCGCAGGAGCGGGCGATTAGCTCAGTTGGTAGAGCGTCTCGTTTACACCGAGAATGTCGGCGGTTCGAGCCCGTCATCGCCCACCAGTTTTGCCCTACTGGTTTCGCGCAAGCGAGGGCACCATCAATCAAACCGCCTGCGTATCGTTCATCCTGTAGCAAGTATCACTGCGGCACCATCGGGCCATGCCTTTCGCAGCTCTTATTGGCGGCACCATCGCGCCTGCCCTGCTGATGCTGTCCCCCTTTGCGGTGATGGTGGCGAGCGATTGCGCCGACTGGAGGCCCGCTGCCAAGGCCGTGCAGGATAGCAAGGGTCAGCCCTGCAAAAGACCCCGCCTGCCGCTGATGTAAGCGCTCACCACATATTGCAGCGCAGCGCCGCCGCTGCTAGGTCCGCGATCATGATCCAGCCGCCTGAAATCATCCGAGTCTCCAAATCCCGCGTCTCCTGCGACGGTTCAGGCGACATTCCCGCAGCGCTCGGCCATCCGCGCGTGTTTCTCGAAATCGACGAACATGGTTATGTCGATTGCGGTTATTGCGATCGGCGCTTCGTACTAATCGGCAGCATCGCCGACACCGGCGACATCGGCAGCAAGCCCGATATCGCTTCGGGCGCCAGCCTCTAACTTTTCCTTTGGGCCTGGCTACTGTCGCCCCTATATCGGGGACATGACCGATCCGACCGCCCAATTTACCGACGCCCGTGGCCTTCTCTATCGCCCGGGCCTGCTTGATCCCGACGGCGCACGCCGCCTGACCGCCGATGCGCTCAAAAGCTGCGACGATGGCGAACTTTACCTGCAATATCGCGCGAGCGAGAGTTTCGGCTTTGACGATGGGCGGCTGAAAACCGCCGATTATTCGACGGATGCCGGGTTCGGCCTGCGCGGCGTATCGGGCGAAATGACGGGCTTTGCCCATGCCAATGACATCAGCGAGGCCGCTATCCGCAAAGCGGCCCAGACGCTGACCCTGCTCGATCCCGCAACCGCTCCCCCCGCGCCGCCGCCCCAGCACACCAACCGCCATCTCTATACCGACGCCAATCCGCTGGAGATCGTCCCCTTTGCCGAGAAGGTGACGCTATGCGCCGCGATCGACGCGGCTGCCCGCGCGCGCGACCCGCGCGTCGCGCAGGTGTCGGTCAGTCTGGCCGGAAGCTGGTCGGTGATTGAGATCGTCCGCGCTGACGGCTTTACCGCCACCGACATCCGCCCGCTGGTGCGGCTTAACGTCTCGCTGATCCTGGAAGAGGATGGTCGCCGCGAAACCGGCAGCTTCGGCATTGGCGGGCGCTATCTCTATGATCAGGTGATGGAACCTGCCGTCTGGAATCGCGCCATCGACGAGGCTCTGGCGCAGGCGCAGGTCAATCTCCGCTCCGTCGCTGCGCCCGCTGGCGAGATGACCGTGCTGCTCGGTCCCGGTTGGCCCGGCGTGCTGGTGCATGAAGCGATCGGCCACGGGCTGGAAGGCGACTTCAACCGTAAGGGGACCAGCGCCTTTTCCGGTCGCATTGGCGAGCGCGTCGCCGCGCCCGGCGTCACCGTCGTCGATGACGGCGCGATTGCCAACCGTCGCGGTTCGCTATCCATCGATGACGAAGGCACCCCGACGCGCGAGAATATCCTGATCGAGGATGGCATATTGCGCGGTTACATGCAGGACCGGCTCAACGCGCGGCTGATGGGGGTTGAGCCCACCGGCAACGGTCGCCGCGAAAGCTATGCCCATGGCCCTATGCCGCGCATGACCAACACCTTCATCAAGGGCGGCAATGACGACCCGGAAGAATTGTTGTCGCGCATGAAGTCCGGCATCTTCGCCAAAAGCTTTGGCGGCGGTCAGGTCGACATCGTGTCGGGCAAATTCGTTTTTTCCTGCACCGAGGCGTACCGGGTCGAGAATGGCAAGCTGGGCGATCCGATCAAGGGGGCAACGCTGATCGGCGATGGCCCAACCGCGCTGACCAAGGTGGTCGGCATCGGCAACGACTGGGCGCTGGACGAAGGCATCGGCATGTGCGGCAAGGGCGGGCAGAGCGTGCCTGCCGGGGTTGGTCAGCCGACCTTGCTGTTGGAGGGACTGACGGTCGGCGGCACGGCGACCTGACGCTTTGCCGCTACGGAAGGCGGAACCGGTCGGGAGGGTCGTGAGTATAGGCCCTATGAACATGCTGACCGACAGCCACGAAGCGGTTACTGCCGATTGGGCGGCGGCCTTGCTCGACTTCTGGTTCAACCAGGTCGGGGAAACAGGCTGGTACAGCCATGACCCTGCGCTTGATCATCAGTGCCAGACGCGATTTCAGCCTTTATGGGCCGAAAAGAAGGCGCTGCCTGCCGACGCTTTCCTTGACCGCGCCGACGATGCGCTGGCCGCCGTGATCCTGTTCGATCAGTTGCCGCGCAACATGTTCCGCGGATCGGCGGAGGCATTTGCCACCGACGCGCTGGCGCGGGACGTGGCGCGGGGGGCGATTGCCCATGGCTATGACATCCAGATCGGCGGGGCCGGACGGCTCTTCTTCTACATGCCATTTCAGCACAGCGAGGCGCTGGAAGATCAGGAACTGTCGTTGAGCCTGTTCGAAGGTACAGGCGATGAGCGATCGATGGATTTTGCCCGCCAGCATCATGCAATCATCGCCCGCTTCGGCCGTTTCCCGCATCGCAATGCCGCACTGGGCCGGGAAACGCGGCCGGAAGAGGCCGATGCCGCTACGGAAGGCGGGCAATGGTAGGCTGACGCTGCCTATTTTTTAAGCATCAATAGATGGCTGCCCATTTTTTTGGCGCTGCCCTTCGCATCATCGCGCCATAAGCCCGCATTAACGCGTGTTTAACAAATTGGCACGCCTCTTGCTGAGTAGTCCCCTGCAAACCAGTAACAGGGGGCGACATGAAACTTGTCATGGCTATCATCAAGCCGTTCAAGCTTGACGATGTCCGCGAGGCACTCTCCTCGCTCGGCATCGCAGGTATGACGGTCAGCGAAGTAAAGGGCTTCGGCCGCCAGAAGGGGCAGACCGAAATCTATCGCGGCGCCGAATATTCCACCAACATGGTCCCGAAGATCAAGATCGAGGTCGTCTGCGACGACGACCTTGCGCCGCGCGTCGTGGAAGCGACCCAAGCGGCCGCCAATTCGGGTGCCATCGGCGATGGCAAGATCTTCGTCCTCGATGTCGGTCAGGCCGTGCGCATCCGCACCGGCGAGACCGGCGAAACCGCGCTGTAAGAAGGGGGAAATAATGACCTTTTCCAAGAAACTTTGCGGGGTTGCGGGGGCAGCCGGGCTGTCGCTCTTCACCGCTCTGCCCGCTTGGGCACAGGATGCGGCGGCACCTGCCGCGACCGTCGACAAGGGCGATACGGCCTGGATGATGATGTCGACCGTCTTGGTTCTGGCGATGATCCTGCCGGGCCTGGCGCTGTTCTACGGCGGCCTCGTTCGCACGAAGAACATGCTGTCGGTCATGACGCAGATCGGCGCGGCGGCCTGCCTCGCGATGCTGATCTGGGTGATGTACGGCTATTCCATGGCATTCGGGCCGGACTATACCAGCGGCCTGTCCAACTTCATTTCGACCTTTGACAAGGCGTTCCTGAAGGGGATTACCCCGGCGTCGCAGGCCGCGACGTTCACGGCGGGTGTCGAAATCCCCGAATATGTGTTCGTCTGTTTCCAGATGACCTTTGCCGCGATCACCGTGGCGCTGGTGCTGGGTTCGGTGGTCGAGCGCATCAAATTCTCGGCCGTGATGGTCTTTGCCGCCGTTTGGCTGACGATCGTATATTTCCCGATCGCGCACATGGTCTGGGCAGCGAGCGGCTATTTCTTCAAGCTCGGCGCGCTCGACTTTGCGGGCGGCACCGTCGTCCACATCAATGCGGGCGTTTCGGCTCTGGTAGCCTGCATCATCCTCGGCAAGCGCATCGGCTTTCCCAAGGAGCCCATGGCTCCCCACTCGCTGACGCTGACCGGCGTTGGCACTGGCCTGCTGTGGGTTGGCTGGTTCGGCTTCAACGCCGGTTCGGCTCTCGAAGCCAATGGTTCGGCGGCTCTCGCCATGATCAACACCTTCGTCGCCACGGCGTCGGCCGGCCTCTTCTGGATGCTTGCTGAAAAGCTGAACGGCCACAAGGGTTCGGCTCTGGGCTTCTGTTCGGGCATCATCGCCGGCCTGGTCGCCGTTACGCCAGCCGCTGGCAACTCCGGCCCGTTCGGTGCCATCATCCTGGGCGCTGTCGCTTCGATCATCTGCTTCTATGCCGTGACCGTCATCAAGCCCAAGCTTGGCTATGACGACTCGCTGGATGCATTCGGCATCCACGGCGTTGGCGGCATGATCGGCGCCATCGGCACCGCGATCGTCTACTCGCCTGCCTTTGGTGGCCCCGGCGCGGAAGATTATGTGATCTTCGACAAGCTGCTGGTCCAGCTTTATGCGGTCGGTGTGACGATTGTCTGGGCCGCCATCGGCACCGTGGTCGCCATCTTCATCGCCAAGGCAGTCACCGGCCTGCGTGTCAGCCAGGAAGTCGAACTGGAAGGTCTCGACCTCGGCGAGCACGGCGAGCGCGCCTACAATATGTAAGACTTGGCAGGGCGGGCCGCCCGAACGCGACAAGGCCCGCCCGCCCCACATTGTTCCTCCTGCGAACATGCCTCGGGCCGATGCGAAAGCATCGGTCCTTTTTTTTGGCGCGTGAGGGGAGGCGTCAGGCGGTGGGGCGGGTCCACAGGCCGGCCGGGCGCGGCGTTGTTGCGGGCCAGCGGCGCGCGCGGCCAATCACCTGCCAGCCGGATCGCATGACCCACAGCAGCTTGTCGGATTTGGGCGTGACGACGCGATGGTCCCATGCCTGTTCGCCCCGCCTGGCGACCTCCCGCGCAATGTCGCCATAAATGCCCGCTGCGGCCAGCACAGCCCATGCCGCGCGCGGCGGCAATGCGCCGGTGCCGTGGCGCGCGCTTTGTTCATAGGCGGCGGCCATGTCGGCCATACGCTTGCCCAATAGGGCAAGGCGCGAGCGGACCCATGGCTTCATATGCTCGCCGGGCGGAATATCCATTTCCGCGAGCCACTCCTGCGGCAGGTAGCAGCGGTCGGCGGCTTCATCCTCGCTGATGTCGCGGGCGATGTTCGCCAGTTGAAACGCCAGCCCCAGATCGCAGGCGCGGTCCAGCGTCGCCTGATCGGCCGGATCGACCCCCATCAACACCGCCATCATGCAACCGACAGCGCCTGCGACATGATAGCAGTAGCGCAGCATATCGTCCTGACTGCGCGGCCTCCAGTCACGCGCGTCGAGCGCGAACCCCTCTATCAGGTCGTGGGCATAGCGGGCCGGAATGGCGCATTCGCGCATCACCACGCCAAAGCCGTCAAAGGCCGGATCGCCGGTCGCCTCACCGCGCAGCGCCATGTCGGTCATGACGCGGATGGTCGACAATCGCGCCTGCCCGTCGCTTACGCCGGTGAGCGTGCCGCCATGGTCCTGTCCGTCGGCGATGTCGTCGCACTTGCGGCACCAGGCGTAGAGCAGCCAGGCCCGTTCACGGGTTACCCGGTCGAACAGGGTAGAGGCCATGGCGAAGGATTTGGAGCCGCGCGCTATGCTCGCCTGCGCATGGGCGACGAGGGCGGGACGGTCGAGATGTGGCGAACCCGTCAGAGCCGCTCCGCCTTCATCGCGAAGATCGTTTCGTGGGGCTGATAGGCGGCCATGGTATCGAGCAGGGCGTCTATGCTGTCGGCATGCAGCAGGATGCCCGCATGCTGGGCGCGGATGAAGCCTGCCGCCACCATCTGCCGGTTGAAGCCGATCAGCTGGTCGTAAAAGCCGCCGACATTGAGGAGGCCGACCGGCTTTTGATGATAGCCCAGCTGCGACCAGCTGATCGCCTCCCACAATTCGTCCATCGTCCCTACCCCCCCGGGCAGGGTGACGAAGCCGTCCGACAGGTCGGTAAAGAGCTGTTTGCGCTGGTGCATGGTCTGGACGACGTGCAGCTGCGTGCAGCCGCGATGGGCCACTTCCGCGCCGACAAGGGCGTCGGGGATCACGCCAATCACCTCGCCGCCAGCCTCCAGCGCCGCGTCAGCCACAGCGCCCATCAGGCCGAGGCGTCCACCACCATAGACGACGCCGATTCCACGGGCGGCGAGGGTGCGTCCGACATGGCGGGCGGCTTCGATGAAGATCGGATCGGCGGGGGTGGCTGATCCGCAATATACGGCCAATCTATTCATACTCTTCCCATATTCACCATATGGCATCGTGAAAATATCGATATAATTCAGATACTTAGCCTAATGCGGCCAGATCCTCTATCATCAATGCCGCTGTCGCCTTCGCGCTGCCGACGACGCCGGGGATGCCAGCGCCCGGATGCGTGCCTGCCCCTACCAGATACAGGTTGGGAATCACATCGTCACGATTATGCGCGCGGAACCAGGCGCTCTGCGTCAGCAAGGGTTCCAGGCTGAAGGCGCTGCCCAGATGGGCGTTCAGATCGCGGCCGAAATCGGACGGCGCATAATGGAACTGGGTGACGATGCGCGACCGGATGTCGGGGATCAGGCGATGCTGGATTTCGTCCAATATCCGGTCGGCATAGGCGGGGGCGAACTGATCCCAGTCGATCGGCAGCTTGCCCATGTGCGGCACCGGGGCGAGCGCATAGAAGGTCGAATGACCGTCGGGCGCCATCGACGGATCGGTCACGGTCGGATGGTGCAGATAGAGCGAGAAATCTTCCGGCAGCACGCCATGATCGTAGATGTCCGTCAGCAACCCCTTATAGCGCGGCCCGAACAGGATCATATGATGCGGGATGCCGGGCCAGCTGCCCTTGATCCCGAAATGCAGCACGAACAGGCTGGGCGACCAGCGCTTTTGCGCCAGCTTTTCCCCCTGCTTTGCCCCGCGCGGATGGTGGGCCAGCAGATCGCGATAGCTGTGCATCAGGTCGGCGTTGCTGGCGACAGCATCCGCCTCCCCGCGCCAGCCCGACGCTGTATGTACGGCGGTGATCCTGTCACCCTGGGTTTCGATCCGGGTCACCTTGTCACCCAGCCGCAACGTACCGCCCAGCCGTTCGAAATGGGTCGCCATGGCCTGCACAAGACGATTGGTCCCGCCCTTCGCGAACCAGACGCCGCCATCCTTTTCCAGCTTGTGGATCAGCGCATAGATGGCGCTGGTGTTCATCGGATTGCCGCCGACCAGCAGCGTATGGAAGGACAGCGCCTCGCGCAGCTTGTCATTCTTCACATAGGAAGAAACGATCGAATAGACCGACCGCCAGGCCTGATATTTGGCGAGCGCGGGCGCGGCCTTGATCATCGAGGCGAAGTCGAGAAAGGCGACCGAGCCGAGCTTGCGATACCCCTCCTCATACACCCCGGCGGCATAATCGAGGAAGCGTTCATAGCCGGCGACGTCGGCGGGATCGAGCTTGGCGATTTCCGTGCGCAGCGACGCTTCGTCATTGCTGTAATCGAAATTGGTGCCGTCGCGCCAGTTGAGGCGGTAGAAGGGGCTGACCGGCATCAGCGTCACGTCCTGCGCCATGTCATGCCCCGACAGGCGCCACAGTTCCGACAGGCAATCGGGATCGGTGATGACGGTCGGCCCGGCGTCGAAGGTGAAGCCGTCCTTTTCCCACATATAGGCGCGGCCACCGGGACGGTCACGCGCCTCCACCAAAATGGTGTCCATGCCGGCGGATTGCAGGCGGATGGCGAGCGCGAGGCCGCCAAAGCCTGCGCCGATGACGATCGCTTTTCTGGTCATCAGGCGGGCGGATTCAACAATGTTCGCATGGCATCCCTTATGGGCACGGGGGGGCGTCCGCACAAGATGCGGATGCGGTCGGTCAGGGTGGAGCGCCCGGCGTAGAAGCGCTGGATCAGCGGCGCGGACAGGCGGTAGAAGCGGGCGAAGATGCGCCAGCGCTGGTCGGGCCGGGCCGCGCCGAACAGCATCTTGCCGAGCAGGCGATAATAGCCGCCAGCGCGCCAATGGGCGGCGGCGCGGGCGCGGGTGACCATGGCCAGACGATCGAGCGGCTGATCCACGAGCCAGGTGGCGAAGCGGACGGCATCAGGCAGCGAATAGCCGGTCATGGGCTGAAACAGCCCGGCCCGCACACCGGCGCGGGCGACCGGATCATGCGCTGGCCAATAGCTGTCGAAATCGCCGCCATGGACAACCGGCAGCACACCCTGTTCGCGGTGGACGACCGTGCCGTGCCAGCCCTTTGCCTGCGCATAGGCCGCGATCCGCGTGCCGATGCTGGCGACATCCAGCGCCGGGCTGTTGCTGTAATATGTGTCTTCGATGAAGATGGTGCGGGCGTCCCAGGGCAGCAGATAGACGAAGCGATACCCGTCAATCTGCTCCACACTCGCATCCATGATGACGGGCCGGTCGATCCCGTGCGGCGCATCGAGCCGCAGCGTATGGCCCACGAACTTCTGCCAGCCACAGCGCAGCGCCGACAGGTCGCCCGCCCCGCGCACATCGATCACCGCGCCTGCGGTAATTTCCAACCCGTCGGCCAGCATGACCGCATCGGGCGTCACCGACACCACATCTGCCCCCGTCAGCACGGCGTCGCCCAGCACGGCGCGGATATGCGCGTCGAGCCGGGGCGAGGCGATGCTGTTATAGGGGGTGTCGAGTTGCCGATGGTGGCCGGGAAAGCGGACATCATGCCCCTGCGGCCAGCGATGGCTAATCAAGGGATCGACCAGCCAGCGGTCGCCGGGCGACACATCGCCATCGAAAAAGGACCAGATATGGTTGCCGCCAATCCCGGCGTCGCGTTCCACCAGCGCCAGCCGCACATCGGGCCGCCGGGCGGCGAAGGCGAGCGCGATCAGGCTGCCCGCCAGGCCGCCGCCAAGGATCGCCAGATCGCATTCCACCCGGTTGGTCATGCGATCCTGTTAGGGGAGGCTGTGCGGCAAGGCCATGACCCAAATGGCGCGGCGGTATGGTTTTTGGGGAAGCGATTGAAGATAGCGGACCTGTTCAGCACAAAATGACCATAGCTTGATCCGTTGGTTTCGAGCGCAATCGAGAAACCTGCGCGGCGTTTCTCGACTGCGCTCGAAACGAACGGGGGCTGGTGCAGGAGGCCCTGGTAAACATCTCCCAAATAGTATAGGGGGGTACCCTATGAATATCGTCGCCGATCGGGACAAGTTGCTGGCGCGGGTGCGCCGTATCGCGGGACAGATTGCCGCGGTGGACCGCCAGTTGACGGTGGACGCCGACTGTTCCGAAACGCTGCAACTGGTGGCGTCGGTGCGCGGCGCAGTCAGCAGCCTGATGGAGGAACTGATCGAGCAGCATATGCGCGAGCATGTCGCCCGACCGGGCCTGACCGATGCCGAGCGCAGCGCCGCAAGCGAGGAAATGCTGGCGCTGATCCGCCGCTACGGGAAATGACGATGCACGACGGCCACGATCACCGGCATGACGATCACAGTCATGACCACGCCCCTGCCCCAACGCTCGACGCGGCGTCCATGGAGGGCGAGGACAGCCATTATTTCGACCATATCTATCTGTCCGCCGGGCATGACGAGAATGCGAAGCGCACCCTGTGGGTCGTATGGCTGACCGCCGCGACCATGGTGGTGGAGATCGTCGCGGGATGGACCACCGGATCGATGGCGCTGCTGGCAGACGGCTTTCATATGGCGACGCATGCGGGCGCTCTGGCCGTGGCGGCGGCGGCCTATGCTTATGCCCGGCGGCACGCGCGCAACCCGCGCTACACGTTCGGGACGGGCAAGGTGGGCGATCTGTCCGGCTTTGCCTCTGCCCTGCTGCTGGGCGTGATGGCGCTGTTCATCGCGATCGAATCGGGGATGCGGTTCTTCCAGCCGGTCGAGGTTGCCTTTGGCGAGGCGACGCTGGTGGCCGTCGTCGGGCTGGTCATCAACATCATCAGCGCATTCCTGCTGGGCCATGACCATAGCCATGATCATGGCCATAGCGATCATGGGCATGATCATGCTCATGGCGCCAAACATAGCCATGCCGACAATAATCTGCGCGCCGCCTATGTGCATGTGCTGACCGATGCGCTGACGTCGGTACTGGCGATCGCGGCGCTGCTGGCGGGGCGCTATCTGGGCTGGCGGTGGATGGACCCGGCGGTTGGGCTGCTGGGCGCGGTGGTGATCGCGCGCTGGGCCTGGGGGCTGATGAAGGATACCGCCGCGATCCTGCTGGATACGGCGGAACCGGCGCTGATGGCGAGAGTGCGGACGCTGGTGGAGGCCGAGGGCGCGACCATCTGTGACCTGCATGTCTGGCGCATCGGCCCGCATGCCCATGCGTCGATCATCAGCCTGGCGCCGGGCGCGGACGTTGCACGAGTCCGGGCGCGGGTGAAGTCGCTACCGCGGATGGAGCATGTGACGGTGGAGGGCTAATATTTCCATGCTGTAAGGGGATTGCCCTGCGCACCGGCTTTGTCCGATGATGCGCCATGGATTTCATGAAATGGATCAACTCGCTCGACGAGCTTCTCTACGAAGTCATGAGCTGGCTGCTCTTCTTTCCGCTGACGCTATGGCGTTCGATCGTCCATCCCTTTGCGATGATGGACTATGCCGACGATCAGCTGGCTCTGCCCGACGACCAGCAATATGGCGCAGCGCTCAGCCCGCCGCTGTTCCTGGCGATTGCGCTGCTGATGGCGCATGTGGTTTCGCTGACGCTGGGGCAGGTTGATGCGATCGTTGCCGACCGGCACGGGCTGGGCGCGCTGGTCAATGACGATGCCAGCGCGCTGGTGCTGCGGCTGGTCGTCTTTGCGTCCTTTTCCCTGTTCACCGCCACAAGGATGGTGCGCCGGCGTGGCCTGCCGATCGACCGCAATACGCTCAGGGCGCCCTTTTACGCGCAATGCTATCCCACCGGCGTATTCGCGCTGGGGCTGGGCACCGGCGTCGCCCTGGTCCGCACGGCGTGGCCCGCCACCCATATAGGCGGCATCGGGCTGGTCGTCGCGAGCATCCTCTATTATGTCATCATCGAGACACGCTGGTTCGCCATGAAGCTGCGCACCGGCTATATCTCCGCGGTCGGTGCGGTCGCCATCACCCTGTTTGAAGCATTTACCCTGTTCCTTATCGTCGGATTTCGGC
>NZ_BARE01000065.1 GCF_000367345.1 Sphingobium xenophagum NBRC 107872
GCCGAGGAGAGCTTCGGGATCGGCAATCCCGGCGCCGTCATCGCTGATCGTGATGAGGCAGGCATCGGCCATGTGCTCGGCCGTTACGTCGACGCGGGTCGCGCCTGCGCGCCGTGCGTTCTGGAACAGCTCGGTGAAGATATCGTCGAGAGTCCCGTTGAAGATCCGGGTGACTTTCGAAATGGCCTCAGGCGAGACCCGGGTGCGCAGCTTGGTGATGGTAGTCATGGGTGTGGGTCCTGGATGAACCGGCACGCTGCCGCAGTCCGGTCGGGCCGCGGCAGCGTGTCGGCAAGGATGGTCAGGCGTCGACGGTCTCGTCGGCTTCGGCGTCTTGCGCCGCGGCAGGGTGGAATTCGTCGGTGTCGACTTCCGGTTCGGGCTCGACCGGCGCTCCGTCATCAGGTTCGCTGACGGCTAGCACGCGGAAGCGCATGGCTTCCGGCACCCAGGCGAGAGCAGCTTCCTTGACTTCGGGAGCGACGATGGTTTCGCCCGCGAACAGCTTCTCGCAGGATGCCGAGAGGTCACCCTTCTTGGATCCCATGAAGCTCGCCGCCATGGTCGGGCCGCCGACTTCGGTCACGTGCGCGAGCAGCGCCTGCTTGCTCACGCGGTCGAAGTAATTGGCTGAGGTAGGACGCCAGTGGCTGGCGACATTGATTCCCATCAGCGCGGCAAGATGATCGTGAAGATCGATCGGCTCGGGGCCGGACTGACCGGCTTTCTTGTCGATCCCCATGCTGGCTTCCAGCGTCTTGGCCATGCACCAGGCTAGCCAACTGGCCTTGGCATCATCGTCGAGCGCACTGAACGCCGAGAACCGGTCGACCGTGCGATGATGTTCGGTCCACGACAGGTCGAGCGTCTCGCGCATATCGGCCATCAGCGTATGCGCGGGATTTTCCGGATAGTTGGCGAGGTAGAGTGAGGGTGATGGCGCGCGGATCGTCGTGCCGAGAGCCTGTGCGCTATAAAGTGCGCGGGAGTCGGCAATCGCGAAGATCAGGTAGTCGAGCGCGATGGCCGGGTTCGATGCAAGGTTGATCGCGAGGATGTCGCGGCGCTGCACGGCGAGTTCCTCGACCAGCTTCTGCGATAGCGGCTTGGGAGCCGAAGCGGCCCTACCGCCCTCCCCTGCTCCGCTGGCACCCTCGCCCGCGGCGGACCCGCGCCCCTTGCGCCGTTCGAGCGGTTTGTCGCTGTAGAGGCCGCTGGCGACGGCGGGCTGGCCATCGGCTCCGATGATGACGAAGCAGCCCAGATTGGCCTTCATTTCCTCGGGGATGACAGGCGGCTTGTCATGGAGCGCGTCATAGGCGTTGGTTGCGGCATCCCAGCGTGCCTGGAAATCGGCAGCGGCCGCTTCGTCGTCATCGTCGAGCGCTTCACTTTCCGCTTCGAGCGACGAAATCGTCTCGAGCAGGCGATCGGCTTCAGTTTGCTCATCCTCCGAGAGCGGAGCGGGCTCGAGATGGACCTGATGGAGATCTTCGGTAGCGCTGTAGGTGATGCGCGTCTCAAGGATCGGACGGACCCAGGCATAACCGGAGGTCGCGGCAACTTCGGTTGCGAAGGCCTGGAGCTTCTCGCCGGCGATACGCTGCGCAATCTCGGCGTCGATCCAGGTCTCGCCCCCGTCCTCGGTAAAGAGGTCGCGCTCGATCTTGCCGCCGGCGGCGAGGTATTCGGCTTCGCTCGCGAGCTGGGCCATCGGCGAGGACGAACGGATCGCGCTGTGGGTGATCATCCGGCGGATGGAATCGGGCTGGTTGCCCTGCCAGCTATTCGACAGTTCGTTCCAGACCATCATCTGGCGATCATGATTGGGCGTCGTCGCGTAGGCCTTGGCGACGTCAAGGGTGATCTTGCCCTCTTCGAGCGCCGCAAAGATCGGATCGGCAAGGTCGGCAAGCCGCAGGCGGCCTTCGATGAACCGGCGGGTGCGGCCGAACCGTTTGGCGATCGCATCGAGGTCACTGCCCTCGTTGACGAAGTGCTTGTAAGCGCGGATTTCATCGGTCGGCGTCATGTCGAGCCGGATCACGTTTTCGATCAGCGAGAGCTCGGACTGTTCAGCCGCGTCGATGTCTAGAACGCGGCAGGTAACGGGGTGATCCTTGGCGAGCTTGCCAGCCTCGAGGAGAAAGTTGAGTGCGCGCAGCCGGCGACCACCGGCGGTCACGTCGAACATGCCACGCTTCTTGGCCGGCGCCACGATCAGGTTCTGGAGAAGGCCCTTGGCCTCGATGTTGGCGGCCAGTTCCTCGATGAAGAGGTTGCTGTCGTTCTTGCGCACATTTGCATCGGACAAGCGCAGCTTGCCGAGCGGGATCATCTCGATATCGTTCATGGGGGTGCTCCTGAAAGCCGGACTTGGCCGAACCCTTCGGCTCGCCCCTTCCAGCCCCCCTCCCCTCACAGTTTCAGGATTGTTCGGGTTCCCTGCGACACCTGCGGATGCAAAGGCTTCCTGCTCGCTCCCATTAGGGATAAATGCCGGATTTAGGCCTTATGGAGAGGCCGCGAACGCTGCCGCTTGCAAGCCGTCTAACATCGCAATGGACTTTTAACACTAGTAATGTTAAATAGGCTACATGGTGTTAGAAAGAGTTCCTGAAGCGCGGTTGGAAGCGCTCGCAGAAGCTGCTGAAGCGTATGTCGAGGACGCTTTCGGACAGCGGCTTGGCCTCGTGCCAGTGGCACCCACCAATCTACCGCACTTCATCCTCGACCGTTACGCGATCTGGCAAGGCTCGCTGGACGGCCGCGCGCTCCTGCTTATGGCCCTCCGTGAGAACCTGCCGACCGGATCTGGCACCACCGCGCAGTACCTGAAGCACCGAGAGATGGTTCGCCACCAACTCGGGGGCGACCTGGTGCTCCTGCTGTTGGGCCGCGTGCCGAGCGCGATCCGCCGTCAGATGACGGAGCGCAAGATCGGCTTCATCGCGCCGGGCGCGCAGCTCTATGTCCCCGAAGTGTTCCTCGACCTGCGCGAGCGCGCACCTGCATTCGCGATAGTTCACGCCGAACAGATCAGCCCGACCACGCAACTTCTGCTGTTGGCAATCCTGCAGGGTCGCACCCTGGACGGCCTGAACCTGACCGAACTTGCAGACGAACTGCGTGTCTCGATCATGAGCATCAGCCGCACTCTGGATGAGCTGGAGGCGCTCCAGTTAGCGAAGGCACACCATGTCGGTCGGCAGCGCCGTCTGCACATGGCCCTTCGTGGCCGCGAGCTTTGGGACACGGTCCAGGCGCAGTTCCAGTCGCCGGTGCGCAAGGTTCGGGAGGTTTGCGCTCCGGATGGCGAAGAGATCGGTCCACTTGCCGGGACAACGGCACTTGCCCGCTACACTATGCTGGCTCCGCCGCGCGTCGAGACGAGGGCAGTTCTGGCTGCCAGCTGGAAGCACCTGCAGGCATCGCAGTCCTTGAGGCCCGCGACGGCATTCGACGACCAGCGCGTCGAGGTTCAGACATGGACCTACGACCCCCGAATTCTCGCCAGCAATGGCGTTGTCGATCGCCTCTCGCTGTACCTCAGCGTCAGGGGCAACCCGGACGAACGCGTTGCCCAAGCGGCGGAAGAACTGTTGGAGACATTTGCATGGTGATCGGGGTCGATCGCTTTCGGGTGCATTTTGCGGGCCACGAGCATCAATATGTGCTGATCGGAGGGGCGGCCTGCGAATTGATCATGGACGAGGTCGGGCTGGACTTCCGCGCCACCAAGGATCTCGATATCGTCCTGGTGGTCGAAGCGCTGGACAGCGCCTTCGCCGCGCGCTTCTGGGCTTTTGTCGAGGAGGGCGATTACGAGATCCGGGAGAGCAGCGAAGGCGCGAAGGTCCTTTATCGCTTCCAGAAGCCAAAGGCGGAAGGCTATCCCGCCATGCTCGAGCTATTCTCCCGAGCGCCCGAAGGCTTGACGCTTGGCGGCGACGCCCACCTCACGCCGCTTCCGATCGACGAGGCCGCCGCCAGCTTGTCCGCCATCCTCCTCGACGAGAGCTACTACGAATTTCTCAAGTCGATGGTGCGCGAGGCTGGCGGTATCCCGGTGCTTGACGAGGCCGCGATCATTCCATTCAAGGCGCGTGCCTGGCTCGACCTCACCCGCCAGCGCGAGGAAGGCTTGCAGGTCGATGAAAAGAACATCCGCAAGCACCGCAACGACGTCGCACGGCTTCTGCAGCTGTTGAGCCCAGAGGTTCGATATTCGCTGCCCCCTTCCGTCGCGGAAGATATGCTCGCCTTTGTCGAGAATGCGGCGATCGAGGCGGACTTCGACCCCAGGCAGTTCAGGGTGAACATGACGCGCGAGGACGTCGCCGCACGCCTTCGCGCCGCCTACCAGCTTTGACCAACCTTTAGGCGGGCTGACCCTGCTTGATGACGTGGTAAGCTCCGCCCATCAGGCGGGTGACCTCGTCCGCGCTCAAAACATACTGGGGTTCATAACTCAGGCCGAGCTGTGCAGTTCGCCTCCAGCGGTCGACGTACAGCCCTTTGTTCGGGCCGAAGGCCGAATCGATATGCTTGGCGAGCCTTGCAGGTCCCAGGCCCGAATAGGCGGTACGAAAGATCGAGATGTCGATGATATAGGACCCGATCATCACCCAGACATGGCCATCCCAATCGGGGTTCGACGTGCTGAAGAGCTGCGGACCGTCGAAGGTCCGCCGGTCCCCGAAGACTGGCTCTCCGTCGACGGCCAAAGTTCCAGCAACCACGTGGATGGGCGCATCCATGCACCGCTCAAGCCCGACCGCCAGGGCCGCGCTCATCAGAGCGCATGCGCCTGGGATGGACGGAAAAACCTTGAGGAGATCGATTGCGCACAACGACAAGGCCTCGCGATCGGCAACGTTCATTTCATAGGATTTGAAGGCCTTGGCGGCGGCCCAGCCATGCTGGACCGCAACAAGTTTTCCCAGGTGCGGGATATCTTTGATTGGCGACATTCTGGGGCCTTTAGGTCAGTCAGAACGTTGCCGCCAGTGCTCCCAACCGCATTTGGCCTCATCCCCCAACTTCCTCGAGTTGACGAATCACGCCGCACCTGTTCTTTTTATGTTCTGATTTATGGTCTGGAACATTTCTCGTGCTTAGCTTTGTCGATTGCCCGCCCAAACTCGAACTCCCGCTGTTCGGAACGCAAGTCCCCGCCGGCTTTCCAAGCCCTGCGGACGATCACATCGAGGGCAAGCTCGACCTCAACGAGCACCTGATCCGCAGGCCCGCGGCCACATTTTTCGTCCGCGCCGCCGGGGAATCCATGCGCGATGCGGGAATATTCGATGGCGACCTGCTGGTCATCGATCGCGGGATCAGCCCCCAGCCCGACGACATCGTTATTGCCATTCTCCACGGCGACCTGACCGTCAAACGCCTGAAAAAGGTGGCCGGGCAGTGGCATCTCGCAGCCGAAAATATGGACTATCCCTCGTTGCCGATCGGCGAGAACGACTGCGAGATCTGGGGCGTCGTCACCACGAGCATCCGGCGCCATTGCGGCCGCTGATGGCCACCTTTGCGCTGGTCGACTGCAACAACTTCTATGCATCCTGTGAGCGGCTGTTCCAGCCCCGCCTGCGGGAGCGCCCAGTGGTGGTCCTCTCGAATAACGATGGCTGCGTCATTGCCCGCTCAAACGAGGCGAAGGTGCTGGGCGTCGCGATGGGCGCGCCCATGTTCAAGATCCGGAAGCTGGTCGAGGAACATGACATTGCCGTCTGCTCGTCAAACTATGCGCTTTATGGCGACATATCCGAGCGCGTGATGACCGTCCTGGGTGCGAGCGCACCCTCCCACGAAATCTACAGTATCGACGAGTGCTTCCTCGATCTCGACCGATTGGCCGTACCAAGTCTCACCGAATGGTGCCGAGTCCTGCGCGAGAGGACCAGACGGTGGACCGGAATTCCAGTGTCAGTCGGCGTTGGGCCAACCAAGACTCTGGCCAAGCTCGCTAATCGGTTGGCGAAGAAATCGGCCAAGGCGGGCGGCGTCCTCGATCTCGTCCATCATCCGGCCTGGATCGAGGCTGCCTTGCGCAAAACCCCGGTCGGCGATGTCTGGGGCGTGGGTAGGCGCTGGACGGTGATGCTTGAGGAGCGCGGTATTCACACCGCCCACGAATTCGCCAACGCTCCCGATGGCTGGGTCCGGCAGCGCATGGGTGTGGTCGGCCTGCGCACTGTACATGAACTGCGCGGCTTCGTTTGCCATGCCCTTGAAGACCAGCCTTCGCCTAAACAGACGACGTGTTGCTCGCGAACCTTCGGCGCAGCGATCCGCGAAAAGAGCCAGGTTCACGATGCCGTGATGAGTTTTTCCGAAAGGGTCGCCGAAAAGGTGCGTCATGCCGGGCAGGTCGCCGGCGCGGTCCAGTTGTTCATCCGGACCGATCCATTTGCCCAAGGCGCACCGCAAAAGTCGCTGTCGGGCTCGGCGACGTTTCATCGGCCAACGTCGGATACCCGCGAGATTTCGGCCGCCGTACTGCGGATCTTCGACCGTATCTGGCGTGCAGGCTATGATTGGCGAAAGGCCGGTGTGCTGCTGCTCGACATCGGCATGCCGGGAGATTCCCCTGCCTCGCTGTTCGACAGGATCGAGGCACCTGACGATGGGCTCATGAGCGCGATCGATCAGATCAACGCCCGCTATGGGCGCGGCACGGCAAGGTTGGGATTGGCACAGAAGGACGGGGAATGGCGCATGCGGCGCGAAAACCTGTCGCCGAGCTTTACCACGCGCTGGACGGACATCCCCTCGGCCAGGCTCACCTAGCGCGCGTCGATCGGGTCAGGCCTGCCCGGCAATACCGGAGATGATCGCGTCAGCCCGGTCGAGAGGCACGAACACGCGCGTCTTGTAGGCGATAATCTCGGTGAAGCAGCCCTTCGCCTTGAGTTCGGGAATGCGTGCGGCTTCGGCATCGACGATCTCTATCCTGCGGGAACCGTTCACCCGCGACGTGCGGATTGTGAAATTGAGGGGGTGCGGCGCCTTCCATGTTCCGCCCCCCATGACGGCGGCAGCGATCTTGTCGGGATCGGTCGGAACCGTGCGGTTGACCCCGAGCTTCTCGAGGGTCGCGTCGACATAGAGATCGTGGACATGACGGCCGAGCCAAGAGGTGCCAGACTTGTCGACGATGCGATTGACCGTGAGGTCTTCCTTGGGAAGCGCGCCCCAGATTGGCAGGAGCAGACCGGTCGCAAGGTAAACGGTCTCCGTGACCAGCTGGCTTTCATCTGCCGCATATTCCTCCTCCCACAGGGCACGGAACCTGGCCTTGGACACCGTCTCCCAGGCTGACTCATCGAGGTGGTCGGCGCGGAGGTACTCACTGCGCAGCGGTCGAACGAGTTCGTAGCGCCGAATGGTATTGCCCTCTTCATCCATGTGCGAGGGCGCACGGATCGCCAGGGCAACCTTCCCCGATTTGCCGTTGCGCATGAACAGCGGTTTGTCCTCGTGAGACGCCAGCTTGAGCACCCGCTCGAGCGAGAGAACCTTGCGTCGCTGGGTCAGCGACAGTTCGAGAAGGTGCGAGGTAGCGCCGGTCACGGGATCTGTCCGGATCACCGTGTCCGACAGAACCTGGCAAGCCTCGACCGAGATCGTCTCGACCCCGATGTCGAAGGTGCCTGCCTCCTTCGCCGCCGCGACGCGCGTTTCGACAAGGGTCAGGAACTCGTCGAAGATGGCGTTCTGCACCGCGATCCTCATGGCGAGGATACGGTTGAGCCATCGCTGGATTGGCGGCAGGTCCTCGCGCAGCACACCGTCCTGGTCGGTGAGATCGAGCCCGCTCATTGTCTGAAACTCGGCGAGCGAGGTGCTCTTGAGTTTGCCCATTGCGAGCAACCCGTACCAGTCATGCAAGGCGTGCTTGGCGTAGCTGCTCTCGAGGTTGTCTGAGGACTCGAACATGCCCTGGCCGCCGGTCTGGCGCTGGCCGCGGGTGAGCGCGCCCAGTGCGTCGAGCCGCCGCGCAATCGTGCTGGTGAACCGCGCCTCACCCTTGCAGTCGGTCGTGACCGGCCGGAACAGCGGCGGACAGGCCTGGTGGGTCCGGTGGGTGCGCCCCAAGCCCTGGATGGCCCGGTCCGCGCGCCAGCCTGGTTCGAGCAGGAAGTGGACCCGGCGTTGCTGGTTCTTCGCATCCAGGCTGGCGTGGTAGCTGCGCCCCGTGCCGCCGGCATCCGAGAATACGAGGATACGCTTTGCGCCAGTCATGAACGCGGCGGTCTCGGCAAGGTTGGTCCTGGGTGAGCGGCTTTCGAGGCGTTGTTGCCCCGAACCATCGCGTACCAGGCGTTTGCTGCGCCCGGTGACTTCGGCCACCGCACTCACGCCGTAGTGTACAAGTAGGGCATCGAGCGCGGTCGGGATCGGCGGCATGGCACAGATATGCTCAATGAGTTGCTCTCGAGCGGCTTCGGCCTGAGGGTTGTGGACCGGATTGCCGGCCTGGTCCCACATCGGGCGCGAGCGGACATCGCCGAGTTCGTCGACATATTCTTCCATCTGCCGGGTCGGGAAGGCGCGGGTGAGGTAGTCCACGATCGCCTCGCGTGGCGATAGGTCCAGTTCCAGCGCCTCACGCTCCTCGGGGTCCAGTTCGTTGAGACGCCGGTTGAGGATCGATTCCGCCGTGCTGACGAGTTGGACGACCACGCTTTCCTCGCTGGCCAGATGCTCATCGATTGCGGGATAGATCGAGGGGAGCTTCAGGCTGAGCAGGACTTGCGCAAAGAAGCGCTGCTTGGTGCCCTCGAACCGGCTGCGCGCCGCCGCCTTAGCGCCGCTGTTGAGGGTCCTGTTCTCAAGACCATCGACGATGCCGGTGAGTTCGAGTGCCGCCTCGAGGTTCTGATGGATGATCGTCCAGGCCTCGCAATAGGTGTCGTAGATCGCGATCTGCTCCGGGGTAAGGTCATGGCGCAGGATGTCATACTCGATCCCGGCGAAGCTCAGTGCCCGGGCAAGGTATAGACCCGAGGCCTTGAGATCGCGAGCAACCAGTTCCATCGCAGCAATTCCGCCGTCGCGGATTTCGCTGATGAACTGTTCGCGGGCCGCGAACGCCGTGCCCGGCCCCCACAGACCGAGACGGACCGCATAGGCGAGGTTGTTGACGTCGGATGCTCCCGTTGCCGAGGCGTAGAGCACCCGGGCGCGCGGTAGCGTGTTCTGGAGCAGGACACCGGCGATACCCTGCAGCGAGCCCTGCTTCTGCCCCAGTGCCCCTTCCCCGCCGGCCACGCCGCCCATTTCATGGGCCTCGTCGAATACGATCACGCCTTCGAAGTCTTCACCAGCCCAGCGCACGATCTGGTCAAGTCGTGTGTCTTCGACGCGCGAGCTGCGCAAGGTGCCGTAAGGCACGAACAGGATGCCCTCGGGCGCAGTGATCTTCTCGCCGATCTTCCAGCGCGCAAGTTCGAGGATGTCCGACGGCAGCCCGCCTATCGCGGTCCAGTCGCGCTGCGCATCTTCGAGGAGCGGCGCGTTCTTTGAAATCCAGATGTGGCGGCGATTGCCCTTGAGCCACTGGTCAAGAATGCAGGCCGCCGCTTGCCTCCCCTTCCCCGCCCCGGTTCCGTCACCCAGAAAGAACCCGGTACGGTAAAGCTGACCGTCCGGATCTTCCTTCAGCGCCACTTCGCCGGATGGATGACTGAAGCGGCCATGAAGATCGCGCGACCAGGCTTCGCCGGCATAGATCACGGTTTCAAGCTGGGCAGCCGAGAGCAGACGTGCCGTCACCGTCCGTTCGGGTAGGCAGGGCACGTAGCCGGGCCGAGGTGCAGCAATCGAGGCCATGGCGGCGGATTCCACGAGATGGGTCGGGTGTTCGCCCGCCTCCGGGATGACGACGCGTGAGGGGCGATAGTCGGCATAGACGCCGCGCTGTTCGCCCATGGCCGCGGGTTCATCGAGTACCGCGTAGGCGACAGGCCGGACATCATTGGTCTGTGCTGCGCGGACAATTACCGGCCGCGCTGGGCCGGTCCTGACCGAGCGGAACAGACTGAGCTTTGGCCGCGGCGCGACGCTCTCGCTGGCCTTGCGTAGTGCGGCGCGCGGCGGAATCGAAGGAAGGGCCGCATAGAGTTCGCTGACCGACGCGCGGTTGATGGTTGAATGACCGATCTCGCCGGCAATCTTGTCGATCACCAGGATACGAACCGCGATGCCGGTGCCGTGCTTGGCATAGCCGCCCCTGTCGAGCCGCAGTGACAGGACAACGCGCGCGCTCTCAAGTGTACGTCGGAAAACTTCGCCACAGCTGGCCGAGGGAGAGAACCAGTCCGGCATAATCGCGACGACCCTCCCGCCGGGCAAGAGATGGTCGATCGCCGCGCGCAAGTGGCGGGCGGCTGTGTTCTGATCCTGGCCCCGCGATTGCGAGATCGAGAACGGCGGGTTCATGACGATCACACTCGGCCGCGTGCTTCCCGACAGTAACGCCCCAAGCTTGGCGCCATCGTGCCGGACCACATGCGATTCAGGGAATATCCCCTCCAGCAGATCCGCGCGGGTGGGTTCGAGTTCATTGAGCACGGAACTCTTCGCCAGACCCTGAGCAAGCGAGGCAATGATCCCGGTCCCTGCGCTGGGCTCAAGAAAAACGTCTTCGGCCGAAAGCCGTGCAAGATGAACCGCGAGATAAGCCAGCGCGGGCGGGGTGGAAAACTGCTGGAAGGCGATCTGCGCCTCGCTGCGAACAGTATGGGTCGGGAGATCCTTGGTCAGTGCTTCGAGCGTGCGGATCGCGGCGCCAGCTTCCATTTGACCCACCAGTTGGGGAACCGCCATCGCCAGTGCGACCTCCAGCGCCTCGAAACTGTCGCGCTGTTGCCAGGCCCCCGCCGCATCTCTGCCGCCAGTGCTCTGAATCATGGCCTCGCTTAGTGCGGCGCGATCGATTGGAACAGTGAGGAGAAGCTTGGCGGCAAGTGTGCGCGCAGCACCGAGAATTGCGCTGGCGCGCGGAAGCGTAGTGGTCATGCGGGGATCTCCTGAGCTCGTGCCGATCAGCGGCACGCCCGCTCCAGCCCCCCTCCCCTCACCGCTTCAGAAGTTGCGCCCAGTCATTCATGCGCGCTGGTGGCCATTCGGTCTCGATGGTGAGACCAGGGCGGCGGTAGGTCTCGGCTGCGCGCGCGCGGGCGCGCCTGCCCTCTGCGTCATTGTCCGCCAGAAGGATCAGGGTTTCGACGTGCACTGGAATATGCACCTGGTGGAAGCGCCTGGCCCCCATGCTGGCCCATGTCTGGATGCCTGTCAGCGAAGTGTAGGCAGCTGCGGTCTCGAAGCCTTCGCATATGCCGATGGTTTTTCCCGGGGGACCGTTCGTCCAGGCTGCACCGATAGCCTGACCAAGCACTCGCTTTTCGATATATTGCGCACTTTGCGGATCGAGGAAGACTCGTTGGATCGCCGCTATCTCCCCGGCCTTTCGCATCGCGATAAGCAGCGCTGGCTCAAAGAGAGCGAGCCTTCCCGGTCCTTTGGGGCACCTCGGGTGGTAGCGCAGGTCTTCGAGCGGTGCCCAAACATTGCGGACGTCGCGAACGTAACGCTCGGCAAGCGTGCCCTCAATTGCTCGTCCAGCTTGCCAGATAGCAAGATGAGCGGTTTCGGCTTGTCGGCGATTGGGTTCGACTGCGGAGGGTTCGAACCTTGGCAGCTGCGCTATCCTCGAAATCGCGCGCATGACATCTCGGTTGTCACAACCAGCGTGGCAGGTCACGAGTATTCCGCGGTCGCCCTGACGGATTGATAGTGATGGGGTTCTGTCTGCATGGGCTGGGCAATGACAGCTTGCTGAGTCTCCGGACCAAACGCCCCCTAGGTGATGAACCAGAGCGCGCAGTTCTGACGAAGGTTTGTTGCGGACAATTGACATGCCATCTCAACCAGACCCCCTCACCCTCCCCCGTAGTTAATGGAGTGTCCTGTGCTTGCCTGCTAGGCAGTACGAGGGCGTGCTCGCGAATCGGTATCTGATCTTCCAAAAATCAATTGAAAGACGCCGCTGCTTGCAGCGGAAGGATTCATGATTCTAAAGATTCAGATTCAGGGGGCGCAAAGCAGCGTTATTTCAATGGTTTACAGCTGTCTAGCTGACCGCGTGGGGGAGTTTGCCTGACCCAGTGGGGGCTGAAGCCTGACCCACCGGGGGAACTAACCTGACTGTTCGGGGCCATCCTGACTCCTTGGGGGAATCAATTAAACGGGTGTTCCGTGCCTGCCGAGGTGAGTTTCTGAATCCCGCGAAGGTCGAAATCAAGGCCAATTTCCAATTTTGATCATGAGTGCGCCGACTCGCCTGTTTTCGCGCCTTGGCCACCCAAACTGCCGCAATTCGATCCTGACCGTTTGGGGGGGGTAGTCAGATTCCTATCCTGACCTGACTTGACTGATGAGGTCAGGTCAGGCAGCAATTAGGGCCCAAGAACCAAGTCCTGATCGCAATGTGGCATGGAAAATGAAGTTAGCCAAATAGCCGAAGCTGTTGAAGAGACACCGGAGGAAGTATCCCCGGGTCGCGCCATGCGCGTTGCAGCAGCTCTGAAGGCGAAGGGAGGCGATGAATTCGCCAAACCGGGCAGCATCATTGAAATCAAATTCGTCAAAGGCGAATCGCTCAGCCTTACTGCATCTCGGTTACTGGCACTGATGATCTTGACTGCCGGAGGTGACGCCTGGGAGGACCGGCCACACCGAATCCGCAAGGCTGACATTCGGCGGGGCCATAAGGGCAATGAGCGGATTACCGACATGCTCCAGGAACTGCACCGAACGCTCTTCGCCGTTGATGACAAATCCTGGCGCGGCAAGAAGGCCACGCTTTTGTTCTCACTGATCTCGCGGTCACGTGAGGAAACGGAGGAAGAAGGCGGCGAAGCAGGCTGGATCGAGTGGGAGTTCACGCCCGATGCGCGCAAGCTCATCCAAGCGTCAGAGACCTATGCTGTCCTCAATCGGCAAGCGGTGCTTGGCTTCCGTTCAAATTACGCGCTGAAGCTTTATGAACTGGGGGCGCTTCGGTTGCATCGTCGTCAGGCAACTTGGAGGGGCGATATGCAGGCGCTCAGGGCAGCCCTGGGTATTCCCCCCGAAGTGTACACCGACTTCGCCCAGCTTCGCCGCAAAGTCCTTGAAAAAGCCAAATCAGAGATCGACCAGTTGGCGCACTTCCGCGTTGAGTGGCGCGAAATTCGGCAGGGCAGAACGGTTACCGAGCTTGAGTTCCGGTTTGAGCCAAAGGGTGCTCCTGAGGTTATCGAGACGGTTGACGAACTGGATCGTCATTCCGCGGGCCGGCAAGCGCGGCGGGAAGGGACGGTCGAAACCGTCGCGGCGGGGCAGGGGGCTATTCCGGCTCCGCGCAAGGCAGTCGCAAGCGGAAAGCCCGCTGAGGCGAGCTTTCCGAGAGGATCGCTGCGCTACGGGGAAAAAGAATCCGAATTTCTCTCGATCGGCCGGCAATATGGTGGTGGTTGGGATGTGGATATGATCGCCGATGGTTTTCGCGCACAGATGGGTGAGCGTTTGGAAAAGCTCCGTGGGGCAAAATTGGCTTCATCGTGGAAGGGGTTTTGTGAGGGCTGGGTTAATCGTCGCGGCAGGCCATGATGTCTGCAAATTGCACGCGTGCAATTTCGACATCCCCCACCGAGTCAGGTTGGAGCCGAGTCATGCCAATTTGAGCCCGATTAGAGCCACCCACTTTCGAAAATTGCGAATTTCTTGACCCAAAAGTGCAATTGGGTGTAGCACACGCTCAATTGCGAAAGGTGGGCATGTGTCTAACGGACTTCAAATTGAGGAAGCGGAGCGCTTGGTATCAGTCGCGACGCTGGCCAGTCGGACCTCGTCTGTGCTCGAAAAGTTGCGGGATTCTGCACGTAGCGCCCGGGCCGATGACCGCCGCGAACCGACTTTCACGATTGGCAAGGCAGCGGAGCTTGTGGGCAGAACTCCAGCTGCGATACGGGATGCCGAGAAGGACGGGCGGCTTCCTGAGCCGGCGAGGACCGACAACAACAGGCGCGAGCGATATACGTTGGCGCAACTTAACGACATGCGCGGTGTCTTTGGAACGCGGCCCTATCGGACCGCAGACGATCCCTGTTGCGTCGTGGCGGTACAGAACTTCAAGGGCGGCGTCGGCAAGTCCACTCTGGCGGTCCATCTGGCCCAATATCTTGCCATTCGAGGATACCGCGTTGCGCTCGTTGATTGCGACAGCCAGGCGTCGGCAACCACGCTATTCGGCTACGTCCCCGATCTTGATCTGACCGAAGATGATACGCTTTACCCGTTCCTTCGCGAGGGTGAACGATCGTCCCTCGATTATGCTCTCCGCAAAACCCATTTCGATGGCTTGGAACTGATCCCCGCCAACCTTCGCCTGTTCAATTCAGAATATGAGCTCGCAGCGCGGATGGCACAGGGCAATGGCTCCCTTCTCGATCGGTTGAAGGAAGGAATTGAAAGCATCTCGGATCGCTTCGACGTCGTCGTGATGGATCCTCCACCGGCCCTTGGCGCGATTTCACTATCTGTGCTGCGTGCGGCAAATTCGTTGGTGGTGCCGGTTCCGCCTACCGTTATGGATTTCTCTTCAACAGCAGCATTCCTCTCGATGTTGGACGAAACGATCGAGCAGCTTGCGGAGCGTGGGCTCGCGCCGGAGTTAAAGTTTCTTCGCTTCGTTGCTTCGAAGGTCGATGAGAACAAATCAATGCAGAAGGAGCTGCTACAGCTCATGCGCACGCTTTTTGGGCATGCGATGGTTCGCACGCCGATGAAGGATTCGGCCGAGATCGACAACGCAACAGCGCGCTTGATGACGGTCTATGAGCTCGACGGCCCCGCCACCAGTTCGGCTGTGCGCAACCGATGCCTGAATTACCTTGATGGCGTGAACTCTGAGATCGAAGTCGATATTCGTTCGATGTGGCCCAGTCATCAGAAGCGCCTACGCCAGGAGGCGTTGGCATGAGACCCCGGAATTGCACGCGTGCAATTGGTCGTGGAATTCACGAGGAACCGGAAAATTGCACGCGTGCAATTCTGCTAGCGGGAGGGTTGCATGAGTAAGAAAAACAGCGGTTTTGCGGCCGATTTAGCGGCAGGTATAGACCTCAACGATGATGGCGCGGCGCCCCGTCGATCGAGCATTGCCTCGAATGTGCTCACCGGGCGTTCAAATCGGCTCGCCGACCTTGCGACCGGGGCGATTGTTAATCGGACACATGAGCTGGTGGATCCTGCCAAATGCCGGATGTGGGCAGGCCATAACCGTGATTACGCCTTACTCAACGAAGAACGGTGTTCGGATCTTATCGAGAGCATCAAGGCGCAGGGCCGACAGGAAATACCCGCGATTGTGCGTCGTATATCCGGTAACGAGGACTATGATTTTGAGGTCATCTGCGGCGCGCGGCGACATTGGTCGATTAGCTGGCTGAGGTCCCATAACTACCCTGACTTCAAGTTTCTTGTCGATGTGCGTGAGATTGGCGATGAAGAGGCGTTCAGGCTTGCCGACATCGAAAATCGCGCCCGGGATGATCTCACCGATCTTGAAAGGGCAAGGGATTATCTCCGGGCGCTCACCGCGTACTATGACGGCCGTCAAAAGACGATGGCCGAGCGGCTGAAGGTCTCTGAAAGCTGGCTCACGCGGTATCTTGATCTCGCACGACTTCCTGAGGAATTGACCAGGGCTTTTGCCGAACCGCAGGAGCTTGGCATTCGCAATGCTATTGCTCTCAAGGCGCTCCTGAAGCCAGATGACCGCAAGGAACGCGCCTTCCGGGAGGCCGAGCGCCTAGCTTCCGAGCGCCAGGCAACCGGGCAGTCAATGCCAGTGATTGATGTGATCAAGGCACTATCACTGGCTGTAGCCCCCCCCAAGAAGTCAGGTTCCCCCAAGAAGTCAGGAAAGGCTGAAACGGTCGCAAGCCCGAGTGGCAAGCCAGTGCTCCGGATCGAGGGTGCTGATCGCAAGGGCATCCGCCTCACACTACTGAGCAAGGGCGGTGCAACGCGGCAAGAGGCGGAAGAAGCTGTGCGCGCGGTGTTAAACCAGTACTGGACGTGAAACGCGCAGGCTTTGCGAATGGGATAGCAACAAATCGCCTAGGTGAATCAGTCTGACTCGATTGATTCAAAAATCCCGTTGGAACTCGCGATTCCTTCTGCGGCATGTGTCCGCGCATGGACAGCCTGAACAACGGCAGCTTCGTCTGGCTTGAGGCGGTATGCGGTGAGCGCAATATCGCGCGGCGCTACACTGTAGCGCTGAGCCGCGACCTGTTCGGCGCGTCGATCGTCGAATTTGCTTGGGGGCGGATTGGGACGAGGGGGCAGGGGAGGGCGGTCTCGTTTGCGAGCGAGGACGAGGCGTCGCGCTTTGCACGCCAACTGCTGCGGCGCCGGGCGAGTGCACCCAAGCGGATTGGGGTGCCGTACCGCGAGGTATCCCTCTTGCCCTGAAAGGCGTCAGGAGGCGGTCTGGGCGCGCTTTGGGGCCAAGGCGTGGTCATCGGGGCGCAAGGTGGCCAGGCCGGCCTTCTCAAGCGCCGCAGCGGCTTGTGAGGCGGTACGGCGGGTCACGCCGAGCGCACGGGCCAGTTCGGCGCGGGTGAGGGGCCCCAGCCCGCAGATGAGGTGCCACACAGCGCGAGCCTGTGACGAGGCGTAAAGGTCGGCGAGGTGTTCCTCACCGCGCGCAACCATTGCCGTAACGGCGGCGAGGTCCGTTGCCACGTCGCCTGCCGCGGCACCGATCGCGTTGGCCAGTAGCGCTGGGAGCGGCCTCTCGGGTTCGGCGCGGAATGCGCCGCGCGTTGCAAGGCCAGCGAGGGCGAGCGGGGCGGCACCGAGCCCGAACAGTTGCGGACGCATCGCTGCGGCGAGAGAGGCAGCCCAGGCACTTCCCCGCGCGGGGAAACGCGGC
>NZ_BARE01000064.1 GCF_000367345.1 Sphingobium xenophagum NBRC 107872
AGCCCGAATTTGCGATCCTCCACCACGGGAAAGCGCAGCTCCGGCGTATTGGCAAGGTCGGGCATCGCGCCGCGCAGGTCAGTGATGCTGCGACCGGGGCGAGCGGCGCGGATCAGGCGGACAGCGGCATAGAGACCGTCGTCATAGCCATAATAATCGTCGGCGAAGAAGAGATGCCCGGTCATCTCGCCGCCCAGCGGGCTGCCAATCTGCTTCATTCTGGACTTGATATGGCTGTGGCCGGTTTTCCACATATCGGGTCGACCGCCCAGCGCGGCGATGCTGTCGAACAGCGCCTGACTCGCCTTCACATCAGCGACAATCGCGGCGCCGGGCCGCTTTTCCAGCACCGCCGGAACGAACAGGCCCAATAGCTGATCGCCCGCAATCACCCTGCCCAGCCCGTCTATCACGCCAAGCCGGTCGCCATCGCCATCGAAAGCCACACCGAAATCGAGTTGCTTGGCAAGGACAAGGGCGCGCAAGTCGGCCAGATTCCGTTCCTCGGAAGGATCGGGATGATGGTTGGGAAAATGACCGTCTATGTGGGTGAAGAGCAGATGATGCTCACCAGGCAGGCGCTGCACCAGCTGCTCGACCACTTGCCCGGCCGCGCCATTGCCCGCATCCCAGCCGATGCGCCAGCCGCAGCCGTCAAAACCATCGACCAGCCGATCGACATAGCGGTCGATGATCGACAGGCTCCGACTCTGGCCAAAGCCGTCGTCCCAGTCGCCCGCCGCCGCCATGACGCCCAGTTGCCGGATGGCCTCGCCGAAAAAGGGCGCATGGCCCTGCACCAGCTTGAAGCCATTTTGATCGCCGGGATTATGGCTGCCGGTTATCTGAATGGCGCCGTCCACCTGGCCGACCATTTCGGCATAATAGAGCATCGGGGTCGGTCCCACCCCGATGCGCAGCACGTCGATGCCGCTGGCGCACAGCCCGTCGACCAGCGCCTCTTCCAGCATGGGTGAACTCAGCCGCCCGTCATAGCCCAGGGCGATGCGCGATCCCCCTGCCCGCGCGATGACCGTGCCGAAGCTGCGCCCCAGCGCCCAGGCGTCGGCAGCGTCCAGCGTTTCGCCGACCGTGCCGCGCATGTCATAGTCGCGCAGCAGCGTCGGATCGAACCGGTGGGTCAACGCTCCGCCTGATGACGCAGCAGCAGGTCGCGGGCAGCGTTGATCTGGGCCGCCAATGCCTCCGTCCCGCCCTTGTCAGGATGGACCGAGGCGATCAGGCGGCGATGGGCGGCGCGGATCATGTCCGCATCGGCATCGGGCGCGACGCCCAGCAGGGCGCGGGCCTGGGCAATATCCTGCGGCGGCAGAGGCTTGGGCGTGGCGGTCCTACCCTTGCGGCGCAGCTTGCCCTGCCCTGCGAAAAACAGCGCCGCACCGATCAGCATGGGCGCGCCGATGACCGGCTTGCCCTTGGCCGACAGCACGGCACCCACAAGCGCCGCCCCCAGCGCCATTCCGTCCTTTGCGCTCATGCGTTGCAGCCTTCCTGTCCAGATCAGCCAGCCCGCAAGGCCCGCCAGCAACAGCGCAAGCCAGCCCATCAGGCCGCGCCGATCAAGTCCATGGAGCCGACGCCGCTGCGTTCGGGAAGTGCCAGGCCCGCCACCATTTCGCGCAACTCCTGCCGCGCGGCGATGTGGCTGACGCCCAGTTCGCCCAGATGCCCCTTGTCCAGCAAGGTCAGGCCGGACGGGAACAGTTCGCGGAAGATCACGCGTTCCGACAGGCCCGGAATGACGCGGAAACCGACGCGGCGGGACAATTCCATCAGCGCGTCGCCGACCCGCTTCTTGTTGCGGGCATCCTGATGCTGGACGCGGTTGCGCAGCACGACCCAGTCGATCGACACGCCATCGGCCTTGGCCCTGGTCTTGCGCGCTTCAAAGATGAGTTCGGAATAGAAGGACAGGCGCTTGACCTTGAAACTTTCCGCATCGACCTGCCCGATCAGGTCGAAATCGACGAAACTGTCGTTCATCGGCGTGACCAGCGTGTTGGCGCGGGCGGCCATGTGGCGGGCGAACAGATCGTCGCGGCCCGGCGTGTCGACGATCAGGAAATCTGCGTCCTGCGACACGGCGGCGGCTTCGGATTCCAGCGCGTCGATACTGTCGCCCTTCAACACCGTAAAGCTGGGCGCGACCAGTTCGATGCCGCGACGGCGCGCGGTTTCTGCGCGGTTTTCCAGATAGCGCGTGACGGTGCGCTGGCGCGGATCGAGGTCGATCATGCTGACGCGGTGGCCCAGCGCCGTCAGCGCGATCGCGGTGTGGACGGCCGTGGTCGATTTGCCGGTTCCGCCCTTTTCATTGGCGAACACGATGAGATGTGGCTGCGAATTGGCCATTGGACCCCTGATAACCCCGTTATTGTCGCAATGATTCTTGACCGTCCAGCGACTGCGCGCCTAGCAGGACGTCCTTGTCACCCCTGCCCTTATCGGAGCCGTTCCTCCCGTGCAAACTCTGTCTGACCTGCCAGCGCTGCGCGCTGCCATCGCCACGCTGAAAAACGACGGAAAGCCGCTGGCGCTGGTGCCGACCATGGGCGCATTGCATGACGGGCATATGGCATTGGTCGAGGAAGCGCGGCGGCACGGGCGGCATGTCGTCGTGTCGATCTTCGTCAATCCCAAGCAGTTCGGCCCGAACGAGGATCTGGCCGCCTATCCGCGACGCGAGGCGAAGGACGCGCAGATGCTGTCCGCCGCCGGGGTGGACATTTTATGGTCGCCAACGGTCGACGTCATGTATCCGGCAGGCTTTGCCACCAATATCAGCGTCAGCGGCGTCAGCGAAGGATTGGACGGCGCGGCGCGGCCGGGTCATTTCGATGGCGTGGCGACGGTGGTGACCAAATTGTTCAATCAGGTCCGGCCCGACGTCGCGATATTCGGCGAGAAGGATTATCAGCAACTGGCGGTCATCCGGCAGATGGTGGCCGATCTGGATCTGGGCATAGAGATTATCGGGCTGCCAACCCAGCGGGCGCAGGACGGCCTGGCCCTGTCATCGCGCAACGCCTATCTGAACGATGAGGAGCGCAAGGCGGCGCTGGCCTTGCCGCGGGCGCTGGGCGAGGCGAAGCGGCAGATGGAAAAGGGCGGATCGGTCGAGGAGGCTCTGACGCGAGCGGGCGCGACGCTGATCGCCCAGGGCTTTGATCCGGTCGACTATGTGATGCTGTGCGATGCGGTGACGCTGGAGCCGATGCATGTACTGGATCGCCCGGCCCGACTGCTGGGCGCGGCGAAACTGGGCAGGACGCGGCTCATCGACAATATCGCCGTCGATCCAGCCTAGATACTATCTCAACCGGATCAAAGTGAAGTCATTCCGCTTAACTTCGCACTTTTCCCGGTGAATCGGACATTTTATTGCGCCGGGCTGATCCTATCGGAAAGTGACCAAGGGATAATAGCAGCACAGACCGGTGTAGGACAGACGACCCCTCCCCTACTCAAAAAGGCTTGACGATCACGGCGATGACGATGACCGCGGCGGCGATGCCGGGGACTTCGTTGAACAGGCGCAACTGCCTGTCGGTCAGGGTGCGCTGTCCCTTGGCCAGTTTCTTGGCATAGCCAGCGATCCAGCCATGATAGGCCGACAGGCCCAGCACGAAGAGCAGTTTGAGGTGGAACCAGCCAAAGCTCCACGCGCCAATCTCCACCATCAGCATCAGCCCGAAAATCCAGGTCAGCACCAGCGAGGGGTTGAGGATGATCTTGAGCAGCCGCTTTTCCCGATCGATCCATTTGCGATCCTCGTCCGATCCCGGCGCGCTTTCCTGATGATAGACGAAGAAGCGCGGCATCATGAACAATCCCGCCATCAGGAAGATGACGAAAATCACATGGGCAGCCTTCACCCAGAGATAAGCGGCACCAAGATAAGCCATCAGACGCCCTTTCCGTTGCGGACATAGGCGATCAGCGCCTCGACATGCGCGATCGGCGTGTCGGGGAGGATGCCATGGCCCAGATTCATGATGTGCGGCCGGTCGGCGAAGGCCGCGCGGATATTGTCCACCGCCTGTTCGACGGCCTGCCCGCCCGCGATCAGCGCCAGCGGATCGAGATTGCCCTGCACGGCCAGCCCAGTGGGCAGGACGCGGTTGGCCCAGTGGGGATCGACCGTTTCATCCACGCCGATCGCATCGACCCCGGTGCCAGCGGCATAATCGGCGAGCTTCGCGCCTGCGCCCTTGGGGAAGCCGATGATCGGGATAGCGGGATGCAGCGCCTTCAACTTGCGCACGATCGCGGCATTGGGCTGGACCACCCAGCGGTCGAACTGAAGCGGGGCCAGGCTGCCGGCCCAGCTGTCGAACAATTGCACCGCTTCGACCCCGGCATCGATCTGGCCCGACAGATAGGTGACCGTCGCATCGACAATGGCGTCGATCAGCGCGCCAAAGCGGACAGGATCGCCATAGGCGAGGCGACGGGCCGCGCCCTGATCCTTGCTGCCCTGCCCTGCAACCATATAGGTGGCGATGGTCCAGGGGCTGCCAGCAAAGCCCAGGAAGGTGACGGAAGGGTCAAGCGCTGCCTTGACCTGCCGGACCGTCTCATAGACCGCATCGAAGCGGCTGAAATCTGGTTTGAGGGCGGCAAGGTCGGTTTCAGCGAGGATGGGCGCGAGACGCGGGCCTTCGCCAGCCTCGAACCACAGATCCTGTCCCATGGCGTAGGGGACGATCAGAATGTCGGAAAAGAGGATCGCCCCGTCAAAGCCGAATCGGCGCAGGGGTTGCAGAGTCACTTCGGCAGCGGCGGCGCTGTCATAGACGAGTTCGAGGAATCCGCCCTTTTCGGCCCTAAGCGCGCGATATTCGGGCAGGTAGCGCCCGGCCTGGCGCATAAGCCACATGGGCGGCATGGCCGGACGGTCGCCAGAGAGGACGCCAAGCAGAGGCTTGGTAGCAAGGACCGGCGGCGCGTCGAGGCTCATCTATTCTCTCTTAATATAGGATTCAGAAGGATGATGGAGATAGTAGGGACGTTGGCAGCGGGGTTTATGCGCTGTGCCCGGATTTGCCAACAGCTTGACTCCCCTGCGTGACGCTTTGCCGTCCGAGTCAGTCGCTCTATCCCCGTTATCCACAGCCTGTGGATGAAATTATCGGTCTGTTGGGGGTCTGTGGATAAGATTCCGGGCTTCGTGGACGGAGCGAAAGGCGGGATTTTGTCCCCAACTCCTCCCTTGCTTTATCCACAGCCTGCCCACACAGATATGGGCCATGTCGCGCATCCATCTGCACCTTCTGTCGGACTCCACCGGTGAAACGCTGGAGAATATAGCCAAGGCCGCGATCGGTCTGTTCGAAAATGTGGAAGCGATCCGGCATTTCTGGCCGATGGTGCGTTCCGAAGTCCATCTCGACCGGATCATGCAGGAAATCGCGGCCAATCCGGGGCTGGTGCTGTTCACGCTGACCAACCATATGTTGCGGCGGCGGCTGGAAACGCGCTGCCGGGCGCTGGGCCTGCCCCATGTCGCCGCATTGGACAGCGTGGCGGACGCGCTGTCCAACATATTGGGGCAGGAAACGCGGACCCGGCCGGGGCGCAAACATATATTGGACGAAGCCTATTTCGCCCGGATCGAGGCGATCCAGTTCACCATCGCCCATGATGACGGCGTGGGCCATGAAAATTGGGAGGAGGCCGACATCGTGCTGGCGGGCGTGTCGCGCGCGTCCAAGACGCCGACGTCGATCTATCTTGCCAATCGCGGTTACAAGACCGCCAACATCCCGCTGGTGCCGGAATCCCCGCCGCCCAAAAGCCTCTATAGCTTGAAGCATCCGATGATCGTCGGCTTGACGGTCAGCCCGGATCGGCTGATCCAGATACGGCGCAACCGGCTGCTCTCGCTCAATCAGGCGCCGGAAACCGCCTATGTCGATAATGAGAAGGTGCAGGAGGAACTGGCCTTTGCCCGGCGCATGTTCGCCGACAATGGCTGGCCGGTGATCGACATGACGCGCCGGTCGATCGAGGAAGCGGCCGCGGCGATCATCAACCTGTTCAACGACCATGTTCTGGATGAAGGGGCGGCATCATGATCGTGCTGGCGTCGCAAAGCGCAAGTCGCCGGGCGCTGCTGGAGGCGGCGAAGATAGAGTTCGAGGCGCTCTCGCCCGGCGTGGACGAGGAGGCGGCCAAGGAGGCGTTGCGCGCCGACGGGCTGGACGCGCGGGCGCTGGCAGATGCGCTGGCGGAATTGAAAGCGCTCAAGGTTTCGCGCCGGGTGCCGGGCGGGCTGGTGCTGGGATGCGACCAGACTTTGAGCCTGGACGACGGGTCGATGATCGACAAGGCGGTCGACCGGGCGGACGCGGCGCGGATAGTGCGCCTGCTGTCCGGGCGGGTGCATCATCTGCATAGCGCAGCGGTGATCGTGCTGAACGGCGAACCGATCTGGCGGCATGTCGAGCGGGTGCGGATGACGGTGCGGCCATTGTCCGACGCCTTCATCGACGCCTATCTGGAGAGCGATTGGGAGGAATGCCGCTGGTGCGTGGGCTGTTACCGGATCGAGGGGCCGGGGGCGCAGCTGTTCAGCAAGGTGGAGGGCAGCCAGTTTGCGATTCAGGGATTGCCGTTGCTGCCTCTGCTTGACTTTCTGCGCGTGCGCGGCGTTCTGGCGGCATGACCGACACGCTCCCCTATGCCGAAGTGATTGGCGACCCGATCACGCACAGCAAATCGCCGCTGATCCATAATTTCTGGCTGAAAGCGCTGGATATAGAGGCGGAGTATCGCAAGACGCATGTGACGCCCGACGGGCTGGCCGCCTATTTCCTGCAACGGCGCGCCGATCCCGACTGGCTGGGCTGCAATGTCACCCTTCCGCACAAGATTGCGGTGATGGACTATACCGACGATCCGGGCGGGGTGCGCGCGCGGATCGGGGCGATGAACACGATCGCCAGCGAAACCGGCGGGCCGCTGATCGGCACCAATACCGATGCGGGCGGCTTCCTCCAGCCCCTGCTGCGCGACAAATGGAAAGGGCAGAGCGCCGTGCTGATCGGCGCGGGCGGCGCGGCGCGGGCGATCCTGTTTGCGCTGTCGAGCCTGGGCGTGGCCGACCTGACCGTCATGGCGCGCGATGCCATCAAGGGGCAGGCCTTGTTCGACCGGGCGGGGCTGAAAGGTCGTGTCATCGGCATGACCGATCCGCTGCCCGCCTGCGACCTGCTGGTCAACAGCACGTCGCTGGGGATGGTTGGCCAGCCGGTGCTGGACCTGGACCTCACCCCCCTGCCCGCCAGCGCGACCGTTTACGACATTGTCTATGCGCCGCTGGAAACGGACTTGCTGAAGGCGGCGCGGGCGCGGGGTCTCAAGACGCTCGACGGGCTGGAAATGCTGATCGGGCAGGCGGCGCTGGCCTTTGACATCTTCTTCGATGCGCAGGCGCCGCGCGAGCTGGACGAGCAATTGCGCGCGCTACTGCTGGCGGCGGACTGACGGATAGCGTCATGAAGATTTACGGCCTGACCGGATCGATCGGCATGGGCAAGTCCGCGGTCGCCGCGATGTTCCGGCGGGAGGGCGTGCCCCTGTTCGATGCCGACGCGGAAGTCCATCGGCTGCAAGGGCCGGGCGGCGCGCTGATTCCCGCGATCGAGGCGCGCTTTCCCGGCACGACCGGACCCGATGGCGTGGACCGGGCGAAACTGGGCGCGGCGGTCTTTGGCCATCCCCATGAACTCAAGGCGCTGGAAGCCATCGTCCATCCGGCCGTGCAGGCGGCGCGGCGCAGGTTCCTGCAACGGCACCGCTCGCGCCGTTTCGTGATTCTCGATGTGCCGCTGCTGTTCGAGACCCATGGGCACAAGCGGCTGGCCGGCGTCATCGTCGTCACCGCGCCGGCGTGGAAACAGCGTAAGCGGGTGCTGGCGCGGCCGGGTATGACGCCCGCCAAATTCCGCCGGATCGTCCATCTCCAGACGCCCGACGCTGAAAAAAGGCGGCGGGCCGATCATATCATCCAAACCGGCACGACCTTTACCCAGACTCGCGCGCAGGTGCGGCGTCTGGTCGCTTGCCTTGGGGCAAAGATAGGCCGATAAGGGTTTGCCCAAGAGTCGATATGAAGAGGGCGATGCGCGAGATTATTTTCGATACCGAAACGACCGGATTCGATCCGGCCTCCGGCGACCGACTGGTCGAGATCGGCTGCATCGAACTGATCAATCGCGTGCCAAGCGGGCGGACCTTCCATGCCTATTACAACCCGCAGCGCGACATGCCTGCGGCGGCCGAGGCGGTGCATGGCCTGTCGTCGATTTTCCTGAAGGACAAGCCGCTGTTCGCCAGCGGTGTGGATGAACTGCTCGCCTTTCTGGAGGATAGCCCGCTGGTCGCGCATAATGCGCGCTTCGATTTCGGCTTCCTGAACCATGAATTGCGGCTGTGCGGGCGGCCCGATGTGTCGATGACGCGGATGATCGACACGGTGGCGATCGCCCGGACGCTGCATCCGGGCGCCAAGCACAGCCTGGACGCGCTCTGCACCCGCTACGGCATCGATCGCAGCCATCGCATCAAGCATGGCGCGCTGCTGGACGCCGAATTGCTGGCGCAGCTTTACATCGAACTGACCGGCGGCCGTCAGATCGGCCTGGGTCTTGCACAGGAGGAGGAAAAAGCAGCCATCGACGGGGAACTTGGCGCTGGCGCCATGGTTCGCCCTGTTCGTCCCGCGCGCGTTTTTGCAGCGAGTGCGGCGGAGCTGGAACGGCATGGCAGGTTCATCGCGACCCTGGACAAGCCGATCTGGCTGGAGGAGGCGCTGGCGGGCTGACACAAAGGCCCGTGTCCGTGCCTCCAGTTTATCCGGGCCGCTTCCTGCGACCCGGCAAGAATAAGGAGAAGGCATATGGATATTCGTGTTTCCGGGCATCAGGTCGACACGGGCGATGCGCTCAAGCAGCATGTCGCAGACCGCATGGAGGCGATGGCCGAGAAATATTTTTCCCGCACGATTTCGGCCCATGTGACCTTTCGACCCGCGCCGCACGGCGCCTTCCACTGCGACATCATCTGTCATGTGATGACCGGCCTGATCCTGAAAGGAGCAGGCGAGGCGCAGGAGGCGCATCCGTCCTTTGACCAGGCGGCGGACCGGATCGAAAAGCAGCTGCGCCGCTATATGCGCCGCCTGAAGGACCGGCACAGCCAGGCCAGTGCGGCCGAAGCGCAGCGGGTCAGCAGCTTGAGCGTCGATGATATTGACGGGGCGGGCTACACCATCTTCGCCTCGCCCGCGGACGAGCAGGAGGAGGTCGAGGATTCCCCGCTGATCGTTGCGGAAACGCGCGTCGATATTCCCGAAGCCAGCGTGTCCGACGCGGTGATGATGCTGGACCTGCGCAACACCAATGCGCTGCTGTTCGTCAATGCCGGCACCGCGGCCTACAACATGGTCTATCGTCGCCATGACGGGACCATCGGTTGGGTCGAACCACGCATGACGGCGCGCTGAACCAGCCAGTCGCCATGGGCCGCCTGTTGACCTGATGGTGCAGGCGGCTTATGGGGCCGGGCTTTCTATTCCCCGATCACCGCGCATCTAGACCCCAGGCTGAGCGCGGCTCGGCTGGTTCGGACAGACCATGGTTGATTTCCACGACATCGTTTCAGCGGACGCGCTCGCCACCGGCCTGACGGTAAACGGCAAGAAGCAGTTGTTCCAGAAGATCGCGACGCTCGCGGCCTGCGCCTATGGGCTGGACGCCGACGAGGTTGGCGACGCCCTGTTCGAGCGGGAACGGCTGGGTTCGACCGGATTTGGCGGCGGCGTCGCCATTCCCCATGCCAAGATTGCCGGGCTGGACCGCATGTGCGGGCTGGTCGTGCTGCTCGATCCGCCGGTGCCGTTCGATGCGGTCGACGATGCGCCGGTCGATATCGTCTTTGCACTGCTGTCGCCGGTCGATAGCGGAGCGGAACATCTCAAGACGCTGGCGCGGGTGTCGCGCTATCTGCGTGACGACAATCAGGTCGCGCGGTTGCGCGGGGCCAAGTCGGACGCGGCGCTGCACGCGCTGCTGGCCGGTGGCGGGGCGCGTGACGCTGCCTGAGGCAGGCACGCCCGCAAGCGGCGAGACCGCGCATTTCCGTGCGCTGGAAAATCTCTATCGCTCCGCGCCGATCAACCGGTTGTTTCGGTCGGATATCGCGATTCAGGAACCGGGGCGTTGCATCATCGATTTCGATGTCGATGAAAGCCAGTTTCATGCCGCCGGGGCGGTCCACGGCACCGTCTATTTCAAGATGCTGGACGATGCGGCCTTTTACGCGGCCAACAGCCTGGTCAGTGACCGATTCCTGCTGACCACCGCGTTCAACCTGCTGTTCACCAGGCCGATCGCGCCGGGCCGGATTCGGGCCGAGGGACGCTGGATCAGCGGCAAGCGCCGCGTCTATGTGGCCGAGGCCAGCCTGATCGATTCCGATGGCGAGGAGGTCGGGCGCGGCACCGGCACCTTCATGCGGTCGCAATTCCCGCTGTCATCGCTGCCGGGATATGGTGGCTGAGTCGCAGGATGGCGCGCGGCTGACCAGCGCGATCCTGGTCAATGCGCTGGTGCGGCGCACCAATGCGGGTGGCGGCTTTGCCACGATCATCGTCAAGGGCGACGAAACGAGCGGCGTCATATTGGTGCAAGCCCTTGAAAAGGGGAAAGAAACTGGTTTGTTCGAGCGTGTATCGAACTTTGCCGGCGGCTATGCGTTGATGCGCTGTGGACCGTCTCCGGAGGATGGCCCGGAGGCGCTCGCCACCTATGTGGCGCGTCGGCGCAGGTCGGACCCCGACCTGTGGATAATCGAACTCGATATCCCAGAAGCAGAACGGTTCGCCGCTGAAACGATCTGCTGATCGTTGACATAGTGCAATGGTCCGTGCAGAGGCCCGCCAACGCTGAACGCGCAGGTTGCTGCATTCGTCCAAGGGGGGCGGATTTGGTAAACACGCAGACGGGGGGCGGCCAGACGTCAAGGAATATGGGTATAAGACGACGTCCAAGGCCAAGAACCGCACGTTTTTGAGTCATAATGAGTTTTCGATTGAGGGCCGCGATCATCGTGGCATTTGCGCTGTCCGCTACAGCGGCCGTGACCGCTTCCGACATGTCGATCGCCGGTGAGTCGATCCATTCGGTAGCGTCCCTGTCCAGCGACGACGCGCTGACGACAGCGCCTGGGGCCGCACAGAAGCCCGCAATCACTTTTGCCGCGCCGCGCGAAATCGTGCAGCCGCTGGCTTCGGCCTCCAAGGCCGATCTGACCTATTCCACCGAATCCGACATGCAGGCGAGCAGCCTGGCCGCGCTGGTCGACGCCCATGGCGACGCCGAAGCCGTGGACGGCGACATGAAATGCCTGGCCGGAGCGGTCTATTTCGAATCCAAGGGCGAAAGCCTGGAAGGCCAGCTGGCCGTGGCACGGGTGATCATCAACCGCGCCAAATCGGGCCGCTTTGCCGACAGCCTGTGCGGCGTCGTCTATCAGCCCAGCCAGTTCAGCTTCGTACGCGGGCACGGGATGCCGCCGATCCGCATCGAAAGCAACGCCTGGCGCGAGGCCGTCGCCATCGCCCAGATCGCCATGGACGACAGCTGGAACAGCCGGGCCGAAGGCGCCCTGTTCTTCCACGCCCGCCGCGTTTCGCCGGGCTGGGGCAAGGCCAAGCTGGCAATGATCGACAATCATATCTTCTATCGTTGAGCGATGGCGCGCGATTGGCGCGCTTCCTTTGGGGTGGATCATGAAAAGGCCGGTTCGGGTTTTACCGAATCGGCCTTTTCTTTTGTTCCTGACTTGTTCTAAAGTCGCGCCATGAGTAGCGCCCCGATCGAAAGCTGTTCCCCCCTGACCGACGGCACCGCGCTGGCGGTGGCGCGGGGGACGTTGCGGCTGTTTTTCCGCCACGACACGAGCGGCATAATGGAAGTGCCGCTGCCCAACGGGCGGCGCGCCGACATCATGGCGATCGACGGGGCGGGGCGGCTGACGATCGTGGAGATCAAGTGCAGCCGGGCGGATTTGCTGGGCGACATGAAATGGCCCGATTATTTCGACTATTGCGACCGCTATTATTGGGCAGTGCCGATGGGGTTCGACCTGTCGCTGTTCGACAGTGAATCGCTGTGGCCCGCGCGCACCGGCCTGATCGTCGCAGATCAATATGACGCTGAACTGATCCGTCCCGCGCCGATTGAGCCATTGGCCGCGGCCCGGCGCAAGGCGGAGACATTACGCTTCGCCCGGCGGGCGGCGCGGCGGCTGACGGCGATCAACGATCCCGATCATGCAGCCGAGATCGGCTGGTAGGCCGGGCTTTGGCTCAGAATACCGGACCCTGCACCGGGCCTTTGGGCGTGGTGCTGGTCTTGGCGGCGGCGAGCGCTTCGGCAAGGCCGGGCGTGCGGTTGTCCCGGTTGGCATAGTCGCGGGCGGACATGCCGGCGATGGAATCGCGCTTGTCGGGATCGGCCCCCTGCGCCACGAGCAGCCGGACCAGCCCCAGATCGCGCAGTTGCACCGCGCGGATCAGCGGGGTTTCGCCGCTGCCATTGGTCTTGTCCACCTGCGCGCCGCGCGCGATCAGCGTGCGTGCCCCCTCCTCGAACCGGCCCTGCACCGCCTTCATCAGCGGGGTGTTGCCTTCATTGTCGGCCAGATTGGGGTTCGCCCCCTTGGCCAGCATGAAGGCGAGCCAGGTGGCGTCGCGCCGTGCGATGATGATGTGCAGCGCGGTCTCGCCCGATGTGACGTCGCGGCTGTTGACCACGGTGGAGCCGGGCTTTTGCAGCAGGTCGGTGACCTTCTGCCCGTCGGCATCCTTCACGGCCTTCAGGAAATTATAATTGTCGGAAAATTGCGCCTGCGCGGCGACCGGGGACAGCAGCGCCAGCGTCAATGCGGCGGCGCGCCCCAGACCCATCCATGCGCTCAACCCGGTCTTGCTCATCATCTGCCCCGTATCATTTGCAAATCGGCCCATAGCAAGGCATGGCTGGCGGCACCATGAACAAAGCAAAGATTGCGATCGCCCTGCCGCTGCTGGCCCTGCTGGCTGCGTGCAATATGGGGACGGACGGGAACGCATCAAGCGGCGATAGCGCGCAGGGCGAACTGGCGGGCGCGCGGATCGGCGCGCCTTTCACCCTGACCGATCAGGATGGCAAGCCCAGAAGCTGGGACGATTTCAAGGGCCAGTATCGCCTGGTCTATTTCGGTTACACCTATTGCCCGGATGTCTGCCCGGTCGACCTGCAACGCATCATGCAGGCGTTCAGCCAGTTCGAAAAGGCGCAGCCCGCGCTGGCGGCGAAGGTCCAGCCGATCTTCATCAGCGTCGATCCGGCGCGCGATACCCCTGCGGTCCTCAAACCCTATGTCGCGGCTTTCCACCCGCGCCTCATCGGCCTGACCGGCACGCCGGAGCAGATCGCCAAGGTCGCCAAGGATTTCGTCGTCCTCTACAATGTGGAGGGTAAGCCTGGGGACAAGGATTATCTGGTCAGCCACAGCCGCACGCCATATCTGTTCGATCCCGACGGCAAGCCGGTCGCGCTGGTCCCGGTCGATGATCCGGGCACGCCGGACGTGGACGAAGGCGCGCCGGACAAGGTGCTGGCTGCCCTCAGGAAATGGGTGAAATAGGGCTTGGACTTCTGGGAAAAGCCTCTCCACACGCTGGATGCCGCCCAGTGGGAGGCATTGTGCGACGGGTGCGGAAAATGCTGCCTGCACAAGGCGGAGGATGAGGATACGGGGCATATCTACCCCACCAATGTCGCCTGCCGCCTGCTTGACCGCCATAGCGGCCAGTGCACCAGCTACCGGAATCGCCGCAAATTCGTGCCCGATTGCGTGCGGCTGACCCCGGCCAAGGTGAAGCAGATCAGCTGGCTGCCGCGCACCTGCGCCTATCGCCTGCGTGAAGCGGGGGAGCCGTTACCCGACTGGCATTATCTGGTCTGCGGCGACCGGGAAGCGGTGCATCGCGCGCAGGAGTCGGTGCGCGGCTGGACCGTGGCGGAGGCGGAAGCGGGCGACCTGGAGAATCATCTTGTCGACCGGGACATCTGATCCCGACGTCGCGATCCTGATCGACGGCGTGGCGATGCCGGTGCGGGTGCGCCGGTCCGCACGGTCCCGCGCCTACCGGCTGACGATCGACGGCGCGCGCGGCGAATTGCGCCTGTCGATGCCGGTGCGGGCGAACCTGAAGCGCGCGCTGGGCTGGGCGCAGCAGCATGAAGGCTGGGTGCGTACGCAAATGGCGGCGCAACCGGCGATGACCCTGCTGGACGATGGCGCGACATTTCCGCTGGAGGGACGGGACGTCCGCATCTGCTGGATCGAGGGTGCGTCGCGTACGATCCGGCTGGCGGACGACCGGCTGATGCTGGGCGGGGCGGCGGAGTCGGTCAGCGCGCGCGTGCAGCGCTGGCTGGTGGCGCGGGCGCGGGCGGTGCTGGAGACCGAAACGACGGAACTGGCGCGCGAACATGGCCTGATCGTCGCGTCAGTGGGCGTGGGCGATCCGCGCAGCCGCTGGGGAAGTTGCAGTTCGTCCGGTGCGATCCGCTACAGCTGGCGGCTGATCCTCTGCCCGCCCGACGTGCGCCGGTCGACCGTGGCGCATGAACTGGCGCATCTGCTGCATATGGATCATAGCGCGGCCTTTCACGCCGCGCATGCGCGAATCCTTGGGGCGGACCCCCGGCCTGCGCGGGCGTGGCTGCGTGCCAACGGGGCGGGACTGCACCGCTACCGGGCCTGAGCCGATGGCGCGTCGGAAACGCTATCTGACCGCCACCATGGCGGACGGCTATGTCAAGACGATCGGGCCGACGGCGGACCCCCTCACCCATTATTGGCGGATCGTCGCGGTGCTGGAAAATGGCAAGACGGAAGTGTTCTGGGGCCATGTGCGCTCCCTGGCCGAGGCGAAGAAGAAGCGTGGGGCAGCGGAGGACGGCGCGCGGATGCGGGGCTGGAAAAGCTATGCGTTCGAGATTGCGGAACTGGTGGAGACGGAGACAGCGCCTAAACCCCTTCGTTTCGAGCGAAGTCGAGAAACGTAGCGCACAGGTTTCTCGACTTCGCTCGAAACGAACGGAGTTGGGTGTTTCTATCCCCGATGCGGCCACACCCCTGATCCGTCGGCGGCGCATATATGGGCCGCGTCGCGGGGATAGGGCAGGCCGCAGGCTCGGCAGGTCACATAGTCGCCAACCTTGAGGCCATGGCCCACCGCCACCCGTTCATCGAACACGTAGCAATCCCCCTGCCAGCGGCTATCGCCTTCGGGCATTTCCTCCAGATAGCGCAGGATTCCGCCCTTCAGGTGGAAGACATCGTCGAAACCGCGCGACTTGACCAGGGCGGTGGATTTTTCGCAGCGTATGCCGCCGGTGCAGAACATCGCGATCTTCGGGTTGCGCCCCTGTGCCTTCAGGTCGGCGGCAAAGGCGTCGAACCAGCCGGGAAAGTCGCGAAAGGCGCGGGTGCCGGGGTCGATGGCGCGATCGAAGGTGCCGACTGCGACTTCATAGGCGTTGCGCGTGTCGATGACGATCGTGTCGGGATCAGCGATCAGCGCGTTCCAGTCGGCGGGGTCAAGATGGGTGCCGGCCTGATTTGCCGGATCAAGATCGCCCACGCCCAGCGTCACGATCTCGCGCTTTACCTTCACCTTCATCCGGGCGAAGGGCGCGGCCTGCGCGGTTGCATATTTGACGTCCAGATCGGCGCAGCCGGGCAACTGGCGCAGATGATCGATCAAGGACGTAATCGCGTCCGCACGGCCAGCGACCGTGCCGTTAATCCCTTCGTCCGCGACGATCAGCGTGCCGCGCATGTCGAGCGCCCCACAGAGGGTGCGCAGATCCGCGGCGATGCCCTGGGGATCATCGAAGGTGGCAAAGCGATAGAGGGCGGCGACGGTGAAAGGGTCGGGGCAAGGCGCGGTATCGGACATGGCGGCGCTATAGGCGTTCATCGGCCCTCTTGAAAGCGGGACCGCATCGGCGCATAGCCGGGCCATGGTTCCCCTTTCGTTCGCTGGTGAGGCGTTTCTGGCGCTGCCGCAGGCTGCGCTCTTCTGGCCCGCGCGCGCGGCCTTGCTGGTCGCCGACCTGCATTTCGAGAAAGCGAGCTGGTATGCCCGCTTCGGCCAGTTCCTGCCGCCCCATGACAGCGAGGCGACGCTGGACCTGATCGAGGGGTTGGTGGCGCAGACGGGCGCGCGGTCGGTCTGGTCGCTGGGCGACAGTTTTCACGATGCCGATGGCGCCGCACGGCTGGACCCGCGCGCGCGCGAACGGCTGGTTTCCCTTACGGAAAGGCTGGACTGGACCTGGATTACGGGTAATCATGACGTCGGCGTGGCGGACATGCCGGGAGGACGCAGGCTGGTCGAGGCGGAACTGGGCGGGATCATCCTGCGGCATGAAGCGCAACCGGACGATCCACGGCCTGAAATCTCCGGCCATTTCCACCCCAAATTCCGCCTGTCGGTGCGTGGACGCCATGTTGCGCGCCGCTGCTTCGTGGAGTCGTCGACAAAGCTGATTCTACCCGCGCTGGGGGCGCTGACGGGAGGGCTGGATGCGGGTCATGGAGAGATTCGGCGGGTGGTGGGACCGGGTGCGAGCGCTTTGGTCCCTGTTTCCGATCGATTGTTACGCTTTCCGTTATCGTAAAGAAACGCTACGGAAACCGGATTTTAAGCTGTTGCTGATAGGCAACAGGGTGTGAATATCACGCCACCAGACATCGCAAAAGGCGCAGAAAAGCTAGGCTCTCTTGCCTTCGCCCTGCTGTGGCATCATAAACTAGGGCAGCACCCGATACGTCGAAAAGGCGTGCGGGCAGGAGAGGAACGACCATGATGACAGACAAGAGCCTTTGGCTGACGACCGCCGGCATGATCGCATTGACGATGGCGATGCCCGCCGCCGCACAGGACACGACCGCGCCGCAAGCCGCCGCCGATCAGGACAGTGCGGAAATCATCGTGACCGCCACCCGGCGCGCGAGTCCTCTGTCCGACGTGCCGATCGCGGTGTCCGCCGTCAGCGCGCAGGCGATGCAGAATAGCGGCGCCAGCGACATCCGCACATTGAACCAGCTGGCCCCGTCGCTGCTGGTGTCATCGACCGGATCGGAAGCCAATGCGTCGGCGCGTATTCGCGGCATCGGCACGGTCGGCGACAATCCCGGCCTGGAAAGCTCGGTCGCGGTGTTCATCGACGGCGTGTATCGCTCGCGCACCGGCGCGGGCCTCAACGAACTGGGCGAGATCGAGCGGGTAGAAGTGCTGCGCGGGCCGCAGGGGACGCTGTTTGGCCGCAATGCGTCGGCGGGCCTGATCAACATCATCAGCAAGGCGCCGGAAAACACGTTCAGCGCCAAGGGTGAGATCACCTACGGCAATTATGATTATTGGCGGCTGTCGGGCCGTGTCACCGGGCCGTTGGCCGATGGCATCGCGCTCAGCCTGGACGGGGTATGGTCCAAGCGTGACGGTTTCTACAAGCTGGTCGATACGACCGGAAACAAGGTAGGCGACACCAATGACCGCGACCGTTATTTCCTGCGCGGACAGGCGCTGATCGAGCCGAATGACGATCTGTCGATCCGTCTGATCGGCGATTATACCAATCGCGACGAAAGCTGTTGCGGCGCCGCCTATACCGAGGCGCGCGAACGGACCCCGGCGGCAGGTGGCGGATATAACACCGCGCCGTTCAACCGCATCGCCGCGATTCTGGCAGGGCAGGGCAGCGTGATCGCGGCCGACCCCTATGATCGCGAACTGACGATCACGCCGGGTCGCGACTATGGCGATTATGGGC
>NZ_BARE01000063.1 GCF_000367345.1 Sphingobium xenophagum NBRC 107872
AGCCGTGGTATCGTCCATATTCACTGCGCCGAAGATCCACACGTTCTCTGGTAATACGAGCGAGGTGGGCATGCGCATCTGGGCCGCGAGCGAGCGCCGCAGTCGACCGTGATGCACCAGAACAGATTCGTTGTCCGCGAAGCCGCCCATGCGGTGGAGTTCGGCATTGGCACGATCGTCTCGCAAGACATCTTCTAGAGTGGCGCTATCGCTAAGCCCGGAGCGTCGCCGCGCTTCCGCCTCGATCTCCAGAAAAATCCCCTGCTCTACTACCACGTGACGTTCCTCGTCGGACGTGTAGAGAGAAATCTCGGGTGCCTTCGTGCGGTTCTCAAGAAGACTGAGAAAATCGGCGAAGTAGTGCTCCACGCGCGCCAAGTTCATTTCGTCAAGGCAGATGAAGTGAGGAACATGCGGATCGCGCGAGGCAGCCTGTAAGGCGAGCAGAAAAGGCGTTGCCTGATAGCTCCGTTCTATTGGATTGAAGTATCCGAGAAGATCTTCCGGGCCTGTCCAGTTCGGCTTTACAGGGATGATTGTGCATGTCCCACCGATGGCCTTGGCTGCCGCCCGCACCAAACTTGTCTTGCCCGAGCCAGAATCCCCCGCCAGGACCACAAGGTCACGGGTGCGAAGCAGTGCCAGAAAGTCCCGGAGTTGGGCTTGTGAGTAGAGAAGGTCCTGTTCGGCCATCCGAGCCTGTAGCAAAGGCGCAAGCTGGGCGAAGCCACCGGGCAGAGCTTCCGCGAAGCTGGTACCAATGCGCGTATCTTCCAAGGCGCCCATACAGGGTATCAGCGCCTCCACATCCTCGGTGTCGACTAGTCCGAGCGCGATCAGCCTGTCGCCCTTCTCAGAAAGCAGCTCTTCCAAGCGACGATAGGCGATTTCCATTGTATTCTTCTCTTGTTCCACGGTTCGTTGGTAGGCGAGGAAGCTGTCTTGCGCGGCGACAAACTGGGCCTGCAAGTCGTTGGCACTTCGCTCCGCTTCATCGCGGCGCTGACGATGGGATGAAAGTTCAGCCTCGATGTGGGCATGGGCCGCTGCGGTGTCCGCCTCTGCCTGCCGACGTGTCGCTGTCAGATTGTCGAGGGCCTTGTCGTTTTCTTCCAGGCGGCGCGCCAACTCCTGGTCCTCTTCGAGAACCAATTTGCGAAGGTATTCCTCGATTTCATCGCGCGCTAAAGTTGCGATCCGCCGAGCTGATTCAGTGCCATTGACACTAACCTGCCAGTCGTCCGGGATTTCGCTCAGTGGCCGAAGCGTTCCAGAGCAAACGTCTAATCGCCAAGGATTTGCATGCTTCTTACGCTCCTTGATCGAAGCGAGTTCCAACTCAGCAATTGCCCACTGTCCTCCTGATGCGACAGCGCGAAAATCCAGTATTTCGCGCGAATGCCCGGGAGGGACGAATGCTGCAGCTGGCCGAGGGCCAAGGGTATTGAGCGCATCGGGCAATGATGGATAAAGTAGGCCGACGCCACTCACCGGATGCTCGATATCGTCAAGAAACCAAATACTGCCGCCCCCGTCCAGATCCTTGCACCACACTCGGCCGATGACGCGGATGGGCTTGCCTTCTGGCAAGTCCCAAATGAAGCGCAGCTCGTCGAGTAGGTCGGTCGGGCTGCGTTCAAGCGCCTCCCTGAGCACAGCATTATCTCCTCTGGCAGCCAAACCAGCTGGATAGGGCTTTCCCGTCTGAGGTTTTCTCATGCTAATGAAGTCGCCACCGGCGTCGTTGTCTTGATGTGTACGCCGTCAGGACATGTGGCATTTTGCCGGTTAAAGTTTTAAGATTCAGCCTCATTTAGTTTTTGACATTACGCAGCGAACTAGCCGTGCCGCAAGTGCCGATTTTGAAGATCTACTGCATCGTTCCTGATGGGAGTTGGGCTGGAGGAAGTCGTCTTTGCAACCAATTTTACCCGGTCAGAATGACTGAGTTAGGGGTGCACACTGGCCTGTTGCACGCCACGAGCGCAGGCCAGAATTCGAACCTTTAAAATTGCTTGGCAAATGGACAGCCGCCGATATCGCGGCTTTCCGTATTTTGTCATGCCGCCAAGGCGGATTCCACGTTGCCTGGAAAGAGCCTCAGCGCGAACGAGTTGCCAATCTGTCGAGCGCATGATTCAGACAGGCCGGTCACGTCCCCCACCAAAGCGCTGCCGTTAAAAAAGCTCTTGGGCTCAACGCTGGCAGCAATCAGCTGATAGGTTCGAAATAAAACCCTCCCCATATCACCCTCGGCAGCTTGCCTAACTATTTGATCGTATTCAGAGTCCAAGCTTATATGATCCCAATGAACCGAGCAATACTTCGTTGCCCTTGATATATGCAGAAATGGAATCTTGCGCCGTTGGCACTCATAAAACCATGCATCCCGGGCGGCGGAGTCTCGCTTGTTGAACAGTCTCCAAGCTGGGTCCGGCCAATCGATCCCTTTGAAAATGAATCGCAGGAATTCAGACGACGTTCTATCGTAACCCAGGTGGGCTGCGCGATCCTCGAAGGCATCGAAATCCGCCTCGTAAACCGTCACGTCGGGCAGATGATTGGAAGTCGCCAGGTAAGCTGAATTGGATCGAAATCCGATCAGGGCGGCAATCGCTTCCGTGGCGTGCGCGGAGCGCATTTCAAAATCACCCATAAGGGTGCTTTTGAGCAAACGAATATTCGCAGATGTTGGCAGCAGGATAGCCATACGAACTCCAATGGGTCGCATCGGTCGCCATTTAATCGATCTGACCACTGGTTTCGCGGGCAGATTAAAGAGTTAATCGAAACCTGTTTAGCTTGGCGACAGGCATGGAGGTAAGGCCGTCAACAACGCTGATCGCATATCATGCGACTGTCAACGGTTGCTCTGCGTTTTGCCCGATTTTGGCTACGGCAACCCCGCCTGTGCGCATCCCGCCTCTTATGATCGCCGTATCTTTTCTCATTGCACATTCAAAACCCCGCAAATCTGCGCGCCAATCAGCTTCAAATCCCTGCTTTCGTAAGGTTCCGCACTCAGCCGGAACCGTCCCCGTCAACAGACGACCACCTGCCGCATTCCGTCAGATATCGCGACCCGTGTGCTGCTTGATAAGTGCGGCGTGGGTGTACGGCCGCGCCTGCATGGCTGTTCCGAAGATTACTGTTTGAAGGCATCGTGCGACGATCAGTTCGAGGTCGCGGGTCGCGTCCTCTTCGTGGCGCTCATAATATTTGTGATAGTCGCTCGATTCATAGACGTTCGGAGCACCGCCATGGATGACGCTGGCTCGGAGACCGAGCAGGAGTTTCAGCCGATCGTAGTCGTAGGCAGAGCCCATGACCGGACCAACGGCTTCGATTACGCTCTGTGTCGCCTTGCCGGCATCCCCGTAGATCGCGTCGAGCGCGCCGAATAGCGTGGGGAAGCGGCGCGTAGGATCAGGCACCCACGCACGAAAGAAATATTCAAGCGCACGCATCTGCCGCTTGTCGACTTTTGCCGGCGAGACGAGCTTGTCGGCCAGGATTGTCAGCCACCCGTGATCCGCTTTCCCGATAACAATATCCTCTGACAGTGGCGGCGTATGCGGGTCGCCAGTCGTCATGCTGAGCGAGCCTGCGAACGTGCAGAGGCCGCCGAACAACGTGCGGCCGGAAAACAGATATCGCTCCAGACGGTGGGGAAGGAGGGCCAAAGCACCGACGATGGCAGCCCTATGCCGCTTTGCGACCTCCGCTGTGCCTGCCCAAACACCGAGCCATGACGATGGCGATCGGCGGAGGCCGTCCCACCGGCCGAATGGAGGGAAGCTATCGGATTGCAGATCGGCGTCGATATAGCCGGGAGGCAATCGGCTAAGTTTCAGGCCATCCGGCCTGACGAAGAAGAATGTGGGGCACTCGAACTCCTCCTCCACACGCACCGTCACTAACGGAAATGTGACAAGCTGGCGGGGTTCAACGAAGATGTCCGAGACGGCAATTGCTTCGGCCAAGCGCTCTTTCGTGCCGACCGAAACGAACTCCGAGAACGGAGCGTCTCGGGCTTGGCCCACGCCGAGTAGACAGCCCTCCCAAGCCTCATTGTCAATGATCCAGAAGTTATCGCAGATAAAGTCCGTCAGCACCTTTTCGACGTCACCCACCGACAGCGATCCAAGATGCGGGGCAGCATTGCGACGCATGAAGAGCGCGGCCTTCAGCAATCCGCGATCGTCGTAGTTCACCTCAAAGCCAGCCCCGCCTACGAGAGGATGCCCGCCCGGCTTGTTATACATAAAGCTATGTTGCCGCCGATCAGAAGTTCGCTGGCAGAACATGGCGTCTAACATCATGTCGACCGCTTTGTGGGCATTCGAGATTGTCATGCGATACGTTATAGTCCTCGTTAATACGAGGCCACATCCCTATCTTGATGCAGACTCCGCTGACCTACCCGACTTTCAACGTCTCCAAACACTTTCCTGACTCCTGCCCTTTGTTAACGTGCGGCTCGTCGAGCTGAAATGCGACAATTAGGCCCAACAGGTATGGGTCACGGTTTCAGTGTGCGACCTTCGGTCGGTCGCTGTTACGCTTGACGCCAGCAAAAAAACGGGAAGGCGATGGATTCGGTCTTAAACTGGGCTAAGATATTGAAAAGGGGAACACCGACGATGTCAATTACGACCACCAAGCCGGGGAGGCCAAACGAGAGTGTTGTCTGTGCCCGATGAAGTCACGGGTCAGCCCGTCCGCCAGTTCCACTTCATTCGATCCGGCGACAATCCGACGCCGCCTTTAGCATGGGGCCAAGGTCAAGAACAGGTCCGCAAGGCGCTCGGCGAGGCGCTCAACGCCCGCAATGTCGCTTTCCTGCTCGGCGCGGGCTGCTCGTCGCTCCTGGGGGACGGCAAGGAGCGCGGTATCGCGACGATGGCGCCGCTGGCAAAAGAATTCTGCAGTCACCCGACCGGCGAACTCGATAACGACCTGAACCTCGTCGTCCCGCCCGCGTGGGCCCTCGACAAGGACGATGTGGATTACCTGGCCAAGCTGGGAGCCAAGGTCGTCGGCACGGAATATGCGCGTAACCTAGAGCGACTGATGGAACTGTTGCACAGCCTTCGTTTCGTGTTCTCGCGCAGCGACAAACCCGAGCACGGAGTCAGCAGAACGAAGATCGAGGCCATCATAAAGAAGGTTCAGGACTTCCTGTGGGAGCGTTGCACCGACGGCGCTTTTGCGCACGGTGACAGCGCCGTGCTCGAACTGTACGAGTCCTTCTACCGCAAACTCGTGCTGCGTGATCGGTCGCTGCCGCGACCGTGGGTGTTCACGACCAACTACGACCTCTTCAACGAGCGCGCGATGGACCGCCTAGGCCTTCCTTACGCGAATGGTTTTTCGGGCGTAGTGGAGCGCCGCTTCAATCCAGCGACCTTCCGTTATGCCCTCGCAGAACAACTGGACCTCTCGAACCGGAAATGGTCAGCCGTCGACGGGTTTGTTTACCTGTGCAAGGTTCACGGTTCGATCAGCTGGACCGAGGACGATCACGGCCTTTTCCCCGTGCGGGAACTGTGGCCACAGGATGCACCCAGCAAGGTGATGATCTACCCGACCCCGGCTAAGCAGAATTCGAGCCTGGGATCACCCTATGCCGACCTGTTCCGCGAGTTTCAGTCGAGGATAGTGCGGGAGCAGAGTGTCCTCATTACTGCGGGCTTTGCCTTCGGCGACGAACACCTCAACAACATCATCTATCAGGCGCTCACGATCCCGACCTTTCGGTTGATCATCTTCGCCGATCCGGAATCGGAAGGCGAGATCGCCAAGCTCCGCAAGCTAAACGATCCTCGCATCTGGATCATCGGAGGCGACGGACCGATCGACGGCACCCGGGCACACTACTTCGACACCGTGGTCGAGCACTTCCTGCCGCAACGGCCCGCTGAGCGCATCGACGATGCCGTGAAGCTCGTGCTCGAGAACCTCGGCCGCACGAAGAGCGGAGGCGAGGGTGAGCTCTGACGATCGCCGCCGGGCGATCGGCAAGGTCACCTCGGTCGCGGCGGACCGATTCGTCATCGAGATGCTCGGCGGCACCGACAATTTCACTGTGGTTGGCTTCGACGATCTCCACTATGTCGCCAGACTGGGCTCGTTTCTCATGATCCCCGCTCAGTCTGAGTACGTTGTCGCCGAGGTTGTGGGCTTGCGCGAACGGGACGTCGCCAGCGGTGGCACCGGCGATGGGCAACTGGATAAGGCGAACTCGGCGAAATACCTCGACGTTGTTCCCGTTGGGATGCTGCCGGCCGCAGGCGACAAGAAGTTCCGGTTCGGCGTCTCGATCTTCCCGTCACTCTACGCGGACGCGCTTTATGCCCTCGACAGCGAGCTCGACCGCATCTTTGACACTGAGACCGACGCGGAACCGGCGCTCGGACACGACGGCGCCGATTGCGTGCCGGCGGACGCGACGCGCTACCGCAACCTAGGGATCGGCCAGTCGGTCGTCTTCGAGGACTATGAGGTCAAGGTTCGGATCGACGACTTCTTCGGCGGCCATGTCGCCGTACTCGGCAACACGGGCAGTGGGAAATCGTGCACGGTGGCCTCGATACTTCAGGCGCTGTTCGAAAAGCCTGACGAGCACCACGCGCGAGGAGCGACGTTCGTCGTCCTCGACGTGAACGGAGAATACGACCGGGCGTTCAAGAAACTGCCGGAAACTGTCGACATCGGCGTCAAGCACCTCATCCTCGACGGCTCGGCGTCAGCAGATCGCTTCCGCCTTCCGCACTGGTTCCTTGATCTGTCGGAATGGGAGCTGCTGCTCCAGGCCAGCGAGCGCACCCAAGTGCCTATCCTTCGCATGGCGCTCGGACTTGCGACGCTGTTCGGGGGTGCCGCTGCCGACCAGTTGAACGTCATCCGCAACCACATGCTGGCGACCTGCATCACCCAGATCCTCAGCGACGAAACCCAGCCGGGGGCCAAGCAGACGCGTATCCGCGGCATCCTCCAGCGGTTCAACACGGTCGAGATCAACACGGCTCAACTCAATGGGATGATCGCAGTCAACTTCGGTAACATGCCCGGGATTGAGGGCGCCTATCAGTATCTGGCCGGCGGCGACCATCAGGCTGGCTTCATCGTCCCCGACCTGAAGCTCCCTGACTATGACGGTACGCCGTTCGATTTCTCTGCCCTCGGCGATGCGATCGATCTCGCGCTGCTTTACCAGGAGGCTCACGGAAACCGCCAGATACGCGACTACTGCGCGCAGATGGTCACGCGTTTCAAGGCGCTAGAGGAGCGTGGTGATTACCATTTTCTCCGCCACGAAGCGGCGGCGGGCGCGGGCGACCGGCAGGCGTTCATGGCTAACCTCCTGGGCCTGGATGCAATAGAGGGTGGTCACACCAAGGGTGCGCAGATTGTCATCATCGACATGAACGCGGTAGAAGACGAGGTGGTCGAGCTGGTCAGCGCGGTAGCCGCCCGCATGATCTTCCGCCTTCTCCGGCAGGCGGAGCCTCGTAACCGTTTCCCCGTGCACCTCCTGCTCGAGGAGGCGCACCGCTATGTTGCGTCCACGCCGTCGCTTTACGCACTGGATGCGAGCCGGATTTTCGAACGGATCTCGAAAGAAGGGCGAAAATACGGGCTGTTCCTGCTGGTCGCCTCACAGCGCCCCAGTGAACTCTCGAAGACCGTGCTGTCTCAATGCTCGAACTTCGTCGTCCACCGGATTCAAAACCCGGACGACCTGTCCCAGATAAGGCAGATGACGCCCTTCATTTCCGACAGCGTGCTCCGCAGGCTTCCGTCGCTGCCGAAGCAGCACGCCTTGGTGTTCGGCAACTCGGTGAACCTGCCCACCACTTTCAGGGTGCGCCGCGCCGACCCTTTGCCAGCCAGTGACGACGCCAAGATCGTCGACCTGTGGTTCCACGAAGCGGGGCGACCCACGCTCCTGCCGCTGATGCCAGCCGCCGACCTCGGGGTCGACGATGACTAACCTGACTCCGGATGAGATGATCGCCGCGCTCGAAGCTCACGGGGACTTCCGGGTTCTGCGCCGCTTGCGGCCGACGGCACCTATGCTGGAGGCACCGGCCGGCACTCGCCGCGCGCTGCTCTTGGACGTCGAAACAACCGGCCTGGATCCCGACACAGACGAGATCATCGAGCTGGCGATGGTCCCGTTTTTCTATTCAATCGACGGAGAAATCGTGGGCATTGGCGATGCTTTCAGCTCGCTTAGGCAGCCGACGCTAACCATCCCAGCAGAAGTGACGAAGATCACCGGCATCGACGATGCAATGGTTGAGGGAAAGTCGATCGATCCGGTCGAAGTGGCCGCGTTTGCGGGCGCCAACCTTGTAATCGCGCACAATGCGCCCTTCGACCGACGATATTTGGAAAGGTTCTGCCCAGCGCTGGCACAGAATCCTTGGGCATGCTCGATGAGCGAGGTTTCCTGGGCCGCCGAGGGCTTCGAAAGCAGCAAGCTCGCCTTTCTGGCGCTAAGCAGCGGATTTTACTACGATCGGCACCGTGCTGTGAATGACTGCCATGCGGCAATTGAACTCCTCTCCCATAAGCTTCCGGTTACCGGCGGACGCGCGTTTGCTGCCCTCCTCGCCTCAGCGCGCAGGACCACTCTCAGGTGCTGGGCCGAGAACTCACCGTTCGAATCGAAAGATGTGCTGAAGCAGCGCGGGTATCGGTGGAACGGCGATGACAACGGTCAGCCGCGTTCCTGGTGGATCGACGTGGGCGAAGCCGACATTGAAGCCGAGAAGGCGTTCCTCTGTGCGGAAATATACAAGCGAGACACTATTATTAGGACCGCAACGATCACGGCGTTCAATCGCCATTCTAGTCGCATCGCCCCGGTCGGTTAACCGCAATAACGATCAAGTCTTTGCCGAACTGCGCCGACCGGCAATCGGCATCGCGGGTGAGACGAGATTGCCGTCAGGCAAGCATGTAGTCGATCGGGAAGGATACCCGCATGGCCATCGCAAGACCACCACGTGGGTCGCGGGCTTGCGCATGACTGGCATGGTCGCGCCGATGGTGCTGGGCGGTCCTGGACACCTCTGCGGGCAGTGCCCGCAGCTTCGGCCTTACGGCCGGGAGGGAAGGGGGGTGGGAAGAGAGTGATCGGACAAGGGGTTCGGTCGCAATTGATCCTACCAGGAGACAGTCCATGAACATTGGTGAAATCCGCAAGAACGCCAACGGCCAGCTGATCGGCTCTGTCGAAACGCTCACCATCACGCGCACCATCGGCCTGCGGCCGGTGACCTCCAGCAACCCGCGCGCGCCCAAGTTCGAAATCGTCGCGCTCAACGACCAGCGCCGCTGGGTGATCGTCGGCGCGCTCTTCGAACTCTCCTCGAACTCGACCGGCGAGAGCTTCTACCAGGGCAAGATCGACGATCCGTCGATGGCGCAGCCGCTCTACATCGCCGCTTTCCCCCGCGAAGACGGCACCATGGCGGTCGCCTGGCAGCGTCCGCGTCGCCGCAACAGCCAGCTCGGCTCGAGCGAATACGGCGAGAGCGACATGTTCCCGGCTGACGACACCGGTGGCGACGAGCGCGGCACCGAGCAGGCCGGCGATGGCCTGGGTGACAGCACTGCAACCCCGCCCGTCAAGCGCGGCCGGGCCAATGCCAAGGACGGCGCCGAACACGACGGCGCGCTGCCGCCCCTCGTCGACGCCTGATCGGCACCTCCAACTCCAACCGGCGGGGACCGCAGCAGCGGATCCCCGCCGTCCTCGCATAGGCCGCGGATGAGCCCCCCCCCTGCGCGGCCTGAGGCGGAACGTCGGCACTGCCCCCCGCCCGGCGTTCCGCCTCTTCATTTGCTTGGGGAAATCCGGAGCCTAAACATGCTGACCGATAGCGAACGCTTCGCTTTTACCACACGGCGCCATCATGCCTTTGCCAGCACCGGCAATGCTTATGATGCCACGCAATGCGACGAGACTATTCAAACCGGCGACACGCTCATTGTGCTGGCCGAAAAAGTGGTCGGCGTCGCCATGACCTGGCCTTTTGCGGTCACGACGGCGCAAGGAAAGCTCCATGCCCTGTCCGCACCGCGTGACGGTGAGACGCTGGCGGATCTCGCCCGCTCGCTCCACGTCAGCCTTGCCGACTTCGAACACGCTGCCGAGATCGCCAGGCGTCTTGGTTTCCCGCTCGATCCACAAGTCGAAAGGCTGCTCGCGCGCGCGGCCCGCTGAGGCCCCGCGGGATCAGAGCGGCAGCGAGGACTGCTCGGGCGAAGGCGCGCTTGCCGGCGCATCGACCGCATCGGCAATGACGCGCGCGAGTTCAAGCGCCGCATCCTCGCGCAGGCATGAGCTTGGGGCAGTGATACCGACCCGCGCCCACCCCGGGGCGTCCAGGATCGCATGGGCGACAGCAGATGTATCAATCCGTTCCATTTGCCTATAAGAACATATAAGGAACATCTTTGCAAGATAATCGGTGCTGCTCCCGTTCGCAATTGACAGGGAAGGGTGGTCCGAAGACCATCAGCCCATGTGCAACCTGTACCGCATGACCAAGGCCCCTGCAGAAATCGCCCGGCTGTTCGGCGCGCGCGGAGGCGAGGGCGCCAATTTCGCCGCCGAAGTCTATCCCGGCTATCCCGGCCTCGTCGTCGCCGAGGGCGCGGCGCGGGTGATGACCTGGGGGTTTCCCTTGGCGCTCAAGGGCAAGAACGGACAACCGCTGAGGCCCAAGCCCGTCAACAACGCCCGCGAGGACAAGCTCGGCACCGGGTTCTGGCGGCCGAGCTTCGAGCGCCGTCGCTGCCTGATCCCGGTCACCGCCTGGGCAGAGGCCGAGGGGATCAAGGGCCAGATGACCCGCACCTGGTATTCGCTCGCCGGCGATGACCTCTTCGCGGTCGCAGGCCTGTGGCGGCCGACCGAGGAATGGGGCGAGGCCTATTCGATGATCATGGTCGATGGCTGTCCGCAAATAGCCGAAGTACACGACCGCATGCCGGTCGTCCTCGCTAAGGAGAGCTGGGAGCAGTGGCTTTCAGGTACGCCCGCCGAGGCTTTCGCGCTGTGCCAAACCTGTCCCAGCAAACTCGATGTCGATCGCACAGCCGAGCGCTGGGGCGCGAGGCGCCCCGCAGCGAAAACAGGCTGAGGGGAGGGGGGTTTCGCGGGTCGGATCAGACCCAAGCGAAAGGACCTTGCCCATGGGCGACCGTGCCCCTGTCCACATCACCATCGGCGGCACTTTGCCGCGCGAACATCTCGCCACCTTCGCCGGCCACGCCGCAGACTATGACCTGCGCACCGAGTGGGACGGCGAACCCTTCGATCCCGCCGTGCTGCCCGAAGGCGAGCCGCTCGAACTCTACGGCACCGAGCTCAATGGCGGGCAGATCCCCGACATTGATAACTTCTGCGCCGAGCACGGCTTGCCGTTTCGCCGCTGGTCGGGCGGCTGCCTTGGCGCCTTCCTTTCCGAGATCATTCTCTTCGACGGGGCGAGCTCGATGCGCGATTACACGGCGAGCGAAGACGAATATGTCCTCTTCCCGCCGTCGTGGATTCGCAGATTCACGCGGCTGCGCGATCTGAAACGCGCGATCGACCGCGCTGAAGTGATGATCCCGGCTTTCGTCGTCTCCGGAAGTGTTTCCAATGACCGAGACTGAAGCTGCCCTTCTGGCCAGTTCGCGCGCGGCGCTGCTCGCCCGCTTCCCGCTATCGCGGGTGAGTGAGGCATTCTTCGACGACATGCTCGGCGTCCTGCCGCCCGCGCACATCCAGGGCGTGCCGGGATTCTTCGTCACCGAGGCGGTGAGTGAGGACGTCCACGCCCATTTCGTCCATGCAGGCGGTCGATTCTATGGCGCTTATGTCGCTCTCGGGGATCCTGCGACCTTCATCACCAATGCGCGGATCGCCGCCTTCGATGCGGTTAACCCGGCGGCGCCGGTGCTGTCCTGGTATCCAGACGACTGAGCCAGCGGAGGGAAGGGGGCTGGAGCTGGGCGTTCGTCAAGGAGACCAGCCCATGCCTCGCTTCTACGCCGGGATCGGCGCGCGCGCGACGCCGCCGCCCATCCTCAGCCTGATGACCCGTGCGGCCTTTGCGCTGTGCAAGCGGGGCTACGTCCTGCGCTCGGGCCGCGCGATTGGCGCCGACAGTGCCTTCGAACGTGGGGGCGGCCGCGATGCGCAGATCTTCCTGCCGGCGCCAGGCTGGCGCGGTTCGGTGAGCACTCTGCATCCCGAAGCGCTGGGCGCAGAGCTCTGGGGCAGGGCGCGCGACATAGCCGCCGCGCATCATCCTGCCTTCGCGGGGCTCTCGCCTTTCGTCCAGGCGCTGCACACGCGCAATGTCTTCCAGGTGCTGGGACCGAGGCTCGATAGCCCTGCGGAATTCGTGCTGTGCTGGACCGCCGACGGCGAAGCCTCGGGCGGCACCGGCCAGGCGCTGCGTATCGCTGCGACCCACGGCGTGCCGGTTTTCAATCTGCAGCGGGACCGCGAGCGCGCTCATGTCGAGCGCCATCTGGTCCTCTGATCCGTTCAAACTCCCGTGATTGCGCCGTTCTACGCATTGCCATGGCGATGGGACGGGGCACGCGCGGTTCACAACTGAAAGCCAATGCCATGTCCTCGATCACCCTCTCTCTTGAGCTTGCCTGCAGCCGCGACGAAGCAGCGCGCTTTGCCGCGGTCGAACTGTTCCTCGCCGAGGTGGCGCAGGACGCCAGTGCCGAGCCGCCGGCCGAGCTCGACGCCCTGTTCGGTGCAAAGCCATGCGAGACGATCCTCGGCCTTGCCGGACACCCGCAGCCGCTCGGGATCACCTGCCGGTATGACCGCGACACGTCTCTGATGACTCTCGTCGCCATCGATGGCCGGCCCAACCTCGGCGCGCTCCCGGTGCTGCTGCTCTGGCTCTATCCCGAGAAGCTGCCGATCGCCTACTCGGTCCACGTGACCGAGCGGCCCGAGCTCGCGGTCTGGACCATCGTCGGGCTGAACCGGATTGAGATCACCCAGCACGAGGGCGAGGTCGCTGCCCGGCTCGAAGCCCTGCGGACGATCGGCGAAGTGCCCAGGCGCCTCGACCTCCTGCCGACCAGGCCGCTCCCGACCAGCGAGGACTGACCTCGCTCACGCCGCTTCCGGGCGCTCCCAGCTTCGCCGCGGCGGCCGACTGACGCGAGCCGGAAGCGGCTCGCCCTCCTTCCACAGCAAGTGCGCGACGCCTTGCCCGGCGAGCAGCGCTTCCAACGGCTCGGCCACCTCGTTGTCACGGTCATGGATATGGATCGCGCTGGCTTCCTCGCCAGTGTCCTTGAGCACCAGGCTTGCGATCGGCGTGTCAGTGTCGAGATTGACGCGAAGGCCCTTTACGAACCGCCGCTTTTCCGCAACCGCCTTGCCGATAAGGTAGCGCTCGTCGCTGGTTTCGTAGGGGAGCCACTCGGGCGTCACCGGCATCAGCGCGACCTCGATGAGGTCGAACGTTCCTTCGCGGCGCCGCGCGAACGAACCGGCGAGCACGAGATGACCACTTTTGCCATGTGGACCGTCCTGAGCCTGCCACAGGGCAAGTTCGCCCGCGAACCGCTTGTGAAAGCGCCGCGCCATGTCCTGGTCCATCATGAAGGGCATGTCGCCGACATGGCGCAGGACGATCTTCTCGGCGCCGTGCGCGGGGACGATCTCCTTGATCTCGCCCACCACCACCATCATCTCGTCGCGCGAGGCATAGACCCTGGCCAGCGCCGCGCGGCGGCGCGCCCGGATCTCTTCCTTTTCTTCAATCTTGAAGCTCTCGGGCACGAACAGGACGTGCGGCAGGGCTTCCTGCTTTGCCCGGCAGCTGGCCGCTGCCTCGAGCAATGCGCGGCGCACCACGAACCATGTGCGCTTGCCCGCCATCTTGGGATGCCAGTGGGTCAGCTCCGCCCGATCCCACAGCACGTGCAGAAGCCCGCGCATCGAGAGTTTCTGCCCCGACGATTTCACCGTCGGCTTGTCGTTGGTGAGCGCCGAGGGAGCGAGCCGGGCTGATCCGCGTGATAGCGGAAAGCCGAGCTTGAGGCTGGTCTCGCCGCTCGTCTCATCGTCGATCACGGCGCTCCCACGCACCTGGCCCATGCCGGTCAGGTAATCGGGCGCCTCATAGTGGTCGCAGGCGGTCGCATGGCGCGCGCCCGAACCTGGCCAACGTGCGAGCACGTAACGGGTCTGGCGGTGCGAGATGTAGAGTGGAAGCTCGGTCCCCTTGCGGCATTCGCACAGAACCTTGCCTTTGCGCTCATAGGCTTCGCGCAGCACGGACTGAAGATCATCGCCTTCGGCCACGCTGCGGCCGAGCACACGGTATCGCTGGATCATTGGTGGTCCTTCCAATTTCTCGCGATCGACGCTGCCCGTTCGACCTCTCGCGTATCTCCTTCGGTTTGATGCGGCCCCGGATAGGAACGCTGGGGTCAGTCTAAGCTGGCCTTGCGGATGCGGCAAGGTTCGGCTCCCGGGCCGGGTTTGCGTAAAAGATCGCTTTACCCTGGCTTGCGGGTGTGCGCGGCCTGGACCTTGGCGGGTTGCGTCTGGTCGATGCCGCACTGTTCCGCGGTGCGACCATCTCTTGCGAGCGGGCCGGCGAGCTCCTCGGCGAACTCGGGCTCAACGTCCGCCAGGCTGCTGTTTGCCTTCAGAGTCCTCAGCTGTGATCTGCGTCGTTCCTGCCGAGGTTCTCGGCAACGCCATCGGCCAGCCCGAGGCACAGCGCTGCTTCCTCGCGGGTGAGGCTGATCGTCTCGGCGGCTAGATCGGCGAGCTTGGCGCGCAGCACGTGTGACAGCGCCTGTGCAACCTGCAATGCGCTCGGCATTTCCGGTCCATCCGTCATTGGCTTATCTCCTCTCCTGCGGACACGGCTTGGCCCCGTATCGGCGGCTCCATTCGCGGCAGTCCTTTTGGACTTGCCGCCGGCACGCTCCTGCCTGCGGCAGTGGGCCTTGGCATCTGCGCGAAGAGCGCAGCATATCGGTGTCGGCGGCAATTGATACGGTGGTGATGATGTCTTTCGAGCAAAGGGGAAGGGGGCACCCCTGCGCCCGCGCCCCGCGCGGGACTTGGGGCGACCCGCTCTACTCGCTAGGGTGAGACAACGCCGCTCTCGCGCCGCTGCTCACCCAAGCTCGCCGGCATGAATGCCGGCCCTTTCGGGTAACGATCGGGGCCAGTGGAGTTTTCGCGCGGGGAAAGGCTGGTTGGCGCGCCGCCCGGTTGACGATAGGGTATCGCACCATGTCCGTTGTCCTTGCCGCCGCCGCCCTGTGTCTTTCGCCCAGCGTCCACGATGGCGACACTATCCGCTGCGGCCGCGAGCGGGTGCGCATCGCCAATATCGATGCACCTGAACTGCCGGATAGTCCCAAGTGTCAGGACCGTCGCCGGTCCTACGCCTGGTGTGATTTTGCTGCCGGGGAAGCATCGCGCGTCGCGCTCGTGCGGTTCGTCTCGCGTGGGCGTGTCATGATCACGCGGCTTGGCACCGACCCCTATGGGCGGACGCTTGCCACCATCTCGGTGAACGGCGTGGACGCCGGCGACCACCTGATCGCGCAGGGTCTCGCGAAGCCCTGGCGCTGACGCGCCCATTCTCACTTGGTGGCTCCCTGATATTCCCGGACCAGACCCGCTCTTCGTGCAGGCGCGGACGCTCAAGGCCGTGTCGGTTGGGCGGAGAGAAATCGGGGTCTCTCGCGCGATCTCGTTCTGACTTGCCCGGACATGCTCAGGCGGAGTTCGGTGCGAGGGGGTGACTGCGAATGGCGCACCGGCGTAGTGCCGGGATGCCCTGACGGGATGCAGCCAAGGCTGACGGGCCCGGTTGGCTGGGAAACCTGCGGCTTGAACTGACGAAACCGCCCTTCGTTTGCCGATGAACCTGTGCAGCGCCAGTCCCTGGCCGCAACCCAAAAGCAGCGGACCGTGAAGCCCTGCGGGCTTGCCGCACCACTCCTCGCTTTTGGGTTTCCCTCACGCCCGTTTGATTTTTGGCGTTCGGTGCGGGCCCGGGCCTTTGGCCCTGCCTGTGGTGTTCATCGGCGGGCGGTTCCGCCGAATTCAAGCCACGGAGAAACCCCATGAAGAACCTCGTCATCCTGATCGGACGCATTGCTAGCCAACCCGAAACCCGCCACGCCGGCGACACCCAGATCACCTCCTTCACCCTTGTCACCGACCGCCCCAAGCTGGTCGACGGCAAGACGGTCAAGAACGAGGCCGGCTACACCGAGACCCTCGCCGAATTCCACCGCGTCACCGCTTTCAACGGCCTCGGCACTTCGGTCGCCAAGCACAAGAAGAAGGGCGATATGGTCGAAGTCCAGGGCCGCCTCCACTACTCGAAGTGGACGGACCGCGAGGGCGTCGAGCGCTACGCGGTCGAGATCGTCGCCGAGGAAGTCCTCTTCCTCTGACCGGAGCCCGGGAGGCGGCAGCGCCGCCTCCCAACCGGGTGCGGGGCCCAGTCCTACAGCGGATCAGCACCCCCGATACCTCACAAAAACAGGAATAGCCTGATGACGATCGCTGCCGAGACGCCGGTGTGGGATACGCCGAGCGGCATGGGCGGCACCTTCACGGTGGCGCTGCTTGAAGACGATCCTGCCTGTCCGACAGTCCTCGCGCGAGTCTGCTACGGCCGTCTCGACGAGACAGGCCGCTACCATCCCTGGCGCGAATGGGACGGCTACACGTTCCGTGTCGCCCGCACCGAACTCACCCATCCGAGCCGGTTTGCCGATCCGACCCCGCGCTACCGGCCGCCGGGGTGAACGCGGATGCCGCGATGCACAGAACGCAACTGGCGGGCCTTATTTCGCACTTGCAGCATTAGCGGAGTCGCGCCAGATTCAAGGTGCCTTTCAGGCATCCTCTCCCAAGACTTCTCAGGGGGCTGGCGCAAGCTGGCCCCTTTTTTGCTCAATTGTGGTTGAGGCCCATCTCGCGGCTCTGCAGCTTTGCCTTCCACAACTGCTCGGTGCCGAGGATTTCCTCGATCGTCGCAGCGCTGCCGCAGATCTCGAGGATCGAAACCTGGTAGTCTGCGGGATCGCGGCTCTTGAGGCCGACATTCCCGCCGTGGCCGCTCCGGGCATATTCAAGCCACCGGGCAAGCAGGCCGCCTTCGCCTGATGCGGAGCCGACATATTGCTCGCGCGTGCGGGGGCAAGTCAGGAGGTAGACGCCGCGCACTGCGGTCAAGGCCGTAAGCCAACCCGCCGGCAAGGATTCGAGCGCCGAGAGGTTCGCGATGAAGCGGCCGTAGCCGGGAAATGCCTGCTCCTGGAACGTGCGGGTCAACTCGATGATCGGCTTGTCCTGCTTGCCGGCCCGTTGCGCCCAACTGCGGGTACCTCCTCCCCAGTCGATGAAGACGCGGCCCACATGTTCGGCCGAGGCGTCAACGAAGACTTGCTCGTACTGGTCGAGACCCGCCACATCGTGTCCGCTCAGCGGATCGGTGGTGCCCGGCGGGCAGGTGCCACTGTGCCGGACCTGCCAGACCCCGACAAACATGTCCGACTTTGCGGGCGTGACGACAAAGCTCGCCCAATACGGTGAGGCCAGGCGAGACCGGTTCTGGCTTGTCTGGATGCTCTGGTAGCGCAAGAATTCGGCGTGTTGATCGCGCCAGAGACCGTAGAGGGTTCGGCCTTGGGAAGGGTTCGTCTGATGACGCAAAAGTCGAACCTGCGCAGGGTCGATGCCATAACTGCGAAGAAGCGCGTTGAACGAGAGAGCCATGGATCCAGCCTAGAGGTAGAGGCGGTCCAATTGCCACGGAAATTGCGCTGGCAATGATCGATAAGCGCCCATAGGGTTCCTGCTTCTTTTGGCGCGAGGGACACTCCACATGGCCGACGACATGCTTCTGGATCACGTTGCCGACATAGTTTCCGCTCATGTAAGCCACAATTCGGTCACAGCGGATGCGCTGCCGGGCCTGATCCAATCGGTCTACGCTTCGCTGGCTTCGCTCGGTCAGGCTCCCGAACTGGAAGAGGAAGTCCGCGCGCCCGCAGTCTCGGTCCGAGCATCGGTCAAGCCCGACGCGGTGACCTGCCTCGATTGCGGTGTGAAAATGAAGATGCTCAAGCGCCACCTTGGCACCGTGCACGGACTGACGCCCGCCGAATACCGCGTGCGTTGGAACTTGGCTGCAGACTATCCGATGGTCGCGCCCGACTATGCCGCCAGGCGCAAGGAACTCGCGTTGCGGATCGGACTTGGCCGCAAGCCTGGACAAAGCCCGAAGGCACAGGCGAAGCCTGCCAAGGCAATCAAGCCGCGCAAGAAACTGGGCGTTGCCTTTGGTTCGTCGGACGCGGCTTGAGGCTGCTCAGCCAGCTAAGTTATTGATATT
>NZ_BARE01000062.1 GCF_000367345.1 Sphingobium xenophagum NBRC 107872
CCGTCCGGCGTCCGCAGTCTGGCCATGGCCTCCTCGGTTGGCGGATGCCGGCGGTAGGTAAGCGCAACCCGCGCCCCGGCTGCGGCGAGAGTTAAGGCGATTGCAGCGCCGATGCCGACTCCACCCCCGGTGACGAGAGCGGTACACCCGGAGAGGTCACATGATGTAGATGGGCGAGCCATTATCGTCCTTTTGGTTTGAGAAGTGTATCGTAGGCGTCCTGCAGAAGCCTTGGTCCGGGAGCGGCGAACTCGACATGGCTCCTCAAGCAGAGATCTCAGGCTGTCGCGCTGCGGCCTGGATCGAAGCCGCCTCGATGCCGGCGTCGCCCTCAGGCCGACGGCGGGCGAAAAGGTAGGTGCAGACGGCGGTGACGGCGAGACATGTCGCAAGGAAGGTGAGGGCGATCTGGTCGTTATGGGTATGGTCCTTGATCATCCCCACGACCAAGGGTGCTACAAAGCCTCCGATGTTGCCGAGCGAGTTCATGAGGCCGAGGCCGGCCGCAGCCGCGGCTCCGGCGTAGAGCGCTGACGGCATGGAAAGGAAGGGCCCGATGGCCGAGTAAATTCCAGTTGCGGCAATACTCAGGAAAGTCAGCGCGAGTACGGGACTGATCGAAAGCAGGTAGCCAGCCCCTAGCAGACCGAAAGCGGCGACTCCAAGGCTGACGGACGCGTGCAAGGCCCGCAGGCCGGTACGCTCTGCCCGCCGTGCCCAATGGTATACGAAAGGGATGGCCACGGCATAGGGTATCATGACCAGTAGGCCGAGTGCTGTGCTGCTCGAACCACTATACTCGCGCATACCTGCAACGATGGTGGGCAGCCACAGTCCGAGCCCGTAGATGCCGCAAGCCATGCCGCAGTTGAGGGCGCCATAGGTCCATGCACGGGGATCTTTCAGCGCAGTCCAAAAGGGATGCAAGCTGCTCACGGACTTAGCTGCGAACTCAACGTCCATGGTTCGTACAAGCCAAGCTCGCTCGTCACTGTTTAACCAGGTCGCCTCAGACGGGCGATCAGTCAGCAGGCGCGGGGCGAGCAGACCTATGACGACAGCGGGCAGACCCTCGATGACGTACATCCACTGCCATCCGTGCCATCCGCCCCAGCCCTCGAGGGTGAGCAGCAATCCAGAGAGAGGGGAGCCGACTGCGTTCGCCACTGGCTGCGCCATTACAAAGAGGCCGAGAACGGAGACGCGCTGTTGCGCAGGGAACCAGAGGGTGAAGTAGAACAACACCGCGGGGAAAAACCCGGCCTCGGCCGCGCCCAGTAAGAAACGGATAACGTAAAACGAGGTCTCACCTGTCACGAGAGCCATGGCACATGCAAGCATCCCCCAGCTGATGAGGATCCGCGCAATCCAGCGGCGGGCGCCAAACCGGTACATCCCTGCGTTGCTTGGAACCTCCATGAGCACGTATCCTATGAAGAAGACGCCCGCTCCGAAGCCATAGGCCGCGTTGGAGAGGCCGAGATCTTCGGACATGTACGGTTTAGCAAAACCAACGTTGTTCCGGTCGATGTACGCAATCACATAGAGCAACACCATCAGCGGGACGATACGGCGCCGTACCTTGCGCATGGTCCTACGTTCTAGCTCCGCCGCGCCGTCGCCGACGACTACAGTCTCTGAACAATCTGGCCTCACAGTGCGAATTCCATTTCCCCCCCTAAATCACCGTCGAAGTTGCGCATCGAGGAACAGAAGGTCGCCACGTTAACGTCGCGCAGGACAACGATCTGTGCGATCAGCGCGCGTGTGATGCGACGCAGCTGCCGAGGGAGGAAGATGAGGCCGAGCCCGCCCTTGCCGCGCGCACTGTCCGACGCCTTCTGGATCGTGGCGGGGTTATTGACGACGCCGTCGCGCTTTTCCTTCTCGACTAGCGCAAGGAGATAGTTGGGGTGCACCGGGAGCACAGAACCTGGCGGGGCAGATGCGGCGACAATAACTTTCGCCCTTAGCGGCGTCGTTGCCATTAGTACGCCGTGATGCATTCCCTCTCCTCATCGTAGACGGCTTGGTTCGCTGCCGCGCGAAGCGATTAGTAAGCGCTTACCGGCAAAGGAGCATCCGCGACCATGGTCGTAGTTTCGCAACGGACGCAACGCCTGTAGCAACATGGCGGAGTTGCCCGGCCGGAGTTCGTCTTCCGGCGGATTATCGGAGCGTTGCGTGAGACGACCAGTTGTGAAAACGGTTGCGCCGTTAGCCGTAGTTGTCATGGGCGTCAGCGGCAGCGGCAAGTCTACGTTCGGCAAGCTGCTCGCTGACTCGCTCGGCTGCCAGTTTCTGGAAGGCGACGAGTTCCACGACGTCGCCGCAGTCGAGAAAATGCGCGCCGGGCGCGCGCTTGACGATGCCGATCGCTGGCCATGGCTTGATCGCCTCGGCCGTGCGCTCGGCGACGCCGCCGCCGCCGACGGCTGCGCCATCGCCGCCTGCTCGGCTCTACGCCGCACCTACCGCGACCGGCTCGCCGCCGCTTCCGGCGGCCGCACGCGCTTCGTGCTCCTGGACAACGATCGCGAGGAACTCGCCCGGCGTCTGTCGCATCGCACCGGCCACTACATGCCAGCCAGCCTGCTCGACAGCCAGTTCGACACGCTCGAACGACCGGAGCCGGACGAGCCCGTCCTCACGCTGAATTCGAACAGGGCCCCGGAAGCGCTATGTGAGGATGCGGCGGCGTGGCTGAGCCGAGTGGGGACTGAAGCTAGTGTAGGCGGTCGTGCCGCTTAGTTGCCGGCGAGTCAGACGTCATTCTAAACTCGTTAAACTATTTACTGCGCGTATGAACACTTACCGCTGGTCAGGGACGACCAACATGCACGGTTCTGATTGACGTCAGGGCACGGATGTGATTCGTAGCGCAGTGCTGATTCGTCCTCCACTCTCGGCGCAATGGTGGGCATGCTGTGCCCTTGGATTGAAATTTAACGAGGCGAAGGAACCCGCTGCGAACTTGCCTCCTTCAGTTATCGGTTGCGAATTCGCAAGTTCCGGGCCCTTTCTCGGTTACATCGCGCTAAACTCACCGGTGCGGTTGAGCCTCTACGGCATTAGCGGCGTCGTCCGTTCGGCAACCTGAGGTCTGCGAACCTGACACCTCCAATTCACAGACTCGGACGTTTGGCTATAAGCGATGCTTGACCGACGATTGGAGTATGTTCTTGCGGTTAGCGTTTCCGGCTCCTTCACGGCCGCCGCTGACAAGGTTGGGATAACGCAGTCCGGAGTAACTCGCGCCATTGCGGACTTAGAGCGCGAGCTTGGGTATACGCTCTTCTATCGGACCAGCCGCGGTACGATCCTAACCGAAAATGGCAGAGACTTCGTCGAGCGGACGCGGCGTTTACTTGAAGATGCGCGAGTTTTGCTGTCGGGGGAACAAGACAAAAATCCTTACGCGCGACCCTTGCGTATTGGGGTATGTCCAGCTTCGCTGGAGTGGCTGTTGGCAAAACCGTTAGCTTCGCTTTTGCAGCGACATCCTGCAATTCGCCTTGAGCAAACAGGTGCCTCATCAGAGCGAGTGATGCAGCTGTTAAGAATTGGTGGCATCGATGTCGCGGTGGGGGTTGAAGATAGCTTCTCTGACTGGAGTGGACTTGTCCGTCATCGAATAAGTTTGATCAGGCCCGTATTGTTTGTGCGAAAGCTGCATCCCGTCCTAGCACTTCAGCAGGTTACTACTAATGACCTTGTGAGGTTTAATTTCGTTCTACCCTCTGACTTGCGGCCATATACAGAGGCCTTCCAGTCTCTTTTCGAAAAACACAGACTCATTTGGCAAAACCATGTGCATCGCATTGATTACTTCCCAATCGTGAGGCAGCTCGTCTTGACTTCCGAATCCATCGGCGTCACCACGCTTGAGTACGCCGCTTCCAACACGTTTTCTGAATATTTCGAAGTCGTGCCTGGCGCCAGCCTATTCCCTGCCCTTCCGCTGTGCTGTGCAGTTCCTTCGTTGTCCGAGCGCTCACCGCCGGTACGCGCGTTTCTCAAGACAATGAGAAAGTTTTTTCCAGTAGCCTCATAAGGCATCACAGACTTAGCCCTTGATTGAAAACTCATCAAGCAGGGCCGCGTAACCGGCTGCAACTCACCGAACGTATTGGATAAGCTGCCGGTGCAGGCAACGTGAGCCGCACCAGCTTTCAAGCTAATTTGCACTGGCGGCGTCTCAGTATAGATAGCAGTTTTGCTAACAGCCTAGCTCTCGCCAGGTGCTCTGCTGAAGATTGCGGCTCCACTACCGGGTCGCGTCCACTCGAAGGTGAACTGCCCTCATCGTGACTGACGAAGGCTGACCCGGGCGTGCATTAAATTCCTCAGAGCCCCCCTCGAGCTACCTCCGCGTTCCCTCGGTCACCGGAGCCATGACTGGCGATCATGGGCCGCCCCCTTCTTGAACTGGATAGTCGCGTCAAAAAGTGTTCGTATCAAACCGCGTTCCGAATTCTCGAATCCGGTCGCCAAATAAAGCCGCTCAAGGAGCGGTAAATCCAAGCGCGGGGGGACATAATGCAGGCGAAGACAAGGTTACGTTGCAGCGGAGCTATATTGCTCGGTATGTCTTGTATCGTAACACAGGCGGCCCATGCTCAGGCGATCACGGCGGCTGATTCCCAGGCGACAGATGAGCGCCCGCTTCCGCAAAAGGCTAAGCCAGCTGAACCCAGTGCTGTGGACATTGTAGTCACTGGAACTCGCGTCTCTCGAGCCGGGTTCGATGCGCCGACCCCGCTCACCGTCATCGGACGGGAAATGCTTGAAACGCGCGCTCCATCGATCCTCGTTGATGCCCTTGTTACTATCCCAGCGTTTCGGAACACTTCAACTTCAACTACTGCTAGTCAGCAGGCGTCGGGCACAGGGGGACAGAGCTTTGTTAACCTCCGCGGCCTTGGTCCAAATCGAACCCTTACTCTGCTGAATGGACAGCGTTACGTCCCGACGACTGCCCTCGGAACTGTCGATATCTCTGTTCTGCCGTCAGCCCTCGTCAGTCGGATTGATGTCGTTACGGGTGGAGCGTCTGCTGCTTACGGCTCGGATGCGGTGGCAGGCGTAGTGAACTTTGTCTTGGATACGCAGCTCCAAGGATTGAGAGCCAATGCTGAAGCAGGGATCTCGACACGTGGAGACGCAGGAACTCACAAATTATCACTAGCCTGGGGTGGAGCCCTTAACGAGACCCTTCGAGTCGTTGCAGCAGCCGAATATTACCAAGCCGATGGAGTTGATCCACAGTCTCGCGACTTTACAGGACTGTTTACAGGTACTGTTGCAAATCCGTCATTCACATCAACAAACGGGCAAAGTCCTCTGTTACTTCGCCCCTATGTCTATTTTCAAGGGTCGTCGTACAACGGCGTCGTGACTTCAGGACCATTTCGTGGCACAGAATTTCTGCCGAACGGTCAGACTCGAGCGTACGACTTATGTGGCACCACAGCGGTGGTTGCCTGTCCAGTTCAACGCCCGGATATGGGCGGCACGTTTAACTACACTGCTCTAGCAAGTCCGCAAGAACGGGGCAGCGCTTATGCGCGCATTTCGTTTCAGCCCGTTCCAGCAGTGAAATTATTCGGTGACGCTCAATATGCTGAGAGCCGCAGCAGCTTCACATCTGTACCGTATCTTACCGCCGCTTATGGAGCCATCACGATCCGCCGAGACAATGCATTCCTACCGGCTTCCTTCGCAGCGAAGCTCGACGATCCGGATGGGAATCCGGCAACAAATGACGCAATATCTTCGTTCACTTTGGGTCGTTATTTTGCCGACAACGGTCCTAGTCGCTATTCCCGAAGAACTCGCGTCCATCGGTTCAGTGGCGGATTTGAAGCAGACGTTGGCGAAAATTGGAAAGTCAACGGCTACATCGCCCACGGAGAGGTGCGGTTTCTCAGCAAGGCGGGCAACCAGCCAATCCGGTCCAAGTTCAACAACTCGATCGATGCCGTTTTGGTTGGTGGAGTGCCAACCTGTCGTGTCAATGCAGATAGTGTAGCGGGGAACGACGATGCCGCCTGCAGGCCGGCGAACCTCTTCGGCTTCGGTGCAACATCAGCAGAAGCGAAAGACTACTATCTCGGGACGGCGCAGGTAGATCTTTCCTCAGCGCAAACAGCGGCCGCAGTAAATATCAATGGCGAGCCGTTCTCCACGTGGGCAGGCCCCGTTTCCTTCGCGATAGGCGCGGAGTATCGCCATGACCGGGTCGCTCAGGGTGTCGACGCGGTAACCGCCAGCACTGGCTTTATTCTTAACAACCCTGGGGGTAATTTTCAGGGCAGCCAAAGTGTGAAAGAGGGTTATGCGGAACTAGTCGTTCCACTCGCCGACGGTCTCCCGTTCGCTGATAAGCTGGAGCTTAACGGTTCCGCCCGGCTGACTGACTATAGTTTAAGCGGATCTGTCACCACCTGGAAAGCGGGATTAACGTACTCGCCGGTCCCGGACATCCGCCTTCGAGGCACCTTGTCCCGTGATATTCGAGCCCCAAATCTATTCGAACTGTTCTCCAGTGGCGTACAACAGCTCCAGACCGTCAGAGATCCCCGAACGGGACTGGTAACTCCATTTGCGGGCTTCCTCGGGATCGGAAATCGGGACCTCGTGGCCGAGAAGGCGAAAACAACCGCGCTCGGAGTCGTCCTTCGACCTAGATTCCTTCCCGGCTTCGATGCGTCGCTTGATTATTATAGAATCAAGATAAAAGATGCCATCGGGACACTAGGTGCATTGGACATTATAACGCAGTGCTTGGCCGGAAACTCGGCGTTATGCGGCCTTGTCACAAGAACAACTGGAGACGGAAGTACAACAGGTCCGCTAGTGCGGATCGATGTTCCCGGTCTTAATCTTCAGACCCTAGACGTGTCAGGCTACGACCTAGAGGTCGGCTACCGGGCTCGCGTTGGGCCGGGGACGGTGGTACTACGCGGATTAGGAAATTACCTGCGAAGATATAGGATAAGAGACTTTCGTTCGACAGTCGACAGAGCTGGCGACCTGTCCCTAGGCCTGGCGCGCTGGAACTTTGATCTGAGTGCCGGCTACTCTCTTCCTTCAACGACTATGCTAGTCAGTGCGACTCGCATTGGATCGGGAGCTTTCAGCACAACAAACATTGTTGATGTCGGAAGTATTTCTGGGGTTTGGTATTTGAATGCAGCCTTAGAACAGAAGATAACGTTTGGCCTTGGGACGTTCTCAATCTACGCCAACATCAACAATATACTCGACGAAGCGCCGCCCTTCGGCTTTGAGAATACCGGGGGGAACTATGATCGCATAGGACGTTCGCTAAAAATTGGTGTTCGGGTGAAGATGTAGCGACACGGGGACAAGCCGTTGCCCAAAGTGGTAGTGCCGCAGCGCCACCAACACGGCTGATATGAAAGAAGGCGAGTTCTAACGGTGAGTGATGTCGAGGATCCTGTAATAAAGTGGCAGAAAGGTGCGGTCGCATGGGTTAAGCTGAATAGACCACGGCAGCGAAACGCCCTTTCGCTGCCGCTCGTTGAAGCGCTTGACCGTGAGATGGAGCGGTTGTCGTATGAGCCGGGGGTCCGCGTAATTGTCATAACCGGGGCGGGAGCCGCTTTTTGCTCCGGCGTTGACCTCAAGGATGCCGGGCTCGGCTCGGAGGCATCGTCAGACTCGACGCGTCTTTCACTTCCCATCAGGGGGCGCGCAATGTTGGACCGCATCAGAGCATCCGCCAAGCCGGTAATCGCCGCAATCAATGGCACAACCGTGGCCGGGGGGCTGGAACTGGCGCTTGCATGTGATATCCGTTTGGCCACTTCGAGCGCGCGCATTGGAGACGGGCACCTTAAGTTCGGCACCGTCCCTGGGGCAGGTGGAGGTACGATCACGCCGAGAGCAATAGGCCCCGGTATGGCGAAGCTTTTGCTGTTCACAGCCGAGTTATGGGGCGCGCAGCGTGCGCTGGCTGCGGGCCTGATTGAAGCCATTTTCCCCGACGATACCTTTCTGGAAGAGGTCGACAAAGTCGCGGAGAAGATCTCGTGCCACAGCCCCTCCGGCCTTGCGATTACTAAAGCTTTAGTCGACAGCAGCCAATCCCAGTCGATCGAAGAGGGACTGGGGGCTGAAATTGATGCATTACGGCAGTACATGCGCTCGCATGACTTTGCGGAAGGTCTTGCCGCCTTCAAGGAAAAGAGGGTGCCGCAATTCACAGGTACGTAATAGTGGATTATAGTGTGCTAAGCGAGACACAGTCAAGTTGACGGTCTCACCGGCCGAGAAGATGCTAATCAGAGCGGCGTCAGGCATATTGCCGCTTACGACCTAAACGGAGACTTTGAGCAAGTGGCTACTTCTCGGGACTATTGGGATGCGTATCAAGGCTTCTCCTTGCATGAGGAAGAAGACTTTCTGTTCTGCAAAGCTCATGACTTTGGTATAAATGCCTATACGGAGTGCTGCGGGCGGTACGCTGTCACCGACCCAGAAAGAGCCGCGCTCCTGTACATCGACGTGGACGGGAATCATGAGACCTACAGTTATGGCAGACTCGAAGAGCTGACGGGGAAATTCGCAAACCTTTTAGTTGCTTGCGGAGTACAGGCGGGTGACCGCGTGGCTGCCCTTTTACCGAGGACACCCGAGTTACTCGTAGCTATATTGGGGACCTTGAGGCTAGGTGCTGTATATCAGCCGTTATTCACTGCGTTCGGATCACGCGCGGTTGAGCAGAGACTTGGTGGCTCCGGGGCGAAGGTAGTAGTCGTAGATGCCATGAATCGCTCCAAGCTGGACAAGCTTACGCGGAGTTTCCAGATCGTTAGTGTGGGCATCCAGGGCTCTGCGGTACCCAGCAGCGACATGGACTTCTGGAAAGAATTAGGCCGACAATCTTCGCACTTCGAGCCGGTTCAGCGGTCGAAGAGTGATGGAATGCTATTTATGTCCACATCTGGTACGACAGGCTCTCCTAAATCGCTCGAGGTCCCGATAAAGGCGATTATCTCATTCATGGCATACCTGAGAAACGGCGCTGATCTTCGGCCTGATGACAAATGGTGGAACGTCGCCGATCCGGGATGGGCCTTCGGCCTCTATATTGGCGTCCTTGGAACTCTGGCGCTTGGACAGAGGACCCTCTTTTTCAACGCGCCCTTTACGGCTGAGTCAACGATCCGCATTATCAAGGAGCACGGAATTACCAATCTTGCTGGTTCACCAACCGCCTTTAGGCTGATCATGGCAGGGGGAGAGGAATTGGTAAAGCCGGTGAAGGGGCAGCTTCGCGCAGTCTCTAGTGGGGGTGAGCCATTAAACTCAGAAATCATTCGGTGGTTCGCAGACTACCTAGATGTGACGGTGCATGACCACTATGGACAGACGGAAATGGGGATGGTTATTTGCCACCATCATGGTCTTGAACACCCAGTACACCCGGGGGCGACCGGCTTCCCGTCGCCGGGATATCGGCTAGCCATCCTCGACGACGACGGAAATGAGTTACCTTGCGGTGTTCCGGGTGTGCTTGCTGTTGACCGCCGAAGCTCCCCGCTTTTCTGGTTCACGGGTTATGCAGGCGCTGCGATGACATCCGAGGATGCTTATTTCCGGAGCGGCGATATAATGGAGCGAAACTCCGACGGCAGTATTAGTTTCGTCGGACGCTCTGACGATGTCATTACGTCGTCTGGCTACCGGATCGGACCATTTGATGTGGAGAGTTGCCTTCTGGAACATCCCGCGGTGGTGGATTCTGCCGTTGTAGGAAAGCGGGATCAGGTCAGGACAGAGATAGTGAAGGCGTTTGTCGTGCTGCATCCAAGCCACCTGCCATCGGACAGACTTATTGATGAACTCCAGCAGCACGTTCGCGCTCGGCTTTCCTCTCATTCTTATCCGCGCGAGATCACTTTCGTGCAACAGCTTCCGAAGACACCGAGCGGAAAGGTTCAGCGATTTGTCTTGCGGCAAATGGAGAATGATCAAAATCCATAGTTTAGCTGCGCGCTTCCGGGCGAGCGGTGGCGGGGCAGACATCAAGGGCGCTTGAGTACAAGGACAGCCAAGTTTGGGATCCATTGTGGTCTAAGCCTGTCTTGAGTAGGTGAGAAGTGACCCTATACTTGCCGGACTTTCTGTAGCCGTTTAAAAAATGTCCGTTTGTTCAAGTTCGAGCCGCTCCCGGTTGTCGTAGGAGCCGCCGAGCGGTCTGGCGGACCAACTCCGCCACGGCTTTATGCAAGAGTGCAGGGCGGCGACCGGCGCAGCCCCGACTGCGGCTCGGCCACTTGTAAACTTTACGGCCGGCGTGCTGCAGAAGCGTCTGAGCGGCGGTCATGGTGGTTGGCGGAATATTGCTGTCGGTAGATGATGACAGGGTTGTGCGAGGATAAGGAGATTGCAGGTGGCAAGGACTTATGTTGCAGGCGTCGGAATGACGAAATTCACCAAGCCTGGGCAATCGAGGTCGTATCGGCATATGGGCAGCGCAGCGATCGCCGAGGCGATCGCGGACGCGGGGATCGATCCGTCAAGTATCGAAACGGCCTTTGCCGCCTATGTTTATGGCGATTCCACCTCTGGGCAGAACGCACTGTATGACGTTATGCAAACCGGAATACCAATCATAAACGTTAACAATAACTGCGCGTCGGGCTCAACCGCGCTTTACTTGGCGCGCGAAGCTGTAAGGTCAGGCGCAGTCGAATGTGCTTTGGCCTTCGGTTTCGAAGAAATGGCACCGGGCCCTCTATCGATGGCTTTCCAGGGAATGGAATCGCCGCTTGGACGCTTCACGGAGCAACTTGCTGAACATGGATATCCGGAGTCGAAGCATGTGACGCTTTGGGCGTTTGGCGCAGCTGCGGAATATTACGTATCTCATTATGACGCTGATCCAACCATTTTTGCTAAGGTCGCTGTCAAGTCCCGTCGGCATGCAATTGTAAATCCCTACTCTCTGTTCACGCAGCAGGTTTCGGAAGAGGAGGTGCTGGGCTCGCCGCTCCTTTACGGGCGCTATCTCCACCGCTTGATGGCCTGCCCTCCCACAAACGGGGCTGCCGCCGCAGTTGTATGTAGCGAGGCTTTCGCGCGAAAGAACGGGGTGAACGGTGTAGAAGTGGTCGGGCAGGCTATGACGTCGGACACCAGTGACTCGTGGGCTGATCCGATACGGGTTGTCGGAACCGGAGTTACTCGCCGCGCTGCGGAGAAAGCTTATGCGGAAGCAGGCTTAGGGCCCGAAGACGTTGATGTCATTGAAATGCACGACTGCTTTACGAACAACGAAGTTCTGAACATGGAAGCTCTAGGGCTATGCGATGAGGGCGGCGCCACCAAGCTCATCGTAGACGGCGATAACACCTATGGGGGAAGATATGTAGTCGGACCGTCTGGTGGGCTGATGTCAAAAGGCCATCCCTTAGGTGCGACCGGCCTCGCTCAATGCTTCGAACTAGTCAACCAGCTACGCGGGAACGCGGGGGCTAGGCAGGTTGAGGGCGCAAGCGTCGCGTTGCAACATAATCTCGGCCTGGGAAGCGCCGGCGTGGTTACGATTTACCGGAAATAGCAACCTTCGACCGGAGATTAAACCCAAAGTCGTCGCAGTAAGTGCTCGGTGAGATTTCCGCCCCCTGATCGCGCGACAGCGGCCGCAACCTCCCTCTTAACAAGGTCATTGGGAAGTACGCATAGTCCTACTCGCGCCGAGCCATTAGACCGCAGCTCCCTTCGCAACCGCTGGCCCATAGCGGAGGGCCACCCTCCAAGGCCGAAAGCGATCTTTGCGTTAGCTATAATCAACGTTGTCGAACGTGAACGAGTCCAGGGCCACTAGACTTCCGTCGCGAACACCGAACTCCCCCGAACCAGGCTACCGCTTCCCCGTCGGTGCCACTCGAATCACACCCACGTTGCCTTCGATCTTGATCACCGTCCCGTAAGGAGCTGAAAGTTCTTTTAACGAATTCAGAATGTGGTCTCCAGTCGTCTTATCCGCCAAGCGGGGACGTCCTCGACTAGACATCCTACGATCTTGACCCAGATCGATCGGGTAAAGTCGCACCTCACTCAGCTGATTTTTCTCGAACTTAGAGACTGCGATAATGCTCTGGTACAACCCCGCCGGCTGCCGCGGCCAAACCTGATTTTGATACTCAGCATCGGTCGCCAGATTAGGGTCGATTAGCCGGGCGTCGTACATGGCGCGCGACACTGGCTCTCCAATAGGGTTAACCTGGAAGAAAAAGTCACCAAGAGAGTAAAAAATTGGACGGCCTTTATAAATTTCGATGCCGCGAAGGACGTGGTTGCCGGTACCGAGCCATAAGTCAGCGCCGGCATCGATCGCCTTATGAGCCATATCTTTGATTGCCTGAATATCCCCTTCGTGAGAGTGGACTGATGTAATCAGGAAATCGGCATTGGCCTTGCCGTTGCGGATACCTTGAAGAATCTGGTGCTCGTCCAGCCGATTGGGTTCGAAAGTGTATCCTGGTGATGAGCCCGGCTTGTACCAGGTCCCAAACAACTGGAGCTTGTCTGCCGCTCCCGCCACCGGCGTGGAGGTTTGGCTCGCGGTCATCGCATCGTATCTCTGCTGGGCTTTATCGGGGAGCGCCTCTCGCAGGTCGCGAAGGACCTGCATCTGCGTGGAAGTAACAACGACTTCACGATTCATGCGCAACGGACTTAGCCCCGGAAGCCCAGGCACAAGCCCATTGGGGTCCTGGGCCATGCCGTGGGATTCGAACGTCGTTGCGAAAGAGACGATAGCCGTGCGTCCTTTCGCTGTGCTCAAGTATCGAGCAGCACGAGCTTGCCCAAGCGTTTCGCCAACGCCGGCGTGTACGATTCCCGCTTCATCCAGCCACTGGCTGGTTTCGCGCATTCCCTCTATCCCGTAGCCACTCACGATGTTGTTCGCACGGCCGACCATGGTGATGCCCATTGCGCGAAGATCTTTGGCGACGCCTGGTTCAGACGTCATTCCCGCCAGAACTCCATTATTCACGATGGGCAGTTTGTAGGTCCGTGTATCATGGATGATGTTTTCGAGATTACCCGCCACGACGTCCGCTCGTTTAAGGATCGCGGCCAGCTCCTGCGTCTCGTGGTAAGGCATTGCTGGCGAGGCAATCAGCAAGTCACCGACAACCGCAACGGTGTATCCGTCGTCCACGCTTGTTTCACGAAATCCATCAGGCTCTCGCATCGGCTTGCCCGCGTTCTCGTAATGCGACCGGCCTAGAACCGGCTCTTGATCTCGGGGCGGGATCGGAGATTGTTGCGCTAGGCTTGCCGTCCCACACATCAGACTCCCGATGCTGACAGCATGCACACAAGCGAGTCCCCAACGTGCGCTTCTCGAAAACATCAATCACCCTCCCGAAATGAGCCGCCATCCTGAAGTGCGGCATGGAAATGTCCAATGTGTTTAAAGAACCCGACATGCCCTTAAGTCATAGTCAGGCGTCGGGCGAGAGGCGCTCGCCGGAAGCCCTCGTAGACTCCTGTGCAACAGGGTCGAGCAGCGTCGGTGCGACTTTCGCGCACTGTAAGGCGCCTTGGGAGCTGAGCGGTGGTCATTTGCTAAAGCCGATCTCGGCCGCCCGTTACGAAGATACCGACGCAGCCGTCTTCATCCGTCCAAAGCCGGTTCGGTGGAGAGAAGTCGCATCGATGCGGGTTCAACCTTACCGCTGGGACCTGACGATACCACGCTGATCACGATGTCGGTGGGTATTGGTTCAGTGTCAACGGAAGGCCGTGCTGCTTGGCATGAAGCTGCTGGAAAAGGGGATTGCCCTCAGCCGGCGAGGCGGTGGACGAAGCCCATCGCCTGAGCGGCGACCGCCATCTGCGTGCGATTGCGGACATTCAGCTTGCGCATCAGCGCAGTCATGTGGGCCTTAACAGTCGCTTCCGCGATTCCCAGATCGAATGCGATCTGCTTATTGAGGAGGCCTGAGTGCACGCCTTCAAGTACCCGCAGTTGCGTTGGTGTGAGCCGCGCTGTCGCGGATGGGGCGAAGCTGGCTATCGTGCTGCTCGACTCGCTGTTCTGATGCCCTGTCACGTTCAGCCTCCCTCTCCAGTTCCTGCGAGTCGGGGAGCGGTCGCCTGCTCCGCCTGAATCGTTGCACCCATGTAGATGAATTGGTTGGACAGATTCAAGCGCCAGTGGATATAGTTCAGGCAACGGGCGCCGAATTTAAGCTCGTTCTGAGCCGTGCTGTCATACAAGTGGTACTTGGGCCAGCAGGCGTGTCGGGGGGAGAGGAATGTTTGAGAGGCGTTTCGGGGTGCCGGGGCGGATACGGCTATGACGGGTGCGGATATCCAGCTGATCCTGGCAGCGATCACCGGTATTGCGCTTTCGATCGGGCTAATCGTCAAGGCACGGCTCCACCCGTTCGTGGGCCTGCTGTGCGGGGCGTTCGTCGTCGGGCTGCTTGCCGGCTTGTCGCTCGCGGACACGGCCCAGGCAGTGCAGAAGGGCGCGGGCGACATCCTGGGCGGGACCGGCCTGGTCGTCGCGCTCGGGCTGGCGCTGGGCGCGATGCTTCAATTATCAGACGGGGCAGCGGGGATCGCACGCACTGCCCTGCGCTGGTCGGGCCAGCGCGGCGCACCATGGGCTGCGCTCCTCACGGCGCTGGTGATCGGCCTACCGCTGTTCTTTGAGACCGGCCTCGTGCTGCTGCTGCCGATCGTCGCCTCCGCCGCCGAGGCGCTACCCACGGGAGCGGGTGGCGGCGACTATGCCAAGCTGCGGCTTATGCTGTCGGCCGTGACGGGCCTTTCGGTGGTCCACGCGCTCGTGCCGCCGCACCCCGGTCCGCTACTGGCGGTGGAGGCGTTAGGCGCCGACCTCGGACGCACGATGCTCTACGGACTGGTGGTCGCAGTGCCGACCGCGATCTTTGCCGGGCCGCTGCTGGCGCGATTCACCGCACGCGGGGTGTCGTTGGGAACGCCAACCCTGGCGCCGGTACGCGCGGAAGTCCTGGCGCCGCCGGTGTGGCGTGCGGTGCTGGTGGTGTTGCTGCCCGTGGTGCTGATTGCCGCGGGGCAGTTGCCGGCGCTGATGCCCGAGGCGCTGGCGCCGCAAGCCGCGTGGCTGGCAGCCATGAGCAACCCGGTGCTCGCGCTGCTCGTCGCCTGCCTCGCGGCGCTACCGCTGTTGTTCGGCCGCTCGGCGCTGCGCGCACCGGTGCAGACCGCGATTTGGGCTGAGACGATGGCGCCCGTTGGCGCGATCCTGCTCGCGATCGGCGCTGGCGGGGCCCTGAAGCAGGTGCTCGTCACGGCGGGACTGTCGGATCTGCTGGTCCGTGCCTCTAGCGGCGCCACGCTGTCGCCGCTGGTGCTCGCCTGGGCCATCGCGGTGTGCATCCGCCTCGCTACTGGTTCGGCCACTGTCGCCACAATCACTACCGCGGGAGTAATGCCGGCGGTCGTGGCCGCGACCGGGGCCTCGCCTGAATGGACGGTGTTAGCTATCGGCGCAGGATCCGTGTTCTTCAGCCACGTCAATGATCCCGGCTTCTGGCTAGTAAAGAGCTATCTCGGCACCGACACGCCAGATACGTTTCGTACTTGGTCCGTCCTGGAGACCGCGATATCAGCTATCGGATTGCTCTTGGTGCTGGCAGGAAGCGCGCTATTCTGAGCCGACGGAGAGACGGGGGGCCGGCAATGATCCAGGAACGGCTGACAGACCGCGCCTACACCGGTATCGTCGAGATCATTAACCGCGACGACCTGCACGTCGGCGATCGGCTGCCGTCTGAGTCGCGGCTGGCCGAGATGTTCGGCATGTCGCGCACCATCGTGCGCGAGGCGTTGGCGCGGCTCTCCTCGGACGGGATCACCGAGCCGAGGCGGGGCGCGGGATCGTTCGTGAAGAGCCGCCCGTCGGGGCGGATGCTCGCCTTCATGCCGATTGCGGGCCTGCGCGCGACGCTCGGCACCTACGAGGTGCGCTTCGTGCTGGAAGCGGAGACAGCGCGGCTGGCGGCGGCGCGGCGCTCGCCGGCGGAGATGGACGCGATCGAGGAGGCGCTGGAACGGCTGCGTGAAGCTCTGCTCTCGAGCGCGCCAGCGCATGATGAGGACATGGAGCTTCACCGCTGCATCGTACGCGCCACCGCCAACCCCGCCTTCCTGCCCGCCTTCGATGCTCTATCCGCAGAAATTGATCAGATCATGCGCGCCGGCGTGGACATCTCGCGCTCACGGCCGCCCGAAGTGATCGGCGCGATGATGCGCGAGCATGAGATGATCGTCGATGCGATCCGCGTGCAGGATGCCGATAGCGCTTCGCTGGCAATGCGCTGGCATCTGTCGGAGGGGCGGAAGCGGCTAATGCCCTAACGGAGGTTGCTGGAATGCGGTTGGATCGGGTCTGTCTTGGGTCCGTCTGTTAGCGGGCCATTGCACGCGTATCCGGGCTGCCGAGCCGAATGCAGCGCCTTCACGTTACCCCCCAATGCTACGGTTGAGTTAGACGAGCGTTTTCAGGTTAACTCAGAAAACCACGGTTGGGTCAGACGATCTCCTTGTCAGGCGGCCAGGACAGCAGCTTGCCACGCACTCTCGCACTCTCTGCGGAGGGTCCACAGCGTTGCAGGTGAGGTAAGGTGCCGTTGGGTATAGAAGCTGTCGTAGATTGCTGCGTGAGTGGAGAGGAACTTCTGGGCTGAGGCTGGTGACTTGAAGCCTTGCTTCTTTCGTTCTCGTCGTCGGATCGGAAGATGTGAGTTCTCGGCCCTGTTGTTCTCTCGCAGCCTGCCAGGTCTGTGCCGCTCCTCTATCAGCTTCCTCAGAGCGGCGCCGTAGGATCTAAGGCCGTCAACGACGATCGCTTGAGGTGGGATGCCCTGATTCTTGAGGAGCTTCCTCATCAGCCGCAGAGCGGCTTCTGTGTTCCTTCTGCTCTGCATCAGCATGTCGAGCACCTCGCCTTCAGCATCGACTGCTCGCCATAGGTACATGCGCTTTCCTGCTGTGGAGACCATCATCTCATCCAGATACCAGGGTCGGTGAGGAGGGACGCTGCTTCTTGAGGTTTTTCGCGATCTGTGGTCCAAATTTCATAGCTTGATAGACTGATTGCAACCTGAGCGAGCGGACTTCATCAAGGCCAGCGGCCACGACGCGTTGACAGGCCGGACACATGACCGCACCCCGCTACCAAGGTCAGCCAACTCAACCTTTGCAGAAACGGAGCCGTCTCCACATGACAGCACCTAAGCGAGCTCTGCATTTACTGCAGACGTGTAGGCACCATCCGATCTCTAGCTCGAAGAGGCATCCTATTCAGCCCCAAAGCTGCTACCTAGTAACTCGATGAACGTGAAAGCAGCCAGGACACCCAGCTCAACTGGGCAAAATTCGACGATCCACTTCGGCGACAGCCTGAGCCCTCGCAAGAGACAAATACTAGAGATCGCCGCGCAGCTTTTCGCTCGCAAAGGCTATCGAGGCACCTCAATCCGGGACATCGGGCAGCGGGCAGGTGTCCTCGGCGGATCGCTGTACCATCACATCAAGTCGAAAGACGAGTTGTTCGTCGAATTGCACGATGCAGCATTGGATACGGCGGCATCTCGAATCGCGGCGGCTATAGCCAAAGCCAGCGATCCTTGGGCCAGACTGGAAGCCGCGTGCATAACATTATTGCAGATACAGGTTGATGTGGATTCGCTGACCTTTCCCCTAATGAACGACTTTCGCGAAGTGCCAGCTGAGGTGCGACGCCAGTTGATCGCGCGGCGCGACAGATTCGAAGATATTTTTCGGGGCTTGGTCGCGGCTTTGCCGCTTCCTGATGACATTGATCCGTCAATTTACCGAAATTTACTGCTTTCGCAGCTTAATACCGCCGCGCATTGGTATCGGTCTGGTCGCTTGACCATTGAAGAGATTGGCCGGCAGATCGTTCGTATATATCGCCCCTCTAAGGACTAGCTGAAGTCACTTAAAAATCGTACATGTTGCTTCTGTAACAGTCGTTTGGTACAGTCAGGCGAATTAGCTTGAGGAGCAGGATCTCCATGGAAACTTATGGGCCGCCAATCGCCGACTATCATTTCCTGCTATCAGAGGTCCTAGGCTTCGAGACCGCGATGTCGGACATCGGGGAAGGCAATGTCGACACGGACCTCGCCATAAGCATCCTTGAGGAAGCTGGGCGATTCTGCGCGGATCGGCTTCATCCGCTCAATCACAGCGGTGACGAGGAAGGCAGCCATCTAGCAAATGGCGCGGTGGTGACGCCGATGGGTTTCGCCCACGCGTATCAACAGTTCGCGGCCGGAGGATGGACGTCGCTCTCCGCCGATCCTGCATATGGGGGGCAAGGTTTGCCGTTCATCCTCCAGTTATGGCTGGACGAGATGCTGTCAGCGGCCAATCTATCCTTCGGCCTTTTCCCCGGCCTTACACGAGGGGCGGCCGAGGCAATTGCCGCTCATGGCAGCGAGGAGCTCAAGGCCACTTATCTGCCTCCGATGATTCGCGGTGAATGGACGGGTGCGATGGCTCTTACAGAGGATAGCGCCGGGACCGACCTAGCTCTTCTCAAGACCAAGGCGGAGGCGAACGGCGATGGTAGCTACGCCGTCACAGGGCAGAAAATATTTATCTCCTCAGGCGACCATGACTTCGGCGGCAATATCATTCATCTGGTGCTGGCGCGGCTGCCGGATACGCCCGCTGGCGTGAAGGGCATCAGCCTGTTCCTGGTGCCCAAGTTCGTAGCCGATGCGGATGGCGAATTCACGGTTCGAAACGGCATGTCGGTTGGTGCACTCGAGAAGAAAATGGGTATTCACGCTCAGCCTACCTGCGTCATGAACTATGACGGCGCGACCGGTTGGCTCCTGGGCGAGCCAAATCAGGGCCTCGCCGCAATGTTCACGATGATGAATGCTGAGCGGCTGATGGTTGGTATCCAAGGCCTCGGGATCGCCGGAGCGGCGTATCAGCAAGCGACCGCTTATGCCAAGGAGCGTCTTCAGGGGCGTAGTGCCAACGGTACCAATGGGCCGGTTCCGATTATCCAACATGCCGATGTCCGCCGGATGCTGCTCAACATTCGCGCCTTTGTTGAGGCGGGGCGAGCGCTTGCCGGCTGGACGGCGCTGCAACTGGATCGCGCGCATCACCATCCTGACGCCGCCGAGCGCGCCGCGGCGGATGCGCTCGTGGCGCTCCTGACGCCAGTGGTGAAGGCATCCTTCACCGACTTCGGCTTCGAAAGCGCGGTGCAGGCCCAGCAGGTGTTTGGAGGCCATGGGTACATCCGTGAATGGGGCATGGAACAATATGTCCGCGATGCGCGGATCACTCAGATTTATGAGGGGACCAATGGTGTGCAAGCCTTGGACCTAGTCGGGCGCAAGCTCCCCATGGCCAACGGCGAGGTGGTAGAGCGGTATTTTGCTCTAATTGCGGCGGATGTTGAGAGGTCGCAGGGGCTACTAGTGGCAGAAAGGACTTTGGCCGCCCTCGATCTTCTGCGGGAAGTGACGGCGTCGCTACGTGACGCGGGCGGTAATGCATTCGGCGCTGCTGCCGTGGATTATCTGCGTCTATTCGCCCTTGTGTCCCTAGGATGGATGTGGACTCGTATGGCTGCCGCCGCGCGCGAGGACAGCGCCTTGCACCGGGGTAAGCGCGCGGTGGCTGACTTTTTCGCGCAACGCGTGCTGACGCAGGTTCATGGACTGGCGGCAAGCATCGCCGCAGGTGAAGCGCCGATCATGGCGGTCGACTCCGCAGATTTTTAAGCGAAAGGTATTTACTGCCCCATTCCAGCTAGGATGATGGCAGGGGTGCTGCGGGTGTTGTCAATGCAAATGCACCGCTTGGTAAGGAGCGGCAGGGCAGGGGGCACAGATGCCTCGTGCTCGCAAGCCTCACAGCCCGTTTCGCTACTTCAACTGGTCGCCAGGGGTGATCCGCCG
>NZ_BARE01000061.1 GCF_000367345.1 Sphingobium xenophagum NBRC 107872
AGGCTGGTACGCAGCCCATGCCGGATGGGAACCGGAAGCCCGGCGGGCCGGCTCCCCGTCGCCTGCCTCGCTCGCCTACGACCAGGGCTTCGCCGACGGTGGCGGCGATCGTGACGACCTATTCGATACCGCGCGCCGCGCATTCGAAGCGGCACCATCGCCGGATGCGCGGCCGGCGGTGCAACGCGCTCGTCCCCTTCCAAGCACATGGCCCAAGCCGACCGACGAACCGCTGCCCGCCCGGTGGACGCGACGGCTCCTCATTCTCGGCGCGCCCGAGGCAGGATTGTTCGGTGAGAGAGCCAGCCCGCCATCGGATGCCGCCCTGCTTTTGCCGGCCTTGCGGGCCGCCGCCGGCCCGGATGAACTCACCGTCATCCTGGTCTCCGGCGCCGGCTTCCATAGGCTTGGCGAGGACATGACGGCGATCATCCCGTTGCACGGCGACGCCCTGCCAGCCGATCGGCGCGTTGGCGATCGGCTTCGCAGCCTCCTCGCGGGCCGCGATTTCGACGACATCCTCGTTGCCGCCCAGGGCGACTATCTGAGGCTCCTCGACCTTCACGCGCCGGCGCTGCCGCTCTGCCGGACCATGGAGCGCACCCGCAACACCGTCCTCCAGCAGCGCACGCATTTCCGCATCTGGCTCGAACGCGGGCTCATGGCCGGCGAAAGCCTCGGCGCCGGTCACATACGCTGGGGCAAGGCGGTGAAGGGCCTTACCGGCAAGCTCGGCGAGTTCACGGCTCGTTATGCCGGAAAGCAGCCCGGCCGCGGCCACCGCATCATCGTTGAGACGCCGGAAGGGCGGCTTGCCACGGGCTATGTGTCGGCCCGCGGCGAACCGCTGTCGCCTGAAACCATCATCGGCAACCGCGCTCATCTGCGCAAGACGATGGCCGCCCGCCTGCGCGCCTTCGGCGGGGCAACGCGGCTCACCGCCACTCCCGTGCCCGACCTCCTCGACCTTGCCGCTGCCTGATCCGGCGCGCGTGCAAGGGGAGGGGGTATCGGGGAGATGTGCCGGCCGATCGAGACGCCGGCGCTCCAGCTTCCTCCACCGATCGGAACCCCTGCATGTCTGAACTCTCCGTCTTCTCGGGCCTTCCCGCCACCGCCAATGCCGATCTCGTCCGGCAGATCGACCAGCTCACCGTCGCGCTCGGCGAGAGCGAATATCATGCAGCCACGATCCTCGCCTTCGATCCCGACGCCCATATCGCGGCAGGCCAGCTCGCCGGGCATGACGAGCCATATGACCGGCGTCTCGCGGGCGATGCGATGAGCCTCCGCTCATGGGCGATGCTCGCGCGGGCCTGCTGCGCGGACGGTGACCGTCTCGATGACGCGGCCTGCCTGGCGCGCTTCCTCGCCGCGCGGACGACCCCTGCTGAACCTGTCCTCGAGCATCGGATCGGGTCGCGGGTCCGCATCCGGCCGCGAACGTGCGTTGGCGGGGACCGCTATGCCGGCCGCGAGGGCGTGATCGTGAAGACTCATTTCGCCGGCTTCTACGTGAAGCTCGACATGTCGCGGCGCGAGCGAAGCCAGAAGACGGAGCTCGTCGAAACCGCCTATCTGGAGGTTCTGGCGCCGCCGCTCGCCGCGTGAATCCCCTCCAACCGATATAGAGGTTTTCATGACCGATGCTTCGGACTTCTATGCCGTGATCGAGCGCAACATCGCGCGCAGCGGCCAGCATATGTTCCTGGTCTTCGCCGATGGCGAGACACCCGCCTTTGCCTACAGCATCGGCAACGCCTTGCACGGCCTGCCGGAACTCCTGCTCGTCGGCAATTTCTCACCCCGGGTCGCGGGCTCGATCATCAACGACCTCGGCCGGAAAATGCGCGAGGCGCGCAGGCCGCTCGAAGGCGACATCGATGTCGGCGGCCAGTTCCCAGTTCGGGTCCGCCGCGCCTCCGCCAAGGCCCACCAGTGCTTCACACTCCAGGCAGGACGCTATCTCCGCCACGAGGAGTATGACGTCCTGCAGGTACTGCTGTGCGATGCGGCCGGGATCTATCCCGGCGAACCGGGCTGCGAGCCGGCCTACGACGTGCCGCTGGCCTGACGCTGCCGCAGCATTTCCCCAAACGTTCGGCCGAGGACCTTCGGGAATCCGTCGATGCAACCGCGAAGGAGCTTCGCCCATGAACCCCGCCCTCGCCAACGAACTGGCCGCCCGCGCCGCCGATGGCTGGCATCCCGTCACGCTCAACGAAATCAAAAGGCAGTTGCGCGGTCTCGGTTATGCGCTCGACCGCTCCCTGGACTGCCGCTCTACGGCCCAGATCATGACGGGTCCGCGTGCTGGCAAGACCTATCCCACGCTCTCGACCGGCATCAAGGAAGCCGACACCGGCCGCAGCGCGTTCCACGTCGAGGCCCGGCGCGACGCCAGGTTTCGGGCCATGCAGAACCTTCGCTTCGAGGTCGGCCTTTATGCCGTCCTGGGCGGAGCGATCATGGATCTCTGATCGCGCGGCGCCACTCTAAAATTGCCGGGACGACGTTCGCCGAGCGCTTCGGCCCCATTCTGTCCAACATCCCCAACGCCAGACCCAGGAGACCGATGATGTCGGAGCCCACCCATTTCGTTCACGTCTATGCGACCGTTCGCGTCAAGATGGCGGTCACGGCCACGAACCATGAAGACGCCATGCGCGCCGCCGACGAGGCGCTGTTCGCCAGGGGGTTCGGCGTGCGCCTGGTCCCGACCGCCGAAGGCGCGCTCGACGCCGATTATGCCGAGGAAGTGACCGGCTATCTCGTCGATGAGGCTGGCGACACCGAATATCTCCGCAGCGCGAACTACGGTCCGGACTATGCGCCCGACTGGGGTATGAGGCCGCGGGACAAGCCGGAGCGTCCGGCTGATTGATGAAGCCGCGACAATGACTTGAACGCCTGCAGCCACATGCGCAGGTTGCGGTCCAGCCGGCGACGGACGACGAGACAGAACAGGAAGGGTGATTGCCACATGGAGAATGACGAGAAGCCCCGCGGCCTCAATCGGCGGATCGCCCTCCTGATCGACGCCGACAATGTGTCCCATGCGAAGATCGCGGTGATGCTCGCGGAGCTATCCAAATATGGCACCGCGAATATTCGCCGCGCCTATGGCGATTGGGCCAAGCCCGCGCTCAAGGGATGGACCGACAAGCTCCATGACTTCGCGATTCGGCCGATCCAGCAATTCAGCTATTCCACCGGCAAGAATGCGACCGACATCGCGCTCGTCATCGACGCGATGGAACTGCTCTACACGCAGAAGCCCGACGCCTTCTGCATCGCATCGAGCGATGGCGATTTCACCCCGCTGGTCATGCAGCTGAAGGCCAATGGTCATGAAGTCTACGGATTCGGTGAGCGCAAGACCCCCGCGCCCTTCGTCAACGCCTGCACCACCTTCCTCTATCTCGACAGCCTCGAGGATCCGAGCCAGCCAGCGTCTCAGAGCGAGGCTCCCGAAGCACCCGCCGCGCCCAAGGCCAAGGCGAAGTCCAAGCCTTCAGCGGGCAAGGCCACCGAAAAGACCCTGGCACAGAACACCAAGCTCGTGACGATCCTGCGCGGTGCCGTCGAGGCATCCGCGCGCGAGGACGGCTGGGCGCTCATGTCGGCGGCGGGCAGCGCGGCGAAGCGGCAGGCGCCCATCGATCCCCGCAACTACGGCGTGAAGAACTTTACCGCGCTCTTCACGGGAACGGGCCTTTTCGAGATCCTCAAGGGCGAGAACGGCCAGAGCTATGTCGCCGACAAGCGCAACAAGGATCGAGCACCGCGGCCGGGCGGCTGACCTCCCCCGGGGGCGCCGCAATAGCGCGGCCAGGCGCCCGATGCGCAAAGGGAAGAGGGATCGAGTGGGCGATGGCCAGACAGGCCAGGCCCAGGAGATCCCATCATGGCTACAGTCCTATCGATCGACCCATCCGCCGACCAATGGTCCGTGCCGATCGGCAAGCACAGCCGCGGCGCGCTCATGCTCAACCTCGAGCGCCTGCTCGCCGGCCGGCTGCTCATCCAGGGCAGCAGCGGCGCCGGCAAGAGCCGGACCCTGCGCAAGATCATCGAGGAGGCGTTCGACTTCACGACCGTCGTGCTGGTTGATCCCGAAGGCGAATTCGGCAATCTCGCAGCCCATATCGGCGCGACCTCGCTCAAAGGCTGCGAACTCACCTCGGACGGCCTGACGGCAGCGGCCGCGCGCGCCCGCCAGCACCGGCTCTCGCTCCATGTCGATCTCACCGACCTTGATCCCGACCAGCGCATCATCAAGGCGGCGGCCCTGTTCGCCGGCCTGATCGGCGCGCCGCGCGAGCATTGGAGCCACACCGTCCTCGTCTGCATCGACGAGGGCCATCTGCTCGCGCCGCATCATGCGGGATCGGCCCGCGACGCGGAGACCCGCCGCCTCGGCGTCGCCACGCTCACCGACCTCTGCGCCCGTGGCCGCAAGCGCGGCATCGCACCGGTTATCGCCACCCAGCGCCTCGCCAAGCTCTCCTCCTCGGTGATCTCCGAGCTGCAGAACTTCCTCGTCGGCCTCAACGTCTTCGACCGCGACATTGCGCGCGCCGCCGATCTGCTCGGTTTCTCGGCGAAGGAGGCCGACCGCCTGCGCAAGCTCGCTCCCGGCGAATTCTTCGCCATGGGGCCGGCGATGTCGCCGCTCCCCGTTCTCGCCCATATGGAAGAGACGATCACCGAGCATCTCGGCGCGACGCCCAAGCTGACCGCGGCCGCTGCGATCGACAGCGACGAGGCCGAGAAGTTGCTCGATCTTTCCGCGCTGCGCGAGGTGTCGAACGGCTCGCGCGATACGGCGCTGACCCTCAAGGGCACGCGCGCGCTGGACGCCTTCCTGCTCGATCCGTCGGCGCCGCACGCGGCCTCGATCATCGGCGCGCTCAGGCGCATCGCCCCCAACGCGACCACGGCAAACGACCTCGCCGGCCACCTCGGCTGCCCACGCGATGCCGTCGACAATGCGCTCGACATGCTGGCGGCCATTGCAGCGGTCGACACCATGCCGCGAGGGGAGGACCGGATCGCCCGTCTGCATGCCCGGCTCAGGGCCAAGATCAGCGACATTCCCGTGGTGGCACTGGCATGACCCCGCTCGACCTGGACGCCAACGTCGTCGAGCTCGCGCCTGCGCCAGGCCCTTTCCCCCAGCCACCGCCGCTGCGCGAAATGGCCTATCGCGCGGACGCCTGGACGCCGGCCGAGAGTGAAAGGCTCCGAGCTCTCTTTCTCGAAGACATCTCGATTGGCGATATGGCGCTCACGCTCGGCAGGGGCAGGGGGGCGATATCCGAGCGGATCGCGCTGCTGGGGCTTCGTCGCAACTCGACGCGGTCGTGGACCGAATTCGACGATGCAGAGCTCACTCGCCGCTATGGCACCGAGCCGACCGCCACCATCGCCTCGGATCTCGCTCGCTCCTGCTCAGCGGTCTATGCCCGGGCCCGGCTTCTCGACCTGACCGAAGGCAATCCTCCCGAATGGACACCCTGGGAAGATGCCCAGCTCACCGAGGGGTATCGCCGCGGCGTTCCTCTCGCCCAGATCGCGACGCTGATCGGCCGGCCTTTCGGCGGGTTGTCCAGCCGCGCCGGCTATCTCGGCATCGTGCACGCAAACCATCCGCCCGACTGGACTGAGCAGGAGACGGCTCGCGCACTCGAGCTTGCGGAGGCGGGGCACCGCTACACGGCGATCGTCGCGATGCTTGTCGGGGAGGGCTTTCCGCATAGAACGATCAGAGGCTTCGGCCTTGCCATCCGCAAGCTCGGCTACGGCCGCGGATGGGGCCGGGCCTGGACACCCGAAGAGGACGCGTTCCTCGGCAAGGCCTATACCGAGGGGACAAGCCTGACCCCGCTGCGGCGCCAGCTCGGCCGCACCGCTGGCTCGCTGCGCCACCGCGCCGAATATCTCGGGCTGCGCGGCCTCCATGCCAACCGCAACGGATGGCGCATCGGTCCGGACTGGACCGAGGCCGAGGAAGCGCGACTGCGCGCAGACTATGGCCGTGTCGCGACCAAGACCCTCGCAGCGAGCATGGGCCGGACCAAGGCATCGATCACCACGCGTGCCAACGTCCTGGGCCTGGTCCACGGCTACATCCGCCCGTTCAGCGACGATGAGACCCGCGCCCTCGAAATCGCCTTCCGCACCGGGGTTTCGATCGCCGATCTGGCGCTCGCTCTCGACCGGAAGGCCATGTCGGTCAGCAAATACGCGACCAATCACGGCTACCAGTTCGGGCGGAGGCCCAGACGCGCCGTGACGCTCGAGGGTCTGCTCGCCGCCGCGTGAGCTCTCCGTCGATGCCGGCGGACCCTCCCACCCTTCAACCAGACACAGCAGGCGCGGTCGCCAGACGGCCGGCGCTCGGGGAACCCTCATGCCGCCCCAGGATCGACATATCAGGAACGTCCTCAAACTCTTCGACGCCCATGGCTATCGCCACGATCGCTACAGCCTCTTCTCCGATTGCATGGAGCTCTGCGCGATCAGCATCTCGAACAGCGTCGACAGCCGCTCGCGGACCGATCGGGAGGCGCGCTACCTCGAGATCGTGGGACGATATGACAGGCCGACCGTCGAGATGTTTCCGCAGGTCTTCGCCGAAATCACCTTGGCGCTGGAAGCCGCGCCGGGCGATGTCTTGGGCAGCATCTTCACCGCGCTCGAGATCCACAACAAGAACAGGGGCCAGTTCTTCACGCCCTATCCCGTATGCCAGATGATGGCGGAAATCACGCTCGGCAACGCCGATGACGCGCGGGCGCTGATCGCCGACAAGGGGTTCGTCAGCGCGATGGAGCCCGCCTGCGGTGCAGGGGCCATGGTCATCGCGCTCGCGCAGGCGATGCTCGCAGCCGACATCAATTACCAGCGCCATCTCCATGTGACCGCGGTCGATATCGACAGCCGAGCCGTCCACATGGCCTATATCCAGTTCTCGCTGCTCCATATCCCGGCCCATGTCATGGTCGGCAACTCCCTCAGCAACGAGGTTCGCGAGCACTGGTTCACTCCGGCCCATATCCTGGGAGGCTGGGGTGCGAAGCTTGCGGCCCAACCTCGCGCAGCCGAGCCGCCGGCACGCTCCCTACCGCAAACGACAGTTGCGCGCCCATCTCCTCGCATGCCAGCGCGTGAACCACAGCCCCGCGCGATCGGCGAGCAGTTGACCCTGTTCTGACTGGGAGGCTGGCCCTCGCCGCTCGCGACCGGACATCACTGCGCGACAAGGTCTCCGGGTCACCAATAGACCTTGTACCATGGGTCTGCACGATCATAGGGCTGCTCGAAGATCGCTGCCCGGACCTTCTCTGCGATCTCCTTCAGCGTCGCGAACATCCGGTTGATCTCTGACAGGTCGCCGAGCTGCTCTGGACCATATCGCACCACCAGATAGTCACGCTGGTCGCTGAGCCGGATCAGATGCTCTGCGGTGCGTCGGCGGAGCGACAGCCCTTTTTCGACCGCCAGGCGCGTGCGCTCGGCGAGATCGTGCTGCAGGCCCCGCACCAGCTTTCGATCGAGCGAATGAAAGAGCAAGAACGCGTTGAGATAGGTCTCGATCGATTGAATGGCGCACAGCCTGGCAGGCGCGGACGAGACACCCCGGCCCTTCTCGATCTGCGGCAACAGCCTGTGCGCGGCATCCCAATAGGCGTCGGCCAGGCTCACGACCGTGCCGACCGACGCCTCGGTGCCGGGATAGGACGGCGGACGTGCATCGGGCTGCCCTGAAGGTGCTGTCACGCGCCGCGCCGGCGCACTTTGACCCGACTGTCCCTGTTCCAAACCCGACGTCTCCGAACCGAAATGCCGCGTTGATGCTGCTAGGAAGGCTGCCCTTCGGTTGACTTTGCACGTCCGCGACGAGCCGGGGCGGCTTTGGTGGCCTTTGCCGGCGCGGCGCTGGCCGCCTTGGGCTTGCGCCCGAGGCCGATGCTCTTCGCGAGCGTGCGGCGCTGCTCGGCATAGTTGGGTGCGACCATCGGATAGTCGGCCGGAAGATTCCACTTCGAACGATAATCAGCCGGCGTCATCTGATAATGCGTCATGAGATGGCGCTTGAGCATCTTGAGCTTTTTGCCGTCTTCCAGACAGACGATATAGTCGGGTTTGATCGAAGCCCGGACCGACACCGCCGGCTCCTGCTTTGTTTCGGCAGCCGGTTCACTTTTGCCGAGATTGCTCAGCGCTCCATGAACATTCTGGATCAAGGATGGCAGATCAGCGACCGCCACGCTGTTGTTCGTCACATGTGCCGCGACGATATCGGCGGTCAGGGTAATCAGCGTGCTATCGTCTTCCGATACTTCGCTCATGATGATCTTGCCTTCTTTGGTTGAAAGAACCCGGAGGACTATTCGCTACCGGGAACATGACGCCATGTGAAGCTCGCAAGGCCTCAAAGGAACATAAGCTCACCGGCGCCAATCAGGGGATGTGCGATATCTGATCGTGCCCAATCCCAAACATTCCGTAAACCGATTCATCTCGATCCCTGTCCAAAGAAGAGGGGAATGGACCGGGGAGACAGGTCGAAGGTCCAAGCGGCGTCGATCCTTCTCCATCCCGAGGCCACGACATGGACACCTCACGCAGCCAGCGCTGGCGGGAGCGGCGCGCTCTATGGGCGACCGACTCTCTCGTCATCAATCCGAAAGCCTACTCGGCGGACATCATCGACCACGCCGCCGCGCGCGCGTTCATCGCCGAGCATCATTATCTGCCGAGCTACCCGGCCGCTCAGGTCGCGATAGGTCTCTTCGGCCGCCAGGCGGTGCTGGAAGGTGTGGCCGTCTTTGCTGTGCCGGCGACCGACGCCGTCATCACCCGGCATACCGGCTTTACCGATCCCGCCAAAGGATGCGTCCTCGCGCGGCTGGTCCTGCTCGACAGCGTTCCGCAGAATGGCGAAAGCTTCTTTTGCGCCCGTGCCTTTCGGCTTCTTCGTCAAGCACGCCCCAGAATCGAGGCCGTGGTCTCCTACAGCGATCCCGAGGCAGGTCATGTCGGCCGGGTCTATGCTGCCCTGTCCGGCGCGCACCGGGGCGTCTCCCGGCCGCGCATCGTCCTTCGCGTAGGGAACCGCACCATCTCCGATCGGACGCTCTCCAAAATCCGGCTCGGCGAACGGGGCATGGATGGCGCGATCGCACAGATCGTCGGCCTCGGCCTGCCAGGCCCGGGACTTCGGGAGCAGCCGGAAACCTGGCTCCGCCGTCTTCAGGCTGAAGGCCTCCTGACCCGCCATCGCACCGCCGGGCTTTTCACCTATTGTTTCGAGCTGACCCGCAGCGCCCGCCGAAACGGCCGGACGCTGCCCAGGCTTCCCTATCCCAAAATCCTCCCGCAGGCTCGATTCCAGCGTCAGGCTTTGGCGCTTTCGACGTAGGTGATTGCGTCGCCGACGGTCTGGATTTTCTCGGCATCGGCATCCGATATCGAGATATTGAACTCTTCCTCGATAGCCATGACGAGCTCGACGACGTCGAGGCTGTCGGCACCGAGGTCATCGATAAAATGGGCGTCGGGTGTAACCTTGTCGCGATCGGCACCAAGCTGGTCCGCCACAAGCTCCGCAATTCGATCGGCGATGTCGCTCATCCAATTCATCTCCAAGGGGGGCCGCCTTTCGAGGTCGGCATCCGCGTGCCGTTGCTCTTTCGGCGGCGTCGCGTCCGCCGGTGGGGCCGCAATATCGTCTTCAGCAGAGGAGCAGTCTGATGCATGTCGAGTTCGAAATCCATGGCCGCTTCGACGTCCCCGACGGGACCGAACAAATCGACGGATCGACCAACCTCTTCCGGCTTCCGTCAGGCCAGGTCGTATCGGTTCATCCGGTGATCGAGATGGCCACCGCCCTCGACGGCGATGACCACCGGGACCTCACGACCGACGCGGCGGCCGCGATCGGCGTCCATCTCGATCTATACGATCGGGAGTCCAGCCTTCAGGACGCCGAGTGACGATGCGCTTTCACCACCCAGGGCCGAGGAGGAGAGGCGGGGGGACGTTCGGCGCGCAGATGGACTGCGCGAGAACGGAGCACCTCCATGCTGGCGACCGATCCTTCCGCGCCCGCCGCGCATATTCGCGACATCGACTATATCCGCGTCGCCGAACCTGCCCCCGTGGTGCTCGCCTACGGGATCGGCGTCGACAGCACCGCGCTGCTCGTCGAGCTCGAAAGCCGCGGAACCCCGCCCGATCTCGTCCTGACCGGCGACCCGGGCATCGAGAAGCCGGAGACCTACGCCTATCAGAAGATGATCGCCGCCTGGATGGCCGCGCGCGGCATCCGCTACGAGACCGTTCGCTACACGCCGCGCCGGTTCAAGCACTGGCCGCCCTATTACGACCTGCTAGCCAACGTCCTCACCAATGCGACGCTGCCGAGCATTTCTCTGGGGCGTCATTCGTGCTCCCTTAAGTGGAAGGTGGCGCCCCAGGATGCGTTCCTGAAACAGTGGGCGCCGGCGAAAGCGGCCTGGGCGCGCGGCCAGAAGGTCATCCGCCTGATCGGCTATGATGCCTCGCCGGCGGATACTCGGCGCCATGCCCATGCTTCCGCGATCGAGCATGATCTCTTCGAGTGCCGATACCCGCTTCGCGAATGGAAATGGGACCGCGCCGCCTGCATCGCCCGCATCGAGGCTGCCGGCCTTCCCGTGCCGCCCAAGTCGAGCTGCTTCATCTGCGGCGCCATGAAGCCGGACGAGGTTCGGGCGCTACCGGCCTGGTGCCTTCGGCTCATCGTCCTGGTCGAAGCCCGCGCGGCCCCGCGCCTGCGTACCGTCGAAGGCCTGTGGCGCCGGTCTACCTCGACCAGACCCGGCCGAATGACCGACTTCATCCGCGCCGAGGAGCTGCTCCCCGCAGCCGACATCGACGCGATCATCCGCGATGCGCCCGCCGACCTCATCCGCTTTCAGGACGTCGCCGCGCATGTCCCGCTCCCCGAACGACCGGCAATGGCGGAGTGGCTCGACACCTTCAACGCCGGCTTGCTGGAGGCCGCATGACAATTCCCGCCACCGAACGGATCGCCCGTCTCAACGATCGCTGCCGGCAGGGCCTCGATGCCCATGCCCGCATCATGGTCACCCGCAATTGCCTTGCCCGGCTGTCCGGCGAGGGCGAAGGCATCGCCGAGGTGCTCGCGCAGGCCGAACTGCTCGCGGCGGTCCGCCGCTATGCGTTCAAGCCCGGCGACGGGCCCGAGCGCGATTTCGGCGCCTTCGACCTGCAGGGGCAGAGGGTCCTCTTCAAGATCGATTATTATGACATGGCGCTCGAGTTCGGCTCCGACGACCCGGCGGACGCCTCGATCACGCGGCGCGTCCTCACCGTCATGCTCGCCGAGGACTACTGAGCGCCAGCGAGCCCTCAAGCCCCATTCCCTATGAAAATCAGCGCATCGGCTCGCCGGCCCTCCGGGCAGCGAGAGGGGAGGGGGAGGGCGAGCTTCAGGCTCGCCGACCGAGAGCGCGCGGGCTCGATGGACCCTGCCTTCCCCAATCCCCGAGGAGACCAGCCTTGACCCCTGCCGAACCGATCCGCGCCACGCTGCCGCTCTCCCTCATCACCAAGGGCGACAATCCGCGCCGCTATTTCGACCGCAAGAAGCATGACGAGCTTGTCGCCTCGATCCGCCTGCGCGGAATCCTGCAGCCCATCCTCCTGCGTCCCAAGGGCGAGGTCTATGCGATCGTCGCCGGCGAGCGCCGCTACCGCGCCGGTCTGGAAGCCTACGGCCCCGATGGCGAAGTGCCTGTCATCATCCGCGAGATGACGGACCAGGAGGCGCTGGACGCCGCGATCGCCGAGAATGACGACCGCGACGATCCGTCGGAAACCGAGCAGGCTGACGCCGCCGTCCGCTATCTCGCGGCCTGCCAGAACGATCGCGCCGAGGCCGCCCGACGGCTTGGCTGGTCCCGGGCGAAGCTCGATCGGCGCCTGGCGCTCGCCGAGCTTTCCGATGCCGTGAAGCTCGCGCTCGACGAACGCCGGATCAAGGTCGGCCATGCCGAGCTGCTGGCGGCCGTACCCGGCGACAAGCAGGACAAGGCCCTCGAGACCATTCTCGCCGCCGGGCTGGACGTCGGCAAGACTCGCGAATTGCTGATGCGGGTGACGCAGAACCTCGCCGCTGCCTGCTTCGACAAGACCGAGTGCACCACCTGTCCGTTCAACTCGGCCTCCCAGCGAACCCTGTTCGAGACCCACGTCGACGACGGACACTGCACCAATCCCGGTTGCTTCGAACTGAAGACCCAGACCGCCGAGGCGATCCGCTTCGAGGAGCAGGAGCGTGCCGAGAAGGCGGAACGGGCTGCAGCTCCGCCCTCCACTGACGATGCGCAGGATGACGAGCGCGATGACGACGAGGATGACGTCCTCGACGACACCGAAGGCGGATCTGATGCGAACCCGGGCGATCGCACTGAAGCTCCCACCCGCGCCGAACCGCGCGCCCCGGCTCCGCAGACCCCGCTCCCTTCGACGAGCGGCGGCTCCGCCGCGCACAAGCCGACTGTCACGGTCAAATCGATCGCAGGCCGTACCAGCGACCTGCGCGAGGCGAAGTGGCGCACCGCCGTCGCCCGGGCGCTCGCGGCCGATGCCGTCCAGGCCCACACCGCCATTCTCGTCGCCGCCATGTCGGGCACGCTTCCCCAGATCAAGGCCGAAACGCTGAAGGCGCGTGCCGGCATCCTGGTCGGCGCCACCTTCCCGGATCTTCCCTATGGCGACAAGATCGCGGAGATCCGCGCCCTTTCGGAGCCGCAGGCGGCCAATGTGCTGTCCGCCGTCGGCGCCGCCTATGCCAAGGACGTGCTCACCTTCGGGCATGTCGCCGACCTCGCCCGGGCCTTCGCGGTCGACCTGCGCGACGTCTGGCAGGTCGATAAGGCCTTCCTCGAGCGATACACCAAGGATGAACTCAAGTTCATCGCCCAGGAATGCGGCCTCGTCGCACACATGGGCGAAAAGGGCTTCGCCAAGCTCCTCACCGCCAAGAAGGCCGACCTCATCGCCGGCATGCTGGGCCGGCCCGGCTTCGACTGGGCCGGACGCCTCCCCAGTTCGATGACGCTCGACGGCCAATACGGACCGCCGCCGGTGAAGGCCGCGCCGCCGACCGAAGCCGCGATCACGGAACTCGCCGCCTGACCCCCCGAACACTCACATAGAAGGAAGCGCCCCCATGCTGATTACCAACCTGCTCCCGCTGCTCGCGCGCTACTCGCTCGGCTTCGATCTCGTCGCCGGCCCGGACGATACCGTCACCCTGACCGTGATCCCCCGCAGGCAGGAAGGCGCCGCGCACAAGCTCGAGACCGGCGAAACCCGCCCGATCTCGCTCACCGCCAGCGCCGCGGAAATCGACGCCGAACTAGCCAAGGGCGAAGACGGTGCGCTCGGCCAGCTCATCGCCGCTCGCAAGACGCTCGCCGACCAGCTCGAGGAGCAACGCCAGGCAGCCGAAGCGGCCCGCACCGCCGCCGCCGAAGCCGCGAAGGCCAAGGCGGCAACGCCGAAGACGCCCGCGCCCACGAGTCCCGCAAAAGCTGCGAACCCCGCCGCTCCGCCAGCCGACGCCAAGGCGGACGAACCGGCCAGCCTCTGGGACTGACCTTCATCGACTTGCCCAACATCTCAATTCGAGAGGCCCATCATGCAGATCAACCTCCTGACCCGCACTTACCGATACGACGGCATCGACCTCCCGGTCCCGCCGCATCTCGCGGAAGAACCGGCAGCGTTGCGCTCCTACCATGCGACACTCTTCCCGGCGATTCTCAACGCCGAGATCGTCGATGCCGGCGTGTCGGGCAACGCCCACCTCATCGAATATCGGCGCGCCGTCGGCACCAAGGGCTGAACATGCCGCCCGCCCAGAGCGCGGCCATTCCGGCCGCTCCGCGCAAGACGCTCCTCGAATGGATCGAGCACGACGATGGCAACACGACCGGCTTCCCCCAGCCTCCCTGCAGCGCCCAGGCCCAGGCCCTCCACGCGCGGATCCTCCTCGACCCTGCCAATCACAAAGGCGAAGCGGCGGAGCCGCTTCAGCCCCCCGCCGGCCTCAGGCTCGCCCCACTCGGTTGATCTCGCGGGGCGGTCGGTCGCGCTGTCCGTCGACATCCCCGCCACTTTCGATCAGCCGCTCAGCAATCACCACAAGCTGATGGGCCGCTGGGTGTCCGCGCGGGAAGCAACCTCCAAGCGGTACACGCGCGTCGGCGCCCGCAAGCGCATCGAGCAGGTCTTCAATGCCGCGGTTCTCGAAATCCTGGAGCCGATCGAGCTTGTCGATCTGCGGGTCGCCGTCCTCGTCGGCGAAGACGATAATCCGCCCGCGATCGCCCTTGTCTGCGAGACCCTGGGCCAACTGGATCTTGGCTGGATCGAAACCGGCGACGCTCCCATCCCCTGGCGCGCCGCCGCCTATGCGGCCCTCGGGGAGACGCTCGGCACCGCCCTTCCGGTCTTCGGCTACCAAGACCTCTTCGACGAAATCTCGATGTATTATTGGGACGGCGAGATCGACGACGAGAGCGCGCGCCGGAGCTTGGCCGCCTATCAGGGTCTCAGCGCCGAAGAGATCGAGGAACAGACGCTCCCCTCGGAAATGAACGCGCGCCGTCCCGACTGGATGATCGGCGCGAACGCAGCGAAGCCCGCATGCCTCCCGAAAGAGCTGGCGCAGGCGCTGCACCGGCTTCGCGACGCGCATAAGGCGCTCGAACACCTCGCCTCGGACCGCAATGCCTGGCACTTCGATAGCGACGCCCTCTACGAATATGTGCCGGGCATCGAGGAATGCTCGTCCCTTCCGCCCTTGACGCTCGTTCCGTTCGAAGAGTTCGCCCGCGAACTCGACGATGTCGCGCGCCACGGCATGGAAATGGGCTTCATGGATTTCTGCGGCCTCTGCCCGCTGCCCGAAGTGAGCCGGATCGACGCCTGGTTCGCGAGCCTCAGGCTCGGCGTCCAGTTCCTGCTCGCGGCTCAGGATCTCGTCCGTCTCGACCCACCCAATCCGTGAGGCCCCCATGTCCGATCACAGCAGCCACTTCGAAGCCACCGGCGGCGGTCTCGTCCTGACCAACGCCATCCTGCTCTATCAGGCCGGAACGTCCCGGACCCCAAACGCCTATGGCGCGCCCAGGAACGACGTGGCGGCGTTCGCCAGCATGCACGCCGTCGAGCTCGATGGAGACGGCCGCCCCACGATCGCTGCGGGCATTCCCTTGTCGCGTGCGCAGCTGCGCCAGTGGACCGAGGCGCTGGGCCGCACGGCTATCCCCGAGATATTGCCCGACACCGTCCTGGTCTCCCATCCCGATGTTCTCGCATGGTGGACGCCGGCACAGGTTCGCCCCGCCTATTTCGCGCTCTCATCGCCGCCCGACGGTCTTCGAGCGCTGGCGCGGCGCACCACGGTCGCGGTGCCCTATCCCGCGCATCTGTTCATTGCCACGCGCGCGGGGCTCGGGGTCTACGCGCTGCCGGCCAGCGAGCGCCCCGTGGCTGACACGCCGGTGCTGCACTCGCCCATTCTCAATGTCTTCATCGAAGGGCGGCTCTGCTGGGGCAATATCCCGAGGCCGAAAACCCTCGGCGTTGCCGCAATCCCGGAGTTCGAACGGGCCGTGTTCGACTCCTGGTCGACGCACCCCAATCCCGGACAGGAATGGACGGTGACCGGCAAGGGCGGCCTCGTCAGACTCTGGGACGATCTCGCCGCGCGCGGGGCCAGTCGTTTCCCGGTCCGACGCCTCAGGCCCTTCAATCCCGCCGCCCGTCTGCGACAGGCGCGCCCGCCGGCCGACGCGATCACGGTCGGCCGACTGATTTCAGCGGCTGCCGGGAGATGACCATGCTCGCCGATGATCCGACCGCGGCCGCGCTGCTCGCCGCCGTTCCCTGCTATCCTGTTCCGCCCATAGGCCGATCGCCTGGGCTCGATGCGCTTCGCAGCAGTCGGGCCGGACACGGGCTCGCCGTGGGGGCCGATGGGGCGATGCTCATATTGCGTCGTCCCTGGCTGGCGCTTGATGCGCCTCTGTCGCCGCCATTCGCAGCCCATCTCCCCTATGGCAGCATGGGCGACCCCCAGGCCGAATTGCGCTGCGGCCGGGTCCCGGGTGAGCATCTCGCGGCCGTCCTGGACCATTTCCGTGCCGCCCTGCCCAACGAGGCAGCCGCCTTCATCCTGTGGAACGAGGCGACGGCCGAATTCACCGTGCATTTTCCGCAGATCGATGAAGCGACGCCGACGCGCCTCGTCTACCGGCCCCCGGCCTGCGAGCCTAGTTGGCATGTCGTCTGCGACATGCACAGTCACGGGCGCGGTCCGGCCTATTTCAGCGCGACCGACGATGCTGACGATGCCCATGCCACCAAGATTTCACTCGTCGTCGGCCGGCTCGACCACCCGGCGGGTCCGGTCATGGCCGCCAGGCTCTGCGCCGGAGGGATGTTCCTGGCCGTGCCGCGCAGCCCATTTTCGGGAGATTCCCCATGCAGCCTGACAAGCTCCAGCGCCACTTCCTTCCCGCCACCTTCGACAATCGCGGGATCCGCATCCTCCTCGTGGGATGCGGTGGAAACGGCGCTCAGATGCTAATGGGCCTTGCCTCGCTCGACACGGCTCTCCGCGCGATCTCCTCGCGTTCGCTCGCGGTCACCGTGGTCGACGACGACATTGTGACCGAGGCCAATCTCGGTCGCCAGCCCTTCTATCGCTGCGATCTCGGCAACTCCAAGGCGCGCACGCTAACCGAGCGGATCAACCTTGCCCACGGCCTGGGCTGGAAAGCCGTTCATGGCCGAGCGCCCGATGCCGTCGATACGGAAGGGACCGACATCCTCATCACGTGCGTCGACACGGCTTCGGCGCGCCGGGCACTCGGCGCGGCGCTTAGCGACGGCAGGGTCGTGCCGACCTATTGGATGGACCTCGGCAATCGCGCCAGCGACGGACAATATCTGATCGGTTGCCCATGCCGTCCGAAGGGCAACGTCAAGGCGCGCCTGCCAACTGTCCTCGAGGCCTTTCCCGAGCTGGCCGACGAAACCCTGGCCGAGGACGATGCCCCGTCCTGCTCGGTCGCCGAGGCGCTCGAACGTCAGTCCCTGTTCGTCAATCGGGTGCTGGCGAGCCACGCGCTCGCACTGCTGTTCGACCTTCTCGGCCGCGGGTCGATCGGGCACGCCGGCGCTTTCATCAACCTCGCCAGTGGCCAAGCCGTCCCGATCCCTTTGCCGCGCGGTGACTGAACCCCTGCCGGCCACTCCACCACTTTCCGTGCCCATCCAACCCCGGTGGCCTGCGCCCCGGGGCATGAGGAGATTTTGTCATGACCGTCATCGGACATAACCGCATCCGCCGCGTCGATAGCTTCGATGGCTATGAGGTTCTCGCCCATCCCCTGGCGAACCGCGAGGACCGCGTCTTCCATCGCGGCGAGGGCGGGGCGTCCCAGGTCGGGGTAACCTACGGGTCGCATGACATCCAGATCGCGCGGCCGACCGGTCCCGGAAACAAGGGCCTCCTGGCCATCCTGATGCACCACGGCGGGGGCCGCCATATCCTCGAATTCTACGAGAGCGCGCTGCCGATCAGCGCGACACTGCTCAGCCTGCCGGAGCGCGCGCAATACGCGCTGGCCTACACGATGTTCAAACAGGCCGACGAGTGCGCCATCGCCGCCCGCGTGGACGAAGCCGACCGCTGGGCCAAGGCCTTCGTCGATGGCCGCATCCGCAAGCGCCGCCGGGCCGGCAAGCGCTATGTCCACATCGAGACACCGGCCGAGAAGGAGCGCCGTTGCGCCTGACAGCCGCGCCACCGCCGCCCGTGGACGCGCAGCCCCGAGCGAAAGGAGAGAAGGGCGGGGAGGGGGCCATTCGCTCTTGCCGAGGAGACCCCGATGCCCCTTCCCACCGTCGTCCACAGCCAGGTCGATCCCGCAGCGATCACCAAGGTGACGAGGCTGTTCAATAATACGCTCGGTTCCATACTGACCGAGCTCATCCAGAATGCGCGCCGCGCCGGCGCGACGACCGTCGACCTCGATGTCGCCGAAGCCGACGATCGGCAGTGGCTCGTCATCGCCGACGACGGCGCGGGGATCGCCGATCCCGCGGTCATTCTCGCGCTCGGGCGCTCGGGATGGGATGAGGATATCGCGGCCCGTGAAGATCCTGCCGGCATGGGCGTGTTCAGCCTTGCCGGGCGCCATGTCGAAATCCGGTCCCGTCCGCGCGCCGGCGGAGACGCCTGGCGGATCTCGATCGCGCCCGGCGATTGGGAAACGGGCGGTCCTATCCCGGTCTATCGCTGCGATCATCGCTTCGGCACCGAGATCCGTCTCCCACTCCAGGATGACTGGGCGAAATCCCTGGAGGCCAGCGCGAACGCGGCCGCACGCTATTGTCCGACGCCGATCCGATTCAACGGCGCGCCGCTTGCCCAATCGGACTGGCTCGCCGACGCCCTGGTCACGGTTGAGACCGGCGGCGTGCGCATCGGCCTCTATAACGGGGCGCGCTCCACTCACTACCAGCCGCGCATCAACTTCCACGGCCTCACCGTCCCCTGCGCCTTGCCCTCGATTGACGAGAAGGATCGCAGCTGGTGGGCGCGCGTCGACATCATCGATGCCCCAGCGCTACAGCTTGTGCTGCCAGCCCGGACCGAAATGGTCGAGAGCGCCGCGCTCGAAGCGCTCCGCGACTTGGTCCGCAAGACCATCTTCCGCCACATCGCATCTCTCGGCAGCCACCGCCTGTCCTTCGCCCAATGGACCGAGGCCCGGAATCTCGGCATCGATCTTCCCGAGGCGACGGCGCTCCTGCGAGGCTGGACCCCGGCGACGGCCGATCTCAACAGCGGACGCGAGGGTTCCGGCCTGATCCCGGCGGACAATCTCGTCCTCATGGAGAATTTCGGCGCGCCGCTCGAACAATGCGCGGCATTCGCGCTCGCCCGCGACGGCCGCCTCCAAGGTTCCCTCGCCGATCCGGACGACGCGATGGCGGGATATGGCTGGTACGATGCACTCCCCCGGATCACAGCGCTTCGGTTCGAGATCGAACGCGACGGCGCCCGCCATCTGTTCGACAGCGAGACCCTGTCCGGGCTCGAATGCGGGACGGTCGACCGCCTCGATCTCGTGGTCGAGATCGGGGGCGCCAGAACCGAGACGCTGACCGTCGCGGCTCCCGTCGTCATCGAGTATGACGACGCGCATCATTGGGGTTTCGAGGAAGCGAACGTCCTTCTCGCCGCGCGCGGCGCGATATCCCCGGACGAGCTGGTCGACCTGCTCGAGGCTTCATGCTTCTGCGCGAGCGACGATCGCGACGCCGATAGCTGGGAGACGCAGAACGATCGCTTCCTGCTCGATGCCAGAGAAATGGCCACCCGACTGTTGCTTGGAGACGACGCGGCGCTGGTGGAGCGGCTCCGGGCGATCATCGCCTACCGCGCCCAATGGTTCGTTCCCGAAGGGCGCCAGTTCTCAGCGATCATCGGCAGGAACGCCATCGATGTCCGCATCGAAACCGTCCCGGCGTCGCCGGCATCCTGATCAATCTCGAAGGGACCAATCCCATGCGACCCATCAGAGCCGCGAAGCGGGCAGACCGCGACGCCGTGTGGGAGGCGATTGACCAGCTTCGCAGCGCGCGGCACCTTCTTGCCCAGAGCGGCGCCCCGCGCGCCGCCGCCGCGGTCCGCAAGGCGCTGCGCAGCGCCGAGGGCGCGGCCCGCCACGTCGATCATCGCATTCGTCGGAGCCAGACATGAGCCGCTACGAACTGAAACCGAGACCGGGGAATGGGGTCATCAAGGCGGTGGTTGGCTGGGACAGACCCCTTCAGACCTTCTTCGCCCAGATATTCACGCCGACCGATGAGGAACCCGAAGAAGGCGAGGCGACGATCTGGCTTGGCACCGAGCCGGGCGAGCTGCTCAGCCCCGAGATCGCCATCAGGGTGGTCGAAGCTTATGCCGATATTCCCGAGACGCTGGCTGCCGATCTCGCGGCGGACATGAACGCCACGGTCGGCGTCAAGGACGGCCTGCATCAGGCAGCGGCCAAGAGGCGTCTCTTCGGCTCGATAAACTAACA
>NZ_BARE01000060.1 GCF_000367345.1 Sphingobium xenophagum NBRC 107872
ATGCACTACCTGGCAATTGCGCGGTGAGATCCAGCGCGCGTCATACCATCGGTTTGTCGTAAATGCTTAGATCGGTTTTCAGATCCCAGGGTTGAGCATCGGCTCGCATGATCGGGCACCAGCGAGGATCGATCCGCGCATACAATCCGCCCGGAATATCTCAACATGGATGTGTTTGCATGGCATATTGCATGGAGGAATATTCTTCTTTATATGCGCCTCGAATCAAACGAGACTGAGTGGCGGACACCAATGCCTGATCTTAATGTGGAGCAATCGAGCAAAGCCCAGTGGATCTACCGCTGTGGGCTGAAGGGCTTGTGCCCCAAGTGCGGACAAGCTTCGATGTACCGCAAATGGTTGAAGCTGGAGCGCAAATGTCCAAATTGTGGTCTAGACTATGGTTTTGCTGCTCCGGACGACGGGCCAGCGTTCTTCTCGCTTTGCATCGTCGCGTTTCCGCTCACGTTCTTCGTTGTATGGTTGCAGGTAAAGTACGAGCCACCTTTTTGGGTTCATCTGCTTACATCGTTTCCCTTGCTGGGTCTGGGCTGTGTGCTGCCACTCCAATACATCAAAGGCTGGCTTGTAGCCTCACAGTACGTCAACAAGGCGACCGAAGCTGGCACTGAGAAGTTGTGGGCAGACCTGAACGCCCGCGATGCTTCAGAGCGGGATTGAATTCATGTCATCCACTGATGTAGCAACTCGTCCGACGGCCTCTGACAATATGGCACGAGAGTTCGTTGCTAACTACTTCAAGGGGCTGAGTCGCGACGACTTGGCGAAACTCGTTCTGGATGGGAACGCTGAGGACTTTCCTGAGCTTGCTGTAGCCAACGGATTGCTCCGAACGCATTCGCAGACGCTCTCCCGGTACGAGTCGGCGCTCGCTCAGTATGCAGATCCCAGTTTCTGGGACGAGGACGCGCCTGGCGGTGCACTTGCAAGGTACGACGCCGGCGAGATGGCGAGAAACGTACTCCATGGGCGACCCCCATTCTTCCATCGTGACTAGACAACGCTTCAACATTGTAGGTGTTTTAAACCATACTAACGGGCTATTTGCATGAGTTCTGTCGTTGAGTTTCCGATGCAGGGGTGGAATCCAAACATCCAAGGCACGCCCGGTCCTAAGTACCTCGCGATCGCTGATGCGCTGCGCCGTGATATCGAAACCGGTGTTCTCGCTGACGGGACTCGCTTGCCACCCCAGCGTTTGCTTGCAGAAGCCTTGGGTGTTGATCTGACAACGGTGACCCGAGCCTACGGCGAAGCGCGCCAATTGGGTTTGATCGAGGGCAACGGTCGGCGCGGTAGTTTCGTTCGCCAGAAGAAGGCGGAGACGCCAAAGATCAGATATAGTGAGCCTGCGGATACCGGCATGAACGCCCCCCCGGAGATCCCGGGTATGCTGACGGAGGCGTTCAGACGATCTGCCGAGGAGCTGCTGACGCGCTCGGATGTGGTTGCACCTTTCCAGTATCAGCCGAGCGGTGGGATGATCTTGGCCCGCGAAGCCGGAGCGGACCTTCTCGGCTCCCGTGGCGTCCCGTGCCACGACGATACGGTGCTTGTTACCGCAGGAGGGCAGCACGCGCTTCATGCAATCGTCAGTGCCGAACTCCGCGCTGGCGACACGGTAGCGGTTGCGGAATACGCCTATCCCGGATTCCTGTCGGTTGCGCGCCGCTATGGCCTCCGGCTTTGCCCTGTGTCATCCGATCGGGAAGGACTGGATCCGAACGCACTCGAAGCGGCCTGCCTGGAAGGCGCTGTTCATGCCGTCTACGTCGTGCCGACAAACGACAATCCCACCACCGCGACCATGAGCGTCGAGCGCCGAGAGTCTCTTGCCCAGGTAGCGACACGGCAGGGCCTTGTCGTGATCGAAGACGACGCATACGGTCTGCTGCCAGAGCGGCCATTGGCGCCCATAGCAACATTCGCACCCGAACGGACATGGCATATTGCCAGCGTCTCCAAAATCATCTCTCCGGGGCTGCGGATCGCCTGGCTTCGCGCACCCACCGTCGCGCAAGCATGGCGGCTCGCTGCCGATCTGCATGAGACGGCCGTGATGGCACCTCCACTCAACGCCGCGATCGTCGCCGATTGGATCGGAACCGGCGTGTTTCGGCAGTTGACCGAGGCAGTGCGCGCCGAGGCGTGGCAACGGCAGGAAATCGTCGCCAAGTTTCTTGACCCCGACAGCTACCACGCTCAGCCTGAGGGCTACCACCTCTGGATGCCCTTGCATCCTGAAGCGGATCAAGGTGAAATCGTGAATACGCTACGCCCGTATGGCCTATCGATCGTAGGCAGCGAGGCTTTTGCAGTGGACCGGTCAAAGGCCTCTCCTGCGCTTCGCGTTTCGATCGGTGGAACGATTACCAGAGAGCGACTGGAACGAGGCCTGCGCCTTCTTGGTGCACTGGCAGCACCGAACGCTTCCCGCAAGCTGTCGCTTGTCTAAACTCACTTTGTTGTGTGTCTCATATAAGTTGGCGATGGTGATGATGTTCAGGATGCAACGGCCGCTTGATACCGGCCCGAACAATTAAGTGAGGATCCCCGAAATGGGAGACGAAGCCCTTTTTCTGGCCCGTGTACAATTCGCTGTAAATAGGCGTCGAACCGGGACCCCATATCGGCGTCGAAGAGGGACCCCCTTTGGTGATGTCGGGCGGTTGTCCCGGTAGTCCATAGGAGGGACCCACGGCCGACGCCGCGCGCCTCCCCAAGCGCTGGCGGTGGCGGCCGTGGGAGGTTCCTGTGGACCCACCGGGTCAACCGCCGGGTGGGGGGTCCGGGGGGAGGGTTTTAGCTCCGGTTTCTGAGGCGCCAGCTGTCGTTGCCGGTCTCGACGATGTCGCAGTGATGGGTGATGCGGTCGAGCAGCGCGGCGGTCATCTTTGGGTCGCCGAACACGGTGGGCCACTCGCCGAACGCCAGGTTCGTGGTGATGATTACCGAGGTGCGCTCGTAAAGCTTGCTGACGAGGTGGAACAGCAGCTGGCCGCCCGAGCGGGCGAACGGCAGATAGCCAAGCTCATCGAGTACGACGAGGTCGAGGCGCGAGAGCTGGGCCGCGAGCGCGCCGGCCTTGCCGAGGCGGCTCTCTTCCTCGAGCCGGTTCACCAGATCGACGGTGTTGAAGTAGCGACCGCGGGCACCGGCACGCACGACGCTGGCAGTGATCGCGACCGCCAGATGAGTCTTCCCGGTCCCGGTGCCGCCGACCAAGACGATGTTGCGCTGACCGGGCAGGAACGCTCCAGCATGGAGCGAGCGTACCAGCTCTTCGTTGATCGGCGTGCCCTCGAACACGAACGCGTCGATGTCCTTCACCACCGGCAACTTGGCAGCGCTCATCCGGTAGCGGATCGATGCGGCATGGCGATGAGCGGTCTCCGCTCGAAGCAGGTCGGTCAGGATCTCCATGGCGGTGCGCTTGCGCTGCACACCTGTGGTGACCGCTTCGTCGAACGCGCCAGCCATGCCCTTGAGCCCGAGGCCGCTCATCGCGGCGATCATCTCATGCCGCTGCACGGGCGCCTCGCAGCAGGTCATAGCGAGCGCAGTCGGCGGTCGGTGGGTGGCTGAGCGAGAGGGCATCGGACGTGGCGATCGTCAGCGGCCGGGGCGGCTCGCGCCGCCGCGCCAGGATGTTGAGGATCACATCGTCGCTGGCAGCGCCGGCGGCCAGCGCTTCGCGGATCGCGTCCTCGACCGCTTCGAGCCCGTCGGTGAGCACGGCGGATAACACGCGCACGAACCGGCGGTCGGCATCATCGCCAGTCCCG
>NZ_BARE01000059.1 GCF_000367345.1 Sphingobium xenophagum NBRC 107872
AATCTGGCGCGTAGTCGAAGTGCCAACCTCAATCACGCTCAAAGTCCTGCACGATATCGTCCAGGTCACGATGGGTTGGCTGGATTATCACCTCTGGGAACTGGTCATCCACGGCCAGAGCTATGGCCTGCCGATGGACGAGGACTGGGGCACGGCACCACGCAAGGTCGCCTCGCGCACGCGCCTGCGCGATGTGCTCGCCCCGGGCACGACCACGATCGATTACACCTACGATTTTGGCGACAACTGGGAGCATAGCCTCACCGTCAGCGATGTACGTCGCGGTGAACCTGGAACCGCATATCCCCGATTTATCGAAGGCGAACGCGATTGCCCGCCTGAAGACTGCGGAGGAATCCACGGCTTCTACGAAATGCTTGAGGCCAAAACCGACCCCAACCATCCCGACCATGCCGAAATCACCGAGTGGCTCGACGGGTATGACCCCGACGAACTGGACGTCTTCCCGCTCGAAATCGCACTCGGCAGAATCGCAGCCCGCCGAAATGCCGCAGCAAAGCGCATCATCAAACAAGAAAACAACTGAGAAGCACGCCTGCGGCCTTCACCGGATGGCTACCTGGGAGGGTACGCAGGTGTGCTTTGTCGATGCTGTCGGTTGGGCGCGCTGGAAAGAAGGCGTCTCACTGCACTGTGAGACGCCGAAGCGAGATGTCGGGACCTACCGCGTGAAGGTTATCACCAACACGTCGCGATAGGCTCGACAGGTCGGATCGACAGCATGAATTTCGGTAACGCCGTGAAGGATGCGTCTGTCATCCAGCAAAACGGCGTCTCCCGGATCCTCTAACAGAAAACTGCCCAGCCCGGTCCCATCCGGAGCTCCGATCTCAGTAACGCCATCGCGTACATTCTGACGGCAAACGAGCATCACGAAAACCCAATCAACACCGTCGCGATGAAGCCCTTCCGGTGTCGGTCGGCCGATGTGATCAGGGGTTGTCTCTATCCGGAACTGGTGGAGTTCGATATGCCGAGGGTTGTTCGGAACAGGAGCGTCGACGTCAGAAATGACGGCGATGCAGGTGTCGAATATCGCCTGGGTGACAGGATTGTCCGCTAACGTCGGCAGCACCGGCTCGAACCAGCGCTGAACATCCCCATTGAGAGGATTATAGTCTCGGCTCTGAAAATGGGGTTGGTGGGGTTTTCGCACCACTTGCCCGTCCACATGACTGAAAGCAGCGTGCCGCCTGCGTCGATATCGCCCACCATCCGCCATATACAGGTCGTCGCCCAGATCATCCCAAGAGCGCGCAAAATCGTTCCAAGCCGCCTCGGCTTGTCTCCCGAGCAGTTGGAACGTTCGAAGCGCCTCAAGCCGAATGAACCCGCATTTCTTCAGGCACGTCCCGATCGCCTGGTCCTGACATAGGAGATGGTGACTAGTCAGGCGCGTCTTCCAATCATTGATACCTATTATTGAACAAATGCGGACGTGCGGAGGGTAGACGAGCAGATATTCACGGTGAGACTAGCCAGAGAGACCGGCGGCTTTCATGAAAAGCCTGAAGACATAGGCGACGGCCCCAAGGCTGAGCACACTTGCGGCCCATATCAGCAAAAGCCAGCCTACGCGACGCAGCCAAAGGCGACCGATACCGTCCGGGAGATGCATCAGTGATATCCTTCGCCCTGCTTCACCTTCCCGCGGAACACGAAATAGGCCCAGGCCGTGTAGGCGAGGATGAAGGGAATGATGAACAGCGCTCCTACCAGTGTGAAGCCCAGAGCTTGGGGCGGCCCGGCGGCATCCCAGATCGACAGGGCAGGGGGGATGATGTTGGGCCACAGACTGATCGCCAGGCCGCTATAGCCGAGAAAGACGAGGCACAACGCGAGCAGGAAAGGCGCAGCATGGCTTCCGGCCCTCAGCAACTTAAAAAGGAGCCCAGCGATGAGGACGACCAGGATGGGGACGGGGGCAAAGAAGTAAAGATTGGGAAGGCTGAACCACCGCGCGGCGATCGCGGGATGAACCGCCGGTGTCCAGAGGCTGACGATCCCGATCGTGATCACCAGGGCAATGGTGATCGGTTTCCCGATACGAATCATGCGGGCCTGCAGGTCTCCGTCGGTCTTCATGATGAGCCAGGTGCTGCCTAGCAGTGCATAGGCAACCAGCAGGCCCAGCCCGGTGAAGAGATTGAACGGCCGCAGCCAATCGAGGCCGCCACCTGCATAGACGCCGTCGACAACCTCAAACCCGTTGATGAATGCGCCGAGCGCGATGCCCTGCGAAAAGGTCGCTGTATAGGAGCCCCAGGCGAAGGCCTTGTCCCAGAAGGGCCGATGCGCCTCATCAGCTTTGAAGCGAAACTCGAATGCCACGCCCCGCCAGATCAACCCCGCGAGCATCAACATCAGCGGCAGGTAAAGGGCGCTCAGGACGACGGAGTAAGCGAGCGGAAAGGCCGCGAGCAGGCTGGCACCGCCGAGCACAAGCCAGGTTTCATTGCCATCCCAGACCGGTGCCACGGTATTGACCATGGTATCTCGATCGCCGCGATCCCGGACGAAGGGGAAGAGAATGCCGATGCCCAGGTCGAAGCCATCCATGATGACATACATCATCAGTCCGAAGCCGATGATGATCGCCCATATGAGGGGAAGATCGATACCCATTCTCAGTCCTTTCCGCTGGATGGAGCCGGGTCGACGTCATCGGGCGCGGCGGACAACGGCCGCGCTGGCCGGAGGCTCTGGCCCCGGTCGTGCGGCTCGGCGTCGGCAGCTTCATGGTGAGTCTGCGGACCGCGGGCGATGAGCTTCAACATGTAGGAAACGCCGGTTCCAAACACCGCGAAGTACATCACGATGAATACGAGCAGCGTGGTCGAAAGCGCGAGCACCCCGTGATCGGAGACGGCATCTTCGGTGCGCATCACCCCATAGACGATCCAGGGTTGGCGGCCGATCTCGGTCGTGAACCAGCCCGCCAGGATCGCGATCAGGCCCGATGGTCCCATTAGCAGGGCAAAGCGCAGCAGTGTCGTGGATCTATACAGCCGCTGGCCGCGCCGGGACCAAAGACCCCACAGGCCGAGTGCGAGCATCAGCATGCCAAGCCCGACCATCACGCGAAAGCTCCAGAAGACGATCGTCGAATTAGGCCGGTCTCTGGGCGCGAACTCTTTCAGTCCGGGTATCTTGCCATTGATGTCATGCGTGAGGATCAGGCTGCCGAGCTTGGGGATTTCGATTGCGTAGCGGGTCGTCTCTGCTGCCATATCGGGTATGCCGAAAAGGATCAGCGGCACGCTTTCACCGGGCCGGTTCTCCCAATGACCTTCAATCGCCGCGATCTTGGCGGGCTGGTATTCCAAGGTGTTGAGCCCATGCGCATCGCCGATCGCGATCTGCAGCGGTGCCACGAGCAAGATCATCCAGAGCGCCATCGACAGCATCTTGCGAACGGCAGGCGTATCCCTCTTCTTGAGAAGGTGCCAGGCGGCGCTCGCTCCGACGAAAAGAGCCGTGGCAAGATAGGCGGCAACCGTCATGTGGGCGAGGCGATAGGGGAAGGAGGGATTGAAAATAACCTCGAACCAGTCGGTCGGCACAACGCGCCCGTCAATGATCGCAAAACCCTGAGGCGTCTGCATCCAGCTATTGGAGGCGAGAATCCAGGTGGCGGAGATGAGTGTGCCAAGCGCCACCATCAATGTCGCGAGGAAATGCAGACCCGGCCCGACCTTGTTCCACCCGAAGAGCATGACCCCGAGAAAGCCAGCTTCGAGAAAGAAGGCGGTGAGCACCTCATAGGTGAGGAGCGGTCCGGTGATGCTGCCGGCAAAGGCCGAGAAGTAGCTCCAGTTCGTGCCGAACTGATAGGCCATGACCAGTCCGGACACGACGCCCATGGCGAAGTTCACCGCGAAAATGCCCGACCAGAAGTGATAAAGATCCCGGTAGACGGAATCTTTCTTCCAGAGCCACAATCCTTCGAGGACGGCCAGGTAGCTGGCCAAGCCGATGGTGATCGCCGGAAAGACGATGTGGAAGGAAATCGTAAATCCGAACTGGATTCTTGCCAGTTCGAGCGCCGTCAATCCGAGCATGACTGCCCATCTCCTTTGGGATGCTCTAGCCGTCCGATCGATAGCCCTGAGCTCGACGGATTGTCGAATGTTACCGGCGTCTGCGGTTGTGTATCGACATGTAGCCGAAAAATGTCGGGGCGGGCATAGTGGCCGACGACGTCGAGATCATATTTGCCGCGCGCGATAGCGCGGCGATCAAGCTCGGCAAAAAGAATGACCTGTTCTCCGAATACCGGTTCGGCCAGAATATTGCCCAATGGATCGATGATGCAGGAGCCGCCGCGGATGAGTACCGGGTTCTCACTGATCGTTGCGTGATATTCGGACGGGTAATCCGCCTGTGTCAGGAACTGACAGGCGGATAGGACGAAGCAACGGCCTTCCAGAGCGATCGTCCGCATGGTCGGCAGCCAGGTGTCGCGGTCATCGACGGTTGGGGCGCAGTAGAATTCGACGCCCTGTGCATACATGGCCGTGCGCAGTAGCGGCATGTAGTTCTCCCAGCAGATTACACTGCCGATTCGGCCGATCGTGCTTTCGGCCACCCCAAGCGTCGAGCCGTCGCCAAACCCCCAGACGAGACGCTCGAGCGCTGTCGGCATCAGCTTGCGATGTCGCGCGAGGATCCGTCCATTGGGGTCAAAGGTAAGGGCCGTGCAATAGAGCGTGCCACCATCGCGCTCGATCACGCCCACGACCAGGTGAATGCCGTGACGCTTGGCGACTTCTGCGAGCGCCACAACCTCGGGTCCGGGAATGTCGATCGCGCTTTCGAAATAGCGCCGGAAGTCCTCCCGGCCTTCGGGAGTGCGCGTGCCGAGACGCGCGCCGAAGTCGAGGCCTTTCGGATAGCCGCCGATATAAGCCTCGGGGAAGACGACGAGCGCTGCACCGCCAGCCGCAGCCTCGTCCGCCAGCCTGACGAGCCTTTCAATCGTTGCCGGGGTGTCGAATAGCACAGGCGCTGCCTGGACCACCGCAACCTTGATTATGGGCGATGTCATCGAATGAGCTCCCTTGATGCGTCCGGTGGGATTGATAGGCTCGCATTGGTTCCTTGCCGCATCAACCCGAGGACGATCAGTGCGGCACCCGCCGAACAGACAGCCGCCATGCCAAGGGCGGTCGCAAAGCCGGCTGCGTAGGCCTGTTGAGCGAGTTGGGCTGTTGAATCGCGCGATGCGGAAGGGATCATCGCGAGGGCCCGGGGGAGGTCGCCAGCGATGACCGCATCGGCAAAGGGACGCCCGCCATTCGTACTGGAAAGATGGCCACGGGCCGAGGTCGCCAGAATACCGCTCAAGATGGCGAAGCCGAGAAGGATGCCCGAGAAGCGCGACGTGGTGCTGATACCCGATGCCATGCCGGCACGATTGGGCGGCACGGTGCCCATGATCGCTTTCTGGGTCTCGCCATTGAGCAATCCGCCACCGGCGCCGAGGACAAACATTCCCGAGAATAATAGGGGCAAGCTCGCGCCATAAGCGCCGGTGGCTGCCAGCAGATTACCGATCGCCACGACCCCGAGTCCAAGCGCCAATATCTGATATCCAGCGATCCAGGCCCCGAGCCGCCGTCCCACTTGCGGAAAGACGAGCATCGCAAGGGCAAAGGCGAGCATCGCGCCACCGGCCTGGAGCGCGGTCAGTGCGAAGCCGTTTTGCAGCAACAGCGGCAACAGCGACGCCATGACCTGCGCGCAGCCGGCATAGGCGAACATCGCCACGATCGCGCCGACAAACCGGCGTTGTTTGAACAAGGTCAGGTCGAGCATCGGCTCACGGTGCCGGGTCTCGGCGAAAACGAAGAGTGCCAGTGCGGCCAAGCCGCCAGCAAATCGGGCCAGCGTGCCGGCCGCAGTCCAGCCCTGTTCCTGGCCATGGATCAGCGCGGAAGTGATCCCAAGCATCGATGCGGCAAACAGCACGATGCCGGCGGGATCGAGTTTGCGGGCTGCTTCGTTGCGGGAATCCGTGATGCAGCGGACAGCTGCCGCCGCGAGCGCAAGACAGATTGGCAGATTGACGAAGAACGCCCAGCGCCATCCCGCGAGAGCGGCGATGACGCCGCCCAGCAAGGGCGACAGGACCATGGTGAGCCCCATCATGCCGCCCCACATCGCCCAGGCGCTGTCGCGTTCGCGCTCGTCGTGAAAGGCGTGCCCTATAATCGCCAGCGCGGGCGCCAACAGGAACGCTGCCCCGACGCCTTGGAGCGCGCGCGAGACGAACAGCAGGGATGGCGATGATGCCATGCCGCACATAAGCGAGGCGACGGCGAAGCCGGCAATACCGGCGAGGAAAACGCGTTTGCGGCCATAACGGTCCGCAATTGCGCCCGCCGGCAGAAGCAGGGATGCAAAGCAGAGAACATAGGCGCTTATCACCCACTCGACCTGCGCGAAGCTGGCGTTCAAATCCCGCGCGATATCCGGCAACACGATCGCGACGATGTTGGTGTCGAGCACCGTCATCGCACATCCGGTCGATGCGACCATGAGGGTCGGCAATGCCCGGAGTCTGGCGCTCATCGCTCTCGATCCCGTGCAGCCGGATCACTCGTCGCAGCCAGCGCCTGGGCTGCGATCGCCCCTCTCTCTTGCGCAGCTCGGGTCAGCTCGATTGCTTCCGATGTCGCATTGGCGCCTGCATCGGCGATAATAGGAATGCGATCGGCCGCGTGATCGACCGCTTCGGCGATCAGGCGCTTGTGCTCGTCCATAGTGAGCATCGCAGATTCGCCAGTCGAGCCCGCGACCACGATAGCATTGCTCCCCGCCTCAACATGCCAGTCGATCAATGCGTGGAAGGATGTCCAGTCGATCGCGCCATCGGCCAACATTGGGGTCACCAGTGCGGGAATGCTTCCGGAGGGGAGGTGCGTCTCCTTCATTGCGAACTTAGGTGGAGCTTTGCACGGTCTTGATTTCCGAGCAGACGCTTCAGTAGTGGCCCGCCGGCTTCCGCGGCGCGCAAAGAAGGATGCCACTGCTGTGGAGGGTGATTGGTCGATGTCTCGATCGTCGTGAACCCGCATTGGCGCAGGGCATCGAACTGGTCAGGCAGGACATGCCCTGCCGCTCTAAGTTCGCCCTTGAAGCCATGACGAGTACGAAGCGTCGTGGCGAGCGTGAAGCCACGCCCGTCGCGGAACGTTGGAAACTCGATGACGATCAATTCAAAGTGATCGAGTGCAGCAAGGAGGCCGTCGATCTCGGCGCCCGGCGGGATGCGCACGCCGAGTGGGCGAGGGGCCTCGATTGCGCCGGGCGGTAGCTCGGCGATCGTGGCGAGAGGCAGGAGCAGCGGTTCTGCAGCGCCCCGATCAAGCAGATGTCCTTCGACCCAGTAATCGGGAACGAGTGCACCCTGCATATCAATCACCGGCATAGGCTGCCTCCTTGAACGATGCAGCGCCGAGCCGACGATAGGTGTCGATGAACCGTTCGCCCGCGATGCGTCGATCGATATAGGCACCGATGATCGCTTCAATCGTATCGACCACCTTTTCCGAAGAGACAGCCGGGCCGATAATTGCGCCGATCGATGCCTGCCCATCGGACGCGCCGCCAAGCGTGATTTGGTAAAATTCTTCGCCGGCCTTATCGACGCCCAGGAGGCCGATGTGTGCCACATGATGGTGTCCGCATGCGTTGATGCACCCTGAGATATTGAGATCGAGCGGGCCGATCTCTCGCTGCCGTTCCGGATCGGAGAAACGTTCGGCGATCCGCTGCGCCACCGGGATCGAGCGCGAGGTCGCAAGGCTGCAATAGTCGAGACCGGGGCATGAGATTATGTCGGTCACCAGCCCTACGTTCCCGCTCGCAAGGCCGGCTTCGATGAGGCCCGACCAGAGTGTGTGAAGATCATCGAGGCGCACATGGGGCAGGACGAGATTCTGCTCGTGCGACACGCGGATTTCCCCGAACGAGAAAGCGTCAGCCAGGTCGGCGACTTTCTCCATCTCTTCAGCGCTCATATCGCCCGGAATTCCGCCCGTTGGCTTCAGCGATACAGACGCAGACACATAGCCCGCTTCGTGATGAGGATGCGTATTGGTGCCGATCCACGCTCCGAACGCAGGATCTCTGTCCCTGGCTTCCTCGAGCGATACGGACCGGTCCGGCAACAGTTCGAAGGGCGGTCGGACGAAGCGCGCCTGAAGGGCGTCAATGATCTCCGGCTCAAGGAGATTATAGTCGGCTGGCATCGAGGCGAATTCGTCCTCGATCATGGTGATGAAGCCCTCGGCCTTCATTTCTTTGATCAAGATTTTGATACGCGCCTTGTAGATGTTATCGCGGCGGCCGAGCGCATTGTAGGTGCGCAGGATCGCCTCAACATAACGAAGCAGATCGCGCACGGGCAGCCATTCACGGACTTGCACGCCCACCACCGGCGTTCGCCCAAGACCACCGCCCGCATAGATGGTGAAGCCCGGCTCTCCCGCTTCGTTGCGATGGGCCATGATGCCGATGTCATGGACGCGGATCGCCGCGCGATCGATCGGCCCGCCTGTAATCGCAATCTTGAACTTGCGAGGAAGATAGGTGAATTCGGGATGGTCTGTCGACCACTGACGCAAAATCTCGGCAAAAATCCGAGGGTCGACGACTTCTTCCGCCGCTGCGCCTGCGAAATGATCGGTCGTAACGTTGCGAACGCAATTGCCACTTGTCTGAATGGCATGCAGGTCCGCTTCGGCTAAAATTGTCAGAATGTCAGGCGTATCTTCCAGCCGGATCCAGTTGAACTGGATGTTCTGGCGGGTCGTGAAGTGTCCGTAACCGCGATCGAAATGCCGAGCGACATAGGCGAGCTGTCGCAGCTGGGCGGCACTAACCACCCCATAAGGCAGCGCCGCACGAAGCATATAGCCATGAAGCTGCAGGTAGAGGCCATTCATTAGCCGGAGCGGTTTGAACTCGTCCTCGCTGAGTTCGCCAGAGAGCCGGCGTTCGACCTGCTGGCGGAATTGCGCTGCGCGGTCACGCAGATACTGGCGATCATAATCATCATAGCGATAAATGCCGGCATAGGGTGAGCTGGAATTCGCCAGGGGCGGCTGGGGCAATGGGCTGACTCGTGCCAACCGGCTGGACTGCGTGCCCAGGTCAGCGCGAACGCTGGGTCCGTTGGCGCGGATCTGCTCGCGATAGGTCAATGGTGCCGGCGCGGAATGCACGTCCACGATTTGCTCGCTGCCTTGATCTGCCTGGGCTGCTTCAAGTGCGGCAGGCAGGGTTGCTTCGTCAAAGCGCGTGGCAGCCTCGATTTGCTCGACCCAGTCCACGGCCTCACTCAGCCATACCGACGCGCCATCGCGCAAACGATTGGCGGTAATGTAATGCGTTGCCATTTGTTTTTCCTTCTAGGCCGCCAGCTGCCGCTTGTGCCATCCGAGACGCTTGCGCGCGTCGACCAGGCCGTCGACAAGCGCCTGCATGTGGGTTTCGGTATGGAACGGCGTTGGCGTGAGCCGCAGCCGTTCCTGCCCGCGTGCGACCGTCGGGAAATTGATGGGTTGCACATAGATGTCGTGTGCAGCGAGCAGCAGGTCGCTCGTCGCCTTGCATAGATGTGCGTCGCCGATGATGAGCGGAATGATATGACTCTGCGTTTCCGAAACCGGCATGTCCGCTGCGCGCAGCATCGCGATGAGGCGATGCACTGCAGCCTGCTGCCGTACACGCTCCTCGCTACTATCCTTCAGATGCCGGATTGCTGCCGTCGCACCGGCAGCGAGGTGCGGACAGATGGATGTCGTGAAGATGAAACTATCGGCACAACTACGGATGACGTCGATCAGCAGCGCTGAGCTCGCGACGTAGCCTCCCATTACGCCGAAGGCCTTGGCAAGCGTGCCCTCGATGACAGTCAATCGGTGCGCGAGCCCTTCGCGCTCCGCAATGCCGCCACCGCGCGGGCCATAAAGGCCCACTGCATGCACCTCATCAAGGTAGGTGATCGCGCCATGCTTGTCCGCGACGTCGCAGATCTCGGCGATCGGCGCCACATCTCCGTCCATCGAATAGACGCTCTCAAATGCCACGATCTTGGGCCGATCAGGATCGATCGCGCTCATCAGTTCATCAAGATGGGCAGCATCATTGTGGCGAAAGATGAAGCGCTCTGCACCCGAGCGGCGAATGCCCTCGATCATTGAGTTGTGATTGAGTGCATCCGAGAAGATCGCGCAGTTGGGAAGCATCTTGCCGAGCGTACCAAGCGTGGCCAAATTTGAGATCCAGCCAGACGTGAAGATCAGCGCAGCTTCCTTGTCATGGAGGTCGGCCAGCTCGGTTTCGAGCGCTACGTGGCTGCGATTGGTGCCCGAGATATTGCGCGTGCCGCCAGTGCCCGCGCCAAACTGGTCGATGGCATCATGCATCGCCGCCAGCACTTCCCGGTTCTGGCCCATGCCAAGATAATCATTGCTGCACCACACTGTGACACGGCGAGCTTCGCCGTCCGGTTGACGCCATAGCGCAGTTGGAAATTCGCCGGCCAGCCGCTCTAGTTCGATGAAGGTACGATATCGCCCATCGAGCTTCATTTCTCCAATCAGCGATTCGAAGCGTGCAACATAATCCATGGTCTTTGCCTTGTTTTTGCTATTCCCTTTAGGGAGCGATGAGTCATCGAGCTTGCGTCGATCAGCGATAACATACAATATCCATATATATGGATAAGAAGGCAATGACAATGGACGAAGTGCGCGCTCCACATGAATGGCGCCCTACAATTCCAAAAGGGGCAAGCCCGCTCTATCTCGCGATTGCGGAGGCTCTGGCCTCGGATATCCGGGCCGGCGTGTTGGTCGCTGGCGACAGACTTCCCCCTCAGCGCTCGCTCGCCGAGGTGCTCGAGATCGATTTCACGACGGTAACGCGAGCCTATGCAGAAGCACGGCGGCGCGGCCTTGTCGAAGGTCGGGTAGGGCAGGGCACCTATGTTCGCGCTGGGCGGGTGAGTCGCGAGGCACCCCGCATATCGTCCGGGCTAGTCGATATGGCGATGAATCTGCCGCCTAAATTCGATGATGCTTCTCTAAGCGGAAGACTTTGGGCCGGAATCTGTGAGCTGGAAATGGACGGTGGGATGGACCTCATCCTGCGCTATCAGGAGGCGGGCGGAGCCGCTTCAGATCGAAGGGCCGGGGCGGCCTGGCTTGCGGATCGATTGCCCGACATTCAAGAAGAGCGGTTACTGATCAGCCCCGGTGCGCAGGGTGCCTTGTTGGCGCTGATCACGCTCCTCCGGAAAGACGGCGCCCCGATTGCTGTCGAGGCATTGACCTATCCAGGTTTCCGTTCGCTTGCCGAGCATCTCGCTGTTCCGCTCGCGCATGTCGCGATCGACGCGGAGGGGTTGGATCCCGAGGCTTTCGAGAGCGTTTGCCGCGCCCAGAAGCCTGGGTTGCTCTATTGCACGCCGACGCTTCATAATCCCACCACGGCGACCATGTCGCTGGAGCGGCGTGAAGCTGTCATCGCCGTCGCCAGGAAATATGGCGTGCTGATTATTGAAGATGATGCCTACGGAAAATTGTCGGGCAGTGCGCTGCCACCCCTCGCTGCGCTCGCGCCAGATATCGTCTATCATGTTGCCGGCCTGTCGAAATGCCTCTCACCTGCGCTACGCGTCGCCTATGTTGCTGTGCCTGATTCCCGCGCGGCCGCCCGGCTGGCCGGGGCGATCAGGGGAACCACCTCTATGGCATCGCCCCTCGGCGCGGCCATCGCGACCAGCTGGATTTCCACAGGGTCGGCCGAGGAGGCGCTTGCCGCGATCCGTGAGGAGTCCGAGGCCAGGCGCAAGATGGCGGTCGAACTGCTTGCTGAACATGGCCTGGTGACCGCGCGGAATGCCTTTCACGCATGGTTGCCGCTGGCGAACGGCTGGACGCGTGGAGACTTCGCGGCCCGCCTGCGCTCCGCGGGCGTCGGCGTGGTTCCCAGCGATGCGTTCGCGCCCAGTCAGCCGCTCGAAGCGGTGCGTCTCGGCCTTGGCGCGGCGCCCGACCGCGATCGCCTGTTGGGCAGTCTGGAAACAATTGCGGATTTGGCAGGGCAATCGCCGGCCATGTCATCGATGGTGGTGTAGAGATGTATTGACAATGTATGCAGACAATCTGCATATAATGTGATGTCGAGTCGCGCGGCATCTGCTTGAATCCCACGGCGTCCGGTTGAGCGGCGCCCCCCACTTCCCCCATCGGGCCGCGTGATTCGACACATTCTTTGATGGGCGCATTGTATGCATGATCGAATCTGGAAGCACCGGCATCAGCTTGACCGGATGACCTTGAGCAGCCTGACAGTTGCTTTTTTTCAGCATCATGCTGTCTGGACCTATCTGCTGCTTGCGGTGGTGAGTGCCACCCTGAGCGGATTTAGGCCATCGACACTGCTGCAGACAGGGGCGGCGATCCTTGCCGCCGGACTCATTTATCCGCTCATCTGGTATGCGCTGCACCGCTGGGTTCTGCACAGCCGGTGGATGTTCAAGTCGCCGCTCACCGCCAGCACTTGGAAGCGCATTCACTACGATCATCACATGGACCCCCATCATCTGGAGGTCCTTTTCGGCGCGCTCTACACGACCTTGCCGACAATCGTGCTCGCAACCGTGCCGATCGGCTGGCTGATCGGCGGATTAGGGGCGGCGATGGCGGCGCTTGGGGCAGGCCTGCTCATCACTTGCATCTATGAATTCGTCCACTGCGTGGAGCATCTGCCTTATAAGCCGCGGAATCGTTTCCTCGCGAACATGAAGGCGCGCCATCTCGCCCATCATTTCCACGACGAGAATGGCAACTACGGAATTACCAATTTTGCGTGGGACGGGTTGTTTGGGACCCTCTACGAGCGGCAGGATCGTCCATACAAAAGTCCAACGGTCTTCAACCTCGGCTATGACGAGGAGGCCGCCCGTCGTTATCCGTGGGTAGGAAAGCTCTCCCCGGATCTCGTGCCGGTGCGCGTTGCCGCGCGACAGAGAAGCCGCGATGTTTGAACGCTCCAATATCCGGAGGATGTCGGGCTATATTCCCGGGGAGCAACCGCCTGCGCCGGCAATCAAGCTCAACACCAACGAAAATCCGCTGGAACCATCAGCCTCAGTGATGACGGCCCTGGCGGAAATTAGCCCTGCAATGCTGCAGCGCTATCCGGACTCGCTCGCAACCAATCTACGCGCGGCCATCGCGCATTATCATGGACGGGATGTCGACGAGGTCATCGTAACCAATGGCAGCGACGAATTGCTACGGTTGGTGGTCACGACGTTCTTGGATCCGGGGAAAGCGATCGGCGTCCTCAATCCCGGCTATCATCTCTACAACGTCCTGGCCGAGATACAGAATTGCCCGCTCGCCAAGGTCAATCTCCGGGATGACTGGCTGCCGCCCGACGATACGGCGCAGCGCTGGAATGACGCTGGAGCGCGTCTTGCCCTCGTTGCCAATCCGCAGGCGCCGTCGGGGCGTCTGCTGTCGCAAAACTGGTTGATCGAGCTTGCTGAGGCCTTCCATGGGGTCCTGCTGGTGGATGAAGCCTATGTCGATTTCGTGGATGCTTCCCTTGGCTACGAGCTGGTTCGCGAGATCGGTCGCATACCCAACCTGCTGATCGCACGGACCCTGAGCAAGGGGCATTCGCTGGCCGGCTTGCGCCTGGGCTATGGCCTGGGAGCTGCCGAGCTTGTTGCGCCCATGCTGCACAAAGTCCGCGATAGCTACAATGTCGATGTGATCACCCAGCATCTCGGTCGCGCCGCGTTCGGCGACACGCAGCGTGCGCGGGAGAGTTGGATCCTGGTGCGAGGCGAACGCGGCCGGTTAGCGCAAGCGCTCGGCAAGCTCGGTATCGAAACGCTGCCTTCGCAGGGGAACTTCCTGCTCGCGCATATCCCGGCGACATTCAACGGCGCAAAGGCCCTGCAGATGAGGCTCGCCGGGCAGAATATCCATGTTCGCTGGCTCAACTTCTCGCGTCTCACGGACTGGCTCCGGATCAGTATCGGCACGATAGCGGAGAACGATCGACTGTTAGCGGCGATTGAAGCAATATTGGCCTCAGGCAAGGTGGGAACTGTTTGCTGACGGAGCCGCCGCCGGGGCACCGGACATTAATTCGCCCTCGCCAACGCCACATAGCCGTACCGGCCATAATTCGTCGCCAGCCTGACAATGTCGGCCGTCAGACGCTGCTCGACGGCATCGTCCTTCTGATCGGCCCCCACCGAGTGGTCCGGTTTGATTGTTAGTGCATTGTTGCTTCCGCCGCCATTGTCGTCGGTAGGTGGAGCGAAGCGGAACCGGACGACGGCAATGGCGGTGTCGCGGTTTCCGGGGCCGGTGGCCGGTAACCCAAGCTGCTGTGCGGTCGAACGGTGTTGTAGTGCCGCCGCCAGGCCTCGATCAGCACCTTGGCCTCGGCGAGGCTGTAGAAGATCTCGCCGTTGAGCAGTTCGTCGCGAAGCGATCCGTTGAAGCTCTCGTTATAGCCGTTCTCCCACGGTGAGCCGGGCGCGATATACAGGGTCTTCACGCCGATCTGGGCGAGCCAGATCTGCACGGCATTGGCGATAAATTCGGCGCCATTATCCGACCGTATGTGCGCGGGCGGGCCGCGCGTGACGAACAGCTCCGCCAAGGCGGCCAACACATCTTCATGTTTGAGCTGGCGCGCCACGATGAGCGCCAGGCACTCCCGGCTGGCCTCGTCGATGATCGTCAGGATCCGGAACTTGCGGCCGTCATGGGTGCGCCCTTCAACGAAGTCATAGGCCCACACGTGCCCCGGATATTCCGGCCTGAGCCTGATGCAGGAGCCGTCGTTAAGCCACAGCCGACCGCGCTTCGGCTGGCGCTGCGGGACCTTCAGACCCTCCTTGCGCCAGATCCGCTCGACGCGTTTGAGGTTCACCGTCCACCCCGCATGGCGAAGCAGCGCCGTCACCCGGCGGTAGCCATAGCGACCATATTGCTTGGCCAGCGCGATGATGTCCTCGGTTAGCTGCTGCTCGTCGTCCGCCCCGCGCGGCACTTTGCGATGCGTCGACCGATGTTGCCCGAGCACCCGGCAGATCCGCCGCTCGGACACTGGCAGCTCGCGCCGCAACTGATCGATACAGCGTCGCCGCCGCGCGGGGCTTAGAAGTTTCCCCGGGCGGCCTCCTGAAGGATTAGCTTGTCCAGCGTCAGGTCCGAGATCGCCCGCCGAAGCCGCAGGTTCTCCTTCTCCAGATCCTTCATACGTCGCGCCTGGTCGGTCTTCAGGCCGCCATATTCCTTGCGCCAACGATAATAGGTCTGCTCGGTGACCGCGATCCGGCGGCAGGCTTCGGCCGTCGTCCCACCCTGCGCCAACACGATCTCAACTTCACGCAGCTTCCCGATAATCTCTTCCGGCTTGTGCTTCTTGCTCGGCATTCGTCGTCCCTTTCGTGATCCAGACTATCATAGTCGATGGACCACTCAGGCGGGGGCAGATCATACCCGCGCGCGATCGTCGGTCGCGTCTAGCGCCAGTAGTTCGCCAATTTGCTCCAAGGTGAAACCCGCTGCTTGCGCGGAACGGATGAAGTGAAGCCGCCGCACGTGCTCGCCTCCATAGCGTCGAAAGCCGCCGGACATCCCGGTACTGCTCGGTCGCTCGGGCGTGTCGAGAAGGCCACGGCGCTGATAATAGCGGACAGTCTCGACACCAACGCCGCCTTCGCGCGCCAAACTCGCGATTGTCACTTCCCGCACCCCTTGACTCCGTACTATGGTACGGAACCCATATAGGCGGCAGTTCAAGCGAAAACGAGTCGAAAGCTGCCGCAATGACCTCTCCAGTCCAGCCCCGCAAAGCCGTCCTATATCGGATGGTGCTCGACAAACACGTCTGCCCCTATGGGCTCAAGGCGAAGGACCTCTTGCGTCGCCAAGGTCTCAAGGTCGAGGATAAATGGCTGATCACGCGGGAAGCTACCGATGCCTTCAAGGAGCAGCATGGGGTGGAGACGACCCCTCAGATCTTCATCAATGGTGAGCGGATTGGCGGCTACGATGACCTTCGCCGCTACTTCGGGAAGTCGGCCGCGAACCCGAAGGCAATTACCTACAAGCCTGTCGCAGTGCTGTTTGCGGTGACCGCGCTGATGGCGCTTGGCGCCAGCCATGCCGTCTATGGCACGCCTCTCACCCTACGGGCTGGCGAATGGTTCATAGGGTTCAGCATGGCGGTGTTGGCATTGCTCAAGCTCCAGAATGTCGAGAGCTTCGCAACCATGTTCCTGAACTACGACCTGCTGGCGAAACGCTGGGTGCCATACTCCTACATCTACCCCTTCGCAGAAGCGCTGGCCGCCGTGCTGATGATCGCGGGCGTGCTCGATTGGGTGTCGATTCCGATAGCATTGTTCATCGGGACGGTGGGAGCAGTGTCGGTGTTTAAGGCCGTCTATCTCGACAAGCGCGAGTTGAAATGTGCCTGTGTGGGCAGCTCCAGCAACGTGCCGCTTGGCTTCCTGTCCTTAACGGAAAACCTGATGATGATAGCGATGGCGGTTTGGATGAGTTTGGCCGCGCTCGGGACTGGCGAAGCAAGTGCTTTTGCGATGCCGCACCAATCCGCGGCGATGGAAGACGCCTCTGCTGCTTAGCCGTTGAGGGGGCGTTCCAAGTGGCGCGTGCGGCGCGACAATGGGACGCATGGACCAGCCCTGCGTGTTTGGAGCAGTGTCTTAAGCCCTGGCTTCATAGGGGGGGGGGGGGGGG
>NZ_BARE01000058.1 GCF_000367345.1 Sphingobium xenophagum NBRC 107872
GACGAAGCCGCCTTTCGCACCGGCGTCGCTAAATGTCGGCTTATGCCGAGAGCCGACGTTTAGCGCGCGGCTCCAACGGTCTTGTTAGACGAGCTAGGCTCCGCTTCGCACCCGCTCACCTGAAACGATCGGCAGTGGGCGATGTGGTAGCCAACCGCGACTGATCGATTGGACAGCGGCTTTGTCATTGAACGCGGCGGCGGCGCCTTGACCGAAGCGGTCCACGCCCTTCGACAAATATCTTGCATTTTTGCGGAATTTATGCGAATAATGACGATATTAGCAAGATGGCTGGAGGAATCATATGCTCGTGGAGTTTCGCGTCTCCAATTTCCGCTCTCTGCGCGACGAGCAAATTTTTAGCCTTGTCGCCTCGAAAGACAAGAGCCTTGCTGATACGCATACCATCGTCACCGGCGTCTCTGCGGTGCCCTTTCTGCTGCGGAGCGCAGCGATTTATGGCGCCAACGCCAGCGGAAAATCCAATCTCATCAAGGCGTTGCAATATATGCGCGGCGTCGTCATCGAGTCGGCGACGCTGATTCAGCCTGGCCAGACCTTTGCTGTTCAGCCATTTCGTCTCGACAAGGCGTCGGCCAACGAGCCGACATCGTTCGAGGCAACCTTCATTCTGGATGGCGTGCGCCACCAGTATGGCTTCACGATGTCGGCCGAGCGCATCGTCGCCGAACATCTGCTCGTCTATAAGGCGTTTAAGCCGCAGCGATGGTTCGAGCGTCGGTTCGATGCAAAAGTCGGCAAGGACGTCTACGAATTCGGTGCCGGGCTGAAAGGCGCGAAGAATGTGTGGGAGAACGCCACGCGCCCCAACGCGCTGTTTCTCTCGATGGCGGTACAGCTCAATAGCGAGGCGCTGCGACCGATCTTCGATTGGTTCGCGCGCCAGCTCGTCATCTTCAACGAACAAGCGCAACTCAATCCGCAAGTGTCGCTGCAGCGGCTGAAGGACCAAAAGGGCCGCAAAGAAATCTGCGACTTCCTAACTTCTGCCGACATCAGCATCGCCGACATCGAGGTGGTGACGAACAAGGTGCCCGGGCAATCCGTCCATGTGGATCTGGTCGCCGGTAAGACCGAGATGCGCGCCGAGGAAATCGAAGAGAACAAGCTACTCTTCCGGCATGTGACGGAAAATGGCGAAGCTGTGTTCGATCTGATGGACGAGTCCAACGGAACACGGAATTTGCTCTTCCTAAGTGGGCCGGTGCTCGACGTTTTGGCGAACGGACAGGTCCTGGTCATCGACGAACTCGATACCAGCCTCCACACGCTGCTGGTGCGCGAACTTGTCCGCCTCTTCCATTCGCCGGAAGCCAATCCCCGTGGCGCGCAGCTCATTTTCACGACGCACGATACCTCGTTGCTTGATACGCATGAGCTGTTCCGGCGCGACCAGATCTGGATGGTCGAAAAAGACCGCGACCAGGCATCGTCGTTGGTCGCCCTGTCGGAATTCAGTCCCCGCAAGGGTGAAGCGCTCGAGCGTGGCTATCTGATGGGCCGTTATGGCGGCGTGCCGTTCATCGCAGACAGCTTCGGGACGAGGCACTGATGGCCCGCGACAATGCGCCGAAGGAACGACAGCGGAAACAGCTCGAACGCAAGCTGGGTCGGCGCGCGAGTTACGACCGGATTTTGATTGTCACAGAGGGGACAAAGACAGAGCCCAACTATTTCGGGGAGATCCGCAGCGCCTTTCGACTGCACACCGCAAATGTCGGCATCTATCCGGGTGCGTTGGGCACGGCGCCCCTCCAGGTTGTCGAGTATGCGCGACAACTTTTCGAAGAGGGCGACCGGCACAGGCATATTTCTCCCCGCGCTTTCGACCAAGTCTATGCGGTCTTCGATCGCGACAGCCACGCAAGCTATCACGACGCCCTCACGCGCGCAGAGCAACTCGACGGCACCCTGCGCAATGACAATAGGCAGAAGGTGCCGTTCAGGGCTGTCGCCTCCGTTCCCAATTTCGAACTTTGGCTACTGCTTCACTACGAAAACGTCCAAGCACCGATCGATCGCAACGATGTCCTTGCACGATTGCGTCAGAGCTTTCCCGGATACGAAAAGGGCGCGGACAATGCCTTTGCAACAACAAGCCCCCGTCTGTCGGTCGCCTTGGAGCGAGCCGCAGCGCTTGCGGAAAGACTCACGGCGCGTGACGAGCCGGAACCTTTTACCGCAGTCGGACTACTGGTCGATTTGCTTGTCAATCTGAAGGTTCGATAGGTCGTCGCGACCTGACGCACGCGTCTGCCAGTGTCGCTGGTCGGCTAAAGCGCGAACATGAACGGATGCGCGCTTCCGGCGGCCCCGCCGAGCACGGCTGACAAGGCGACCGCGCCGCCTGGCGGATGCAGAAAGCGCGCCAGCAACAAAGGGTGTGCAGCGCCGCTACCAGCCAGCACGCCGCACAACAGTCCCGTCGTCACAATGCCGATGATGGCCCCTGCAACCGCAATCAACCGCTCGCGCGCGCCGGGTCCGGGCGGAACCGCTACAAACATGTTGTAGTAGCGACTCCACACTGATCGCGGAGCAGTGTCCACGATGCCATCAAATTCGCTCTTTATTGGATTCAGGCTGGTTCAAGGGCTCCAGCCAGTCCAGCGCTATCCACCTCGGCATACAGGATATCTTCTTTGCCGATGAGGATGTCTGCAAGCGCCCAATAGGCCTCTCCCCATGCGCCAAGCACCTCATCGGTCGCAGCTTCGCCCAGAACATCACGGATTGCGGGCAAGAGGGCATCCGCCACCAACGGGTAATGTTCAGCCTTTACACCTGTCGCCACGTGCCGAGCAGCCATGCGCATGACAGGTGCCGCCAAGGCTTCCAGCTTGTCGATGTTCTGCGCATAAGCGAGGATAGCGCCAGCCAGACGCTTCGGCTGTTCCCCGCTTTCTTGCGCGGCCTGGTCGAACATGGCCTTCACGTCGGGGTCTGTGAACAGCCGCTCATACATGCGCGTCGTGATGGCGAGACCGTGCTGCTGCAATGCAGGCGCGGTCGATTTTACGATGGCTTTGGTTTCGGCACTCAGTGGTTTGCGCACAGTTATTCCTTTGGGTGTTGTGGGTAAAAAAAGAGGAGCGAGTGGATCGTGCGGTCAGGTGCCGCGTTGCCGATTGCCCGGCACGAACGCCCGGAACATGAACCAGGCGAACGCGAAGACACCGACACTAAAGACGACATCACCGGGCACGCGCGCCCACACCAGCGCCTGCATGATCGGGCTATGGATGAATTCCGCCGACCGCGCATAGGCATAGCCATGTTCAACACTGGCATAGGTTTGGAGGATACCCTGCGGCAGCAGCGACAGGAACGTCATCATCGCGATGCCGATGTTGAGTGACCAGAAGGCGATCTTGAGTGATTTCTGGTTCCACGTCGTAACGTCGGTGAGCCCGCGCATGCAGTAGAGCGTGAGCCCCAGCCCGAGCATCCCATAGACCCCGAACAACGCAGCATGGCCGTGGTTGGCAGTCGTGTTCAGCCCCTGCATGTAATAGAGCGCGATGGGCGGGTTGATCAGGAACCCGAACAGCCCCGCACCGACCAGATTCCAGAACAGGACGGCCGAGAAGAACATAAACGGCCAGTGATAGGTCCGCTCCCACTCGGCTTCATGCTCAACCTTGTGGCGCGTATAGGCCTCAAAGCCGACGACCAGCAGCGGCACAACTTCGAGAGCCGAAGCCATCGCCCCGATCGCGATGACCGAAGTGGGTGTCCCGCTGAAATACAGGTGGTGGAAAGTGCCAAGCACCCCGCCGAACAGAAAGATGATTGTGGCGAACAGCACCATCACTGTCGCGGTAGACGTCCGCAATATGCCCATGCGAACGAACAGCAGCGAGATGATCGCGGTCGCGAAGACCTCGAAAATGCCCTCGACCCACAGGTGCACCACCCACCAGCGCCAATATTCCATGACTGCGATGTTGGTATGCTGGCCCCACATCAGCCCAGCACCGTAGAGCAGGCCAATGGCCAGCGCCGATACCAGTACGAGATAGATCAGCGATTTGCTGCCCTTCTCCTGAAGCACGGGCCACAGCGCGCGCACGACCAATGCGACCCACAAGAGCAGTCCGATCAGCAGGTAGATCTGCCAGAACCGGCCGAGATCGACATATTCATAGCCTTGATGACCGAACCAGAAATTGGCCGTCAGATTGTGGAAGAAACGGTGGACTGCCGCCCATTGCCCGGCAAACGAGCCGGTCACGATGATCAGCAGGCTGACGAACAGGAAGTTGACCCCGAGCCGCTGAAATTTGGGATCGCGGCCGGTCAGCATTGGCGCAACATAGAGTCCTGTGGCGAGCCATGCGGTGGCAATCCACAGAACAGCCAACTGCGTGTGCCACGTGCGCGTAATCGTATAGGGCAGATATTCGGCGAAAGGCAGGCCATAGAGCCCCTGTCCCTCAACCGCGTAATGAGCGGTGACGATGCCCAGCAGCACCTGTGTGACGAACAGGGCGCAGACCACCCAGAAATATTTGGCCGTTGCGCGCATCGACGGGGTGATGACCGCCCCGCTCAGTACATCGGAAGCCGCCATGCCCTGTTCGGGCAATATGTCGCTGCGCCAGAGGTCAAACTGCTTGGCATAATAGGCGATCAGAGCGCCTGCTGCTGCCAGCAGCAGAATGACCGAGGCCAGACTCCACAGCAACGTACCTGTTGTCGGGACATTGCCGACCAGCGGTTCGTGCGGCCAATTGCTGGTATAGGTTATGGTGTCGCCGGGGCGGTTGGTTGTCGCGCCCCAGGCCGACCAGAAATAGAATGCCGAAACCTGCCGCGCCTCTTCTGGCGACAGCTGTCCATAGACCGGGAAGGCATAAGCTTTGCGCAGCGCCAGCGCGGCGGTGTCATTGCCTTCGTAGAGGCTGACGAAATGCGTCTGCACTTGTTTTATCACCGCAGCACGGGTGTCACTGACAGTGATGATACCAGTTGCCGGATCATAGTTGTTGGTGCGCATTTCCTCTTGCAGCGCAGCCTTATGCATCGCTTCATTCTGGGCCGGAGTAGCGCCTTCGATTGATTGCGAACTCTGCAAGGCGAGCAAGGCCGATGCCTCACGGTGCAGCCAGTCCGCGCTCCAGTCAGGTGCAAGATAGCTGCCATGGCCCCAGATCGAGCCTTGCTCCATGCCGCCGATCGACTGCCAGACATTCTGCCCGGTCTCGATGTCCGCGCGCGTAAACAGGGTTTCGCCGCTCGCGGATTTTACCGCCTCGGGAATGGGCGGTGCTTGCTGATAGATTTGCTGACCAAAGAGCAGCAGGATGCCGAACATGGCGACCATGCCGACGACCAGGATCGTCCAAAGCCGTTTAATGCTGAATGTCGTTCCATAGCTTTCCATGGTCGTTCCCCCGAAGTTCAGAAAAGTCCGTGACTGCCGCCAACCGCGCCAAACACGGCCACAACGCCCAAAAGGCTCAACACCTGATGCAATCGCATCATGCGCGCGAAATCAGCTTCTGGTGTGGTTGAGCTTGCCATGCGGCGGTGCAATACCATGGGCTCCAGCACGAATAGCATCAGTGCGAACACGGCCCACAGCGCCACCATCAGATGCATCCACCAGAAGCGAAGATCGGCAAACCGGCTCCACATATCGGCGCGGTAGATCAGCCACAGCCCGCTCGCACCGGCCAACGCGACCCATATGCGCGCCTGCCATGCAAAATGGCCCTCGATCTGGTGAAACCGGGCAAGTCGGTCTGCGGGGCGTTCGCTGGCCCGCAGCGCGGGCATGACAACCCAGGTGACAAATCCAACGCCGCCGATCCAGAACAACACCGCGATCACATGGATAGCGCGCGCCAGAACAAGGTCATCCATTGACCGGTCCTTTGCTCAGATCGGGCCGTTCGCCCCAGAACTCAACCTGCATGCGCATGGCCCCCACGGGCACAACATAATGCGTCGCCTGTGGTGGGATGATGGCGGGCGTATCAGGCGTGACAAGGTGTTCCGTATGCGGCTCGGTGAAGATCAGCCGGACTTCGCCTTCCAAGACGCGCAGTAGTCCCCACGTACCGGTCTTGGTGCGATGATCATTGCGCAGCGCATCGGGCAGGGTCTGCTCGTCGAAAATGGGGGATGCGGCATAAGGCATCGACATCAGGCAGCCGCCTTGGCGGAAATTGCGGCGAGACCACCGCGCTCGATCTGGATGCCGGTCAGCAGGCTTTCGCCAATTCGCCGCGCCGCGTCGCGAAACCGGTTCGCCACTTGCTCGTTTGGCGCAATCTGGGTGAGTGTCACGTCCCACAAAGACTGCCACCGGGCAAAATGCGCTGCATCAAGCCCACCGATAGCCATATGTTTGCGCATGGGATTGCCGCTGAAACGACCCGATTCCAGCATGATCGAGGCCCAGAAATCCTTCATCCTCGCCAGATGACTTGGCCAGTCGCTGACCTTTGCGCCAAAAATCGGACCGAGCATCTCATCGGCCCGAATGGCCTCATAAAATCGCTCGACGAGATGTGAGATGAATGCGTCGTCGATCCCCAAGGCCAATGCATCGGCCATCTTGCGTGCCCGTGCCTGCGCCACATGATCTGACGGGTTCATAGCCTCGACTCATTTAAGATGCATTTCATATGCATCGTTTAGACGGTTGGCGATTAAATGCAATATATGATATGCATCTTTTATGAGACTCTCGCTTCAGACTGATTATGCCCTGCGCACCCTCATGTTTTTGGCGGTGAAGGATGGCCATCATTCCATCGCCGACATTGCCCGCGCCTATGGCATTTCGAAGAACCACCTGATGAAGGTGGCACAGCGGCTAACTGCCGAAGGTTTTGTCGAAAGCGTGCGGGGGCGCAGCGGCGGCCTCAAGCTTTCGCTCCCGCCTGCCAAATTGAATGTTGGCGCCATTGTCCGGACCATGGAAGATACAGGGACGTTCGTTGAGTGTTTTGACGCTGCAACCAACACCTGCGTCGTAACCCCAAATTGCGGTTTGCGGCATGTCTTAACAGGCGCTGTGGAGTCATTCGCCCGGCATCTGGATCAATTCTCCATCGCCGATCTGATTCCAGATAAAGAGCGGTTTGGAGGGCAGTTCAACGGCTCAAGTCCGCGTCAGTAATGTTGCCGTAAACCCCGGCAATCTGTGGCTAAAACCGGTCGGTTCTAGGGGATTTCTGAAGGGGCTTCGGCGACCATAAGTAGGGCGCGTTGCAAATGGACTGCTTCGGCCAGCACGAATGGCGGCTTCCGTCATAGCCATACGCCCACATTACGGGTTCGGTCGACTGGCTTTGGTCAACGCTGCCGCCTCATCTGCAACGTCGGTCAATTCTGTCCAAGCCGGGCTCCCGTGCTAGTGTCTACGGGATAACTCTCGATCCTCGCCACCCCGGCGCGGCTGATCTGCGCCGCTGCTTCCTCGACATGAAACGACACGGCGTCCCTGGCACGTAGGGTATCCCCGGCCTTCATGTAGGCGACCAGGCGGTCATGCTCGATCAGCGAGCTTCGCGCCTCGTCGAGCTGGAAGTAGTTGGCTCCGGCAATCCAGACCGCAGGCGGGATCGCCTTGGCATAAGTGGCAAGGGCCACCCGGTTGCCGCTGAGGCGGACAAGTTCGAGATGCCATTGGTAATCGAGAAAGGCGCCTTGCAGCAGATTATCCGCCTGGGTGTCGTAGGATTTGAGCGCCGTATTGATGTCTTCGAGGTAAGCAAAATCGACCTTGCCCTGCAGTGCAGCCACCTGAGCCGCAGCCAAGGCCTGGATAGATCCGGCAAGCGCTAGATGCTCGACGATGCGCTCGATGGTCCAGTCGACGATTGTGAAGCGGCCGTGATCGCGGCCAACAAGGCCGAGATCGATGAGCTCTTGCGCGAAGCGCGGAGCATCGCCTTCAGTAAGATCTTGAAAGCCGGGCAGTTCGCAGGGATTGTCATAGCGCTGCCGCTTTCGCGGCTCTCGAAGCAAAGCGAAGACAACCTGCGCCGGGCAGGCAATCGTTCGCAGGATTGGCAACTTTGATTTCGCCACCGATGCCTCAAATTGCTCCCTGACAACGCAATCCGGATAATCCGAACCACGCGGATTCGGAAATCAAATCGATCTTGTGCTAGGTTGCCTGCAATGATGTGGCGGGCAAGAACCCGCCCACAAGGGAGGTCGGTTGACCAGAGCGCAGTCTCTTTCTGAACTCATGTTCCTCGAAATCAGGTTCGGGGTCCTGTCCGCGCGCTATTTGCCCGGGCAGGTTATTTCCAAAGCGGACGTGGCCGAAGTCTATGCCTGCCGCCCGGCCGCAGTGGCTGAAGTGCTTAATGCTCTCGCCCATGAAGGCTACCTCACCCGCCAGAAGCCGAGCGAATTTGCGGTGCGGATCTGGGGCCGTGAAGAGATCGAGGATCTCTTCGAGATGCGCGCCAATTTCGAGGGACTCGCCGCATACCGAGCGGCAGAACGCGCAACCGCCGCTGAAATATCGCTGCTGGACGCGCTGACATTGGAGGCCCGCGAACGAGCGCCGGGCGATCCCGACGCGCTTGAACGCGTGGTGCTCGAGAACCTTCGCTTCCATATTGAAGTGATGCGGATGTCCCGCATTACGCTGATGCCCGATATGGCGCGCATGGTGCTGCCCAACGCGCTTCATCGCCGGATTGCCTGGTCGCAGCGGGCCGACGATGCCGAACAGTCTTTCCGGATGCATCAGAAAATTGCGGCTGCCATTAGCGAACGCTCGGCCTCGATGGCGCGGCTATTGATGCGTGAAGACATCTATTCCTCGCGTGAGAGCGTGCTCGGCGCGATCGAAGCCCTGGCGGATCTGGAGGCAGCCGATGTGGCGACGATCGTCCGGTTCGCGCCGACCTTTGAACTGGATGGCAGGGTCTACGGGCAGGGGACGCGTGAAGCTGGCGCGGACGGCAGGGTCATCCCGTTCGGCATGCCTGCGGGCAATCTCAGGTAGGCTGGGGGTTTTGTGCGGCGCCTCCGCGCTCTTCCGGCAGGTTCGCCCGGTCGGATTGAAGCTGCTCCAACACGCCGAGCATCATTGCCGAAGCCTGGTGAAGGCCGGATGCGTTGAGCACGTTCAGGAAGTCCTGGGCGTCGGCAGCGATCAGGTCGAGCGTACTTCGATCGATCAGCAGTCGCTGCATTCGCATCTAGGCGCCCCCGAAGCCCATTATCACGCAAACGATTGTTCAATCGCAGGAATCTGTCAATATTTCACCATGTTAAATTTGCCGAATATTGCCTCTGAAATGGTGCGAGTTAGGTAGGTGCCCGGATCGAGATGACGTTCGACTGCGTGAAAGCAATCTAGCCGCACTCTACAGTGCAATACCCGGCTTATCCCTTCGCGTTCAACAAGCTGGCGAGGACGGCCAGACTTTGCCAACCCAATTTCATCACTCACCGGCCAGCGGCGTCCAGAATTCGACATCGATCCTGTCGGGTTGAACGATCTTGCCGCGCACACTCACCTTTCCATCGAGGCGATCTGGCACCGGTTCTTCACCAAAATGCAGTCGCCAGGCTACGCCGTCCGCGTCGCGAAGGATCGGTCCTCGAGCGCCCGCCTCAAGCGTTCCGGTGATCGTGTTGGCTGTAATGCGGGCAGGGCGGTTCATAGGCAAGACTGGTTCGCAGGTGATGGGGGCATTGCCGGGAGCGATTCCAAGCAAGGAAGTCTCTAGCAGGAGACGAGGGAAAATCCCAACGACAGCTTCCTATGAATGCGCACTTCGGGTGTCAGATGCAGAAATGCATCGAATGCGGCCGGGAAAGCGGCGCGGTCCGGTGGGAGGTGACCCGAACCGCGCCGCACCCCATCAGGCGTAGATCGCGCGGTCGGTGCACTCGGGGCAGTCGACCTTGCGCTCTTCGCTGACAGAATGGTGATGGGCCTCGGCGTCCTTCTCGGGGCAGTCCGAGCAAAGGCCGCTGGCTTCATTCTGGGCGGCCGTCGCCCGTTGCTTGGCTTCGCGCTTGCGGGCCTCGAGCGTCTCGCGCAGCTGGCTGAGACCTTGCCGGACCTGCTCGGACATCACCTGGTGATCGGTGGTTCGCTGGGCAGCAACGTGGGCAGTCGGCGCTGAGGGCCGCGCTTCCGAGGCCAGGGCAGGGGTGGCCGCGGCGGCGAGCATGGCTCCTATCAGGCAGAGATATCGCTTCATCTTCAGACTCCTTGGGTTTTAGAAAAAGCCGGTTCGGCGACCGAACGAGAGGTCGGCTTTCGAAAAATCCCCGAGCGCCGACCGGCGCACGCTCAGGGTGACACCCCGCTTTCCGCGGGCGCGGAAGTGGAGATCGGTGGGATCGATGTTGTTGCGTTCGGCCCAGTCCTGCGCATCGCGCTCGCTGGCGAAGTCGCCGATTTCATCATGCTCGTAGGCCATGATCAGTCTCCAGATTGCGGTGCTGGGGGGTGAGGGGGGCCGCCGTTGGCAAGGCAGGCGACGACGCTCGCCGCCAAGGCCACCGCGACCATTGCGGCGATAGCCAGGCCCCGCACGGCAGGTTCGGGCAGGACGACGACCAGGACCGCGAGCCAGACCAGCGTCGAATGCGCGCGGTCAAACACGCGCGCTGCGGCCTCGGCCGAAACGGTGAACCGCGCCCTCACAGGTCGAGCCCCAGCGATTTTTCAGGGACGGGGAGCTGGCGCACCGGCGCTTGGGGCGCAGGCCCCAGTACTGCATCGAGCTTGGCCTTGAGCTCCGGGCTCATGCGGAGTTCGGGGACCTGCCGACTATCGATCGGATTGGCATGGCGCGGCTCAACCTCGACCTTGCCGGTCACTTCAAGCGCGGACGTCTTGTTGCCGGGGGTGCGGTCAAGCTGCTGCTTCAGGGAATCGAGGTTGTTGGTAACGACCACCATGTCGTCGGTCGCGCGCGTATTGAGGACGTTCTGGGTTCGCTGGGTCGCGAGATTGCGCTGCGCAGATGAGATCACCTCGATCGCCTCTGGCTTGGTCATTCCCTGCGCCATATGGGCATTGAGCGCATAGCCGAGGTCAAGGCGGCGCAGCATCGGGTCACCAGGGGCGAGGACAAGTTCCCGCTTGTCAGCTAGTTCGACACGGATTCCTTCGGCGCGTGCTTCGAGCACCGTGGCATAGGTCGATTTGGCAATGTCGCGGCCTGCGTCCTTGTCGCGCCAGAACACGGTCTCGCCATCGTGGATCCTGATCTGCCTCTGTTCGTAGAGCCCGAGCCGGTCGAAGCGGTGGTCGGGGTCGATGCGGCCCGGATCGATGACCTTTCGCTTGCCATCGCGCTCGAGCACGACCTTGCCGTCCTTGCGCACCTCGCTGACCTCATACTCGCCGCGCCTGAGGCCAATCTCGCGCACATCCATCCGCGCCTCGAGCACCTGGCCGACCCGGTAGGTCGAGGCAAAACGCAGTTCTTCGCGGGTAGCGTTCGCGCTCTGCAGGGTGGAAAGCGTCAGACCCGGTCCGGTGAGGGTGCCTTCCTTGATCAGCCCCTCCTGAACGCGCGCATTGATTTCGGCGCGGTCGTCGCGCCCGGCGGTGAAGATCGCGGTCGCCTCGCGTTTGTCGGGACTTAGCGATAGCCACAGCTCGGCGGCGCGGGCGACGTGGTCGGGGCCGGCCTCGATCACGCGTCCGTGCGCGGCGAGGAGTTCGAGCGCGAGGCCGGCATGGCCTTCGTTCGAGAGCCCGGCGACAGCGAGAAGCAGCGGGGAGTTCTTCTGCCGGATGTTCTCGTCCATCCGCACAGTCGCCTGGCCTGAAGCCTGCGAGACGGCGAACATCTTGCCTTGCTCGATCGCCGACAACTGCTGGCGGTCGCCCATGAACGGCGCCTTGGCGACGCCGAGTTGTTCGGCGAGCGTGGTCAGGCGCAGCATATCACGCGAGGAGACCATGGAGCTCTCGTCAGTGATGATGACGGTATTGGCTAAGGCCGCCTTGGCCGCATCGAACCGTTCGCCCGAACCGGCTGCAGCAGCCGAAGCATAGGTGCTGAGGAACCGGGCGATCGTGTGGGCTTCGATCCCCGCCTCACGCATCTGGTCGGCCGACATGCCCTGGCCGCCCCCGCCGCGCAGGTCGGCAACCATCTTGTTCTGAAAGGCAAGGCCGACGAGCTTGACGCCTTCGTCACCCAGCACCTTGTCCAGTGCGCCGAGCAAGGTGGATTTGCCCGCACCTGCGACGCCCTGGACGTTGACGAATCTGTCGCCTCCGGAGAGGATAGCTACGCCCGCGGCCAGTTGGCCTTCGTTGAGCTGCCAGTTATCGACCCCGGCGCGGGTCTGCCCAAGTTCGCGCGCCGCCTCTTGCAGCCGGGCCATCGCCGTCTCGGGTGGCATGAATACCCGGCCCTCGCCGTGCCCCCGGTCGATCGTGTCGAGGATCTTCTGTTCCATCGCCAATGCGACCGGCGTTGTCACGAGGTCGAAGTGTCCGTCGGGCCGGTCCGATTTGCCGGGGATCAGGTGGCCATCGCGCATGAGTTCGCCGATCCGCTGAACCACTGCGCTCCCTTCGAGCCCCTTGATCTGGAACCCGAGCGCGCTCGCCAGAATCGCCTGGGGCGAGAAAGCGGCTTCACGCTCGGACAGGTGACGGATGGCCGACGCGGTGGCGTGCTGGGCCTTGATCGTTTCGGCAGGCATGAAAAGGGCTGCCGCCCCGCTCACCGCAAGCGGGCTTGGGGTGCGCAGCGCCGCGTTGATGCGGGTGGCAACTTCGGCGAATGCGGCTGTGGCTGTTTCGCGGAACGTGGGCCGGGCCTGTACATCAGCCCGTGCCTTGGCTTCGGCCACCAGATCCTTGCCATCGAACGCAAGGGCGGCGGCGCGTTGCTGCCAGCCTTCGACTAACGTGCCGCGATCCTCGGGCGCCAGTTTCGGATCGCGGGTATAGAGCGTGATCTGCTTCTTGGTCGCAAGGCTGGTGGCGCCGGTTTCGGCAATCTTGGCCTCGATTTCGTTGGCCCGGGTCGAGAATGCCTTGATGACTTCGGCGGGGACGCCCTTGATCTCGAACGAACCGTGCTTGCCGGCAGCTTCAGTCTCGTAGCCGAGCTTCTGCAATTGGGCGCGCAAGGCGGCATGGTAGAACTGGCCGATAGTGGTGTTGTTCTTCCATATCTCGCCATTCCACAGCGCCTTCCACGTCCCTTTGGGATCGCGGGTCAGGTTTGCGACCACAGCATGGATGTGTCCCTGGGGATCGAGCGCGCGGCTCGTGTCGTGGGCGAACAGGGCATAGACGAGGTTGCCCGTCTTCTGGGGTTCGCCGCTGCGGCTGCGCTCGTAGTTGCGGCTCTCGGCGAACTGCTTCTCGACAAGCTGCGACATGGTCGATTTGACGGCAGCAAGATGCGCATCGAGGATGCGCCTGTCGCCGCTGACCAGCGCCAGGATCGAAGCGGACTTGGGCATCGAAAAGGTGAGATCGAGACCCAGGCGCCTCCCTTCAACCTGCCCCACCATCTCGCCGTCGGGCAGGCGCCCATTGAGGATGCCCTCAAACTGGTCCCGCTCGACCTGACCCGAGAGGCCCAGTGCGCGCGCACCCTCGCCGCCCCAGACCCCAGCCTCCGCGTTCTCCTCAGGCGTGTAGTAATTGTCGCTTGCGAAATAGTCGGCTGCGCCGCTCGACGACCGGACGGATGCGATGGAATGCATGGGCTACATCTCCGGTCCGTCATCGGGGATGGGACTATCCAGTTCGGCTTCCTTGGCGCCCTCGCGCGTTCGGCCATCACGGCCCCGTTCATCTACCGCTTCGCCGAGTTCACGGGCGACTTGTGACTGGCGCTGGGGCGCAGGCTTTGCCGGTTGCTGGACCGGCTTCGGTCCCGTCTCGGGATCGCGGGCATGGGGCTGGGACGGACCGCCAGTGATCTGCTGGCTGACAATCATCGAACGCCCCAAACTCGACACCGGGAGATCGCTGGGACCGATCGGCGGTGACGCCGGGAAGTTCAGTTCTTCCTGCTTCGGCGTGATCGCACGGGCGTGCCTCAAAGCCTCATCGGGCTCGGTGTCTCGGGCCAGTTCGAGCTCGTCCTTGGTTTCGCGGCCACCCGCCTCATCGCCGTCATCACCCTGCGGTTCGCGCCTGAATTCGATAGGCTCAACATGCTGGCGCAGAACGTAGCCTTCGGCCACCTTGGGATAGTCCTTGTAGGTGAGCTTGATCCGGGCGGCATCGAAGCCTTCGGGGAACACGAGAAAGCCCCTCAGCGAAGGCAGCTTCATGATGTCATCGGGCAGGACGAGCGGCTGAACTTCCGAACGCGGGGTGATCGTCGCGGCGTCGCGGATGTTGGAATAGCCGTAGCTGTAGGCCTCATCCATCATCCGCACTTCGCGGTGACCGATGTAGTCCGAGCAGTGCTCGGCAGTGTCACGATCGGCGGCAGCCAGAATCAGCTTGGTTCGCGCGAGCGAGGCGAGGTTCTGCGCTCCTTCCTTGCCATAGGTCTCAGCCAGCTTGGCGAAGGAGTGGATGCCGAGCACGAAGGCCCCGCCAAAGCCGCGGGCGGTTTGCAAGCCGTCCTCGATCGCGGGCAGGCGGTGCAGCGCGTGGACCTCGTCGAAGAAGAACCATGTACGCAGGTCCCGGGTGCGCGGCAGGCGCATCAGCGTGTGGACCGCAAGGTTCATCCAGAGCGACAGCAGCGCCCGGTTGAGCACCAGCTCGTTGTGCGAGGAGGTGATGAACAGAATGGCACCCGGCTTGTCTTCGGCGCGGATCCAGTCGCTGATCGAGAACGGCTCCTTGCCTTCGGGGAGGAAGCGCAATGCTTGGGCGTTGGTGTTGAACACGGCGCGAATGGACTCTGCCATCTTGGCTGCCTCGGGTGCGGTCAACGGATCGGCGACGGTATGTTCGAGGAGCTTATGGACTTCCTTGAGGTCGGCCATCATCAGCCGGCTCGCGAGTGCCTGGTTGGTCGCCTCGCCAAGCTTGATGAGCTTGATGCACGTCTCGACGAACAGCGTGCGCGCCGCCAGCATCCAGAAGGGTTCTGCGCCGCCGCCATCGGCGGGAAGCAAGGCAGCGGCGATCCCGGTGAAGTCGGCATGGTTCTTCGCTTCGGCAAACACCGACCATGACGGGCAGCGCTCATCCATCGGGTTGAGAATGGTGTCGGTTTGGGGGTTGTAGAACGCCTCGACGTAGGCCCCGGTCAGGTCGAACACGACCGCCCGGTCGCGCCGCACGCGCATCTGCGCGATGAGCGCGCGCATCTGGGTCGTCTTGCCGGTGCCGGTCGAGCCGATCATGATTGTGTGAGCCTGCTCGGTCCGCCACGGGAATGGCACGTCAGCCATCGAGTAGGCGTGGTGGATGCCTGCAGCCTTGCGCTCGATGAGCGGCATCGCGAGGACGTCCGGGAGGGTTTTGCCGGGCAGCTGCTGGGCGACTTCCAGCCCGAGCATATCGCGGTTGTGGGCGTTGATGACATCGGCCAGCTGGGCGCCATCAACCAGCATGGCACCGCGCTGGTGTCGTTCTTCGAGGATCGACTTGCCCCGCCGTTTCGAGAAGTCGATGAACCACACCGCGATCGGCACGGCGACGAACAGCGAGATGAACAGCGAACCCCAAATCGCGCGCATCAGCTTGTTCCACGCGATCACGACATCGGGATGGCTGGCGATCATCGAAACGGGCGCCGGGATCACTTCGCCCGAGGGCAGCGTCAAGTTGAGGATCTTGCGCGGATTGAACTCCATAAAGGTCCACCCCCCGGCGTAGATCCGCATCAGGATCATCTGCACTTCGTGCTCGTGAAGCAGCAGCGCGAGAACGATCGAAAGCGCCACGAGGAAGGTAAAAAACCATACCAGCAGCGGCATCTTCGCCGAGGCGAACCACATCATGAATTCGTGGGTGATGAGCTGCGATCCGCGGGTGAAATCACCGGCGTTGCGCGGCATACTTCCGCGCGCCGAATGGTGCTGGAGTTTACCAGGCCGCGCCTGGTCCGACCAGGTGTCAGGACGCGGCACAGACCGCTTCCATCCGCGTCTCGGCTTCGGTGATCAGCGCGGTATGAACGTCGGGGTACTGGCGCTGGACAATGAGGTCGGCAACGAGGAACAGATATTCGGACGAGAACTGCCGGCGCCGGTCCTGTTCCGAGGTTCCCGAAATGGTCCCGAGGAAATGCTCCAGTGCGATTCGCAGCAGGTTGGAACGGGAGACCTGTTTTGCGCTCGCCGCAGCCTGCGCGGCATCGGCCAAGGCTTGCGGAAGCCGGACCGTAATCAGAACTGTTTCTGTCATCGCCAAACCCTTCGAAAAGGGCCCGGCGGGGATTGCGCGATGGCTGTTTTAGGCGATCCTCCAAACCTTGGCAAGCAAAGGCATGGCTGAGGGGCCGCGTATTACTTTGTAATACCGCTAGAATCCCGGATAATCAGGGGGTTCGGACGCCTGCGTCTTACTGTAATACAAAGCGCATCATTTCGCATCAGCTGTAAACGCACGCATTTCCGCCAGTTCTGGGACGGCACTGCCGTGTACGGTCTGCACCCTTTCCCTTTGATCCTGTAGCTTTGATGGCTCGTGGTTTTGGGGGATCTAAGCCGAATCCGGGTGGGACTTGCACGGCCTGTCAGCGGCATGCCGACGCTGCGGCATTGCCCAGGAATCGCAGGGGTAACCGAGGCAGATAGGGGCAGGGGGCTTGCCAAGCGGGCCTAGATGCCGATCCTCGCGCGCGGGAGGTTTCAGCACCAACCCACGAGGTACAACCATGGCCAGAAAAGGAAGTCTCGAAGCCGAAAGACAGGCAATCGCAAAGGAGCGTCAAGCGCTGGAAGCGCGCGAGGCGAAACTGCGGACAAGCGAGCGGGCGGCAAGCGTCGAACTGATGCACAAGTCAGTTCTCGGCAAGGCGCCGTTCGAGAGGGTCGAAGCATTCTTCGCCGCTCTCGGAAAGCTCGGTCTGGACGAAGCCGAGAAGCGCCTTCGGGCAAGCTGAAACCGGCCTCGGCAGAGGCCAGCGCAGCCGGGGTTCGATGCCCTGGCTGCGCTTTATCTGGACTTGCAAAAAGGGGGGCCGGAGAGCCCCTCGTCGGTGCCCTCCGGCGCTGCGGTCGATGATCATTTCAGAACGGGCAATCCGCGTCCCATTCGGGATCCATCACCACGCTCATGAAGCTTGCGGCGCGGGCGATGTTCGCATCATCAAAGTCGTCGGCCATCATGCCTGCGACGGAATGGACGATCCGGTCGATCAGGTCCTGGGGCAGGGCGTTGTAGTCGCCTTCGTCGATGGCGAGAAAGCAGCCGAACTCGTCCTCAATGACATGCTGGTCGAAGAAGCTGTGCTGGGCCCGGATCGTCGCGGCGCGCACTGCTGCGTCGTAGCTGATGGGGTCGAAAGCCGGGATTTCGAGGGTCTTGGTAAGAGCGTTCATGTGAGCCTCCTGTCAAAGGAATTGAAGAGGTCTCCTCCGGGATGGCCGAGCTTGGCCCGGGTCAGGAACGGGCCGCCCGCGGCCCGCCGCGCAGCGGGGGTGGGGGAGCCGATTTTTTCGCCTTCTTCAGGCGTAAAAATTGGGGGAACCGCCCTTCTTGACGCGGGCCAATGGCGGCCATCATGCTTGGAATTCTGCGAGAGTGTTTAACCCTGTTGGGCAGCACCCCCGGTGGTCCCAAGCACGGGTTTCGTCCGCCCGGCCGATGCGAAGCCTTTGCGCCCCCGCCAGCAGGCTGTCAGGCCGTTACTGGCGAGGGCAAGAAGCGAGCGAGCCGGGCGATGAAAGTGTGCGTCCCGATCGACAAAAAAGAAGGGCATCCGGCGGTGAGGCCGGACACCCTTCTGGTTGATGCAATCGGAGCAGGCCCCGCTCAGAACGGCGGGAGTTCATCGCCATTGACGGTGCCACATGCCGTGCGCTTCATCGCAGGCCGCTCAGCTTGCGCTGCGGCTTTGGTCCGCACTGCCGGAGCCTCGTTCTGAACCGATGCGTCGCGCACGATGTGCAAGGGGATGCGTGCCTCGCGGAGCCGGTCGGCAAGGTTCGCCTGGATGCCGCCGCCGCTGCACACCACCGCCTCGACAGGCTTGAAGGAAAGCATGCGAGCGTTGCGCTGATAGGGTGCCGAAGGTCCCCGCGAGGTATCGGGCTTGCACAGGATCACCGGCACATTGTGGCGCGATGCCCAGGCCGCAGCGATCACGTCCGCGCCCTTGTTCTGGGCGGTCGTTGCCAGCGCCATCGACGGGACCCGGGCATGGATCGCATCGAGATAGTCTTCGACCAGCGCAATGTCGGTGAACTGCTGTCCGCCCGAAAACACCACGACCGGACCCGATGGGGCAAACTGTTCGCGCCGCTGCGCCTTCTGTGCCGCGAGATAGTCGCGCGCTTCGATCATCGAGGCATTGGTCTTGGACGACACCCTGGACCCACGCACCGGCGAGAAGGGCCGACCGGTCTCGACAAGGTAGATCCGTGCGGCATGGTCACGCATGCACTCCATCGCATCGCGGCATTCGGCAAGGCTGCGGGCCTGCATGGTGAGGTCCTCAAGGTCGGTCGCGTAGACCTCGCTTGGATCATATTCGCGCAGCTTCTCCTGCAACCGGTTCGCCATCGAGTCCTCGCGGTCATCGAGGCGTTTGGCGACGACATGGAAGCTGTTGGCCACGCCCCATGCGACTTCACTCGCGAAGTCCTCCATCCGGGTGTCGCGGAACAGGTCGAAGACCGTTGCCAGCATCATCTCGATTGCCGCCTGCGCCACCTCGGGGTCGGGCATTTCGACAGCGCTCGGCTCATGCTCGATCGAGAGCTTGGCCAGTTCGGTCTGCTCCATGAATGCCCGGGCGTAGTCGGGCGTGGCGATTTCGCGCGCATAGTGTTCGGCAAGGTCGGCGAAGTTCGAGAAACGGTCCGTCATGATAACCTCCAAAAGGAATTGTCTCTCATCACGCTGATGAAAGATGCCCATCGGAGGGACGCCGGAGTCAGGCAGTCAGGGACGGCGGCGCGCACGCGCTGCCGCCGCTTGGCAAGCGGGCGTGGGGGGAGCCGATTTTTGCTCGCAAGGCGGTAGCCGCAGCAGGTAAAAATTGGGGGGCACCCGCGATCCTTGACGGCCGCCAATCTCCCAGGCGTCATGCTATGGCGATGCTGATTTCGCTCAGCCACCGAGATGAGAGAGAGATTACGGTTTTGCCCCCGAACCCCATCTGGGTGTTCGGGGTTAACCGCAAAACGCCATGCTCTCTTCGCCCCGCTTGATTGCGGTGGCCGAAGGATGTTGGTGGGTTTTCGCGGGGCGCCTTGGCTGCGTCGTCGTCGGCGCGGCCAGCAACAAATGACGGACCCCTTGCCGGAGCAAGTCAGTCGGCCCGTGGCCCGGTGCATCGCACGGGCGCGGGACGGCGACCAAGGCGTAGTGCAAGAGTGCCGGCGGCCCAGTGCAAGAAACCCCGCACCCGCAGGAGCGCGCCACATGGCGCGCGGGACCGAGTGCGGCAATTTTAATGGGGCCGCTCCTTCACGTCTGACCGGCGATGTCCGGCACCCTGTTGGTCATCATCAGCGAACTTGCGGAACGCCAGTGGCGATGATCGGCAGGCATGCGGTGACGATGATCATCATGGTCATCAAGAGGTCCTTCACGATGGTATGGTTTGTTAGAAAAATGTGTGTTAATTTCTAACGAAAGGAGCACACGAATCATGTCCGCCATGGCCGACAAGATCATGAAGCGCGTTCGCGCGAAGGGACGGGGGTGGGTATTCACCCCCAAGCATTTCATCGACTTCGGCACACGCGGCTCGGTCGACATGGCACTGTCGCGCCTAGCGCAGGCTGGGGAGATTCGCCGGATTGGTCGCGGCCTCTACGACTATCCGCAGTTGCACGACAAGCTGGGCGCGCTGACACCCGATGCCGAGATGATAGCCCAAGCTGTATCGGCGCAAAGCGGCGATCGGCTTGCGCCCTCGGCAGCGGCAGCGGCGAACAGGCTTGGCCTGTCGACGCAAGTGCCTGCCAGAACGAGCTATGCGACGACAGGACGAAGTCGCGTGCGCCAGGCCGCTGGCCGAAGTGTTACGCTCAAACACAGCCGCGCACCCGTTCTGGGCAATGCCTCGGAGGCGGCCAACGGCGTGGTCCAGTACCTGGCTGGACTGGGGCGATACAACGTCGATGCTGATGCGATTTCGCAGCTTGCTGCGCGGCTTGATAACAAGGACGTGCAGGCACTGCTCAAGGGTCGCGCGCAGATGCCCGGTTGGATGGGCGATGTCGTGCTGAAGATCGGGGCGGCGCACCATGGATGAATTTGCCCGGCGACCTGCCGATGATCGGCGGGCATTCTTTGCCGAAGCAGCCGCACGCCGCGACCTCACGCCGCTCATCGTCGAGAAGGACTTCTGGGTCTGCTGGACCCTGCGCCGGCTGATGAGCGTACCCGAGCTGGCCAAGGTCCTGACCTTCAAGGGCGGGACCTCGCTCTCGAAGGCATTCGGGATCATCAAACGATTTTCAGAGGACATCGATCTCACCATCAATCGGGCCGTGCCGCTGCTCGGCGAGGTTGCTTCGCCGATGGCGAACGACATCAGCGGCAAGGAGCGCGAACGACGCGGCAAGGCGCTCGGCGCTGCCGCCCAAGAGTGGGTCGGGACGATCCTCCTGCCGACGCTCGCGCAAGCGATCGAGGATGCCCTGGGCACCCGTGAGGGCTGGAGCATCGAGGCCGATCCCGATGACAAGGACCGGCAGACTGTCCTGTTCAACTACCCGGCATCTTCGGGCTACGGTCTCGACTATGGCAACACGTATGGCGGACGGCCCGGCTACGTGCAGCCGCGGATCAAGCTCGAGTTTGGGGCAAGGGGAGACCCTGAACCCTTCGAGCAGCGGGACATCCTGCCCTATGTCGCCGAGGACTTTCCGGGCGAGGTGTGCGATGCAGTGACTGCCGTGCCAACGCTCGCGCTCGAAAGGACCTACTGGGAGAAGGCGACGATCCTGCATGCGCTGCACCACAGCGGCAAATTGCGGCCGGGTCTGTCGCGGCACTTCTACGATGTGTTCATGCTCGACGCTTCCGGGATTACCGAGCGGGCGCTCACCGAACGCGTATTGCTGGAGCAGGTTGTCAGGAACAAAAGTCTGCTCTTCGCTGATGCCAAGGCCTCCTACGGCACGGCGCAGCTCGGGACACTGCGGCTTTCGGTCACTGACACGATGCGCGAGGAACTTGCGGCGGACTACGCCGCCATGGCGGAAATGTTCATGGAGGAGCCGCCGGGCTTCGACGAGCTGGTGTCCCGCCTCTCGGATATCGAGCGGAGGATCAACGCAGCCGGCTAGCACGCAGTGGCACCGGTAAGGCGTGAGGAGAAATCAGCCCAAGACGGGCGATGACATCTCTACCTGGCGCGAAAATCCGAGATTGATAACATATC
>NZ_BARE01000057.1 GCF_000367345.1 Sphingobium xenophagum NBRC 107872
AGCCCGCTGATCCTGGCCGCCGACAACGACGCCGAAGGGGCGATCGCCGCGGAGCGCGCGACCCTTCGCTATGCCCGCCCTGGCCTCAAAATCAGAAGCATGCCGCCAGAGCGCGTCAAGGATTGGGCCAAGGTCCTCGAACTGAGCCGGCGATAACCGACTGCCGCGCACGCATTCGGAAACATCCGGATTGCGGGAGGCTGCGCTTCGGAGGAACGCCTTGCCTGGAGGCTCGAATGGCACGCATCACGATCATCGATGGCCACCCCGATCCGGACCGCGCGCGGTTCATCCATGCGCTCGCGTACGCCTATGCGGCCGGGGCAGAAGACGCCATCCATGAAGTGAGGCGGATCGACGTCGCGACTCTGGATTTCCCCATCCTGCGCTCGGCAAACGAATGGCGCGAGACCGATCCCGCAAAAGCCATCCACGACGCGCAGATCGACATCAGATGGGCCGACCATCTGGTCATCCTCTTTCCGCTTTGGCTCGGCGACCTACCGGCGCTCCTCAAGGCCTTTCTCGAACAGGTTATGCGGCCGGGCTTCGCGATCGACGAAACCGTGTCGGATCGGAATGCGAAGCTGCTCTGCGGCCGACCGGCACGTGTCGCGGTGACCATGGGAATGCCGGCCCCTTTCTATCGATTCTACTACCGTGCCCACAGCCTCAAGAGCTGGGCGCGAAATCTACTCGGCTTCACTGGGATCGCGCCCGTTCGCCATTCCATCATCGGGGACGCCGAGGCGAGCGACGGCGAACGGCAACACTGGCTGAGCCTCATCAGCCAGTTCGGCCGGGACGCGCGATAGCGTTCGGCAAACAGCGGGGCCCGAGCCCTGTCCCGCCAGCGCCAACCAAGCCTCGCCGCAGTCGGGCAATCGTGAAAAGGGAAGGGGGGTCGAAGGATTGATGCTGCCGATGGGGCAGCCAGTCCGGAGACCCCTCAATGTCCGATCTCTTCGATACCGCCACCGCGGCCGAACGCCGCGCGGCCACGCTTCTCGTCGACCGTCTCCGCTCCAGCGACCCGATCACGAGGGCGGACCTCAATGCGGCCATGGTCGAGGGCTATGGCGGGACGGACGCCGACGGGCTCTGGACGCAGCGCGACAGCTTCGAGATTCTGGAGCACGCGCTTGCCCATCACCTCCAGTTCGGGCCCTATCCCCTGCGCTCGCTCGATGACGTTGCGTCCGCCTGCGATCTGCTCGACCGGCTGCCGACGCAGACCGTGCGCAGCGAGGACCAGATCGAATGGCAGCAATTCTCGACGCCCGTCGATCTCGCTGCCGTCGCGGTTCTGCTCGCCAATATCCAGAACGATGACGTCATCCTCGAGCCGAGCGCGGGCAACGGACTCCTCGTGGCACATTGCCGAGGCTTCGCCGCCCTGCAGCTCAACGAATACGCACCGGCTCGCCGCGCGCGCCTCGCCGACGTTTTCCCCGACGCGGTAGTCACCGGCCACGACGGTGCGACGATCAATTCGAGCCTGGCCGCGGCACCGCGTCCCAGCCTGATCCTCATGAACCCGCCTTTCTCGCGCTCGGTGGGGCTCGGCGCCGACGCCCATGCCGCCGTGCGTCACCTTCAGGCAGCGCTTCGCCGGCTGCGCACTGGTGGGCGGCTGGTCGCCATCATGCCTGACTGGTTCGGACCCAATGCGCGCATGCGTGACCTCTTCGAGACCACGCTGCGCGATGTGACCGTGCGGACCTTGGTGCGGCTCGAGAAATGCTATCTGAAGCACGGCACCAGCATCGCGGTCCGGCTCTTCGTCATCGACAAGGTTCCCGGGACAACCATCCCCGCGACAATCCAGCGCACCTCGATCCGCGAACTCATCGGCGCGCTCTCGATCCATGAACGCGGGATGCTCGGCACCGCGGCCGCGCCCGCCCCGAAGCGATCGAGCAGTCCCTCGCTGTTCCGCGCCATGAAGAGCAATCGCGCGCAGCCACGGCCCTATCACGCTCCCGTGCGCAACAATGTGCTGCCGGTCGACTACATGTCGCTCGACACGCCCGCGCCGCTGCTCGACCAGGTCGGCGTCTATCTTCCCTATCGCCCGAGCCGCATCACCTTCGACGCCGCCGGCGAACATCCGACCGCGCTTGTCGAATCGGTCGCGATGGGCTCGATCGCCGCCCCGATCCCAGCTTACATCCCGAGGCTTCCCGAGCGGACCGTCTCCGAGCGCCTGCTATCGGCTTCGCAGCTCGAGACTGTCGTCTATGCCGGCCATGCCTGGGACCAGTTCCTGCCGGGCAAGTTCAGGCCCGCCAAGGAGGGCGTCGGTCTCGAGGAAGCGAACGACGGACGCGCCTACCGCATGGGCTATTTCCTCGGCGACGGCACCGGGGCGGGGAAGGGCAGGCAGGTCGCGGCCTGCATCCTCGACAGCTGGCTTGCGGGTCGGCGCCGCAACATCTGGATCTCCAAGAACGAGGCGCTGCTCGAAGACGCCCGCCGCGACTGGACTGCGCTCGGCGGCCTTGCGGCCGATATCCAGCCTCTCGCCAACTGGAAGATCGATCAGGCGATCCCGCTCGAACAGGGCGTGCTTTTCGTCACCTATCCCACCCTTCGTTCGGCACGCGGCGACCATAGCCGTCTGCAGCAGATCATCGACTGGGCAGGCGACGACTTCGAAGGCGTGATCGGTTTCGACGAGGCCCATGAAATGGGCGGTGTCGCGGGAGGCGAGGGCGCGCTCGGCAAGAAGGAGGGCTCGCAGCAGGGCATCAGCGGCGTGCTGCTCCAGAACCACCTGCCCGAGGCACGCGTGCTCTATGCCTCGGCGACCGGCGCTTCCGACGTCAACAATCTTGCCTATGCCGTGCGGCTCGGCCTTTGGGGACCCGAAACGGCGTTCAGCAACCGCGAGCAGTTCATCCAGGGCATACGCAAGGGCGGCATCGCGGCGATGGAACTGGTGGCCCGCGATTTGAAGGCGCTCGGCCTCTACACGTCCCGCGCGCTCAGCTTCGCCGGCGTCGAATATGACATCCTGCGCCATGAGCTGACCCGCGAACAGATCGCGATCTACGACGCCTATGCCGATGCCTGGGGCATCATCCACCGCAACATGGAGCATGCGCTCGAACTGACCGCGGTGGTCGACGGGCTCGAAAATGCGACCCTCAACAGCGGGGCGAAGGCATCGGCGCGCTCGCGCTTCGAGTCGACCAAGCAGCGCTTCTTCGGTCAGCTCCTCCTCTCCATGAAGCTTCCGACCGTGATCGCGGCGGCGAAGGCCCATCTCGCTGCCGGGCAGTCGGTGGTCCTTCAGCTGGTGACGACCGCGGAATCGATCCTCGACCGGCGCCTTGGCGACCTCTCTCCCGACGAGCGCGCGAATTTGGAGATTGATCTGAGTCCGCGTGAGTACATCATCGATTACCTCGAGCGCGCATTCCCGACCCGTCAGATGCGCGTGTTCAAGGACGACACGGGCACGCCGCGTTCTCTGCCGATGGTGAATGACGACGGCCACCCGGTCTACAATCCCGAGGCTCAGGCCGCGCGCGATGACCTCATCGAGAAGCTCTGCGCCATGCCGCCGATCATGTCGGCGCTTGATGCGCTGCTCGAACATTTTGGGCACGACAATGTCGCCGAGGTCACGGGCCGGACAAAGCGCCTCATCACGGTAAGCGACGGCCGCCAGAAACTGGAAAGCCGCTCGGCGCGCACCAGCCAGGCCGAGGCCGCTGCCTTCATGGCCGGCAAGAAACGCATGCTGGTCTTCTCTGACGCCGGCGGCACGGGGCGAAGCTACCACGCCTCGCTCGACGTGATGAACCAGGAGCAGCGCGTCCACCTTCTGCTCGAGCCCGGCTGGCGCGCCGATCGCGCGATCCAGGGCCTGGGCCGAACCCACCGCACGCACCAGGCGACCACGCCGCTGTTCCGGCCGGTGACCACTGACTGCAAGGGCGAGCTGCGCTTCACCAGCACGATCGCACGCCGTCTCGACAGTCTCGGTGCGCTGACGCGCGGCCAGCGGCAGACGGGCGGGCAGGGGCTCTTCGACCCGGCCGACAATCTCGAGAGCGAATATGCCTGCGCGGCGCTCCTCTCCTGGTTCGACCTGCTCGCCGCGGGCAAGCTTTCGAGCACGACGCTCGACGATTTCCAGCACCGCACCGGGCTCGAGCTTTGCGACAAGGACGGCGTGCTCAAGGACGAGATGCCGCCGATCCAGCGCTGGCTCAACCGCATCCTGGCCCTGCCGATCGCGCTGCAGAACAGCATCTTCGACGAGTTCCTGTCGCTGATCGAAACCCGCGTCTCGGCCGCGCGCGAGGCGGGACGGCTCGATGTCGGCGTCGAGACGATCCTCGTCGACAAGGCGACCCTCCTCGACGACGTCGTACTGCGGACCGATCCCCGCACCGGCGCGACCTCGCATCTTCTCACCATCGAGATCGCGCGGCGCCGCAACCCTGTTTCCCTCGAGCGCATCCTGAGGATCGCCGACGGCGATGCCAGCGCCGGTTTCATGATCAACCGCAAGTCCGGCAAGGCGGCGCTCAGGACGCGGGCGCGCTCGCTCATGGAGGAGAAGGAAGGCACGCCGATCCCGCGCGTCGAGATGATGCGACCTACGCGCAACGAATATATGCGCGAGGACGATCTCTACGAATCCTCCTGGGAGGAGGTGACCCGCGAGGCCTTCACGGCGACCTGGTCGGAGGAAGTGGACATCGCCCGGGAGACGGTCGACAGCGAGACGATCCGGTTGGCCACGGGGCTGCTGTTGCCGATCTGGTCGGCACTTCCGAGCGATCACATGGCGGTCAACCGTATCGTCGACGGGGAAGGGCAGTCCTGGCTCGGCCGTCTCGTCTTCGACGACCATGTGCCCCAGCTCTTCACCAAGCTCGGGATCGATCGGTCCGATACGCTGCCGCCCGACGCGGTCGCGAAGGCGGTGTCCGCGGGCCGCAGCGTCGACGTGTCGCATCCGTTCCCGCTCACCATCAAGCGCTCGGTCGTCAACGGCTCCCAGCGGATCGAGCTCGTCGGCTGCCCGCACGACCGTCTGCCGTGGCTCAAGTCGATCGGCTGCTTCACCGAGATCATCCAGTATCGCACGCGGATGTTCGTACCCATGGCGACGGCGGAGGCGGTCCTGGGGAAGCTACTCGAAGGAAGATGACGGCGCTCGGAGACGCTGCCTAAAGTATGTGGGCCGGGATGGTCTGTCTTGTCTCATTGGGCTAGACCGAGCAGGGCCGTTTCGGGGGAAACCATTGCGCATAATTTCTTTTTTGATTGCACTCGGCCTGTCGCTGCCGGCCATGGCACAGACCCAGGCGCAGCAGGACCGACTAAACCGCGTGGGGCAGTTCGTCGTGACGGCACCCATGTGCGAAAGACTCGGCATGAAACTCGACCCGGACTTGCCAGTGAAGGCGGAAGCCGCGCTGAACGCCGAGACAGCGGCCTGGGCGGTCGCGCCCGCGACGGTGGCGCGCTTGAAGGGCGAAGCGATCAACCGTCAGAGCCGCATGCTTGCGACTGATCTTCAATCAGCGGCCGACGGCGCGAAAACCGACGCTCAGCTCCGCGACCTGAAGCATACACTTTTGGGCTATGGCCGCACGTGCATGGAGGCGTCCGGCGAACCTATCTTCTCTTCCCTCATCGTTCCGCCACCCGGCTTCAATCTCGAGACCGCAGCGACCGAACTAACGGACAGCATGCTGGAGGTCGGTGGCCTCGCGAGTTGGCAGACCCCGCAGATCCAGGCACGCGGTGATCTGATGATGCTGGCCGGCACCTGCCGGTCGAAGATCGGAGCCCTGCGGTCGGACGCTCTGGTCAGGCAATATGGCCAGTCGGATGATCCCCGCGTTCGGGACTACTATTCCAAGTCATTCGACGAGGGTCTTTCCGATCCTTCCACGATTGGCACTCTAGCTGGCTGCAACAGGGCGATCGCTGCCTATCGCGCCAGGATACGGTGACTCCCGTGCTGCGGCGACGATCCATCGAGTTGCAGATGCACGATTATATCCGTTCCGTCATTGTGGAGCGGCATCTGTTTTTTGTGCTGAAGCGAAAAGCCGCCTGCTCACCCAGTTCGACGATATCGAAGGTGAAGCTGAACGCTATCAGGAGGATGCCTGGCAAGCGGCTATTAAAGCGCCCTATCATGGTGAAGAGCCCGATATGGGCGACATCGCAGATGCGGTGACGAGTGATGCCGCCGGACATTACATGTTGCTCGATGAGATGCGCAAACAGGTCCGCCTCGCCACCACGGCCGCCATGTTCCATCAGTGGGACAAGGAGCTGCGCGAATATCTCGCCAATGAATTCCGGCACTATGTCGATACGAAATGGATCGACAAGAACATCTGGAACGCCAAGACCATCGAGATTTTCGACATGTTTGGCGAGTTTGGATGGCAGGCAAAGCAGCAGGCTTTCTACCCGCAGATCGATGCCTGCAACCTCGTCGTGAACGTCTACAAACATGGCAAGGGTGCCGCGCTTACCCGCCTGCACAAGGCCTATCCGCACTTTATGAGCAAGCTCGGCGTCCAGTCGTGGACCGGCACGCTCTATCTCGATTATCGGTGGCTCGAAATCACTGACAGCGACTTCGACGATTTCGCGGGCGCGTTAGAGGCGTTCTGGCGAGCCATGCCGGAGCGTCTTGTTTATCATTCCCCAGATGTTGATTGACCTACCTTGTGCGCCCCGGCTGCGCTGCCGGAGATCATGTTGAGACCGAGGGGATATTTGGACGCGAGGCTATATTTCTCGACCATAGCCGCCTCCGCGTCATGCGCTTCCCGGCGAGAGAGCCGGTGGCACAAATGGTGGTAATCAGCCCCGCTAGCTTGGGCCGATCGTCGGCCCTGCCGGTGCGCTCGGCGATCCGCGCATCGATCAGCGCGTTGAGCGTGCGCGCGAAAAGGCGTTTGGACGCTGTCGCGACTGCCGCGCGGGTGTGTTCGTGGAAACGGATGTTCCAGCCCCGCTTGGTGATCCCGTAATATAGATAGGCCTCCCCCTCGCTGGTCAACAGCGTGTGGAGATAGAGCGTGTAAGTGCACGCGAGAGCTGGATTCCCGTGCAGAATTGCGCGCATCGGCAGTTCGACGCGCATGGCGACGTCGAGGAGAGGCGAGACCATGCTGAGGAAGACGGCCGGCGCGACGCCCGCCTCCCGCGCCTCTTTGAGGATAGCCGCAGTGTGTGCTGTCTTTCCCTCGGCGTTCGCCGCCTCTCTTACATCGGCGATGATCCGCCCGCCGGGATAAGCCGGGCAAGCCCCGGCCTGCAGCCCCCCTGCGCGAACCCAGGTTTCGACCTCGGCGACATAGCCGCTGGTCTCGTTGAAATGGACGAGGACATCGTCCAGCACTTCAGCTGACCGGAGCGGATTGAACGTAAGGCCGCGCGAGAGGTGCATGAGCGCCACTGGGTCGACGAAGCGAAGTTGCCGCCCGAGTTCGGCGGCGGCAGGCCAGTCTGGTTTGAACGCAGGGCTGAACATTCGACGTCCTTCAGCTACGCAGGTTACTTCCATGGTCGAACCCGGCGGGTCACGGGCTGCTTTTGTAAAACACTGTAAAATTACAAGAAATGAGGACCGGCGCGTAGCAGTAATGGCAGATATGATCTATCTATCTCAATGCGCGCAAATAACGATAATATAGCCGGGAGAACATGCCGTGACGGACGTGGTTTCCTCGTCTGTTGGCGAGGCTCGCCCATACATAAGCCCGGACAGCGAGATCGTCCGGGAGATGCGCTCGATACGGCGCACCATCGACGAAGCGCGCTCCGCCGGCACCCTCGACCCGCTCTTCGGCTATCTCTATGCGACCATCGAGCGGCGAACCCCAGCGCAGATCCGGACCGAAGCTGCATGCGGTCCGCGCTGCGCCTGGTGTTGTCACACGCGCGTCGCGGCGACCGCACCGGAAATCCTGTTCCTCGCGCGCAGCCTTCCCGCCGGGGTCGTGGAGGCCGTTCCCGCATTGGCCACGCGGCGCCGCGACGGCTGGGATCGACCGCTGCTCGAGAGCCTGGCGCCCTGCGCGGTTCTCGCCGATGGCCTTTGCACCGCGCATCCGAGCCGGCCGATCGTATCCCGCACCACCGTGTCGCTTGACGCCGAGCAGTGCCGGATTGCCACGAGCAATCCCGAGGAAGCCGTTATCCCCTCCGTGCTGGCGTCGGTCGCCCTGCGCGCGGTTTACGAGATCGCGCTGCAGGGCGCGCTGCTCAACGCCGGCTATGCGGTGGACCGGTTCGATCTTGCCACTGCGCTCGCCGATGTAGTCGCGGCGCCGGATGCCGAAGCCGCCTGGCTCGCGGGCGGCGATGTCTTCCCTTCAGCGCTCAGGATCGAGCAGGAAGCCTATCTGGACGAGCCGCTGAGGCTTGCCTTCTACGAGGCGGCGTTCGGCTGAAGCCCGACTTTGCGCGCTGCCGGCATGAGCTGGCGGCACGCCCGTACCTCATAAAAAGAGCCTGCCCGGTAAGGACCGGACAGGCTTGGAAGTGGGAGGCCGCCGAAACTTTCGACTCGAAGGCCCCTCGGGTCGCAGCAACATTGTATCGCAGCGCGCATCCATTTCCTTGCACGGATGCGACACTAGCGGCTCTCTAGAGTCGCCTGCACTCGACGAGCAGGCTGGTGGCTGTCTCCAGCCGGTCCGGCGTCGGCTCCGGCGGATTGCCCTGCCGGGTGGTGCCCGGCGTCAGCGTCCATCCGCCCTCGTCCATGACAATCCGCAACCGCAGGATCGTCTTGCCCCGATTGCGTGCATCGGCAAGGCCTCTTCCTACCGACCAATAGGCGTGCTGAGCCATGATCCAGATCTCGAGCATGTGGCAGACGAAACCGGCCGGCGTCAGCTCACCCCAGCCTTGCGCCTCCCGCTTGGCCCGGCTCAGGGGCAAGCGATCCGGATTTTCGAACGGATGACCCTGGTTCGGCGCTTCCCGCAGGCAGAGCGCGAGGGCAGCGACGATAGCGGCTGGAAGCTGGTCCTGGTCACGCAAGACTCCCTGCAGGGCGCGAAGACGTTCCACCGGGTTGGTTGCGTCCTTTGATGCGAGAATCCAGGCTTCGGCACTATCCGCCAATGACTTCTTATCGAGAGCGCCGATGAAGGCCCGGGCCAGTTGTGTCGTCGAGCGAGGACCAGGCAGGAGTGCGCCGATCGTCCAATAAAACATGCCTTCGAGGGCAAGACGGAACAGTTGGCGGATTTGCACCGCGCGCCATTCGTCCGCTGCCAGGGGGCGGTCACTCGCGCTGTCCCAGGCTTCGGCGCGATCGGCCATCCGAACCCTGATGTCCTCGTAGGTGGCTTCCTCGTCGTCGAGATTCGCATAGGCCGCCTGGACCAGCGCGACACCCTTCTGACGGGCTGGAGCTGCCCGTTCACCGCCGAGCCTCGTAAACATGGCCTTCGCCTCCGCGGCGCGAGGCTTGTCCATCGTCCAAAGCTTGCCCCAGCGCTCGGCATCCGCGCGCCTGACGACCACGTTGCCGAAGCGGTTGAACGCCTCGTGGCCCAGCTCCGCCCCGAAACCTCTTTCGAAGGCGTCGAGCACCGGGTCGAGGGAAGCATCGGGTTGGAATATGCCTGCCGCGCCCTCGACCGGGATCAGCCAGCCCATGGTGCGCAGGCTCGGCCCGTAGTTCAGCGGCGATATGAAACCTGTCGAATAGCGTCGCATGTTGCGCCGGGCTTCCCATTCCTCACCGCCAAAACGATACTGCTTCGCGTCCAGCATCGGCCGCATGGCTTGCGCCCCCGGAATGTCCGCACGCGGGTCGATCAGGAACTGTGACCACGCGTAGATAGCCTCGATCCGGTCGACGAAATCGCGCATCTCTTCGGGCTTTGCGCTCTGCCGCTTTCCCCGCTCCAGAACATGGCGCACCCTCCGCCAGGCCCAGGCCATCAGGGTGTAGGGACGGATGTGGCTTGCCACATTGTTGAGGTCCGGCAGCACCCGGTCCATCAGGCCGAAGTTGATCTGCCTAAGGCCCAGCGGGTCTACCCCGCCGAAGTTGATCTTGCTCCTGTCGACCGCGCGAGCCTCGCCAGCGGAGCGCGCGGTATCGAGGAGTTCGTTCAGATCCGTCATCGTCAGCAATCCCGATTGATGAGGATTCGGCCGCAGCAGGTGCTGAGACCCCGCAACCGCAGATCTTCCCCGGCCGCCAGAGGCAGGCGAATGTGGCACCGCGGGCAGGAGGGTCTGAAGGAGTCGAGTACCGTCAGTTTGGCGTATGACGAAGGATCACGCAGCGCCCGCTCTAGATTGGGCCAGTGCGGCGATGACCTCAGGCTATCGTAACCGACATGGGGGCCACGGCCATCGCCAGCGGCAAGATAGGCGTCGATCTGCTCACCCATGGTCCTTGCCGTCAGGACCTCGCCGAGGAAGCTGTCGAGGTCGACGCCCGATCCCAGCAAATCCATGAATGCCGGTATTACATCCGGAGTGACGGAAAGGCTTGCCGGGTCGATCCCGCGGCGCAGGAAATAGCGACGTGCCCGGATCGCATTGTCGTCCCGGCGATCAGCTGCGTGATGAAGGAGAATGGAGGCGATGGCGATGTCGCTTTCGGGTCCGTCAAGCGCAACGACGTGCGCAAGCACCTTGTCGAGCCAGAGTTGCACCTTGCCCGGCGCCGGCCTGATCCGGTCCGCCAGGAAATGCGATAGCGACAGAGCCATGAGCGCGTTGCGGCCCTCCGCCTCGGGCGCCAGCATGGCCGTCAGGAGCTCGTCGAAGAGTTGCAGCGACCGATGGTTCGCCGCCTCCTCCGATCGCGCCCGCTTTTCCCGGTCCTTCTCGTCCTCATCGTCGTCGTCATCGGTCTCGCCGCCGCCGCCCCAGGGTCCGCGCGACTGTCTGAAGACGGCACGGATGAGGGCCATGGAATGGCGCCAGGCGGACGTTGCTTCGCCGTCGCTCGCTCCAGAAAATGACTGTGCGCCAAGGCCAGCCGCCTTAAGGTCCGCGAGCGTTACCGCTCCTTCGCTCTCATTGGGTCCGCCGGTGCTTCCCCCGCCGCCAATGCCCAGCGATGCCGGCATGCGGCTCGGATCCTCACGAAACCATGCCAGGATGGCGGCAACGTCCGTCGGTGTCTCCGTGCCGGCGAGCATCGCCATGAGGCGGGGCGCGATCGAACCCGTGCGTCGGATCAGTTCGAGGGCAGCCGCGATCGACACGAAACCCTCCCAGCGTCTGCCGTCCTGCTCAAGCCCGAGGATCAGGCGACCATTCTCCCAGCTTTCGAACTCGATTCGCGGTGCATCGACCTCGAAATGGCCGTCGTCGGAAATCAACACCGAGCCCAACATGTGGGATCCCCTGGGCGTTCGCAGGACGGCGTTTGCGCTCCCGGAGAGTCTGGGCGCGAGCGTTCGGCCGGTTATCGTTTCGCCTTCGAGCGATGCGCCCAGGACCCCGACCGCGGATGCCACCGCGTCATTCTCGTCCTGCTCGTCGGCCGGCAGTCGTGCAGGGGCCGTCGCCGGCGCCGTCACCCAATAATTCTTGCTGCCTCGCTGAACGCGCAGCACACCGGCTTCGACGTTTCGGCCGAACAGTCCGGCATGCGTCACATTGGCGCTGCCGCTCAGAACGAGGCGGCCTTTGCGGCACACCAGTTCGATCGATTTGGCGTGAAGCGGCCTGTCATCCTGGCCGAACGCGTCGGCGGCATCGATAGCCTTCCACCTCTTGCCACCCTCGAAGGGCCAGGCGTTCGAACCCTGGCCGCGGACCGTGCCTGCGCGGTGGGCATGGAGATGCGCTTCATCGATCTCCAGCAGCGCCGCGAGCGCATTCAACCCCTCGGCGCGAAGATCGTAATAGGGCGAAACAGCTGTCATGCGCGTCACGCCGCCCAGATCTTCCGCATAGAGCGCCAGTTGTTCCGCAATAGGCGCGTCGAGGCTGTGGACCATGCGAACATTGCCCGGCCGCGGCTGTCCTTGCGCCGACCGGCGTAACGACGCAGCGATCGTCTCGCACGCCGGTCCCGCTGTCGTGATGATCTGAGCGGAAGCCGAAATCTGTCCGAAGAAGTCGGCCGCATCGTCGAAGGCGTCCGCAGCGAAACTAGGATGGAGATGCTCGACCAGCTCGAGATTGCCGCCCCAGCCCGCGAAGGTCAGATTTCCCGATCCGACGAGCAGATGAGCATCGTCCTCGCTGAAAAGTGCGCAGACCTTCGCGTGGAAAACGCCGTGATTGGTGCAGGCAACGGGTTCGATTTCATAGTCGCGGCCGACCCTGCGCGCCCCTTCCTCGCTCAAACCGGCACGCACGCCCTCAGGATCGGCCAGAACAAGAGCATTGCGCCCGCCGCCACGCAGCAAAGCGTCGAGAAGCACCGCCTCGAAGAAGGATAGCGAAAGCGCATAGGTTGTGAAGGCAGCGCGCTTCCACGGCGCGGCCGAGATCAGATCGAGCGGATTCACGTACACCCCCTGGACCAAGCCTAACCATCGACCAGTTCATCGACAGTAAAAATCGAAGCTTCCGCAGGTGAGCGACTGGCGGCTCCGGCCTATGCAAGTTCGGCCGAAGCAGATCGGGGAAAGGGAAGGGGGGACGGAGCTGGTGTTCGGGATGATCCGGACGCCAGATGGAGCTCCTTCCCATGACCGCTTCCGTAAAGCTCGCCAAACTCACCCTATCGCCCATCAACGTCCGCAAAAGGCCCGACGAACTGCTCGAAATCCCGCAAATGGCGGCCGATCTCGAAGCGCGCGGCGTTCTGCAGAACCTTCTCGTCACGCCAGTGAAGAAGCCGCGCGGCACCTTCGAGGTTTTCGACGGCGGTCGCCGCCTCCGCGGCCTGCGGATGCTCGCCGACCGCGGCGTCATTGACCCTGAAACCTACGACGTTCCCGTGAAGGTTCTGGTCGGCGACGAGGCGACCCTGTCGGAGACCTCGACCGCGGCGAACTTCCATCAGCTCAAGATGACCCCGGCCGAGGAATGCCGCGCGTTCCAGTATTTCATTGGACTGACGGGCGACATCGAGGGTGTCGCCAAGCGGTTCGGCCTCAACCGCCGCTTCGTCGAGGGCCGCCTGCGGCTGGCGACGCTCGCTGAGCCGATCTTCGAGGCGCTGAGCGAAGGCACCATCACGCTCGACGTCGCCAAGGCCTATGCGTCGACCGAGAACCAGGAGAAGCAGCTTCTCGTCTGGAACAGCTACGGCACCAGTTACTCCAACGCCGACACGATCCGCCGCGTGATCGCCAACGAGACCATGAACTCGACCGACCCCGTCGCCATCCTGGTCGGCGAGGATCGCTATGCGGAGGCTGGCGGCAAGGTCGACCGCGATCTCTTCAGCGACAGCGGCGACAAGTGGGTCAATCCCGAGATCGCGCAGCGGCTGGCCGCGGACATCATGGAAGCGGAAGCCAAGCGCGTCGGTGAGGAACTCGGCCTTGGCTGGATCCGGCCGATCGCGTCCAACTATACCCACAGCGCGGCTGCCGGCCTCTATCGCGTCATCCTGCCCCCGGCCGACCTGACCGAGGAACAGCAGGCCCGGATCGAGGCGATCTCGGCCCGGCAGGAAGTGATCTCCGTCGAGATGGACGATGATGCCATCGGCGAGGACGCCTACAAGGCGCTTGACCAGGAATATGACGCGCTCACCGAGGAGGAGCAGGCGATCCGCAACGTCGCGCCGGTGCTGCCGGACGAGCTGCGCCCGCTGGTCGGCGCCTTCCTCAAGCTCACTCCCAGGGGCGAAATGGTCCTCGACGCCGAATATTACAGCGAGGAGCCCGTCCGGATCGGCGGCACCGAGGAGGAAACCGGCGACACCGCGGTCAACGGGGCGCGCAGCCGGCCGAGCGGGGCAGGCAGGGAATCCGCGCCTCCGGCGTCGCGGCCCGAAGCGGTCGCGCCCGGCGGCAAGCCGCTCAGCGCGCGGCTCTACGACGAGCTTGCGATGCAGCGGCGCGACGTCCTGGCGGCGACCCTCCTCAGCCATCCGGCGCTCGCGCTCGACTATGCGCTGTTCGTGATGATCGACGACCGCATGAGCACCGAAAGCGCCTATGGCTCGACCATCCGCGCACGCTCGCCGCAGGACCCGGTCACCGGCGAGCAGCCCGCGACCCGTGCCCGCAGCTATCTCGCCGAAGCGCATGACGGGCTCGATGCCGATTGGACCGAATATCCCTCGCAGGTCGAGCGGTTCGAGGCGTTCCGCGCGCTCGACGACGACGGCAAGGCGGCCTGGCTAGGCTATATCGTCGCGATGTCGCTCGAGGCGCCCAATTCCCGCGCCGAACAGTCCCCGCTCCACAACCGTCTCGCGACGATCATGGAGATCGACGTCGCGAGCTGGTGGCGGCCGACCTCGGAGAACTTCTTCGACCGGGTCAGCAAGGGTTCGATCCTGACGCTGCTCGCCGATGTCGGCGGCGCCGCGCTCACCGCGCGTCACGCGACGATGAAGAAGTCGGAGATCTCGGAATCGTGCGCCAAGCTCTTCGCGGGCGAGGCGATCGTCGAGCCGGAGGTTCGCGACGCGGCGCTGGCCTGGGTGCCCAACGCCATGAAGTTCCTCGACCAGGTGCCCGCCGACGATCTCGATGTCGACGACAGCACCGAGGATCAGGGCGACGATCGGGAGACGGTCGCGGGGAACGACGCCGACGGCGAATCTCAGCTGGACGATCAGGACGCGCTCGCGGCCTGACGCCAGTCACCAACTGGAGTGCTCACCGCCGGCGCGCACCCCGCGCTGGCGGTTTCCTTCTCGTCCGCACCGGAGTTCCCACCATGTCAGCTTCACGACGCTCCAGCCGCGACGTCGCCGCGGAAATCACCGACCTCATCATTCGCAAGCTCGAGGAAGGCGTCCCGCCCTGGTCGAGACCCTGGCGGTGCAGCGGCGCCGGCGGGCGCCCGCTGCGGCATTGCGGCACGCCTTATACCGGCATCAATACGCTCTACCTGTGGGCGCTCGGCGACGCGATGGGCTACCGCTCGCGCTTCTGGATGACCTATCGCCAGGCCGAGGCGCTCGGGGCCAATGTACGGCGCGGCGAAACCGGCGCGATCTCGGTCTATTATTCCTCGTTCAAGAAGACCGAGGAGCATCCCGAAACCGGCAGGGAGGTCGAGAAGAACATCCGCTTCCTTCGCCACTACGTCGTCTTCAATGCCGATCAGATCGACGCGCTTCCGGCCTATTTCTATGCTCCGCAAGAGCCGGAGGTGCCGGTGGAGCCCTCGACGCACCAGGCCGCGATCGACGCCTTCTTCGACGCGATCCCCGCCGACGTCCGCCACGGCGGCAACCAGGCCTACTTCACACCGACATTCGATCACATCCAGATGCCCAGCCGCAGCTCGTTCCGCAGCATGGATCTGTACGCCTCGACGAGGTGCCATGAGACAGTCCACTGGTCGGGCCACCCCGACCGGCTCGCGCGCAAATTCGGCAAGCGCTTCGGCGATAAGGCCTATGCGTTCGAAGAGCTCGTCGCAGAAATCGGGGCCGGCCTTTGCTGCGCCGATCTCGGCCTGCCCAATCTGCTGCACGACAGCCATGCGAGCTATGTCGGGCACTGGCTCGGCATCCTGCGCGGCGACAAGACCGCCATCATCCACGCGGCTGCCAAAGCCGAGCAGGCCTTCGCCTATCTGAAGAGCTTCTCCGGTGCCGAGAGCGATGCCGCGCCCGCCGATCCGGCCGTGCCGGCGCTCGCCGCCTGAGCGCCGCCGAGGCTCCCGCTTCCCCAATTACCGACAAGCAAAGGAACACCATCATGGGATGGCTCTACATGCCGCGTGCGTCGCTCGGCGGCCACGCAACCGCCAAATCCTACCTCGACGCCCAGTGTACCTACGACCGCCCACAGGAGGATGGCGGCACGCAAGGACTCAAGGTGCTGGCCTCGGCCTGCCCCGGCAACCGGGTCTATTACGCCGCGGTGCAGGTCATGAAGAACGGCATCGGCGGCGAGGTTTTCGCCATCGTCTGCCTCGTGCGGTGGAACCCGCGCGACAAGGACGGAATGATCTTCGGGTATAAGGACATGACCGAAAATATGGGTCCATGCGAAGCCGAGTGCCCCGAGCGTATCCTCGATCTCCTGACCCCGACCGAGCATCGTCACGCAATCGATTGGCGCGAACGCTGCCGCGCCAATCTGGCCCTGCGCGGGCGCAAGCTCGCCCAAGGCGATCGCATCCGGCTCGACCAGCCGGTGACCTTCACCGACGGCCACGTCGCGCAGGAGTTCGTCGTCTGCAAGCGCAGCCGGAGCCTGATGCTCCGCGACCCGGACAATGGCTGCTTCTACCGGATCAGCCGGCTGATGGAGCGGGCCTGGTCGATCGTGCCCGTCACCAAAATCCACAAGACGGTGTTCGCCTGAACATCAATCCGTATATCCTCGTGATGAAGTGGATCATGTCATGACAATCGCCATCGAAAGGAACGCCCTGTCGCCCAAGCGCGGCCTGCTCTGCAGCCGCGAGAACGCGCTGCGCGTCGCGGGCCGGATTTTCGATCATTCCCAGGAGAGGGTCAGCATCCTGCGCACCGCGAACCCGCTGCAACCGTTCCGCGTGTCCACCGACCCGGCAACGCCGGGCCTGATCGTCCTCGAAATGGTCGCATGAAACGGCTTCCCGTCCTGGCTCTGCTGCTGGCGGCAGCCTGCACGCCCAGCGATGCGGCGGAGGACACGTCCTTCAGCGCCACCGCGCGCGCCCTCGATGGCGACACGGTCGCGACCGATTTCCGCCTGCTCGGGGTCGATGCCTTCGAACGGCACCAGATGTGCGAACGGGCCGGTGCCTGCTGGGAGTGTGGGAAAGCCGCCCAGGACCTCGCCGCGCGGACGTTGCGGGGCGGCGACGCGCAGATCCGTCTCTCGTCCCGATCGAGCTACGGCAGGCCGGTTGCCATGGTTTCCATCAATGGACGCGACCTCGGCGAAGTGATGATCTCGGCCGGACTCGCCATCCCGCAGCCGCAATATCTGAGGTCCGACGCCGCCCGCGCTTCGCGCTATGCGGCCGCCTTCAGCGAAGCGCAGCGGCGACACGCGGGCGCCCTTGCCGGAAACTGGCTGGAGCCAGCGCGGTGGCGGCGCGGTGAACGGCTGTCATGCGAGCGCTGATCGCCGGCAAGGCCCGGCCTTGCTCGGCGGAAGCGCACGCCGGGCATCCCCAACCAGGCAAAGGGTAGAGCAGGGGCCGGCGCGCCAAGCGCCTGACGCCCGCAGGCTTCAGGCACCCAGGCCGGGATCGGCCCACCAGGACTGGCCCTGCTGGAAATCCTCCGCCGTTGACACCACCGGGCCATCCGGCTCGTCCGCCACATAGGGCCGCACGAGCGGCCGGGCCTTGACCTTGCGGCGATGCATCTTGCCCGCGATCCGGCCGCGCGCCTCGAGCAGCTCCTCGAGCCACATCAGATCGTCGATCATCTCGACCACGCCGCGTCCGGCGAGGCAGAAATAGATGCAGCGCTGAAAGTCGTCGCCCGCCGGATTGCTGAGGATCGAGGCCAGCTTGCGCTTCCCGCCAAGCTCGCCCTCGTGGATCCAGGTCACCGCCTCGCGCAGTTCGCGGACCGAATAGAAGGCGTCCTCGACATGCATGCCGATGGCCGCGTTGGCGATCATCCGCCGGGTCGGGCGGTTCTGCTCGTCGAGCGCCGCATCGCGCAGCGTCACGTCCAGATCGAAATGCCCAAGAAAACGGGCTGCGGAATCGGTCATCGGAAATCTCCTTTTGCAAGGAACATAATATGAACATGGATCGGGTCAAGCCGCGCACGATAGCGGTGATGATCGGCTTACCCCACCTGTCCGACAGCAAATTGCTCGATCGCGCGCGCCAGTTGCAGCAGCCCGTGCTCATCTCGGCGAACGCCCTTTCGCGCTGGTCGCGGCGGCGCGGCTGGCGCGAATGGACGGGCTGGACGACTGGTCCGCTCGCCAATGCGGCCGGGCTCCACAGCCTCTGCCTCGACAGCGCCGGCTTCAGCGCGATGACCACCTACGGCGGCTATCCCTGGACCGTGGGCGACTATGTCCGCCTCGCCGCCGCCTACCCGTTTCGCTGGTGGGCGGCCCTCGACTATTGCGTCGAGCATGAGGTCGCCGGCGACCGCGACGAGATCCTCGACCGCATATCGCGCACCATCCGCGCCAATATCGAGTGCCGCTTGCGCGGTGAGGACCAAGACATCCTCGACAGCTTCATGCCGGTGATCCAGGGGCGGCTACCCGCCGACTATGAGCGCTGCGCCGATGCCCTGTCGGGCACGATCGAGCGCGCCGGGCTCGTCGGCGTTGGATCGATGTGCCGGCGTTCCATCCACGGCCCCGAAGGACTGATGGCCGTCGTCGACCATCTCGATCGGGTGCTTCCGCGGCGCATCCGGCTTCATCTGTTCGGCGTGAAAGGGGAGGCACTCCCCTATCTCGCGGCCTTCCGGCACCGCATCGCCTCGATCGACAGCCAGGCCTATGGTGTCGCAGCGAGGACCGCGGCCCGGCGCGATGGCTGCGTGAAGACCGACGCCATCGTCGCCGACCATATGGAACACTGGGTCCACGCCCAGCATGCGCGCCTGCGCCAGCCGCAGCGCCAGCTTCCCGTGCAGATTCCCCCAATCGCGCCCGCGCAGCCCGATGACCCCTGGGAGGCGGCGATCGCCGAGGCGCGCGAGCAAATGCGGGAACTCATCGAATGCGGCGATCTCGACCATGACGAGACGACCGCGCCCTGGATCGAGCAGTGGGCGGCCGACATCTATCGCGAGCGCATGACCGGCTGATCCCGGAACGGAATTGAAATATCTCGCGGACTAGTTAGATAACTAGTCAGAAAGGAATCGATATGCAGGCTTGGCCCGTTCAGGACGCAAAGGCGCGCTTCAGCGAAATGCTCGAGGCATGCACGACCCATGGACCCCAGATGGTCACCAAGCGCGGCGTCGAAGCGGCGGTGCTGGTACCAGCCGCCGAGTGGCATCGCCTTCAAAGCCGTGCTCGCCCGACACTCAAGGACCTACTTCTGGCGCCCCCCGGCCGAGGCGATCTCGTGATCCCGCCGCGGGGCCGGGGGAAGCACCGCGCGTCGCCCGCCCTCTGATGTTCCTCCTCGACACCAATATCGTTTCGGAGCTTCGCCGCGTCCGCCCCCATGGGGCCGTGCTCGCGTGGCTCGAAGCGCAGGACGACAGCACGCTCCATATCTCGGCCGTTACGCTCGGCGAGATACAAGCCGGCATCGAAATCACCCGCGGCCAGGACCCGGCCCGCGCCGATGAGATCGAAACCTGGGCCGATGCGCTCGCGGAGGCCTGGAATGTCCTTCCCATAGACGCCGCCATCTATCGCACCTGGGCAAAGCTCATGCATGGCAAGAGCGAGCATCTCTACGAGGACGCCCTGATCGCCGCGACCGCGCGTGTTCTCGGCCTAACGATTGCGACCCGCAATGTCGCCGATTTCGCGTCGTTCGATGTTCCGGTGATCAACCCGTTCGAGACGCCGACGCTATCCTGAATCCGACGTCGACCACCTCACCGCCAGAGAAGAGAGGGGGTGCGAGGGCAGCCCGACGGGAGCGAGAGCTCCTGCAGTTCGAGGAGCCCTCATGTCCCACCAGTTCATTGCCACCGAGCGGATTCCCGCTCGCTCGAATCGTGCGGAGGTCCGCAATCCGATCCTCACACTGCCGGCCGTCGCCAGGCTGCGGGCACTCGATCCGGAAACGCGGGGCATGCTGCGGGACCTGCTTCTCGAACTCCAGCAGGACGCGAGAGAGCGCGCCGAGGCGAGCTGGCGCAGCCGCAAGCCTCCGCTCGCCGCCTACTGGGCGGCCTGCGGCGTCTATGCCGGTCACATAGCCCGCGCCATCGGTCCGGGCGCCTGCCGCAAAATCCGATTGGTCAGGCGGGGATAACATTGCGATTGCCGACCTCAAGTCGCCTGCAGGCGGGCGTCCTTGTCGGACCCAATCCGGGGCGCTTCCGCAGGCCAGTCGCCCGTCGCGAGGACGGGTAGCTCCTCGAACCCCGCCAAGTCGATCGTCAGCGAGAGGCGTCGCGCAGCGAAGCAGACGACCTCGCAAGGCACCGCGCGCAGCGTCTCGTCGATACCGCCGATACCGCCCCGGGAAACGACCAGATAACTTATCCTCGCCGACGCGGACTCGAGGAGTGCTTCGACCGCGCGCCCGATGCGCTGTCCGTGGCAATCGTCCACCTCCATCCCGGCGAGTCCGGTCGCGGTGAACAGCTCATCGCTCGAGCATCGGCGGCTGGCCCTCTCGGCGGACTTGCCACCCTCTTCGTATCGGCGCTGCTCGCCCAGCCATCGCCATGCGCCGACCAGGTTGACCACGGTCAGGAAGCCGTTCGTCGCGAGCAGGTTGGTCTGCCCGGTCGATAGCCCCACGAGCGACCAGCAGATCGATCCTATCGTGAAGACCAGGAATCCCGACCCGGTGACCTTCGCGCCCAGATTGGCCGCGGTCATCATAGCGGCGATCATCGTCGCGATCGGGGCGATCCAGCCCGCGATATCGTCCATCCAGTTCCTCCGTCCGCCCCAGCTCTTCGCCGTGTCCGGCGGCAATACACCGTCGCTGCGCCGCTGTCGTCGTTCGGCAGGGCCAGCAGCGAGGTTCGAATCCATTCCGCCGGGGGGACGAGAGGGAAGGGGGGCCGGGGGCGCGAGCGGAAGAACCGCTCGAGATTCCCGGAGGACCCCATGACCTACGATGTGGCATTTCGCTACGGCCAGGCGCTCGACCCCAGCGCGCTGGTCACGATCGGCACCACGCTCCACGCTATCCAAGCAGCCATCACCGATTGCCGCAACGCCGGCATCGAGGTCGAAACCGACCCCGCCGTCATCCTGCTCGTGCGCCATCTCTCGCAGGTCTGCGCCGATCGGCCGGCCGATGCCGAGCTGCGCCGAGACTGCATGGCGCGGATCGCTGACCTCAGAAACCGGCCGATGCTCAAGACGCTCGCCCTGCGCGGCGTCGCCTATGACGAGACCGCCAAGAAGCTGTTCCATTCCGAGGGCCGCGCGGCCCTCCGCCGCCTCGCAGAAGCGCTGAGTCTCGATGAGGGCAGCTTCGACATCCGCTCCAACAAGGCGGGGCCGGCGGTGTCCGGCGAGATCACGCTCCACGCCGACATGCTCTGGGTCCAGTTCTCGCTCGGGCCGTTCGGGCCCGACCGCGAGGTCTGCTTTCGCAGGGTCCGCGACCGCCAGGATTATATCGGCGAACGCAACCATTGGGCATCCGTCCGCGAGCTCGTCGAGCCCGACCGGTTTGCCGCGCGTATCCGCCGCGACCTCAATCTCCCTGCCGCCGCGCCCGCCGCGCCGCGGCTGGTCGCCTGAGGGGGATGGAGCGATGCGCATATTGCTCACACGCACCCGGATCGGCGTCGAGGCGCCGAGCTATTCCTACCGGGTGCATATCCCCTTCACCGAGATCTCGCTCGAACGGCAGGGTCTGATCTCGATGCATTCGGACTACGGCCTGGGAGCCGGGCTGCTCGCCCGCCTGCCGGACGTCATCGCGCCGATGGCGCATCTCGAAGCCGCGCCGGGCCTCGACAAGCATCATTTCGGCAAGCGCGTCGATGCCGTCGCCGACCGGGTGGCCGCAATCCTGCTCGGCGCCGTCTTCCCCGAGATGGCCGAACGGACCCTGCCGTTCCGTCTCGATGTGCCATCGGCGCCGCCCAACGCACGGGCCTTCGGGGCAATCGAGAATCTCACGGGACGCTACGAGGCGCTCGCGCGCGGCCTCGACAGCCTGACCGCTTCGAGCCTCGGCTTTCGCGCGGAGGGCGACCGATGATCTCCGAGCCGTTCGATCCCGCCGACGCGGCCACCTGGATCGCCCGCGGCCGGAGGCCCGACCATGCGGCAATCCTCGCCGACGCCTGGCAACGATTCCCGGATCTCCCGAACGAGGCAGACCGAGAAGCGAGGGTCGCGCGGATGCGTGACCGGGCACTCGCGCTGCGCCCAGTCATGGAAGCGATGTCAAGAGCCAACGACGAGGAGCGGCAGGCGCGCAACTTCGGCTTCACCGAGGGCAAGGTCGGCCGCGGCGAAGGTGACGCCCGCGACGACGCCATCCTGCGCGGCCGCACGCTTCACGGCTATGACTGGGACCGGGCCGTGCGCTACGCCTCGGGCTGG
>NZ_BARE01000056.1 GCF_000367345.1 Sphingobium xenophagum NBRC 107872
AGCCCGAAAGTTCAGGCAGCCTGCCCGCGATCATGGAACGGCTGTCGGACCTGATGGAGCGGCAGGCGCAGATGCGCTCTAAGGTGCTGACCGCCATCGCCTATCCGTCGGTGCTGGCCAGCTTTGCCGTGCTGGTCGTCGCGGCGCTGATGATCTTCGTCGTGCCCAAGGTGGTCGAGCAATTCGATACGGTGGGGCAGGAATTGCCGTTGCTGACCCGGATGGTGATGGGCCTTTCTGCCTTTCTGGCGGGCTGGTGGTGGCTGCTGCTGATCCTGGCCGGGCTGGCGGCTCTTGGCTTCTGGCGGGCGATGAAGAATGAGCGGTTCCATTATCGGTTCGATGCGATGCTGCTGGGGCTGCCGGTGATCGGCAAGCTGACCCGCGATCTGCACGCGGCGCGGATGGCGCGGACGCTGTCGACCATGGTGGCAAGCCGCCTGCCCCTGCTGGAGGGGCTGACACTGACGGCCAACACCGTCCACAACCGGGTATTGCGACACGCTTCGGACGATATTGTCGAGGCCATTCGTGGCGGCGGCAGCCTGTCGGCGGCGCTCAGGCGGGCCGGGGTGTTTCCGCCCTTGCTGGTCTATCTGGCCGCGAGCGGCGAAAGCGCCGGGCGGCTCGACACGATGCTGGAGCGGGCGGCGGATTATCTGGAACGCGAATTCGACGCCTTCACCTCGACCGCGCTCGCTATGCTGGAACCAATCATCATCATCATGATGGGCGCGATCGTCGCCGTCATCATCCTGTCCATCCTGCTGCCGATCTTGCAGCTGCAAAGCCTGACCGGGGCTTAGGAGTTGAATATGGTTACACTAAAATCCGTTCGGGCTGAGCGTGTCGAAGCCCTGCCCTTCTTCAGAAGGAAAGAGCAGTCCTTCGACAGGCTCATGACGAACGGGGAAGAAGGATTCGGGTCCGCCCGGCGTTCCGCCGAACATGGCTTCACCCTCGTGGAGTTGATGGTCGTTATCGTCATCATCGGCCTGCTGGCGACGATCGTGGCGATCAACGTCATCCCCGCGACGGACACTGCGCGGGTCGAAAAGGCGAAGGCGGACATCGCCACGATCGAACAGGCGCTGGAGCAATATCGGCTCGACAATCTGACCTATCCTGCGGGATCGGACGGGTTGCAGGCGCTGCTCAATCCGCCAGCATCGCTGGCGCAGCCGCAGCGTTACCGGCGTGGCGGCTATATCAAGAAGCTGCCCGACGATCCGTGGGGCCGCGCCTATATCTACACCGTGCCGGGGCGCAAGGGCGCGTTCGACATCAGTTCGCTGGGGGCGGACGGCCAGCCGGGCGGCGAGAGCGAAAATGCGGATATTCATTCCAGCGAGCTATAAAACCACATCCGTTCGTTTCGAGCGAAGTCGAGAAACGGTTCTCGACATGCTCGAACCGAACGGAAATGGCTTCACCCTCCTCGAACTGATGGTCGTTCTGACGATCATCGGTTTCATTTCGGCTGCCGTGGTGCTGGCCATCCCCGATCCGCGCGGGCGGGTGATCGAGGATGCCGACCGCTTCGCCGCGCGCGTTGCCGCCGCGCGCGACGAAGCGGTCGTGACCGCCGCCCCCATGGGCCTTTGGGTTTCCGCATCCGGCTATGGCTTTCAGCGCCGCGATGGCGGGCAATGGGTGGCGCTGGAGGACAAGCCTTTCGTCACCGCCAACTGGAAAAGCGGCACCCGCGCTCTGGTCGGCAAGGATGGGCGGCAGCAGATCGCCTTCGACGGCACCGGCCTGCCGACCGATCCGCTGACCGTAACGCTGGCGCGCGAGGGCGAGCGGGTGTCGGTGACGGTCGACATGGCGGGAAAGGTCATGGTCGGTGGGTAGTCGGCCACCTCCTCCACCGTCATGCCGGGACGACCATTTGAAAGGCGAACGCGGCTTCACCTTGCTGGAAATGCTGGTCGCGCTGGCGGTGTTCAGCCTAGCGGCGCTGGCGCTGGTGCGGTTGCAGGGGGTGACGCTGCGGACGGCGGCTGATCTCGATAGCAAGGCGCTGGGCCAGATCGTCGCGCGCAATCTGATGGTCGATGTGCAAAGCGACCCGGTGCCGCCATCGGTCGGCGACGAAGCGGGCGATGTCGAGAATGGCGGACGGCGCTGGCACTGGAGCCGGACTGTCAAGCCGACCGACGACCAGCGCCTGTTGCAGGTCGACCTGACCGTCGATGGCCAGCCGGGCGCGTCGCCCGTAGTGTTGAGCTTCATACGGGTGGTGGAGTGATGGTGGCGCGCCTCAACCAATGTGGATGTGACAGGATCAAGGGTGACGATGGCTTCACCCTGATCGAGTTGCTCGTCGCTCTCATGATCTTTGCGATGCTCGCCAGCGCCGGTGTCCTCCTGCTGGGCAACAGCGTGTCGGCGCAAGCACAGGTCAAGGCGCGGCTCGACGATATGGCGGCGGTGCAACGGGCTGGCGGGGCGCTGGCGGGCGATCTGGGGCAGGCTGTGCCACGCATTACCCGTACGGAGAGCGGCACGCTGGCGCCCGCCTTCTGGGCGCATCATGAAGGTGAGGATCAGCCGGTGATGCAGTTCGTGCGGGGCGGGTGGGACAATCTGGGCGATCTGCCCCGACCCTCCTTGCAGAAGGTCGAATATTGGGTGCGGCAGGGGCGGCTGGAGCGGCGAACCTATGCGCAACTGGATGGCGCAGCGGGGGATCAGCCAGCCGCCTTGCTGGAGGATGTAGAGGCGGTTGCGCTGAAATTCCGCGATGCGCAGGGGAAATGGCGTGACGACTGGACGCCGACCCAGCCCGACCTGTTGCCGCGCGCGGTGGAAATGACGCTCACCCGCACGGGCGAGCCGCCGGTGACCTTGCGCTTTCTGGTCGCGCCCGGCCCGGTCGAAAAGCCGATAATCGAAGGTGCGCCCGGTGCCTGATCCGCGCAACCCCAATGAACAGGGCGCAGCGCTCCTGACCGTGTTGCTGCTGGTGGCGGTGATGGCCGTCGTTGCAGCAACCGCGCTGGAGCGAGTGGCGCTGGCGACGCGAATGACCGGCAATGGCGGCGCGATCGATCAGGCGCGCGCCTATGCCGAGGCTGGCACGGCGGTTGCGCGCTTGCGGATCGGCGATCTGGTCGCGGCCAATCCGGCGAAGATGACGCTGGCGGGCGGCTGGCTGGGCGCGCCGCAAAGCATTCCGGTGCCCGGCGGCATCGCGACGGCGCGGGTGAACGACGGCGGCAATTGTTTCAACCTCAACAGCGTGGTCAGCGGCGAAAGTGAGGCCAGCCTGAAGGTGCGGCCCATCGGCGTGTCGCAATTTCAGGCGCTGCTGGTGGCGCTGGGCGTCGATGCGCGACAGGCGCAGGGCGCTGCGGCGAGCCTGGCCGATTGGATCGACAGCGATGGCGATCCGCAGCCGGGCGGGGCGGAGGATGCGGTCTATGGGCAAATGGCGCGGCCCTATCGCGCGGCCAACCGCCTGATGGTCGATGCCAGCGAGTTGCGCGCGGTCAATGGCATTACGCCTGCCATCTATGCGACGGTGCGACCCTGGATCTGCGCATTGCCAGTCACGGATCTGTCGCCGATCAACATCAACACGCTGTTGCCGGAGCAGGCGCCGCTGTTCGCGATGCTGTTGCCGGGGCAATTGAGCGTCGGACAGGCGCGGCAATTGCTGGCGCAGCGGCCCGCGGACGGCTACGGCAGCACGAACCAGTTCTGGGCCTTGCCCTCGCTCGCCGGCCTGTCGCCGATGACCGAGGTGGCCGAGCAGGTCAAATTGACGACGGGATTTTTCGGAGTGGACGTGGCGGTGACTGTCGGGGGAACGCAACTGGTGGAGCGGTCGCTGATCGACGCGCGGGAAAGCCCCGCAATCGTGGTGCGACGCAGCTGGGGTGCGGGGGCATGAGCGCGCGCAACGCCCTGATCGTGTTTCTGCCCGAAGCGCAGGACGCGCCGCCATATTGGATGCGCGTGATCGATGGCGCGCTGGTGCAATCGGGCGAGGGCGCGAACTGGCTGGCAGCGTGCGGCATTGCCGCCTTGCCCGTTGAGGCGCGGGTGATGCTGGTGCCGCCTGCGGCTCTGGTGGCGCTCCATTGGGCGCTGCATCCCGACCTTCCGGTGCGGCAGGCGCGCGCGGCGGCACGGCTGGCGGCGCTGGCGGACGGGATATTGCCCGCCGATCAACTGTTTGCGGTGACCGATGTGCAGGACGACCCTGCACGGCCCCATATCGTGGCGTTGGCAGCGCGGGCAGACATGCAGCATTGGCTGCTCTGGGCGCAGCATCATGGGCTGGACCCCGATATTATCGTGCCAGCGCCGCTTTTGCTGCCGGAGCCGGAGGCGGGTTTTTCGCGCGGGCTGATCGGCGAGATGACGGTGCTGCGCAGCACGGATATGGCGCTGACCGGCGACTTGGCCCTGCCTGCTTTGATCGGCGACGCGCCGGTGGTGGATGTGCCACGGGGCGTGATCGAGGGGCGCGCCATCGCGGCGATCGACGCCCCGCCCATCGACCTGCGGCAGGGTGATTTCGCCAAGCGGGTGCGACGGCAGCTCGACCAGCGCGTGCTGAAACGCGCAGCTGTGTGGAGCGGGCTGATCCTGCTCGCCGCGCTGCTGATCGCACTGGTCGGCATCGTCAAAAGCCATCGCGAGGCCAGTCGGCTGGACGCGGAAAGCCTGACGCTGGCGCAGCAGGTCGTGCCCGGCGCGAGCGATGCGGCCCAGGCGCTTGGCGCGATGGAGCAGCAACTGGCTGCGCGCGGCGCTGGTGGACGGGCCTTTACCGCGCCGGTCGCGGCCCTGATGGCGGCGATGCAGGATGCGCCGGGCGTGGCGCTGACCAGCCTGTCGCGCGACCCGGACGGGATGCTGCGCGCCACGCTGGCGGCGGCGAAGGCGGATGACATCAACATAGTGCTGCTCGCGTTACAGGCGGCAGGCTTCACGATTACGGCGACACCCGCGCAGGAGCCGGGCGGGCGGACGCTGGCAGAGATTACGGTGCGGTCATGATGGAACGGATGCAGGCGCTTTGGGCGGAACGATCGTCGCGTGAGCAGGTGATGCTGGGCGTGATGTTCGCCTTGTTGGCAGGCGTGCTCCTCTGGTTCGGGGTAGCAGTGCCGCTTGATCGGGCGCAGCGGTCGGCGCGCGACAATTTGGTCGAGGCGACCGAGCGCAACGCTGCGGTGCGCACGGCTGTGCGGCAGCTGAAGGCGCTGCCCCGTGCGGCGGCTGGTGGCCCGGCCGCGCCGCTCGACCAACTGGTCGGGCAGGGTGCGGGCGAAGCGGGCCTGACACTGGAACGCGCGCAGGCGCAGGGGCCGGACCGGATGGAGATTGCCATCGCCGCGATCCGGCCGGTCGCGCTCTTTTCCTGGATTGCGGTGCTGGAAGCGCAGGGCGTGCGGGTCGAAACGATGAGCGCACGGCCCGCGCCGACCGCTGGCAGCCTGTCGGTGCAGGCGGTGCTGGTACGGGGAAGCGGGCAATGATGGGATTGGTCCTGTCCCGCCGGATGCGGATCATCCTGTTGCTGATCGTGCTGCTGGGGCTGTTGCTGTTCCTGCCGATGCGGGTCGCGCTGGGTCTGTCCGGGCTGGAGCGGCTGGGCGTGGCCGCGCGTGACGTGCGGGGCACGGTATGGAGCGGGCGGATCGACCAGTTGATGCTGGGCGACATGCCAATGGGCAGCGTGCGCGCGGGCCTTTCTCCATTGGCGTTGCTGACGGGTCGGGCGCGGTTCAACATTGCCCGGACCAAGGGATTGGCCGACGACATATCGGGCGCGCTGACGGTTGGGTTCGGGCGGATCGGAGTGGATGACGTTACCGGCGCGGTGCCGCTTGGCCGGACCTTCGCGCCGCTGCCGATCGCCGGGCTTCAGATGGAGGATGTGTCCGCCTATTTCATCGGCGATCGGTGCGGTCATGCGCAAGGACGGGTGCGGGCGCGGATGGCGGGGCAGTTTCCGGGGCTGAACCTGACGCAGGGTTTTTCCGGGGCCCTTGCCTGCGATGGTGATGCGCTGTTGCTGCCGCTCGCCAGCCAGTCGGGCATGGAAACGATCGCGCTGCGCATCTGGCGGTCGGGCCGGTACAGCGCGACCATGCGGGTGGAAACCGCTGATCCGACGCTGGCGGCATCGCTGGGGCAGGCGGGCTTTGCGACCGTGGGCAATGCGCAATTGCTGAAGGTCGAAGGGACGTTGTGACGCCGATATTGGCGACGCTGCTGGGCGGGGTGGTCGGCGCGATTTTCGGCAGCTTCCTGGCCACCCTGATCCTGCGCTGGCCGCAGGAACGGGGCGTGACGCGGGGGCGGTCGGCCTGCGATGGCTGTGGCCGCACGCTGACGCCGCGCGATCTGATCCCCTTGCTCAGCGCCCTGTTCCAGCATGGCCGGTGCCGGACGTGCGGCGCGCCGATCGATCCGCTGCATGGGCGGATCGAACTCAGTTGCGCAGTCATTGGCGCGCTGGCGATCGGCGCCATGCCGGATCTGGGCGGCCTTGGCTGGGCGTCGCTGGGCTGGATGCTGCTGACGCTGGCGGTGCTCGACTGGCGGCATTATTGGTTGCCCGATGCGCTGACCCTGCCGCTGGCTTTCCTGGGCCTGACGCTGGGACTTTGGGCGACCGATGTGGTGCTGGTCGACCGGATCATCGGCGCGGCGCTGGGCTATGGAAGCCTGCTGGCGATTGCGCTGACCTATCGCGCGCTGCGCGGGCGGGAGGGGTTGGGGCTGGGCGATGCCAAGTTGCTGGGCGCGCTGGGCGCATGGTTTGGCTGGCAGGCCTTGCCCTTCATCCTGCTGATCGCGGCGCTGGCCGGGCTGGGCGTCATGCTGGCGACGGGCCGGGCAATGGCAGCGACGGCGCGGGTGCCGCTCGGCACATTTCTGGTGCTGGCGGCGGTGCCGGGCTGGTATCTTGCCCGCTCCCTGTTCTGACGACTGGCGCAAAGGAACAATAGAACATATAGTGAACATATGCGCGATTCGTCCCCTGTTCTTGCCCGGTTGAGGGAGAGCCTGCAACAGCTGGAGCCGCGCCGCGCGGCTACGCCAGCGGGGCTTTTTGCGCTGGGGCATGACGGGGTGGACGCGGCACTAGGCGGTGGACTGGCGCGTGGGCGGCTGCATGAAATCTTCGCCGATCAGGAAGATGCCAGCAGCGGGGCTGGGGTTGCCGCCCTGTTCAGCCTGCGCGCCGGGGAAGGGCGTCCCTTCCTGTGGCTGCGCACCGAAGCGATGCAGAAACGGGTTGGAGGGTTGCACGCCACCGGCCTTGTCGAACTGGGGATCGATCCCGCCAATATGCTGCTGGTGCTGGCCCCTGACGAAGCCGCTTTGCTCCATGCAGCGGCGGAGGCGGCGCGTTGCGCCGGGCTGGGCGCGGTGCTGGTCGAAGGATGGGGGGCGATGCGCGGGCTGGACCTGACCGCCACTCGCCGCCTGATGCTGGCCGCCGAAGCATCGGGCGTCACCCTGTTCCTGCTGCGCATCGCCGCCGATACTGCGCCCAGCGCCGCCGATACACGCTGGCGGGTGAGCGCATCCCCCTCGATCGCGCTGGAAGCGGACGCGCCGGGGGCATCCCTGTTTCAAATCGAATTGCTGCGTCGGCGCGCCGGCCCCCCGGCCGGTCCCTGGCGCATGGAGTGGGACCGTGACCGACTTTGCTTCAGACGTCCTGCCAGTGATGGACGAACCATGGGAGGCGGAGAGCATGACGATCGCGACGCCAGCCCCCCGGCACCGCCGCTATCTCGCCCTGTTCTTCCCCTGGCTCCCGGCGGAGCGGTTGCGCCTGACCCGGCCCCATCTGTGCGCCGGGCAGGATGAACGGCCACGCGCCTTTGTCGAGAAGATACGCGGTGCGTTGCGGCTGGCGGCGGTGGATGAGGCGGCGGCGGCGCTGGGCCTGTCGCCCGGCCTGTCGATGGCGGACGCCCGCGCCCGTGTGCCCGACCTCGACCTGTTCGACCATGTCCCGCATGAGGATCAGGACTGGCTGGAGCGCCTGGCCGATGGCTGCACCCGCTACTCCCCGACCGTCGCGCTCGATCCGCCCGACGGGCTGATCCTCGACACCAGCGGGTGCGATCATCTCTTTGGTGGAGAGGCAGGGCTGGCGGCCGATCTGGAGCGGCGGCTGGCGCGGCTGGGCGTGGCGGTGCGGCTGGCCTTTGCCGGAACGCCGGAGGGCGCGCGGGCGCTGGCCCGCTATGTGGCCGGGGCTGCATGCGACGAGGATAGCGCGATCCGCCGCCTGCCCGTAGCGGCGCTGGAACTGGAGGAGGAGGCGACGCTGGCGCTGCGCCGCGCGGGGCTGAAAACCATTGGCGATGTCGCGCGTCGGCCGATGTCCTCCATCGCCGCCCGTTTCGGCGCGGACGCGGTGATGGCGATCCGCCGGATCGTGGGGGAGGCGGACAGCGCGCTGACCCCGCGCCGGCTGGTCCCGCCGATGAGCGTGGAGCGGCGCTTTGCCGAACCGGTCGCGCGCACTGAAACCATGATGACGATCCTGGCTGAACTGGCAGGGGAGGCGGCAGGGATATTGGAGCAGAGGGGCCATGGCGGTCGCCGGTTCGAGGCGCTGTTTTTCCGCAGCGATGGGCTGGTACGCCGCCTGACCGTGGAAACCGGCGCGCCGATGCGGGATGTGCCTGCGCTGATGCGGTTAATCCGCGAACGGATCGACAGCCTGAACGATCCGATCGATCCCGGATTCGGTTTCGACCTGCTGCGGCTGAACGTCCCGCTGACCGAACCGCTGGGCGCGTCGCAATTGCAGTTGGAGGGCGGCGCGACCGGCGAGGCGGCGGTGACCGCATTGGTCGAGCGTTTGAGCACCCGGCTGGGGCGCAACCGTGTCCGCCGCTTTGGCGCACGCGACAGCCATATGCCCGAACAGGCCGAATTTGCGCTGCCCGCGCTCGATACGTTGCCGTCCGGTCCGTGGACGACACCGGAACCGGGCGAGCCGCCGCTGCGTCCCATCCATCTGTTCGATCCGCCCCAGCCGATCGAGGTATTGGGCGCCGAAGTCCCCGACGGCCCGCCCCGCCGTTTCCGCTGGCGCCGGGCGTTGCACGAAGTCGCCCGGTTCGAAGGGCCGGAGCGGATCGCCGGGGAATGGTGGCGCAGGCGGCCCGTGTCGATCGAACTGCCCCGGCCCGGCAGCGATCCGGGCGAGGTCGATATTCGCTATCTGCTGGGCGACGCGCCCGATCATATTCGCGATTATTACCGGGTGGAGGACCGGCGCGGTCGCCGTTTCTGGATATTCCGCCTTGGTTTCTTCGAACCGGACAAGCCTATGCCGCGCTGGTATCTGCATGGCCTGTTCGCATGAGCCGGGGGCGTGATCCGGGGCCGGAGGGGGAGGGGCGTCAACCCATCCCTCTCGACACGGCGCTGCGGGCGCGGCGACCGGGACCGCCATCGCCTGCGCCGGATTTTGCCGAAATGGTCGCGGCAACCAATTATAGCTTCCTGCGCGGCGCGTCCCACCCGGCCGATATGGTCGGACAGGCGCTGGCGCTGGGCCATGCGGGCATCGGCATTGCCGATCGCAATACGGTGGCCGGGGTGGTGCGGGCGTGGAGTGCGCTCAAATCGGTGCGCAGGATGTTGGCCGAGGATGCCGAGGATCAGGGCATCCGCACGGGCGAAACCCCACAGTCGGCTGCGGAGCGCCGTCATCTTGCGGCGCAGGCGCTGCCGCTGGCGCAGGCTTTCCGTCTCGTCACCGGCGCGCGGCTCTGCTTTGCCGACGGGACGCCGGACATTGTCGCCTACCCCATCAACCGCCATGGCTGGGGGCGGCTGACCCGGCTGCTGAGCGTCGGCAATCTGAAAGAGACGGTGCAAAAGGGCGATTGCGACCTGTGCCTGTCCGACCTGATCGACCATGCGCAGGACATGGTTCTGATTGCTATGGCAGGGGAAGCGGACGAGGCGCTGCTGGCAGGGCTGGCGCAACGTGTGCCGGGTGCGCTGTGGATCGGCGTCACCATGCCGCGCGCCGGGCCGGACCGCCGCCGCCTTGCCCGGCTGGCGGCGATGGCCGGGCGGCTGGGGCTACCGCTGCTTGCGACCTGCGATGCGCTCTATGCCATGGCGCAGGACCGGCCGTTGCACGATGTCGTCACCTGTATCCGGCAGGGCGTGACCCTGCGGGAAGCCGGGCGGCGGCTGGAGGCGAATGCCGAACGGCACCTGAAACCCGCGCGCGAAATGGCGCGCTTGTTCCGCGACTGGCCGCAGGCGGTGGGGGCATGGCGCGACGTGCTGGACCGGATCGGATTCGATCTGTCCCATCTGAAATATGAATATCCGCACGAGCCGGTGCCCGAAGGGTGGGCGGCGCAGGACTGGCTGGAACATGAAGTGCTGCGGCTGGCGGGAGAGGCCTTTCCCGATGGCGTGCCGGACAGGGTCCATGCGATGCTGGCGGAAGAGTTCGCGCTGATCCGCAGCCGCAATTACGCCTGCTATTTTCTGACCGTCTATGAAGCGGTACAGTTCGCCCGCAGCCTCGATCCACCGATCCTGTGCCAGGGGCGCGGATCGGCGGCCAATTCGGCGGTCTGCTATTATCTGGGGATCACATCGGTCGATCCGACCAGGCATAACCTGCTCTTTTCCCGCTTCATTTCGGAGGATCGCGACGAACCACCCGATATCGACGTCGATTTCGAGCATGAACGGCGTGAGGAGGTGATCCAGCATATTTACGCCCGCTATGGTCGCGATCGCGCCGCCATAGCCGCGACCGTCATCCATTACCGCCCGCGCAGCACGGTGCGGGAGGTCGGCAAGGTGCTGGGCCTGTCGGAGGATGTGACTGCGCGGATCGGCAGTACTGTATGGGGCAGCCATGCCAGCGGCATGGAGGAGCGGCGCTTCCGCGACGCTGGGCTGGACGTGGGTAATCCGCTGGTCATGCAGTTGAAGGAACTGGTCGACCGGCTGCTGACCTTCCCGCGCCATTTGTCGCAGCATGTCGGCGGATTCGTGCTGACGCAGGACCGGCTGGATGAGACGGTGCCGATTCATCATGCGGCGATGGCGGACCGCACATTTCTGGAGTGGGACAAGGATGATATCGACGCGCTGGGCCTGATGAAGGTCGATATACTGGCGCTGGGGATGCTCAGTTGCATTCGCAAGGGGTTTGCGCTGATGCGCGACCATGGCCTGGGCGACATGACGCTGGCGTCGGTGCCAGGCGAAGCGGCGCCGGTTTACGACATGCTATGCCGGGGGGACAGTGTCGGCGTGTTTCAGGTCGAAAGCCGCGCCCAGATCAACATGCTGCCCCGCCTGCGCCCGCGTACCTTTTATGATCTGGCGGTGCAGGTCGCGATCGTGCGGCCCGGCCCGATCGAGGGGGATATGGTCCACCCCTATCTCGCCCGCCGGGCCGAGGCGCGCGATGGCAAGCCGCCTTCCTGGCGCTTTCCTTCGCCAGCCCTGCCGCACCCCGCCGATGAACTGCATCATGTGCTGGGCCACACCTATGGCGTGCCGCTATTTCAGGAGCAGGCGATGAAGCTGGCGATCACCGCTGCCAATTTCACGTCGGGGGAGGCGAACAAGCTGCGCCGGGCGATGGCGACCTTCCGCAATGTCGGGACGATCGGCGAATTTGAGGAAAAGATGATCGGCGGCATGGTGGCGCGTGGTTATGAACGCGCCTTTGCCCAGCGCTGCTATGACCAGATCAAGGGGTTTGGCAGCTATGGTTTTCCCGAAAGCCACGCCATATCCTTTGCCCGGCTGGTCTATGTGTCGGCCTGGCTCAAATGCTATCAGCCTGCCGTGTTCGCCGCGGCCTTGCTCAATGCGCAGCCAATGGGCTTCTACGCCCCGGCGCAGATCGTGCGCGACGCGATCGAACATGGCGTTGTCGTGCGGGGCATCGACGTTAATGCCAGCGGCTGGGACAATGGGTTGGAGCCGATTGCGGTGGACGATCCCGATGCTGGGCAGCACTGGACCCCGGCCAATCGCCGCTGGGGCGACATCGTGCCGCGTCACCGGCAGGACGGGGCGTTCGCATTGCGGCTGGGCTTTCGTCAGATTGATGGTTTCCGGGAGGCTTGGGGGGAGGCGATTGCAGCGGATCGCGCGACATCCGGCCCCTTCGCCACGATCGAGGAACTGGGGCGGCGGGTACGCCTGCCTGCCCGTGCGCTGCATTTGTTGGCCGATGCCGATGCCTGCCGCTCGATCGGGCGTGAGCGGCGCGATGCGGCCTGGGACGTGCGAAGGATGCCAGCGGGCGAATTGCCGCTGTTCGCCGCTGCCCGCGCGCGCGAACTGGGGGAAGAAGCCGATGCCGCCCTGCCGCCCATGCCCCTGTCCGAAGCAGTGGCGGCGGATTATCAGCTGACCCGCCTGTCGCTCAAACAGCATCCCATGACCTTCCTGCGCCCGGTTTTCGCGGCCGAAGGCCTGTTGACCAGCGAGCAGGTCAGCAGCGTCAAGAATGGCGCACGGGCAAAGGTTGCAGGCGTGGTGCTGGTGCGGCAGCGGCCCGGCAAGGGCAATGCGATCTTCGCCACGCTGGAAGATGAGACGGGTATCGTCAACATCCTGCTCTGGGCCAGAATGCTGGACCGCTATCGCCTGCCGCTGATGGCCGCGCGGCTGATGGAGGCGCATGGGGTGGTGCAGCGGGTGCGGGAAGGGCCGGTCGATGTGCTGCATCTGATGGCCGATCGCATTGTGGACCGCACCGCCGAACTCGATCGGCTGTCAGAGGATCATGCGACGCTTATCGAAGCGGGACCGGGCGACAAGGCTGTCCACCCGGTGATGTCGCGGATCCGCAGCCACGGCCATCCGCGCAACGTGCGGATATTGCCGGGATCGCGCGATTTTCATTAGCGATTTTGCGAGATGGTCGGGGAGACAGGATTCGAACCTGCGACATCCTGCTCCCAAAGCAGGCGCGCTACCAGACTGCGCTACTCCCCGACGCCTCGGCCCTTAGCGGTCTATCGCGCGTCCCGTCAATCGGCGATCAATGAAAGAAGAGCCAAAGTAGCAGAATGATCGGGATCGGCACCCCGATCAGCCATAATAACAGTCCCTTGCCCATGATATTCTCTCCTGTAACAGTTCAGAAACAACTGATGGAGCGGGACGGATGTTCCGGGGCAGGGCGCAATGTCTCTGGCACAAACAAAAAGGGCGGGCTGTAGAGACAGCCCGCCCTTCGGAAATCTCGCTAAGGCGAAGATTACATCGCGTTCGCAGCGTTGTTGGCAGCGTTCGCAGCGTTGTCAGCAGCGTTCGTTGCATTTTCAGCAGCGTTCATGGCGTTGTCGACAACGTTTTCCACGACGGCGTTCGAAGCGTTCGCGGTTTCGTTGGCCGGCTTCTCACCGCAAGCGGCGAGGGCCATCAGGCTGGCCGAAGCGAAAACAGCAGCGATCTTCTTCATTGTGTACGGCTCCCATAGCATTATGCCGCGTCAGGCACGTTACAATGTGACCCTACGCGAGCGACCCGCATTAACGTGTGCGATGCACAAATCAATGCTTTTCTGCGCCGGTGAAACGATGGAATCACGCGACGGGGCGTTGTCTACTATAAAAGTTCACTTAATGCCCATGGATTCTTGTGCATTGGCAACAAGGTTTAGCGTTACGGCCCAGGCGGCGACATTCTGCCGCAATTGCGCCGGGTCCACCTTGTCCAGCGTATCGTCGGGCGTGTGATGCAGCTCAAAATACCGGGTGCCGTCCTGTTGCAGGTCGATCACCGGCACGCCTGCCTTCACCAGCGGCGCAATGTCAGCGCCGCCGCCCGCTTCCTGCTTGCTGGCGCCGATGCCCAGCGGCTCGAGGGCCGCTGAGATGCTGGTCGCGAGCGCTTCATGCCCCTGCGGCAGTTTGAAATCCACGCGCCATACGCGATCGGCGCCAAAATCCGATTCAATCGCGAGCGCGTGTTTCTCCGTGCCATGCGCCTTGAAATAGGCCCGCGCCCCGTCGCCGCCGACTTCCTCGGCCCCGGCCATCAGCACGCGGATGGTGCGGCGGGGCTGGCCAGCCTTCGCCACCTGCAATGCCGCCGCTGCCGCGATGCCGCAGCCGGTTGCATCGTCGATCGCGCCCGTGCCCTGATCCCAGCTGTCGAGATGGCAGGCTGCGACCACCACGCCGGCCGCCGGATCGCTGCCGGGAATTTCCGCGATGACATTGCCCGATGGCTGGTCCTTGAGCATTTTCGATGTCAGCGTCAGGTGGAGCTTGACCGGCTGTCCCCGCTCGATCACACGCGCCAGTTGCTCGGCATCCGGCACGGAAAGCGCGGCGGCGGGGATTGGCGTCACGCCATCGGCCCACATCTGAACACCGGTATGAGGCAGGCGATGATGGTCCGTCCCGATCGACCGGATCAATATGGCGATCGCACCTTTGCTGGACGCGATGCTGGGCCCCTGCCGCCGGGCGGCGCCGAAATAGCCATAGGAGGAGCCGTCCTGCGTTGCCGTCATGTCATGGCTGACAAAGGCGATCTTGCCTTTGACGCTGGCGGCGGGTGCGGCTTCCAGATCGGCGAGAGTCGGGAAATAGACGACTTCGCCTTCTATCCCCTTGTCCGGGGTCGAACCGCTATTACCCAGCGCCGACAGCACCAGATTTTGCGGGAAGGGGGAGAGTATTTTCGCTTCGTCCCGGCCGCGCAGCCATACCGGCATCGTATAGGGTTCGGCGCGCACATTGCTGAAACCCAGCGCCTTGAGCTTCGCCACCGCCCACTCGCGCGCGCGCGCTTCCTGCGGCGTGCCGGCCGGACGCGGGCCGACTTCGGTGGTCAGGCCTTCGGTGAAATCCCATGCGACATCATCCTTGAGCGCGGCGTCGCGAATCGCGGCGCTGTTTGCCGGAGCGGCATGGGCCAGGACGGGGGTGAAAAGGCTGCCTAGGAGGAGGGCGGCAAGCGTGCCCGATCGGATTTTCTGCATGGGTGGAAGCGTAGCGGGCCATCGCCCATTTGCCAATGCGTCCCGCCTCCGCTAACTCCGCGCCAAATCTTCTTTTCCTACCGTTGGAGCTGCCCAAACATGTCCGCCTCCTCGCAATATGCCTATGTCATGAAGAACATGACCAAGAGCTTCCCCGGCGCGGCCAAGCCGGTTCTGAGCAATATCAACCTGCAATTTTACCGTGGGTCCAAGATTGGCATCGTCGGCCCGAACGGCGCGGGTAAATCGACCCTGATCAAGATCATGGCCGGCATCGATACCGATTTTACTGGTGAAGCCTGGCCGGGCGAAAATATCAGCGTCGGCTATCTGCCACAGGAGCCGCAGCTCGACCCGACCAAGACCGTGCTGGAAAATGTGAAGGACGGCGCGCGCGAGACTGCGGACAAGATGGACCGTTTCAACGAGATCAGCATGATCATGGCCGATCCGCCGGAAGACGTCGATTTCGACGCGCTGATGGAGGAAATGGGCACGTTGCAGGAGCAGATCGACGCAGTCGATGGCTGGACGCTCGACAACCAGCTGGAAATCGCGATGGAGGCGCTGCGTTGCCCGCCGTCCGACTGGTCCGTGGAAAATCTGTCAGGTGGTGAAAAGCGCCGCATCGCGCTGACCCGGCTGCTGATCCAGAAGCCCGACATCCTGCTGCTCGACGAACCGACCAACCATCTTGACGCGGAAAGCGTCACCTGGCTGGAAAATCATCTGAAGGAATATGCCGGGTCGGTCCTGATGATCACCCACGACCGCTACTTCCTCGACAATGTCGTTGGCTGGATTCTCGAACTCGATCGCGGAAAATATTTCCCCTACGAAGGCAATTACTCCACCTATCTGGAGAAGAAGGCCAAGCGTCTGGAGCAGGAGGATCGCGAAGCCTCCGGCCGCCAGAAGGCGATCAACGACGAACTGGAATGGATCAGGGCCGGTACCAAGGGCCGCCAGACCAAGTCCAAGGCGCGTATCAAGAAGTTCGAAGAGCTGGTCGCCGGGCAGAACAACCGCTCGCCGGGCAAGGCGCAGATCGTCATCCAGGTGCCCGAACGTCTGGGCGGCAAGGTGATCGAATTCAAGAACATCACCAAGTCATTCGGCGACAAGCTGTTGTTCGAAGATCTGTCCTTCCTGTTGCCGCCGGGCGGCATCGTTGGCGTCATCGGGCCGAACGGTGCGGGTAAATCGACCCTGTTCAAGCTGATTACCGGCCAGGAACAGCCCGATTCGGGTGAGATCGACATCGGCACGACCGTACGCCTTGGCTTTGTCGACCAGAGCCGCGATCATCTGGACGACAGCAAGAATGTCTGGGAAGAAGTGTCCGACGGCCTCGATTATGTGAAGGTCAACGGCCATGACATGTCGACGCGGGCCTATGTCGGCGCCTTCAACTTCAAGGGGCAGGACCAGCAGAAGAATGTCGGCAAGCTGTCAGGCGGTGAACGCAACCGCGTTCATATCGCCAAGATGCTGAAAAAGGGCGGCAACGTGCTGCTGCTTGACGAACCGACCAACGATCTGGACGTCGAAACGCTGGGCGCGCTGGAAGAAGCGATCGAAAATTTCGCGGGCTGCGCCGTGGTCATCAGCCATGACCGTTTCTTCCTCGACCGTCTCGCCACCCATATCCTTGCCTTTGAAGGCGACAGCCATGTCGAATGGTTCGAAGGGAATTTCGAGGCATATGAGGAAGATAAGCGCCGTCGCCTGGGCGATGCCGCCGATCGACCGACCCGGTTGGCCTATAAGAAGCTGACGCGCTGAAGCGCGAATAGAGAGGTGGGGCGCAGTAAAGCTGCGTCCTACGCTCCCTCATTACCAAACGGGACTCTTCAGGCAGCGGGTCAAGCTGTACTTGGTCGTGCGCACGGCAGAGGCGCTCAGGGGCGAACCATAAGCGCAATCGCGATTGCATTGCCCGCAGAGCCAATTGAGCATTTTGCAATTGCAATGATAGCGCTATCAATACACAAGCAGCGGGCCTTCCAGGCATCCTCTCCTAAACTCTCAAGGGCCGCTCCTTCACGGGGGCGGCCCTTTTTTAATTCAACATGGGTATTGGGCGATGAGGCAGGGCGGTCCTTAGATGGCCTGGGCACATGAGGACAATTAATTCACCCGTTTGATCCAGACCTGCCCGCCTTCGCGCGATTCGGTGATGAAATTGGGTATCGCCTGCACAAGGTCGGACAGACGCTTATAGCCATAGTTGCGCACGTCGAAGCTGGATCGGTTGCCCGCAAGTTGGCCCACTGATCCCAGCCGTACAAAACCGCGCTCGTCGCGTTTGACCGAATCATAGGCGTCAATCAGCAGCTTGATGACTTCCGCGTCGACAGCCTTCTTGATGCTGGGAGCGGAGGGTTGCGCCGGGACCGGCGTGGGCGCTGGCGGTGCGGCTTTTGCGGGCAGCGCTTTCTTTTCGTCAGCCTTGCGCGCGCGCGCCGGGGGCGTCGCCTTCTCTGCCACCGCATCGTCCGCATCGACCTCTGCCAGCGCCATGACGTCGATGAAGCGGGTGCAGGCGCGGCGGAAACCCTCCGGCGAACTCATCCGGCCAAAGCCATAGACCGGAATGCCCTGTTGCCGGATACGGGTGACCAGCGGAGTGAAATCGCTGTCGCTCGACATCAGGCCAAAGCCGCTCACACGGCCGCTTGCCATAAGGTCCATCGCGTCGATCGTCATTTTCATGTCGGTCGCGTTCTTGCCTTTGGTGAGGTCGAACTGCTGTTGCGGCTCGATGGCCTGCGCGATCGACAGCGCCGCCCAGCTTTTCAGCGTCGCCTTGCTCCAATTGCCATAAGCACGGCGGATATTGACCGTGCCCAGTTCCGCCAGCACCGTCATCACCGGATCGAAATGGGCCGCCGAGGCATTATCGGCATCGATCAGCAGGGCGATATTACCGCTCGGCCCATCCAGTGATGTCATGACATGTCCTTTCAGGCAGGCGCGAAGATGCCGCTCTGCTCATCCATGACATGCAACTGCCCGTCGGAAATGGCAAAGAATGCGCCGATCAGTTTCAACTCGCCCTTGCGCTCCTTTGACCGGACGCAGGGGAAGGTGCGCAGATTGGCAAGGCTCACCTTGACACCTTCCTGCTCCATCGCCCGTTCCACGTCCCGGCTGCGATCATCCCCATATTGGGCGATCACTTTCGCCCGCGCGGGGTCCAGCAGTTCGATCCAGCTATGGATGAAGCCGCCATCACCCGGTTCGGCGTCCTTCAGATCCTGACTGAGCGCCGCCTTGCAACCCCCGCATTTGCCATGACCCATGACAATGATTTCGTCGACTTCCAGCACCTGCACGGCAAATTCCAGCGCCGCCGACACGCCATGGCGACCGGGCGTCGTTTCAAATGGCGGCACCAGAGCGGCGACATTGCGCACGACGAAAATCTCGCCTGGATTGGTGTCGAAAATCTGGGCGGGATCGACGCGACTGTCGGAACAGGCGATGATCATCACCTTGGGGCTTTGCCCTTCGTTCAGTTCGTCCCACCGCTCGCGCTGCTGGGACCATCCGGTCTGGCGGAACCGGCGATAGCCTTCGATCATGTTTGAAAAATCAGTCATGGGCAGGTCTGTGCCGCACAATATCGGGGCTGGCAAGTGTGACCATGGATCGCTATCTGGGGCGCATGAACGATATCGCTCCTATCCCCATGCCCGGTGACCCTGCCAAGCCGGAGCGCTTGCGCAAGCCCGACTGGATTCGCGTGAAGGCGCCGACCAGTCCGGCCTATCATGAGACCCGCAAGCTGATGCGGACCAAGGGGTTGAATACGGTTTGCGAGGAAGCGGCCTGCCCGAACATCGGCGAATGCTGGACCAAGAAGCATGCGACGGTGATGATCCTGGGCGATGTATGCACGCGGGCCTGCGCCTTTTGCAACGTCAAGACCGGGATGCCGCGCAAGGTTGACGTCAACGAGCCGCAGAATCTGGCCGATGCCGCCGCCGAAATGGGGTTGGAACATATCGTCATCACCTCTGTCGACCGCGACGATTTGCCCGATGGCGGCGCGTCGCAATTCGTGAAGGTGATCGAAGCGCTGCGCCGCACCACGCCCGGCACGACGATCGAAATCCTGACGCCGGACTTCCGCAACAAGCATGAGCGTGCGGTCGAAATGATCGTCGCGGCGCGGCCCGACGTCTATAATCATAATCTGGAGACCGTTCCGCGCCTTTACCCGACCATCCGTCCTGGCGCGCGCTACTATGCCTCGCTGCGGCTGCTGGAGTCGGTCAAGCGGCTTGATCCCTCCATCTTCACCAAGTCCGGCATCATGCTGGGCCTGGGCGAGGAGCGGCTGGAAGTGCATCAGGTGATGGACGACATGCGCTCCGCAGACATCGATTTCCTGACCATGGGCCAATATCTTCAGCCCACGCCCAAACATGCCAAGGTGATCGAATTCGTCACCCCGGCTGCTTTCAACGCCTATGCCGCAATCGCGCGGGCCAAGGGCTTCCTGCAAGTCGCATCCAGCCCGCTCACCCGGTCCAGCTATCATGCTGGCGCCGACTTCGCCGAAATGCGCGCCGCGCGGGAAGCCAAGCTGGCAAAGGCTGCCCGGTAAGCCCATGCACCGGCATAATGAGACCCGGCATCTGCCCTACAGCCCGACCCAGATGTTCGATCTGGTCGCCGATGTGGCACGCTATCCCGAATTCCTGCCCTGGATCAGCGCGATCCGGGTCCGTTCCGATAGCGACACGGAAATGGTCGCCGACATGATCGTCGGGTTCAAGGGGATAAAGGAAAGCTTCACCTCGCGCGTTCACAAGCATCGGCCGGACCATGTCCGGGTCGATTATCTCGACGGCCCCTTGAAGCATCTGCACAATGAATGGGCTTTCCGCGACGACGGACAGGGCGGAGTGCTGGTCGATTTCGAGGTCGAATTCGCCTTCAAGAATCGGCTGTTCGAAATGCTGGCGGGGCAGATGTTCGACAAGGCGCTGCGCAAGATGATCGGCGCGTTCGAGACCCGCGCCGCCCAGCTTTACGCGCCGGACGACTCGGGCAGCAGCAGTTCGAGCGCACACAGCGCGGCCTGAAGCCGCACGCCACCGCGGCCATCATTATCAAAATGCCGCATGTCCGCGACGATCTTGTCGGGACTTGCCCCGCGTTCGGCGCGGGCGAACACCACGGTGCCAACCGGCTTTTGCTCTGTTCCCCCGCCCGGCCCGGCGATCCCGGTGATCGCGACGGCGACATGGGCGTGGCTGTTGAGCAAGGCGCCCTGCGCCATGGCCCAGGCCGTAGCAATGGACACCGCGCCAAATGTTTCCAGCACATCATGCGAAACCTTTAGAAGTTCCGCCTTCATATCATTGGAATAAGTGACGAATCCTGCCTCAAACACGTCGGACGAGCCTGCGATTTCCGTGAGCGCGGCGGACACCAGCCCCCCGGTGCAGCTTTCGGCGACGGCGATGGTCCGCCCGGCACGACGGTTGGCGATGATGACCCGGTCGGCAAGTTCGACCAGGATGGGGGGAAGAATGCTGTCTGGCATGGGATCAGGATAGCGCGGGAAGGGAGAGGGTGGCAACCGCTTGCGCCGCAATACCTTCGCGCCGCCCTGTAAAACCCAGCCGTTCGGTCGTGGTCGCCTTCACGCTGATCCGGTCTACCGGCAGGCCCAGTATCTCCCCTATCCGCGCCCGCATGGCGTCGCGATGAGGGCCGATCTTGGGCGCTTCGCAGATGATGGTCAGGTCGACATGATCGATCGTTCCGCCGCGCGCCGCGACCCGGTCGCCCGCATAAGCGAGGAAGCGGTCGGACGACGCCCCGCGCCATTGCGGGTCGGATGGTGGAAAGTGGCTGCCAATGTCGCCCTCCGCCAATGCGCCCAGCAGCGCATCGACGATCGCGTGCAGCGCCACGTCGGCGTCGCTATGCCCGGCCAGTCCGCGATCATGCGGTATGCGAATGCCGCCCAGCCATAATTCTTCATCCGCGGCGAGGCGATGGACGTCATAGCCCATGCCAACGCGCACAGTGCGGGCGCTTGCCAGCCGAGCCTCTGCGCGGGCGAAATCCTGTGGATAGGTCAATTTTTCCAGCCCTTCATCGCCAGCCACCAATATGACGTCATGACCCCGCTCTTTCAAAATCTGCGCGTCGTCCGTGGCTTCGCGGCTTTCGTCCCAGCAGCGGTGCGCGGCCAATATCGTGTCGAACATGAAGGCTTGCGGCGTCTGGACCCGAAACAGGCCATCGCGCGCGACGCCATCGCCCATCGTTCCATCCGCACCCCGCACCAGCGTATCGGCGACCGGCAGCACCGGGATCGCCCCTTGCGCATCGTCGAGCGCGCCGAGCAGCCGGTCTATCACGGCAGTAGGCAGGAAAGGCCGCGCGGCGTCGTGGATCAGCACCCGATCAGCCCCACCCGCTGCCGCAATCGCTTCCAGCCCCGCGCGCACCGACCCGCGCCGACTGTCGGCGCCTTCGCTCAAGCCAGCAATGGTACGATCCGCCAGCAGCGCGCGCACCTGCGCTTCCTGTCCGGCGCCGATGACCAGGTGGATCGCATCGATCCCTTCATGCGCCATCATGGCGTCGACGGCATGGAGGATAACAGCCTTGCCGCCGATGGTTCGGAATTGCTTGGGAATGTCGCCGCCCACGCGACTGCCGGTGCCAGCAGCTACCAGCAGGGCAACGGTCCTGTGCCTGTTGTCAGTCATGGCGCGGGGCATAGACGCTTGCACGCACCCCCGCCAGACCCCTTCGCTTGCTCCATCGACCAATAACCGCTATGGGCTGCCTGTTTTTTAGGCACTATCTTTGAGTATCATGCGCAGGCTTTCCCCCATATCCATCGGTCCGCTGACGATCGACATGCCCGTCGTGCTGGCGCCGATGACTGGTGTAACCGACATGCCGTTCCGCACATTGGTGCGCCGCTATGGCTGCGGCCTCAATGTGACGGAGATGATCGCGACTGCGGCGATGATCCGGGAAACCCGCCAGTCTTTGCAAAAGGCCGCCTGGCATCCGCTGGAAGAACCGGTGTCGATGCAATTGGCTGGCTGCTCTCCCGCCGAAATGGCCGATGCCGCGAAGCTCAACGCCGATCGGGGAGCGGCGATCATCGACATCAATATGGGTTGCCCGGTCAAGAAGGTGGTCAATGGTGACGCCGGCAGCGCACTGATGCGCGACCTGCCGCTGGCCGCTGCGCTGATCAAGGCGACGGTCGAGGCGGTGGACGTGCCCGTGACGGTCAAGATGCGGATGGGCTGGGACCATAGCAGCCTCAACGCGCCTGAACTGGCGCATATTGCCGAGGATCTGGGCGCGAAGCTGATTACCGTTCATGGTCGCACCCGCTGCCAGATGTACAAGGGGTCGGCGGACTGGGGCTTCATCCGTTCCGTCAAGGACGCCGTCAAGCTGCCGGTCATCGCCAATGGCGACATTTGTTCGATCGAGGACGCCGATATGGCGCTGGAACAGAGCGGCGCGGACGGGGTGATGATCGGGCGGGGTGCCTATGGGCGACCCTGGCTCATCAGTCAGGTCATGGCATGGCTCGACCGGGGCGAGCGCGTGCCCGACCCGACGCTGGAAGAACAATATCAAGTTATCATAGGGCATTATAAGGCAATGCTCGAACATTATGATAATTATACCGGCGTCAATATGGCACGTAAGCATATCGGCTGGTACACCAAGGGACTGACCGGATCGGCCGAGTTCCGCCATGCGGTCAATCAGGAGCCGAACGCGGACAAGGTGCTGGACATGCTCGCCCGCTTCTACGAACCGCTGATTGCGGGCGGTGCAGAGGCGGTGGACGCGCGTCAGGCGGCATGACCGGCGCGCAGCCGCTGGTGCCGCCGCTACGGATGCAGCAGGACGGGCCATCGCTGGCCGAACAGATGACGGCGCTGCCGGTGGCGACTTTGTTGGTCCGGCCCGACAACAGCATTGCCGAAGCCAATGTGCGGGCCGAAACCCTGCTCAACATGGCCCGTTCCGCCATCGTCGGCAGCGATGTCGCGCGCACCATTCGTATCGCGGAGGCGGGCGCGCGCTTCGACATCTGGCACAGTCAAAAGCCGATCGCGGCCTACGATATAAAGGTCCATGCCGGGCGCACCGCCGAAATGGAGGTCGACCTGATGATCGCGCCGATCGTCGACCATGACGGCTGGCGTGTCGTGTCGCTCCATGCGCAAAGCCAGGCGCGCAAGATCGGCCATCGCGGCACGTCGGGCGGTGCGCGATCCGCCATGGGCGCGGCGGCCATTCTGGCGCATGAGATCAAGAACCCGCTGTCGGGCATACGCGGCGCGGCACAATTGCTGGAAGGCGGGCAGGGCGGACGCGATGCGGCGCTGACCCAACTGATCTGCAATGAGGTTGATCGGATCGCGGCGCTGATCGACCGGATGCAGGATTTTACCACCGATCGCACGCTGGAATGTCGTCCGGGCAACATCTATCCCCTGATCGACCGGGCGGCAGACATCGCCGCAGCAGGATTTGCAAGAAATATCCGTATTATAAAGCGTTATGACCCATCCCTGCCATTCGCCAATATCAATGACGATGCGCTGGTTCAGGTCATGATCAACCTGCTCAAAAATGCGGCGGAGGCATTGGAGCATGTCGCCAAGCCCCGCATTCGGGTCGAAACGGCGTTCCGGCACGGTGTGTCGGTGATGGTTGGCGGGGGCAAGGGCAGTGCGGTGCTGCCCATCGAGATCGTGGTGGTCGACAATGGACCGGGGGTACCGGC
>NZ_BARE01000055.1 GCF_000367345.1 Sphingobium xenophagum NBRC 107872
AACGTCGGTGAAAGTTCAAGAGGCCCGCCAAGGAAGCAAATCGGAGCGCATCAGCCTAGCCGAGTGCTTGGAAAGGTGGGTGCCGTTTCTAAACGACGGCGGCGTGCTGATCGATCAGGCTTATCAGCCGCAGTCGTCCGAGGGCATGGTCCGCTGCTACGTGTGCGGGCACCGAGTGGTTGGCTTTGGGCACAACCTGATCACTGCGCTGATGACGCCAACGGCCATTGATACAACGTCGTCAACCCCACAGCCGATGGGCCGCGCCATGTTCGGACCGGAGGTGACGCGCTTCGCAGCCTTACGGAAAGCGATGGAGGATCGCTGGATTCCAGAGATGCAAAGGTTGCTGTCGATCGCCGACCACGATCTTCCGCTTCTTTGGGACGCCGACTTCCTATTTCGCCCTGGTGAAGCCATCAGCGATGGCTCCTATGCGCTTTGCGAGATCAATGCTAGTTCGGTTGCACCATTTCCGCCAAGCGCCGTCCAGCCAGTCGCCGCAGCGGCAATCGGTCGCGCTCTTGCCATTCGTTTGACGAAGGAGACCTCCAATCCTCATTGATATGATTCAAGCAATTCAAGAGACGTGACATTGGTCGTATCAATCAGACAAGCCTAAGGGTGAGCGAGGCTGGGTGAAACCGGCTCAGGTGGCAGCGCGGAGATACTGGTAGAGGGTTTCGCGACTGATCCCCAGGTCACGGGCGATGACGGCCTTGCGCTCGCCGTCATCAACACGGCGGTGCAGCTCGGCGACCATTTCGTCGGAGAGGGAACGTTTCCGCCCGCGATAAGCACCGCGTTGTCTGGCGACCGCAATGCCTTCGCGCTGCCGCTCCCGGATCAGGGCGCGCTCGAATTCGGCGAACGCACCCATGACCGAGAGCATCAGGTTGGCCATCGGGGAATCCTCGCCCGAGAAGGCCAGGCTTTCCTTCACGAACTCGATCCGGACGCCTCTTTTGGTGAGGGACTGAACCAGTTTGCGCAGATCGTCGAGATTACGCGCCAATCGATCCATGCTGTGGACCACGACGGTGTCACCCTCGCGGGCGAAGGCGAGCATGGCATCGAGTTCGGGGCGGTTGATGTCCTTGCCCGATGCCTTGTCGGTGAAAATCCGGTCGAGCGACTGCCCGTCCAACTGGCGATCGACATTCTGATCGAATGTGCTCACCCGGACGTAACCGATCCTCTGGCCTTTCATCGCCGCCTCCGGTCAAAATGTCAGGTTGAATTCTATGACACGGCGGAACATGCGTCAATAAATGCTTGCCATAACCCTATCCTGACAGAAACCGCCGCTGCATCCTGACGTCCGGTTAGGCTATACTCCAGATTGACGCTAGCCTGTCGCTCTCGACTCGGGATGGAGGCAGGATGGCGCGGCGGCGATTATTGACCGGAGAAGAAAGGCGTCGCCTGTTCGATATCCCCCATGACGAAACCGCGATCGTCGGCCACTATACCCTTGCCGCCGAGGATCTCGAACTGGTCGGTCGCCGCTATCGCCCTGCCAACCGCCTCGGTCTGGCAACGCAGATCGCGCTTATGCGGCATCCCGGCTTCGGTTTGCAGCCCGACGTCGACGTCCCCGATGCGGTCCTTCACTATCTCGCCGCCCAGCTCTTCGTCGATGTTGATGCGTTCGCCGACTATGGCCAGCGCGCGCAAACACGTAACGATCATGCCGACATTGCGGCACGGCATCTGGGGCTACACCCTTTTCGGCGAGGGGATATACCGCTCGCGCTCGATCTCGCCGCAAGAGCTGCGGAGCGGACCGATCGGGGCGAACCTATTGTCCGCGCATTGATGGAGGGGCTGAAGCAGGAACGCTTCATTCTTCCATCGGCAGACACGCTCGAACGTGCGGGCCTCGCCGGCAGGGCACGCGCCCGCAAAGCCGCGGCGGCGCTCATTGTCGAAAGCCTGGGTCATGCCGAACTGGCGCGGATCGATGATCTGATCGTCAACAACAGCGACTTCGGCATGACGCCGCTGGCCTGGCTGCGCAATTTCGAGGAAGCGCCCACCACGGCGAACATCAACGGGCTGCTGGAACGGCTACGCTATGTGCGCGGAATCGGCATCGACCCGGCGATCGGCGCGAAAATCCCCGACTTCCGGTTCGCGCAGTTCATGCGCGAAGGTGGCGTTGCGCCGGCGTTCCTGCTCTCCGATTATAGCCTTAACAGGCGCCGCGCGACGCTGATCGCGGCGGTCATCGACCTCGATGCCAGGCTCGCCGATGGTGCGATCCAGATGTTCGACAGGCTTGTCGGAAGCCTGTTCACACGGGCGCGGCGCGGGCGGGAAAGGCGCTATCAGGACAGCATCCGCTCGGTCGGCGAACTTATGCGGCTGTTCGGCGCGACGATCGCCGCGCTGGGAGAGGCGGTCGAACATGGCGGTAATCCGCTCGAACTGATCGACGAAGCGGTAGGCTGGCACAGACTGGTCGCAGCCAAATCGCAGGTCGATGCGCTGGCCGAGCTGGCGGGCGAAGATGCGCTTGTCGCGGCGACTGGTCGCTATGCGACGCTGCGGCGGTTCAGCCCGGCTTTCCTCGATACATTCACGTTCAAGGCATCGGGGAGCGGATCGCAACTGGTCAAGGCCATCGAGGTCATCCGCGATACCAATGCCCGCAAGGCCCGCAGCCTGCCCGAGGGCGTTCCGCTCCCATTCGCCAACCGGCAGTGGAAGCGCCTCATCACCGAAGGTGGCCAGGTCGATCGCCGGCGATACGAGACGGCCATCATGGCCACGCTGCGCGATCGGTTGCGCGCCGGCGACATATGGGTCGAAGGAACCCGCAATTATCGCCGCTTCGACACCTATTTGCTGAGTCGACGCGATGCCGATAAGGTGGCCGACAGCCTGCCATTCCAGACCGATGCGGCCGCCTATCTGGAGGAGCGGGCAAGGACGCTCGACTGGCGGCTGCGCCGTTTCGCCAAGCAACTCAAGGCGAACAGGCTCGCGGGCGTGGCGCTCGAACGCGACCGGCTCAAGCTGCAACCCATGCCGGCGATCACTCCACCCGAGGCGGAGGCTCTCGATCGCAGGCTCGACGCCTTGCTTCCGCGCGTGCGGATCACCGAACTCCTGGTCGAGGTGGCCGAGCGCACCGGGTTCCTGAGCGCATTTCGCGATCTTCGGTCCGGCAAGGAGCATGACAACCCGCACGCGATCCTCGCCGCCATTCTCGCTGATGGATCGAATCTGGGTCTAGAGCGCATGGCCAACGCCAGCGACGGGGTGAGCTACGCCCAGCTTGCCTGGACCCACAACTGGTATTTGTCGCCCGAAAACTATCAGGCCGCGTTGGGGATGATCGTTGCCGCGCACCATGATCTTCCTTTCACGCGCCATTGGGGAGCCGGCACTAGTTCATCCTCCGATGGGCAGTTCTTCCGCTCGGGCCGCAACCGATCGGCGGCGGCCGACATCAATGCGAAATATGGCAGCGAGCCGGGCCTGAAGATCTACTCCCACCTGTCCGATCATTTTGCCTCGTTCGGATCGCGGATCATGTCGGCCACCGCCGGCGAGGCCCCCTACGTGCTGGATGGCCTGATGCTCGGCGCCGGCGCGCTACCGCTGCATGAGCATTACACTGATACCGGCGGCGCGACGGACCATGTCTTTGCCCTTTGCCATCTTCTCGGCTTCCGGTTCGTGCCCCGTCTGCGCGACATCGCCGACCGGAAACTCGGCTCGATCGCCGCGCCTTCGACCTACAAAGGCATCGAAAGCCTCATGGGCCGCACGATCAAGACGGCGGCGATCGAAGCCGATTGGGATGACATCGTCAGGATCGTCGCCTCCATTAAGGAAGGAGCCGTTGCGCCCTCCGCGATCCTGCGCAAGCTGGCCGCCTACAAGCGCCAGAACAGGCTGGATTTTGCGCTGGCCGAACTCGGCCGCATCGAGCGGACGCTATTTGCGCTCGACTGGCTTGAACAGCCCGACTTGCGTCGCGCCTGCCAGGCCGGCCTCAATAAAGGCGAAGCACGTCATACCCTTGCCGCCGCGATCTACACCAACCGACAGGGGCGGTTCACCGATCGCTCGATCGAGAATCAGGAATATCGGGCATCGGGCCTCAATCTGCTGATCGCGGCGATTTCTTACTGGAACACCGTCTATATGGACAGGGCCGCCCAGCATCTCCAATCATCCGGCGGCACCTTCGATGATGCGCTGCTTGCCCATCTCTCGCCGATGGGCTGGGTGCATATCAGTTTGACCGGCGACTATCTGTGGCAAAGGGCAAACCGGCTCTCCCCTGGCGAGTTCCGCACCCTCAACGATCCCATGGCCCGCCTCAAACTCGTGGCATAGCCAGTGTTCTCATTATGTCCGCCAAATCGTTGTCTGGCGCACAAACCTTGAGGTGACGCCTATTGCGTCTTGGACAACAGCTGTCACGCTTTCATCGTTACCCCCACCTACCCCTTCATCAGTAAAGGGCGCGCAGCCTTATTGGGGGAAGTATTCCATGATCCGTACGACCTTGCTTGTGACCGCCACCTTCGCCGCCACACCTGTTCTTGCTCAGACGGCACCAGAAACATCGCAAGAAACGATCGTCGTCACCGGAACGCGCAGCGCTGGGCGGACTGCGCTCGAATCCTCGGCGCCGGTCGACTGTCGGCTGCCATAATTAACGTCAGTGGCGTGACCGTATTGAGGCTCCGCGTGCCAAAATAGATGGCAGTGAAGGCAATCACTGTTGTACCCCCCTCACTCGTCCCAGCATTCGAGCCGTTGCATTGGATGATGGTGCAAGCTTTCGTCCGTAACGCAGGGCCGTCGCGGTCGATGTCCACCGCAGGGCTTGGGCGATAGGCCCGGCATCCTCCCCGGTGGCGAACAGATCCTGCGTCAGCCCGACCCTCAGCGAGTGCGTACTCAACGCCGCAATTGCAGCATCGAGTTCCTCGCCCATCAGCCCGACCACTCCTTCCTCGGCTGCTCGCCGTGCGGTGCGCTTGATGATCATGCGCACTGCAGCAGGGGTCAGGGCATCATCTCCGATCATATAGGTGACGGCCGCAGAGCGCGCTGGCTGCGCGGCCATCCGCTCGCGGTCGATCGGCGCGTTCCAGGCGAGCTCATCCAACTGGATCGCCCTGCGCTGACCACGCGCCTTGGTACGGATCGTCGCGATCCGGCGGAACAGCGGACCGGACGTGATGGAAGCCTCTGCCTGCCACAGGGAAATTCGCCGCATGGTATCGGGCGAGAGCCAGGCCTCCGCCCCCCTGCCCTCCTGATCCGTTTTCGAGCGGGGAACTTCGAGCACACCGGCGCCATCATCCAGCGGCGTGATATGGCCGCAGTCGATACTGACCAGCTCGGATACCCGCAGCCCCGCATCGTAACCAAGCGAAAGCAGCGCCGCGTCGCGCAGACCAGAGACTTTACCCCAGCAGACTTCGAGCAGTGCACTCAGCGTGAACCCCTTGGCCGCCTCGATGCCGATCCCCTCGCCGAATCGCAGTGGCCCAGCCTGGCGCTGGCGCACGCCCATGCGCCGCCGCATCCCCCGCAACGCATCGCGAACCACCACGCCAGCAGTCGGGCTTGGCACGCCGATCAGCCCATGGGCCACCGCAAGAGACGCGAGCCGGCGACTAACCGTAGCGGGCCTCAGCTTGCGGGCTTCACAATCCTCGAGATAGGCAACCACGCGCGCCTCGTTGGCGGGTAGGCCCGGCCCGCGTTTACGCGCGCAGAATTCGGCGTAGCAGGCCAGGTCGTTGGCGAGCGCCTTGACGCTCGCGGGAGCCCGCGCCTCGAGACTCTTCCGATATGCCAGCTCATCGACTGTCCTGCCCTCAAAGACCAGTTCCACCATCAGCGCAGTAAGCTGGGCGACACGATCGAGCGCACGCCCTCCCTTCCTTTGTGGCAGCAGTGCATCGCCCGGCGGCAACACGGTGACGATCTCACCTGACACAGGTTCAGCGAGCATACGTGCGGGGAGATTTCGGGTCATTTGGGGATGGTAGCGCGGCCTAGCCGTGATGTCACTATCGATAGTATACCATTATCGATAGTATATAAAGACTTGCCTCCTAGCAGTTGCATACTTATCTCTCATTGAATATACTTGCTCTGAAAAATCTCGTTTTTCTGGGACCATATGCGCTCTTCGCCGCCATTTCTCCCTGCTGAAGCCGTCAGCACGGCCGAGGCTGAAGCCGCGCTCATGCTCGGCCGCCTCGATGGGGCGCTGCGCTACCTCCCGCCTGCCGCGAGCCGGATTCTCGCCGCGCGGCTGCTGCGCGATACGCTGACAGGCGCGCTGCGCCAGGAAGGCCATGCCTTCAGTGCCCAGCGTTTCGCGGCCTGGTTCGCCGGGCTTACCCCGCTGACCGATCCTGCCGATCGCCCGGCCACCCCACTGAGGCCACCGCGTCCGCTGGTCTCGGTCATTCTAACCGCCCTTGTTCACAGCAGCTGGCCACCACTTGCCACGCTGGCAGCGCGCATGCAGCCGGCCAATCTCGCCTTTGACGATGCCTGTCGGACGCCAAAGAAGAGCGCAGTAGAGAGCAATCCTTCGCAGCCGACGTGCCAAAATAGACTGCGGTGAAGATGCGCCCCGGAAACGTGCCGCTGCTTACCCCTGCTCGCTGAACCGCTTGGCCAATCGCGCGGAGGCACCGCTCTTCATGGCCAGTTTCGCCCCGTAGCGCATGACCGTGCGGGCGTCGCGCCAGCGGTAGGCCTGCATGATCGCGGGTAGCCCTTCTCCTGCCGCAAAGTTATCCTGCGCCACCCCGACCCGAATCGAGTGCGAGGACACCGCTTTCAGCCAACGATCAAGCTCAGCCTCACTCATCTCGCCAAGCAGGCGCTTTTCCCAAGCGCGGCGAACGAGACGCTTGTAGATCAGGCCAATGCTATTGGGGTGCAGCCGCGCCGCGCCGATCCTGTCGATCGAGCCATCGAAGTGCGTCACCACCCGGCGCAGCAGTGGGCCCTTGTCGATGCCGCCCACCTCGCGCCAGCGGGCGATGGCCACCATGGTCGCGGGTGCAAGATAGGCCTCACCGCCCTCCCCTGCCTGGTCGGTCTTGCTCGAGGGGATGTTCAGAATCCCCGCACCTTCGGCATCGGGCCCCTCGACATGCGCCACGTCGATCGCCACCAGCTCTGATCGGCGTGCGCCGGTATCGTAGGCAATGCGCAGCAGCGCTGCGTCACGCAGGCCCAGTGCGTCACGCCGACAGGCCTTGATGAGGTGGGCAAGGCAGACACCGCACGCAGGGCTGTCGAGATCGGCGATGTCGCCCTTGAACCGGATGGCCCGCGCCTGACGCTGGCGCACGCCCAGGTGCTTGCGCGCCGCCTTGCGCTCGAACTTCACCAAGGGATCGGCAGTCGGGTCGGGAAGACCCGCCATCCGGTAAGCCCATCCGACATGAACGAGGTAGCGCTCGATCGTCGCCGCTGCGCGCGGCGTCATGTCAGGGGTGTCGATCCCGGCGAGCGCGCGGATCCAGGCCGCCACATCCGCCGGCGAGGCTTCACACGCGGACACGCCGTGCTTGCGGCACCACCCATCCCACAAGGTCAGGTCAGAGCGAAACGCCCGCCTTGTGTTGCGCGACCAACCCCGCATGGCGGCGTCGAGCAGCGCGGCGTCGATGGCCTCACCACCGCCGACCAGCGCACGCACGTCAGCGATGAGATCGACAGGCTCGCAGCTCAACGGAACAATTGAGGTGGAAGGACGCTTTTTCGCCATGGGCGTGAGGATAGCCGGGCGTTTCTATAATGTATAGAGGCGTGATAACGATCCATTATCAACACTAGGTATGACAGCCTATGGACTGAAAGACCACATTCAGTCTACAATCAGGCTATAATGCGCACGCCCCTGCCCTTCTCTGCCCTCGCCTGGACGCCCGATCTCGCAGGTGCCCTCGCTGAAGCGAGCGCGGCTATCGCCCGCCTCGATGCCCGGATTTGCGCCAGTTCCTTTGGCAGCGCATGGCGCCTTCGCGCAAGCTGGACCGGATATGCAACCGCGCTCCGGCTCTGCCAAGTACCGCTCGAGGAAATCGATATTATTGCCCACAATTGCGGCCTGCGGCTCGCCGGGCGCGAGCCGCCCCAAACCATGGGTGAACCCTTCGAAGCGTACCAGCCCTGGCTTGTCCGTCTCACTGAGGCCGAAGGGCCGCACTGGCGCGAGGACTTGCCGTTTACCTTTGATCCGCCTGAAAGCTGGGGCGAAGCCCCTGCTCTCGTGCGCGCACTCACTCTACTCGATGCCTGGGCGCGAGTCGACCGCTCGGCCGCTCCCTGGCTCGCGTTCCCGGTGATCCTGCGCCGCATCGGGATTACCAAGGCCCCCCTGCCCTGCCTCGTCGCAGGTGACGCCGGCCAACGTTTCGCGCTCGATCCCCGGCCCGCGCTGCTGAAGCGCCTGCTCAAGCAGCTCAGCCGCCTGGCGTCCGACGGCCTCACCCGGCTCGAACGGCTCGAACAAGTATCCCGGCATGGCGCCGCCGCCATTTGCGGCGAACGCCGCCCTGGCATGCTTGCCGAGCTCGGGCGCATCGCGCTCGCCCGACCGTATCTCGCGCCGCGTAGTCTTGCACCAGAACTGGGCCTCAGCATCTCGGGCGCTGGAAAACTGCTGACCCGCGCCGCTCGCCTTGGCCTACTTGTCGAAACTTCGGGGCGCAGCACTTGGCGCAGCTACGTCACGCCCGATGTCGCTTTGGCGCTGGGGTTGGTCCCACCCGAGCGCGGTCGTCCTCGCCTGCCGCCGCCACCCTCCCCCACCCTCGATTCGGTGCTGGCCGCATTTGATGCCGAAATGGAGGCGCTCGACAGACGCTTTGGGGGCCTTGGATCAACCAAGCCCCCTGTTATGGTCATAAATGACTGATATTTTTTGTTAAAACCGAAACGCCCAGAAACAGGCTCCAGAGCGTGAAAACAGACTCGAAATAGGCCGAAGGTGCCAAACCCCCGACAGCACGCTCTACGGGCTTCTCAGGGTGCATTTCGTAGATATAGGCCCCTACATCGCCACGGCTGAAGCATCCTGTGAGCCAAATGTGCGGAAATGGCCGAAACGGGCCCGCGCCAAGGTTTCCCCGTCGCGTCGCTCGCGCAGATGGGCATAGGCCAACAGCACATCGAGCAATTCGGCCTCGAAGGCCCGGTGCGGTGCCCTCCCCTGCCCGACCCGCCAACACGCCGTCAGGCGCTTCGTCGGCTTGGGTGCCTTCAGCGACTCCAAATTCCGCCCCGGACGCTCGGCCAAGCCAAGCGCGAGCAGCCGCTCAAATCCCCACACACCCCGGCCGGCGTGACTATGCGCCAGGGCCAGCATGGCGATGCGGTCGCGAGCAAAGTGAAAGGCGTTTGCCCGGAAGCGATCAAGATAGTCTTGCTTGCGGCCCTTCAGCCGCCGCCGACTGTGCCGGATCAGCATGTCGAGGCAAACTTCGTTTCGTTCGATCATCGCCCCCCTATAGTCGAGCCCCCACCGCAAACTCTCCGCACCTACGAGCGCTCCGCTCAGCCAGGTCAGGAGATACTGATCGTCAGGCGCACCATCAGGCACCGGCAACTTGCTGAGCGGCAGGTCGTGCAGTCGGCAACGCCAGCTCATCCGCAAGATCCATTCCTTGCGGATGATCCTTGGGCGTCCGTCGCGAATTGCTTCCTGCCAGCAGCGGGCACAGCCATACTGGCGCAAGCGGCGCGGAAGCAGCACTGCTCCGTCGATATCGAGAAAGGTACTTTCGATCTGTTCCGGCTCAACCTGCACCGCCCAGGCAAGCTGGCCGACCATTTGATCCACGGCGAATTGATGTTCAAGCGCGACACCGCTTGTGCCCCGGGCAAGGTCCAGGCTGGCAAGGCTCGCATCGATGCCGAGATGCTGAAACAATACGCCCCGCGTGGTGTCATGCGCAAGCGCCATCCGCTCTATCCACGAATCGAAGCATTCATCAGCCTGCGGGCGCACGCGAAGTGCCAGCGGTTCCGATTCCTGCTTATGCTCCCTTCCCGTCACCGGTCGATGTAGGATGGAAAGAACTTGGCCGCCTCGTAAATATCGGAAAATTCAACCCGTTGCCTGCCGTACGTATCTTTGGCAACTCGGTAGCTCCGGTGCAGTAGTCGCTTGAAATTGCCGGTCACCCCGTGGCTGTTGCGCCAGATGAACTCGGCGATTTCCGGTTCTGCGAAGCGGTCCGGATCAATCAAGCCCATGCGGTGGGCCAGAGCCCGTATCAGTTGTTGCGAAGGCTCGCCCGGAAGCCAGGGAGGCATGCGCAAGATAATCGAGCGATAAGCCAGCTCCACGTCGTCGCTGAAGATATCGGCAGCGACGTCGAGGCCCGCGACTACCATGTGAACGTTACCCTCGCTCATGAGGAAGCGGAAGGAATCCAGCGCATCGCGCCTCGCCCGGCCGCTGGCTGTGAGGATCGCATGGACGTTATCGATCGCAACCAACTTGGTTCCCTGCTTGCCGAGCAATTCGGCCACCTTGAGGTCGGCTATCTGATGCGTCCGTCTGGTCAGCGGCCACCCCTGCTTCCACAACAGCGTCAGATTGATCCTGAGCGAGGTCGGGTGGGTCGGCACCACCGCGTGCAACATCGGCAGGTAGCGCGCTTCGCCCAAGTTCGCCGGCTCCGGATACGCCGTGCGTATCCGCCGACCGACCTCCTTCAGAATCGACGTCTTGCCCATACCGGATTGCCCCACCAGGACCACGCAAGTCGGCCGATCGTCAGGGGGCTCGTCGACGAGCCCCATCAGCGTATTCACATGGGCCCGCGCTTGGTCGAAATCGATCCAGAACGCCTTGTGCAGCGAACCCGATGACTGCGAAAATGCTATTGGTTGATCGGTTTGAGCCACTTCACCTCCCCCAATTCCTCGACAGGCAGCCACTTCGCTCGTTCTTCCTGAAGCCCTTCAGGCGGCGGTCCGGCACTGTGTGAAATGCCCTCGCGTTCGAGCCGTTTGCGCAAGCACCGCTGTTCCCGGGTGCGGATCGTTGCACCTTGCACTTCCTGCCGGTTGGCATGCACGAGCCGGGCGATCTCCGTTTGCCCGCCACTCTGTTGAAAGGCGCGGCCACGGTTTCGCAAGGCGGCAGCGGCAGCGTCCCACTCGACTTTCGTCACGTGGGGAAACGAGCCCACGACGCGCGCGGCGACGAGCTTCTCGTCGATCTGCGGATACACCTCCTGGATCGTCCGCTCATCGACATGAATCATGATTTTGAGACCAATTCGGGTCGCGAAGCTCTCGTGCCAGTAACGACGGTGGCCGATCTGGACGCCTCCGGCCGTCACGGTGCGTTCGACCCACGGCAGAAACCGGCGGGTCAATTGCTCGACATCGAGTCCGGTGGGAACCAGCGAGCCATGCGCCGCGAGCCCATCGGCCCACATCTGAGCCGGCGCAATCTTTCCCAATCCCTCGTGCGGCGTCATGTGATAGCGGCAAATCTCCCTGATAAACCAGCGCTCAAACTCCTCCAGCGTCATGGCCGACGTCTCCGAAGGATCGTACCCGTCACGCTTGGTCACATCGCCGCCCGTGGCACCGGGGAGCAGCAACATCTTTTCCGACATAGTGCCAATCAATCGCTCGATATGCCCGCCCAGGTGCGAGGCCCCACGCGGCCGGACATCCGGATCGATCCCATATGTGTGGCAGGCGCTTCTGAACGCTTCAGCGCGATGCGCCGATGCAAAATCGGCGTGCAACCGCTTGAAAAAGCCATGCATGGGATAATCCTCCGTCATCTGGAGGCCCGTGAGCAAGGGCTTCTTGGGCAACAGCGCATTTGCGACTGCCCGCCCGCACCGGAAGATCGATGGATCCCCAAAGCTCACATAGAACCCGAGGATGCAGCGGCTCCAGACATCGATCAGCAAAGTCACCCAGGGCCTCCCCAAGGCATTGCGGTGCAAGCTGTCCACCAGCATGACATTGGCGGGCGAATGGTCCATCTGAACCACATCCAGCAGCCCTTCGCTGAGGTATTCTCCCGGGTGCGGCTCATGTGCGGTTCGCCGCTTTGACCCCATGGTCGAACGCGCCAATTGCGGCGAACTGATTTCGCCAATCATCCGCTCGATAGTGCGCACGCTGGGAACATCGGCCATGTCGAACCTGTGATCGCCCGTGTCCGCGATCAGCAGTCCGCGAATCTGGTTCGCCGCTTCCCTGATCGCGGGTGGCGGCCTTTTCAGGAAAATCTCTACAATCTCCCTGTCGATCACCTCGATCACAGCCGCCGATGCGTGCTTCTTGCCAGGCTTGGGGCCCTTGGGCAGCGAAGCAAGGCTCTCGGCGATGGGTTTGCTTCGAAATCGGCGCGCAAGTTCCCGTATCCGACGCGTGCCGAGTCCAGTTTTCTCCGAGATCGCTGCTACCGCTGCGGCAGTCAGCGGGCCTTCAAGCGGCACGAACCTGCGAAACACGGAATAGAGCTCGGCACCGACCTTCAAAGCCGCTTCGGAGGGCTTGGCTATCCTTGGCGGTTTTCGTTCGAGCAAAGGACGACTCCAGCTTCGCTATCGACAACCGCAGTGTTGGCTGTTTTGGCACCCAAGGAAAGATGACTTTCGTCGGCGCCGAGGAAAAATTCATCGAGAAGACGACATTATGGCGTTTTATCAATGCGCTTGAGTGAGTGTCGCGTGCTTTGTCACGCCACAGCCTTTGAAAACCTTGGTCCCGAGCACAATCCGGGGCTTGGCGCGACGGAACTGACCCGCTCGTGGTACGCGGCCGAACGGCAGGACTTCCTGTCATGGATCAGTCGGCGCGGCCCCCCTCCCCTCGCCCGGGCGGCGCAGCTTACGCTCGCGGCCAAGGACGCGCGCGAGAGCTTCTCAGGCACATTTGAAGCCGCTGACCGGGCGCTGGAACGGCTCGATGACCTGCTGCCAGCGCGCGAGCCCCAGGCAGTCCTGACCGAATGGCTCCGCCAGCTCCGTGCCGACGAAGTCGATTTCCTCGAGGGCGGCAGCGAGGAGGTGCTGATCGAGGGCCGCGTGTTCCATCGGTTTGCCGCGCGCGGGAGCGCCTGGGCCGCCTCGCTGGCCGTAGCGATGCGCCCGCAGCTGTTCGCCCTGGGCGCGGCACCGCTGGCGCTTGCCGGGCTCGCCCCGCGCAGCGTGTTCCGCGCTCAACCCGAAAGCCCCCTCCCCGCCCTGCTGGCGAGCGCGATCGGCGCTGCGGCCGGTGACGTGGCAACGGACCTCGCCGCCGTTGCGGCCATGGTTGCGCGCGGCGAGGAACGCCTCGCTGACCTTTACGCCTCGTCGCAGGCGCCGGCGATGTGGCAACTGATTGGCGCACTGGGGCCCCTCACCCGCGCCGAACTGGCCCGTGCGCTCGGCGTGACCCGACGCACTGCCTCACAAGCCGCCCAGGCGCTCGAGAAGGCCGATCTGGCCGCCTTGCGCCCCGGAGACCATGCGCTGGTCCCCAATCGCCCCTAGATTGCCTCCTGAGGGCCTCCCACGGCTAGAATGAGACTTCGCGGTACGGAACGCCGATCCGCTTGGGCGCAGAAGCCCGGCGGCGTAGCAACTGGCGGGCAAAGCGCGACGCTTCGTCCTCGCTTGCAAACGACACCGCCCTCCCCTGCCCGCGCGTTCCGATCCGCCCCCACGCGAACTCGACAATCGACGCGCCGAACAGGTCACGGTTCAACGCTACAGAGTAGCGACGCGCGACATTGCGTTCGGGACAGATTGCCTCGAGCCAGATGAAGGTTCCGTGGGTCAGGTTGTCCATGCGCGCATGAATGCCGCAGTTGGAATCGCGCAATCCAACGGGAAATTTGAATCAGTCGAGTCAGACTGATTCACGCAGGCGATTTGTCACACGACTTACGGACGCGACAGCGCCCCCAAAAAGTCAGGACGTCAGGATAGCCTCAATGGCCTTCAAGACTTCGACTGCCGAAGCACCGCTTCGGGCGGGCACCTTGAAGGTATATCCGCTTCTCGAAGAATGGGCATAGCGCAAGATCACTTTGCCAGCGGCGCCCTTCACTTCGACCTCGCCGCCAGCGGGCTTTGCTGGAGCGACAGTTGCCCGAATAAGGCGCTTTGCCACTTCCGGAGCGGGCATGGCCGCCCCCAGGTCGTCGCGTTCAGCAGCAATTGCCCTGCTTTCTGCGACCATCAAATCCAGGGTGCGCTTCTCTGATGTGAGTGGCTTGATGTCTCTTGCAATGCGTACCGTGATGCCATGCGTGTCCGGAAAGGCATTCACGATCTCGGCCGGCAACCGCGCAACATCGAGCAGTCGGCTCAGCCATGAGCGCGAAATCTTCAGATGCTCTGCCATCTCACTCTGGTTGGAATCGTAGAACTCTTCCAGCGCCTGTGAATACTCCTTCGCCCGTTCCCAGTCCGAGATATCTTTGCGCGACCGGTTCTCGATGTCCGAGACTCTGAACGCCTCCTCGTCTGAAACGTTTTGGATCGTGACGAGGTATTCATACTCCGGGTGATGATGCTCACGGAGCCACTGAACGGTCCACCACCGTCTTACGCCGGCGATAATTTCGAAGTCGTAGTCTGGGTCATCCTTGAGGCGGCGCACGATCGCGGGAATGCGCTGCTTCTTAGCGGAAAGGAATGCGTCGATGAGATCGCGGCAACTCTCTTCGTTCAAGTGGTCCAGGTCGCGGTTATGCAGACGCCAGGGACGACAGCGAGCTGGGTCGACCCACTCGGTCCGATCCGTAACGACTTTGCCGGCGGCTATTCTCGCAAGGCTCTGGCTACGACTCGCCATAATGCTTTCCGAAGGTGCAGGGCTGCCGACGTCGATCTCGTCGTCGAGCCCCTCTGTCAAACTGCTGCCGAAGCCCCGGTTACCCTTTGCCATCGCCTACTCCAAACCTTTCAAATCACACTTGGCGGCCGCTTGTTGCCACGTGGCAACAAACCCGGCCCGCGCCTCGTTTTCACCCGGAATCTTGGCACGTTGCCACGTGGCAACATCCCTCACTCAGCCAACAAAATCTCGCCCTATCGCACCAATCGAATTTCTCAAAAAATGGTCTATATCGTTGTATTATCGTTATATTACCCCATTGTTGCCACGTGGCAACGGCCTTAGACCGCCTCCCCTTCCCTGCTCGCCCAGGACCGAATGACATCCGCCTCGATTTCTCTGCAAACTTCGCTCAAATGCTTCATGCACCGGTTGTGAACCTCGTGGGACGTCACCGGTCGATCAAGTTCAAAGACCGTCTTCATGCGCGAGCTGGCATTGTCGATTTCTGCGCTGGTCTTGAGGACAGACGTCGCCATCGAGCCACCGAAGACCTGCCGCATCATCGAGAGAATCTCGCGGTGCATTGACTTGCTTTCATCCACCCTGCTGCCAACGAGGCGGATAAAGTTGTAGGCTGGCTTTACGCGCTTCGCGAGCTGCTCGAGCTGCTTCATCGTTGTGCGCGCCATGTCGATAAACGAAACGGTCGATGCGAAGTCAATGACGCTCGGCGGTACAGGAATTACCATCGCATTGGCCGCCTGCAGTACCGCCATGGAGACCATGCCTAGTGCCGGAGGCGGATCCATGATCACGATGTCGTAGTCATCGACCACGGTGTCGATGGCTTCGGCAATCAGATCGATGATATCGAAGTTCTGATTTTGCGCGAGATACCCGGCGATCTCATATTCGAGATTGTAAAGCTTGAGATTGGCAGGGATCAGATCAAGCCCATAGAAGTGCGTTTTGCGAATGATGGAGCGAACGCCGAGAAGTTCCGGATTATGGAAATGGCCATAGAGGGTGTCATCTTCGGTCAGATCCACGTCCGGCCGATATCCGAACATCATGGTCGAACTTGCTTGACTATCGCAGTCAATGAACAGGACCCGATAGCCGTGAATAGAAAAATGTTGGGCGAGGTGCAGCGCCAGCGTCGACTTGCCGACACCCCCCTTGAAGTTCGAGACTGAGATGACTGCCGGCGTATCCGTCGGCGCTCGCCACGGGCGAGTGCCGAATACGGCGCGCATATGATCCAGCTCTTCCAACGAGTATTGGACTCTGTGACCGGACGCGGTCCGATCGCGCTGGGGAAGGCGGCCATCGCGCTCCGCTTCGCGAATAGCCGAGGCTGTTCGTCCCACGAGAGCCGCAGCCTTGGAAATCGAGTACGACGGACCAACCTTCTGCCCTGTCTCCGGATCGAGCGCACCATCACGAATACGTTTCAGGATGGTGAGGGCCTTGCGGTGCAGATTGCCAAGGCCGTCTTCCAGGAGTTCATCGGGTTGTGCGTCGAGCGTTGCGTCGGTAGCCATGATCACCGCTTTGTGAGATTGAGGGCGCCAATTAGCACTCTTGGCAGTTTTGAGCAAACTTTGGCCACCAACCTTACAAATTGACCGATGATCTCCGAGCCCTTTTGCGAATCAGGAGTCGCCGGATGCAGCACTTAGTGGCTCAAACCGATGATGTCGGGGCCAGGGAGGGGCCCCAGCAAGCGTCATGCCGATAATCAGTTGCGCGTCCCGACAGCCGAATTGGTCGGACTGTGGATAACCACCGATGATCTCGGTGCAAGCCGATGAATTCAGTGCGTTTCCCCGATGATCTCGGTTCACTTTGGACCGATGATCTCGGAGCCCATACCTACTAAAGGAATCTCCTAGAAAAACCGATTCGCGAATCGCTTTTTTCAAAATTCAGATTGGATTTGGTTTCGCCTCACCAAACCGCTCTGAGATCATCGGCCAACTTGGAGGTTTTAGGCGCGGAAACCCGTCGAAACTGCCAATGGCCTTGCTTTCGAAGCTCAAACCTGTTGTTTAACGACCAACCCGGGGCTCCAATGAGTCGGGAAGGGACGGTTCAATGAGCGGAGACACACTGCGTCCGATCGGACATCAATACGCCCTAGCGATGCTAGGCGGCGGTGAAGAACGAGTCCGCTCCCTTGCGCAGTCAGCAGGCACCCAGCTCACGATGGATGCCTTCCTTCGTGTCCAGGACGAAGAACCCGTTCCGGCATTTTTGCATTCAGCATTGTGCGCCATGTCGCTTCCGACCAAACGTCCGAAGGACGATACTCTCCCAATTCTTCGCGAAGACGGAAAATACGCGCTGGCCATCAATCCACGACCGGTTCTCCAGACGGTGGACGGTAAGCCCGTGTTGCGAAGCGTTGGTGTGCCATATGGAGCTTATCCACGGGTTGCGCTGATCTATCTGCTATCTCAGGCCGTGACCAAGCGATCGCGAGACGTTTACTTAGGGCGTAATTTCACGGAATGGATGCGCCGTCTTGGCTACCAGACCGTCTCATATGGGCCACGGGGAACTGCCAATCTGATGCGCGAGCAAGTCGACCGACTGCTTGCATGTGAATGGCAAATTCGTTGGGAAGGCAACGACGCCGGCGACAACGCATTCGCCGTACGAGACGTAAAGATTTCAAATGAATACGCCGGGTCGCTCGAAAAAAATGGCGCATTTGCTCGCGAAATCCGGATGTCCGAGGGGTTCTACAGTCACCTTATCGACCACGCCGTTCCATTGAACGAGATTGCAATCCGTGAGCTCAAGGGCACGCCGACAGCGCTCGATCTCTATACCTACCTCGCGTATCGCCTCCCGCGCATCAGCAGCGATCGAGGCCAAGTAATCTCTTGGGACCAGTTGGCCAAGCACTTGGGGAACGACGCCGACAGTAAACGCTTCCGCCAGACCGTGCGTGAAACAATGCAATTGGTCTCCGCTGTCTACCCGAACGCTGACGTCGATTTCAGCGGTAGGAAAGTAGTGCTCCGGCCTTCGCCAGCACCTCTAGAGCGGAAGCTCGTTGGTCCGCACTTGCGATTGCTGGGCGCACCTACCCCGGAAACCGCTCCGAGATCATCGGTCAGCAAAACTCCTCGGTCGACTGTTCGGGACATCAAGGTCTCCGAACCGGTATACCCATTCCCGGGGGGCAGCCTGACCTATGGCGAAAGGGAAACTAAGTTCCGAGCAATCGGCATTGAGAAGGGTAAACCCTGGTGCGTCGACACCATGGCGAACGCATTCCGCACAGGCTTTCCCGGTATCAAACAAGAGCGCACCGATGCGGAATGGCTGAGAGTCTGGGAGGCCTTTGTCGTCCGTTATGCCGAGCGACGCGCAAATTCGGATGCCAGCTGACCGATGATTTCCGAGCACTTCGGTTAGGCTGAAGCGCAGGACGAAGGGGAGGGGAGTGGGGTCGAACTGGGCAGTCATGCCCATCGTCAACAATACTCCAAGTCCTGACCTACGCAGCCTTATTCGACGCATCGGAGGCAGTTGGTCTGGCAATACCGCGATGTGTCGGTGCCCATGCCATGCCGACCGAACCCCGTCGCTTTCCATCCGCCAGGGTGATCGAGCAATCCTCGTCACCTGCCACGCTGGTTGCGACAGCCGAGACGTACTCACAGCTCTTCGACGTTTCGCCGAACTGCCGATCGTCGATGCCTCTGGTGTGATCCCCAGCTTCCAGCGCAGCACTGGAATTCATCTTGGCATCTGGCAGTCCGCGCGTTCAATCGAAGGAACGCTAGCCGAGCGATATGTGCGTGGGGTGCGCCAGATCTGGGCACCGCTCGAAGACCTGCGCTTTCACCCCCGGTGTCCACGAGGGCAGGGGAAGCTGGCCAGCTTTGAGCCGGCACTCCTCGTCGCGATGCGCAAGGCAGGCGGGATCGCCGCGATCCAACGGATTTTCCTCGATCCGTCGACATCGGCCTACACCGAGAAGCGCGTCCTCGGCCAGGCCATCGGCGCTGCGTGGACCAACGGCCCGCCAGGCAAGACCATCGGCATGTGCGAGGGCTTCGAGACAGCGGCTGCCTATACGTCGCTCACCGGCATCCAGACCTGGGCGACCATGGGTGCCAAACGCTTCCACCAGGTCGACATCCCGGCGTCAGTCGAAACCGTGATCCTGCTGGCCGACAACGACGCCGAAGGCAGGCGCGCGCGCGATCGCGCAGCCGAATCCTACCGACGCCCCGGACTTGCAATCGAGACCGAATGGCCACCGGGGCGCATGAACGACTGGGCGCAGCTTCTGAAGCGGTGAGGGGAGGGGGACTGGAGCGGGCGTGCCGCTGATCGGCGCAAGCTCAGGAGATCCCCGCATGACCACCACGCTTCCGCGCGCCAGCGCCATTCTCGGCGCTGCGCGCACACTTGCCGCCAAGCTGCTCCTCGCTGTTCCGATCGACCGCGCTGGTTTGAGCGAAGCCATGTCCGAGAGTGCAGGCGGCAATGACGCCGCAGGTGCCTGGCAGCAGCGCGACAGCTTCGAAGCGCTGGAAGTCGCGCTCTCCCTGGCCATTCCCGAGCTGGTAGGCCGCATGGACGTCGGCGCGGCGATCAGCACGCTGGAAGCGCTGGTGCGCGAACTGCCAACCCACACCGTGCGGAGCGAGGAACAGATCCAATTCCAGCAGTTCTCGACGCCGCCAGCGCTCGCCCATCTTGCAGTTCATCTGGCGCGGCTCTCCAGCGATGACATTTTGCTCGAACCGAGCGCAGGCACCGGGATCATCGCTTCGCTTGCCAAGGGCGCGGTCAGGGACATGATACTCAACGAACTCGAGCCAACCCGCGCCGACCTGCTCGAGGCCGTGTTTCCGGGCACGAAGGTCTACCGCCACGACGGTGCGAAACTCAGCGCGCTGCTCTCCGGAACTGAACGGCCAAGCGTCGTTCTTATGAACCCGCCGTTCTCGGTTTCGCAATCGCGCGGGGAAGATCAGAACACCGCCGCCAGGCACCTGAGAGCCGCGCTCGACCATATGCTGCCAGGTGGCCGGATCGTTGCAATCATGCCTGACTGGTTCTCACCCTCGGCCAGGTACGAAGAAACCTTCCGGCGCACCCTCGAAGGCGCGCGGGTCGTCCTCTCGCTCCGTCTGGACAAAGGCGGCTATGCCAAGCACGGCACCGGGATCGCCGTTCGCGTGCTGGTGATCGACAAGGTGCCAGGCGAGATCGGCGTATCGACGATCAATCGCGGTTCGGTCGGCGAACTCTTCGCGGCACTGCCAACCGTGCCACTCCGGGCGACGTTGCGCGACCCGACGCAGGCGGCAGCGCCCCGACCAAAGCTCAGCCTGTTCCGCTCGGTGAAGACCGGTCCAGCACGGCCCGTGATCGTGCGAGCTCCCCAGACCAACGACGTCCGCCCCGTCGCCTACGAAGTGCTTGCTGAACCTGCTGCGATGGGCGAGCAGCGCGGGGTCTATGCCGATTACCGGCCTTCACGCGTGGTGATCGCGGAAGCTGGCGAACACCCGACCCACCTCGTCGAATCCGCCGCCATGGCCTCGATCGCCGCGCCGAAGCCAAGCTACGTGCCCTCTCTGCCCGAACGCACCGTGACGGCAAGGCTGCTTTCGGCCGCCCAGCTCGAAACCGTGATTTATGCGGGCGAGGCATGGAGCCGCGACTTGCATGGCCGCTTCAGCCACCCTGCCGGCGAAGTTGCGCTAAAGGAGGACCCCGAGGGTCAGCTCTACCGCACTGGGTTCTTCCTCGGCGATGGCACCGGGGCCGGGAAGGGGAGGCAGGCAGCGGCCTGCATTCTCGACCAGTGGCTCAAGGGCAATCGCCGCCACATTTGGATATCCAAGAATGCTCCTTTGCTTGAGGATGCGCAGCGCGACTGGACCGCAATTGGCGGACTGCCGTCGGATATCCTTGAACTCTCGCGCTGGAAAATCGGCGAGGAAATCACCGCGCCCGAGGGCATCCTGTTCGTACCTTACGGCACGCTCAGAAGCTCGCGTGTCGAGGACACCCGGCTCGACCAGATTGTCCGCTGGGCTGGCGAAGACTTCGAAGGCGTCATCGTCTTCGACGAAGCCCACGAAATGGGCGGCGTGGCGGGCGGGGAAGGGGCCTTGGGGCAGAAGCAGGGTTCGCTGCAGGGCATCGCCGGGGTCCTGCTCCAGAATACGCTGCCGCGCGCCCGGGTGCTCTACGCTTCGGCCACAGGCGCATCGGACGTCAACAACCTCGCCTATGCGGTCCGGCTCGGTCTCTGGGGCACCGGCACGGCGTTTGCGAACCGCGAGCAGTTCATCAGCGAAATCCGCGATGGCGGCATCGCAGCGATGGAACTGGTTGCCCGTGACCTCAAGGCGTCAGGACTGTACCTCGCCCGGGCGCTGAGCTTTGCCGGGATTGAGTACGATATCCTCCGCCATGACCTGACCCCCGAGCAGATTACAATCTACGACACCTATTGCGAGGCCTGGACGATCATCCATCAGAACCTCGAGGCCGCGCTCGAACTCACCGGCATCGTCGACGGCCTCGAGAACAAGACCCTCAACAGCGGTGCCAAGGCGGCTGCCCGCAGCCGGTTTGAGGGGACCAAGCAGCGCTTCTTCGGACAGGTGCTGCTCTCGCTGAAGCTGCCCTCGATCTATCCTGCGATCGACGAGCACCTGGGCGAGGGGGACAGCGTGGTGGTCCAACTGGTGAGCACGGCGGAATCCATCCTCAACCGGCGGCTCGATGAACTGGAACCGGCTGAGCGTGAGGCGCTCGACATAGCCTATGACTGCAAAGAATATGTCGTCGATTACCTCACCCGGGCCTTCCCGACCCGGCAGATGGAGGAATACAAGGACGAACTCGGCGACGTGCGCTCGCGTCCGATGTGGGACGAGGCGGGCAATCCGGTCCACAACCCGCAGGCCGAGGCTGCTCGTGCCGACCTGATCGAGCATATCTGCGCCATGCCGCCGATCCCGACCGCGCTCGACGCGCTGCTCGAGCACTACGGCGTGACGGCCGTCGCCGAAGTCACCGGGCGCAGCAAGCGTCTGGTCCGTGATGGCTCAGGTCAGCAGCGCCTCGAAAGCCGTTCGCCCCGGACCAACCTTGCGGAGACAACTGCGTTTATGACCGGTTCCAAGCGCATCCTCGTGTTCTCGGATGCGGGCGGCACGGGCCGCAGCTATCACGCCAGTCTCGATGCCAAGAACCAGCAGCGCCGGGTCCATTTCCTGCTCGAGCCCGGATGGCGCGCGGACCGTGCGATCCAGGGACTGGGCCGCACCCACCGCACCCACCAGGCCTGCCCGCCGCTGTTTCGTCCGGTTACCACCGACTGCAAGGGCGAAGCGCGGTTCACCAGCACCATCGCCCGGCGCCTCGATGCATTGGGCGCGCTGACCCGCGGCCAGCGCCAGACCGGCGGGCAGGGGATGTTCGATGCGTCCGACAACCTCGAGAGCATCTACGCCAAGCACGCGCTCCACGACTGGTACGGCCTGCTGGCGATGGCCAAGCTCAAAAGCACGACATTGTCCGAATTCCAGCGGATGAGCGGGCTCGAGCTCACCGATCAGGACGGGGTCCTGCGCGAGGACCTGCCGCCGATCCAGCGCTGGCTCAACCGCATCCTCGCCATGAAGATCGCCGTCCAAAATGCGATCTTCGACGAGTTCCTGACCCTCGTCGAAACCCGCGTCTCCGCAGCCAAGGAAGCCGGGACCTTCGATATCGGGGTCGAGACCGTGGCGGTCGAGGCCTGCGAGGTGCTGTCCGACACGGTGATCCGGACCGATCCTGTGACGGGCGCGACCTCGCACCTGCTTGAGCTGTCGCTGACCCAGCGGCGCAAGGTCCTCTCGCTCGAGCGCGTGCTCAAAATGGCATCTTACGAGGAACAGCCGCTGTTCCTGCGCAATGACAAGTCGGGCAAGGTCGCGCTCGGCATCGCGGCTCCCTCGCACATGGACGAGGAGGGCCACATGATCCGCCGCTACGAACTCGTGCGGCCGCTGCGCAGCGAATACCTGCGCGCTGACCGTCTCGACGAGTCAGCTTGGGAACCCGTGCCCAAGGCCAGTTTCAGTGCCCTGTGGGAGGAGGAATACGCGGCGGACGAAAGCCAGTTGGTCACGGAGACCGTCTACCTTGCGACGGGGCTGCTGCTGCCAATCTGGGGCGCGCTTCCAAAGGAAGACCTCACGGTCAATCGCATCGTCGACAAGTCTGGCTCCTCCTGGCTCGGCCGTCATGTCCATGATCTCTATGTCGATGCCACACTCGAGAAGCTCGGCGTTGCCCGCAAGGTTCCGACCGATCCGGCCAAGATCGCGGCCGCAGTCATGGGCGGCGGCACATGGAAGGCGCCGCACCCACTCAATTTGACGGTCCGCACGTCGCGGGTGAATGGTTCCCGAAGGATCGAGATTGTCGATGCCGAAGCCGCGCGCATTCCCGAGCTCAAGGCCAAGGGCTGCTTCACCGAGATCATCGCCTACAAGACGCGCGTGTTCGTGCCGCTGGACGGTGCCGAGGCGATCATCGCCAGCATCGCCGGGCAGGCCTGACCCCCGCGCTCATTTAACATTACTGCTGTTAGATGGGCGCGGCGATGTTAGGCGGGCTCAATCCGTGTCGATCAGCGGATGGTTGGTTCTACCTCGGTCACGCCAGTGCTGCGAAAAATTGCCCCATTAGGTCCGCTACCTGCCGTTGACGGAGGATGCGCAGATCCCGGATCTCCTCGTTGTCGTCGACATCTGCGTCGTTGTCTTCGAAACGCGCCACAGCGACCGCCCCATCCCGACGGTATGACTGATCGGGATCCTCGTGGACGAAACGAGTCTTCAGCTTTGCGAGCGCCTCCTGCACGGCCTCCGCGTGCGATCCCGCCAATGCATCCTTGAAGGCCGAGATCACCGAGACCAGTCCGCCGGGATAGTGTTCGAGGCAATAGACGAGATCGTGTGCGTCCTTGCGCGCGTTGCGGTGATCGAAGGCGAAGGCTTTGAGGCAGGTGAAGCTGACGATGTTTGCGTACCGAACCACTTCGGTGGCCAGCCCTCCGCCGTTCAGGAGTTCCGCGGTTAGCTCGGTCGTGTCGTGCAGGTCGAACACCATCGACGCGTGCGGGATATTGAGCGCGGAGACGTTACCTTCGGTTGGGAGCACCTTGACCTTTCCTCCCCCGAGTTCGGGATGCTCGGCGAGGAATTCGAGGACCATTGTAGCGCCCGTCTCAAGACGCGCTTCCCAACGCCAGGAAACCTTCACACCACTCTCATTGGTCCCGCGCTCGAAGCCCATCGCATGGAGGTTCTCTTCCAGCGTGCTGTAGGCTTCAGTGTCAGTGAGGATTGCCACATCGACGACGACATCCACGTCGCCAGTTCCGGCGTGTTGGGGTACTTCCGGCGGTCGTGCGGCAACAAGGTAGCGCGGCGTTAGGCCGCCCACGAGAAATACGGTGTCCTGGC
>NZ_BARE01000054.1 GCF_000367345.1 Sphingobium xenophagum NBRC 107872
GCCCGCGGATGCTGCCGGTCCAGCGCGGCACAAATCTTTCCGCCGAAAAGCTCACCGTGCGAGAGGCATCGCGCCTCGACGAACGCCTCAAACCTCTCCTGCACCTGGTCCGAACATGGCAAGTCGCGGAGGGGAAGGAGATGGCCGCGCAGGGTGGGATTAACCTCCACCTTGATCTGGGTCTTGCCGCGCTGGCAGTTGAGCTTGACCTCCATCCCTTCCTGGCCCTGGCGTGTCTGGGTCACGCGGGTCGGTGGCAGGCGGCGTTCGATGTCCGCCTTGATCCGGGCGAGAGCCTCACTGATCGCGCGCAAGGATTGGGCCCGGTCGTGGATCGGTAGGTAGGTCAGATCGATGTCGACCGAGAGGCGTGGAAGATCCCATTCGAACAGGTTGATCGCGGTGCCGCCCTTCAGCGCGAAGACGGGCTCGGCCATGACCAGCGGCAGGACGTCCAGCAGGAGCCGGACCTGATCGCGATATTGCTCAGTTGCCACCCGAAACGAGCTCCTTGGGCAAGAGCAGTCGGTATTTCGGGACATAGCGCCCCATTTTCGCAAGGCTGCGATCACCCGAACCCAGGTCTATCTGCTCCACCTTCAGATGGCGCATGACGGCGAGTTCCGCTCGCTCCGCAAGATAGAGGAACAGCCGCCGGACCTTCACCGACGCGCAGGCCTCGAGCAGCGATTGCATGAGCTTGGGGCGAAGCGACGTCATGCCTTCGACGATCTGGCCGGCCTCGACGAGATCGAATTCCTTGGGCGCAAGGTGCAGCAGCTCCAGGATGGCCCGTTCGGGCGTCGCCGTGGTCAGTGGATAGCCTTCCGGACTTCGCTGCTCGGTGAGGCCGAGGTCATTCGGCAGGAGCTTGCTTTGCATGTGCCGAACTTCTTCCCCCCAATGCGTCTGGAACCAGGCCGGCAGGACGACATGCAGCGGAGAGAAGAGATAGGCCTTGCTCTCTCCGAAGCGCAGATAGTGGCTGTTCCCCGTCATCTCGAGGCCCGTCAGGGCGCCTACATGAACCGGCAGCTTGAGCTGCGATTGAACGCTGTATAGCGCGCCTTGCCAGGTCACGGTTTCCATGGGGCGCTTGAAAGCTCCGCGGCCAAGCGAGACCAGCCATTGTGAGGCGGTATAGTTCTGCAGATCCTGCGCCGTCAGCCCAAGCGCCTTGAGATGCGGGCTGGTCGCCACGGTGTGCGGCTCCCAAGCGTCGAGCAACGACTTCAATTTATCGGTTCGACCTACCTTCATGGTCTATCTTTGGCATAAATTCCAAGGTTCCTCAATCCCTCGGAATTTCATGAACTAATATGTCAGAGATATATTTGGGACATATAATTCAAGATATCGGACGCCCTCTGTCCCGAGACGATGGCCTCACAGCGAAGCCCACGGTCATGGATCTATAGCGAGGTTACGGCAGTCTATGGCTTTTTCATAAACTCGCCAATCTCCCAATAATCCCCTGCAATCCGTTGCGAACAAAGCTCGAACCGGCTATTCTCCGCTGCCAGGAGATGGCCATGCGCATCCTCAAATTTGATCTCAACACATACAACCAGACTAAAGACCTCCCGGGAGGCCCCGTCTTTGGTGTCGTTGAAGAGGAACTGGCTGACATCGAGATGTTCACCGATCAGCACGGCAATCCTACTCGCGGAGGAATGATCGGCTACGCGCTTGCGTATCTTCTGATGGCCGGCTTCGTTGGAGCGATTTTCTACCTCCTCTAAGCTTTATTCGCGAAGCTTAGGGTCTTGGAAGAACCCACGATCGTGGTCGCGGTTCACTTCCTGCTGGAGATCGGTGGAGCCCTGAACGCGCTGTCCTCGCATTGTCTGCGCAGCAGCCCGATCGCCGCTGAGTTCGGTCTTGCCCGCCTCGATGATCGCGGCGGCGCCCACGTCGCCGCCCCCGCCGGGGCCCGCGGGCAGACGCCCAGGTCCATGTGGCCGGTAAGACCCTCTCACGTCTGCCGCACTTGAGATGCTCGGCCGGCTTACGTCGACGAGGTCCGGATCGTGCAGACGGCCTTCGATCTCGGCCCGAATGCCGTCCTGCTTGTCGTGCATCCAGCGCGTGATCATCTCCTGGCGCACGACCCGCTGCTGGTCGGTCAAGTCGGTCGCCCAAAGCTCCGGCGCATCAAGCCCAGGATTCTCGACCTGCTGGCGTCGATACCATTGAGCGAGATCCTGGCTCAGATTTTCGCTGAGTTGCATGCCATGCGTCTCGGCATAGCTGGCATCACGCGACAACTGCTGGGAAAGCTCCTCAAGGCGGCGGGCCGTTTCCGAATAGGACTTCGCAAGCGCCAGGGAATCTTCAGTGCTAGCCGACGCCGAAGATGTGGCCGATGCCCGGCTGAAGCTGCCGCTGCGCGAATATGTCCCGTCGGACATCGACGCACCGGTTCCGCTTGAATGTTCGTCCCGCACGCCACTTGAGGATGTATTGGCGCTGTCGCTGCCGCGGGTTTCCTCCGTCCCGTAACGGAGCCCATCGATCTGGCTGCCGGATTTGGATACGCTGCCGCCAATCCCCGGCAGTCTTCCCAACGCTCCGCCGCGACCACCTGCCCGCCCCCCATTTTGGTTCCCGCCGACATTTGCAGTGACCGATCCCATGATCTGATCGTTAGTCTGCGCCTGGCGATCATGGCCCTGAGATATTCGCTGGCCTTGCGAGATCGTGTCCCGTTCCTCCTGACCCTGTGTGCTGCTTCCGGTCCGCCGATCGAATTGATCGACGGAGGTGTTCGCCTGCCGTCCGCTGCTGGAATCCCAACCGGAAGACCGTTCAGTCGATGTGCCAAAGGCGCTGCGATTGGCGTGGGTTGCGGTGAGTACCTCGGCCGCAGCATTCTCATAGGCTTGCGCCTGACGGTGCGCTTCGCTGGCCATCTCGCGCCATTCGGCGACCGATCCCGTCGTCATCGTCGGCGTGAAGCCGAGGCGCGAGATCGCACTGGAGGTGTCGAACACCTCCTGACCATTGCCGAACCCGTTGATCATGGCGCCATTGTCCTGGCGCCATCCCACGCTGGGCGCGCCGCCCATATAGCTCGGTGCTGTGGTCCACTGATCGGCTTGGCGCATATTCGACGTCGAGTTCGCCCAGCTCACATTGCCATAGGCATAGTTGCCGGTAGTCTGCTCGAGCGCCGCCGCCTCGGCTGCGTTCTGCGCGGGCGCCAGCATCGACATGGACTGGCCGGCGATCGACATCGCCCCCCGCGCAAGACCGGCCGCCAGGAACGGCACGCTCATGAGCATGAAACCGGCGATCGTCGCTGTCTCGCCGTTGACCGCGCCGATACCGGCATAACTGCCGAGCGTCACCCCTCCCCCGGCCACGCCGTTGGCCGCTGACTCAGCCCTCGTCATGCAGATCATGTGCAGGATCACGTAGAGCGGACCCCATGCCGCCAGATAGAAGAACCCCATGGCATAGCCCTTGAGCGTGCCGACGCCTGTCTGCGGCATGAGGAACAGCGGGAAAATCACAGGAAACATCGCGAAGAAGACGACGGTCAGCACGATGTTCAGGATCGGCACCCAGGCCATCGCCTGCTGCGCGATCGAGTTGTAGGTGTTGCGGGCCTGAATGTCGGCCCTCGTTTGCGCAAAGGTGTCGATTGCCGCGGCGCCGGCCCCGCCGGCCATGCTGTTGCGCGCCTGCATGAAGGCGTTGATGGCCGTGTTCTGGCGCATCGTTTCGGTGAAATTGCTCCCCGATCCGGTAAAGGCCGTGTTCGCGATCGGCACGTCGTGCTTGAGCTTGTCGGCAGCCAGGGCGTTGCTCAGCTTGGGGTAGACCTCCTTGCCCCACAGCGGGGCGTTTGCCTCGATCATCGGCGCCCATTGGGCGTCGAGTGCCTGATAGGCCTGCCGACAGGTGACGATGAAGTTCTGGACGGTGCCATCGCCCTGCCGCTCGAGCCATTCCTGCGAGCGCGCCTCGGACCCCGGCCCGATTGCCGCCCAAAGATCAGGCGCTTTGGCGAGATTGGTGAGCGACTTCTGGTAGAGCATCACATCCCCGAAGACGCAGTTCTTGAAGTGGCTTTCGAGATTGGTCGAGAATTCGGCGTCCCTCACCACGAAATTGCGCGTCGCGTCGAACAGACGCGCACCATAGACCATGCCGTTCGTCGAGTAGTTGAGCTCGCTCGGCATCACGAACACGGTCTCGGCCGTGCGGGTGAGCCAGTCGCCGACCTGGGTGGTGAAGCTCGCCAACACGCCCAGACCCATCGGCACATTGTCGATCGTCGCCGGCGCGAGACTCGGGTTGATACGATCGGTCACCTTGATGCTGACCGTTGGCACCATCAGGCAAAGGTAAATGGCCGTCGCCTGCAAGAACCAATTCATCCACGCCTTGTAGTTGAGCGTGAAGGCGACAACGAGCAGCGAGTAGATCAGGCCCATCACCATCACCACCCGTAGGAGCGAGCGATAGCCCCCTCCCCCGGACCAGGCCGCGACGGCATTGAACACGTTTACGAGATATTCGCCGCCCCCGACCGTGAAGACCTCCAGCATCGCCGCGCTCCCGCCCTAGTTCAGCCCCTGCGCATTCAGCCCGCGCGAGAAATTGAGCGCGGAGGCCATGCCCGGCGTCATCGAGTTCTGCAGGGTGGACTCGAGCATGATGCTGCGGTTGATGATCTGCATCGTCACCTGCAGCTTGTTGTTCAGCCGCACATCGCGCTGGCTGAACTTCGCGCGCGTGGCCGCGATCTGCTGTTTCCACTGCGTCGCGGTTTCCTGGTCGAAGGTCTGGTAGTGGACCTTCGCCTGCTCGACCCGGTCCAGCATATTGTCGAGCATGGCGGACAGGAGATCGACCGCGACGATCTCGGACAGCGTCTGGATCTCGCCGTCGGTCAGCGCATAATGCGCATAGGCCTGCACGGCGAGGATTTTGTAGATCGGCACCGTCGCCAGATTCAGCAGCTGCTTTTCGGCCGCGTTGAGCGGCGTGTCGGAGCGGATCTTGTCGCTCATCGACTTGATCATCGTCGCAATGCGCGGGCGCAACGCCGAGGACGCAGGGACCGACAGCGTCTGCTCGCCGACGTCGTAGCAATTCTCGTCGTTGCATTTGAGCATCTTGACCGGCGGCGCGTCCGCCGTCCCGTCGAGCAGCGCCGTCACCACCGCCTCTTCGGCCGGACCGAACATCACGACCTTGCCGCCGACGCTCGGATCGGTCGAAGGCGTGGTCACGACCGTGCCCACCAGTGTCATCACATATTCGGAGAAGGACTGATCGAACGCCCCAAACTTGGCCGATTTTCTGAGCGCCTCCCAGGTGTAGTTGTGCGGCTCACCGACCAGCTGATCCTTCATCGATGCGTCGGTATTGCCCGCGATGGTGGAATCGCGCCGGTTGCCGTTATTGCAGCCTTGGCGGGAGGCGGCCCAGTCGGAGAACACGCCCTGGCTGTTGCCCACGGCCTCGCAGATCGTCGCCCGCGTCGAATCCATCTGCGGCCAGATTCCGCCGACCAGAGCCTGCGCGGTCTCGCAGCTAGAGATATTCATCTGGTTCAGAAGCTGCGCCTTCTGGCTGAACTCATCCATCACCTTCCCGATCTCCGGCGAAACGGAATCGATCGCGAGCTTGAACGCGAACCCGAGAGCATTGTTGGCCGTCGCTTTGAGCATAGCCACGATTTCGGAGGCGTTGATGAACGAGAAGCTGCCCGAGAAGAGGTCGATGCCCCCGCAGCCGGCCCGGGCGCTGGGAAGCTGGAGATTGAACGGTTGCACGCTCTTCTGCGGGAAACGCGTCCAGACATTGCCGAGCGAATAGTAGCCTGCCGACTGCCCCTGATAGGCCGACGGACCCGTGACATTGGCAGCGCCGCCCGCGTCCGAGAAGAAATTGTTCATCTCGGAGGCGACATCGGCGCGCGCCACGCCAACAATCGCGAAATTGAGCGCGGCGACCATCGCCATGGAGGCGCCCGCTGAGCGGAAGAAGCGGCGCGCACGCCCTTTGCCACGATGCTGTGCCATCAGTAATCGCTCCCAACCTTGGTGTTCGTGAGCGTGAAGATCCGGTCCATGATCTCATCCGCACTGAGAATGCCGTAGCCGATCGGAATCGTGCGCTTCGTCACGGTATCGAACAGGACGAGCGCCGGCGTTTCGTTGCCCGGCACACCCATCCGGGCGCGCTGCCCAGAGTCGACGACATAATTCGGGAATTCCCGGCTCGGCCCGCCGTCCATCGACACCGCCATCACCGCCATGCGATGGCTGTCGGTCACCGAGCGCAGGATCGGCGCGAACAGCTCGCAGGCGCCGCAGCTCTGAGCGTAGAAATAGAACAGCCCGTAACGCTGACCCAGATTGGTGAGGACCGCGTCACGATCGGCCTTCCGGTTATCGAGCCAGGCGCGCTTGCCGACCGTCGAGACCGGCCTTTGCAGCGTGTAGTCGATGTCGGGATTCTGCCACAGCGCGCGCTGCCAGACGTCGGAGAAGGTCGACGCCCGGTCGAGCTGCTCGCGCTGGAAGCGGACATAAGCGATGACATTCTCCTCCGACGGTTCAAGGATCGCCTTCGCCTTCAGTTCGTCGAGATGCTTGGTGATCGCCGCCATGCGGTCGACGGCGCTCTGCTGTGGCGGTGCAGCCGGCGCTTCCCGCGGCACGGCTTTCGGCTTGTCGCAATAGAACCATTGGCCGAGTTTTCGCTCGCCGCAGTAGAAGTCGTCAGGCCGGCTCTGCTCGATCGTATCGGACGGCGGCGACGCGTCCTGCGCCATGAGCGGCGACGCCAGGCCAACGCCCAGGGCGACCAGCATCGAGAGTCTAGCGATCATCGACATCGCTCATCGTCCTTTCAGCGGCTGAGGCAGAATGCGCGGAAGAATGGGTAGGTGGTGTGGAGGCTGGCCCGCCGTCCCAGGCCGAGAAGTGGACGCAGCAATCGGCCACGCTGGCTATAGGGGTGCCGCAGCGATGGGGTTGCGCCGCTGCCGGGGTCGGCACCGTGAGCGATGCAAGAAGGGCGGGCAGCTCGATGATGAAGAACGGCATGGTCCTATGTCCTTGGGCAGGTGCTGCGGCTCGGCGGCAAGGAGATGGTTTCGCCCATCTCACTTGCCGTGAAGGTCGTAGTAATTCTGAATTTTCTGCTGGATTTCGGTCATGGTCTGGACTTCATCAGGCAGCTTGGCCGCATCCATGAAGTCCGCGTAGACCTCGGTGAAATCCATCACCGACAGGTCGAGACGGGAAAACTCATCGATCGTGAAGCCGAGGCATTGCTCCTTCTTGGCGGAGCCCCATGACTTGCCCAGTTGAGGGCGGCCCTGCTCCTGAAGAACCCGGCTGAGCTTGCTTTCGAAACAGCAATAGGCCGTTCGCCTCGTGCTGCAGATGCCGAGGAAGCTCGACGAGCAATAGGTGCCGAGATTGTGGCAGAGGCCCATGCGGTCCTTGATGTCGAGCTTCATCTCGTCCTGTGAGCAGGCGAACAAGGTCAGGAAGGGCGTCGCCAGCGCGGCGATCGCGGCCGGTCCTCCCGCCAGCGCCGCGGCACCGGCACCGACGGTGAGAAGACCCGACGTCTTGCCCGCGCAGCAGTTGATCAGACCGAAGACCGGCTTGTGGCAGGTCTCGCGGCTGCCCTTGAAGACCGTGAAATTGGTCTCATCGAACTCCTTGCCGGCCTGGTCGATCGAATGGAGAGCAACCAGCGCATCCTTGAACTCGGTGGACGCCTCTCGAACGATCGGTTCACAGTCACCGTTGATGCAGTAGACGTCGTCGCCACAGATATATTGGGGCGCATCGCTCGGGCCGCCTGACGGCGTCGGGCATTTGTAGACCCGGTTCTCGACCTTGCAGGGACCCCCGTCGGGTTCCTCGTCCAGGCATTCGGTCCGAAGGTACGTGCAGCTGCCGTTTGCCTCGAGGTCGCCGCAGTCGTTGGCCGATGAAATGCGATGACACTGATAGGTGCGCTCCCATGCCCAGCAGGGCTGGGTGACGGGAACGCCATTGACGATCCTGGTCACCGGATCGCTGGAAGTGCAGACCTCGGTCTCGAGCGTGCAGTTCGCGTCGGCAGCATTCGCGGCACACAGACCTTCGTTGCGCGTCACCACCGGCACCGCCGGCTCGTCCTGCTTGGTCAGCCAATAATTGCCGGTCGAGAGCACATAGCCTGGATGGTATTCGCCCGGCGTGATCCCCTGGGCCTCCGCCGTACATTTGACCTCGACGGCGGTATGGCCAAGGCTCTTGCAGTTGGGCGCCGCAGTGTACCCATAGGCGCTCATATTGTCGCAATAGTCGATGACCCGGCTTTCCCAGCAAACGCCCGATGCAATCTCGTCGTCGAACGCGGCGCGCGCGGGATAAGGGCCACCATCGGTCGGCAGGAAGCTCAACCGGCCCGTATAATAGGTGTAGACTGTCCGCGGCTCGGCACGAACATCGAGGGTGACGTTGCAGGTTCGCGCCTCCGTCGTGACCTTGCTGCCGGCGTTGCAGCTCGCCTCGTAATATCCCGCGCTGCCGGTCGCGGGCGGCAAGGGCACGCAGGTGCCTTTGGTTCCTCCCATCGACTCGCCGGCGAGATAGGTCGATGGGTCATTCTCCACCGAAGTCGCGCGGGCCGTCGTCGAGAGGATCTCGGAATTGCTGAAGGTCGCTCGGGTGCGATCGGCGTCGGTGGTGATGCGATATTGCTCGTTCGACGACTTGGCCGACTGGGCCGCCGCTTCCAGCCTCTCCGGATCGTCGAAATAGGAGCCCTCCGGCAGGTTCGTGCCCGAATAGCCCGGCACGGCGGCCGCCTGTGCATCGTTCGAAGGCACCAGCGTGGAGTCGTTCCGCTTCTCGGTGCCGAGCGCCTTGCCTTGCTGCCGTGCCTCATCGAGTGTCATCTGCCCCAATGCCGGCGATCCCATCGCCAGCGCCATGAACAGCACAGAAGAGGCAAGAGCGCGCCTCACGGGGCAGTCTTGCGCATGTTGGAAAGGCCGACAGCCGCGATCCGCGCACCGGGACCATTGCCGTCGGCGAACTGCTCGAGCGCATATTCGACCGAGACGTTGCCGACGAGCCGGTCATAAGGCGGCACCTTCGTCTGGCAGGAAAATCCGGCGCACAGGTCGAAATCGGACGAGACCGCGACATAGGTCGGCACGGCCTGTACGTCGAACGCGCGGAAGAGGCGCGGATCGATGCCGACATTGGCGAAATCGTCCTGCCGGTCGACGATCTTGCCGAGGCTCGTGGCGAACTCCTTCATCGAATTGTTCGGGAATCCGCGGAAGACAACCACGCCGCCGGCCTTGGCGGTATCGGCGATCAGCTTCTTCAAAGACTGGGGCGGCATCGAGAGGCTGGCAAAGACGATGAGCTGGGGCGCCTCGCCCTTGCCCGCTGTCGCGTTCGAGGCAGCGCCGGCGACGATCTCATCGAAGTCGACGGGCCCGGCCGGACCCTTGGGCAGTTCGCTCTTCGCGACCCGCTGCATGTTCGCCATTCCGCCGTCGCGAGACTGCGCCGCATCCTCGCGGAAGGCATCGCCCCGGTCCTTCACCTGGTTGACGAAGGCCTCGGCATCGGCCTGGAGATCGGCCGAGCGCTGCTTGATCGCCTGAATGTCGATCCCGTCGACGTTCTGCGCCAACAGCGCCGACATGCCGGCTATGGTGAGAATGGCGGCCGGAACCCAGAGATAGGTGCGCATCGTTCCTCCTAAAGGACGCAGCAGTTGCGCTTGCGCCAGACAAGGTAGCCCATGTCCTCGCCGCCGGCGGGATAGGCGCGGCCTGCGTCAGGCGGCATGGTGGATGCCCCGATCGCGGAGCAGGCGAAGCGGCCACTCACCGTCGGGATCGGGTTGACCATCTGGAAGCGGTACTGCTGCTTCCGCATGATCGGCATCAGGTACTTCTTGCAGAGCCCGGCCGAGCCCATCGTGCCCCAGGCCAGCGCCTCGCGGTGCATCTTGTAGGCGAAGCGCGACAGCGCGAGCCGCGAGGACTGCACATGACCGATCGAAGACGGGACGTTGCCGTTCAGCGGATACATGCTGCCCTGGCAGCCCGCGCACCAGAACAGCGGGTCGAGTGGGAGATGGACGGTGCCGGCGATGCAGTCGCCGGCGCAGGCGACCTGCGCGATCGGATTGGCGAAGACGATCGCCTCCGGGTTGATCAGCGCCGTCAGCGAGTCGTCCTGCCAGAGCGGATCGATCTCGGTCATATAGGCGATGTCGAAGCTCGCCTGCTCGAAGCAGACGAAGTCGGTGAGTATCTCCATCCAGTAGAGCAGCGGGTAGACATACCAGTGGACGTGCCACTTCGCGGTACTCTGGGATCGGCCGCCGACCATGGAGGGGCCCGTCAAATAGCCCTGTCCGATGTCGAAACCCGGCGCGATGCGCATGCCGCCCAGGTTCGGGAAACACCAGGGCTTCATCGTGACGTCGGCGAGGCGCGCGGGCTCCCAGAAGCCGACCGCAATCCCGATCCGCGGAATGGGACTGCCGCACAGGCAGATGGGCGACGCCGGATTGGAGGTATCGGGCCGGCTGCTCGGCCAGATCTTGAGGCCGCCCACCGACAGCGGAAACAGGCAGGACCAGCACACATCGGTGATCGGATTAACGAATTTCCCGTGACAGGTCGGTCCGGCCGCCTCGGCGCTCGGCGCGAGGACGAAGGCCGCGATCATCATCACGAAGAGCCGCACAGCGGATCGAACGGCGCGCATCACTGATCCTCCCCGGCAGCGTCGAGAAAAGCGGAGTCGGCGCGGTGCTTGCGCGCGAGGTAGAGCGCGGTGGTCAACACCGCCGCGATGAGCAGCGCGGCGATCGCGCAGGGCGCCGCCCGGCCGATCAGGCGCAGCAAGGGCTGCAGGGCAAGGACGCTGACGCCCAACAGGAGGCAGAGAAGCTGCCAGATCCGTCGCAGCCGCCGAAGATCGGCCGTCTCAGGCGCCGCCATCGGCGTGCGGAGCATGTCGAGCCACAGCGGCATCAGCTGGGGCCTCCCGTCCTGAGGACGACCTCTGTGACCTTCATCACCTTGCCAGCTTGGGCAACGACCGCAGGCGTGTGCTCGATGCCGAAGCGCGAGGTGAGCTTGCCTTCCTGGTCGAAGTAGAAGCGCCGTTTCTTCGCGGTCATCTGCTCGATCGGCGAGCCATTCACAAAGATGATCTTGGCCTTGATGTCGGAATAGCGGGCCGTGGCCCAGGAAAGCTGGTCGGCGTCGTCGCCGTCGATGAAGACCAGGTCCTGCCGGATCGTGACGAGATCGAGCGGGTTGATCCGCTGGCCCTTGGCGGCGATCAGATTGCCCTTCTGGTCGCGAATGTCGCGTTCCATCGTGATCGAGGGATCGAAGTCCCAGCTTCGGGCGGTGCGCGCGGGCGTGATGCCCGACACGGGATCGGGCCGCCGGACCTTGGCCTCGACGCGCTTGGCAAACATCTCGTTCGTGCGCGCGAGCTCGCCGCTCGCCTCCGCGCGCTTCAGGCGGTTCTCGATCGTCGAGAGCAGATCAGGCTCGATCACCGGGAAGGTCTGCGCCGCCTGGCCGTAATCCTTCGCTTCCGATCGCATCGGGCCTATGACGACGAGCGCTCCGACCGTCGCGGCGACGGCGAGGCCGCCTGTAACGAGCATCCTCATAGGATGGGCTCCCCGGTTCCGATGACCTGGCGCGCGCAGACGAAGCCGATCTCGGCATAGCGGCTGTCAAAGCCATCCTTGTGCGGCGTCGCCGCGAAATAGCATCCCGGTGGCACGACCCCGGTCGCGCCCGGGGTCAGCGGCTCGCCGAACCGCGTGAGCGGCTTCATCCGCGCAACCGTGCGGCCGTTCACGGCGACCTCGCTACCGGCATGGCTGATAGTGTCGCCCGGCATGCCGTAGACGATCTTGCCGAACATCCGGGGCTTCGCGCCGAAATGGCGGCGCAGAAGCGCGCTCTGCGGCGGGTCGAAGAACAGATAGTCGCCGCGCGCCGGCAGCTTGTGGCGCTGAATCAGGAAGGCCCAGTTCGGCAGCGAGTCCGTCGTATTGATCAGCAGGAGATGGTCGCTGCGCCACTCGGCGATCGCGCTCAGGACGATGCTGCCCGCGACGAAAAGGCCGAAGAGCTGCCACAGCCGCATCCGCGGCCGCCAGGCTGGAGCCGGCGCGGCAGCGGGTTTACTGGCCGCCGCTGCCATCGGGACCTCCGAAGGTGGACACCTGCGCCGCCGGCGGGGCATATTGCGGCGCAGCCTGCTGTTGCATGGGCCCGGTTTGCATGCCCTGCGCCGCCAGCATCGGATCGATCGGCACAGAAGCCCCCGGCAACTGCCCGGCGATCTGTGCCTGGGGAACGACTTGCGGCTGAGCGGCCGCCATTGCCTGCTGTTCGAGCTGCTGGAGCTCCTCGGCCGACGCCTGACGAGGCCGTGGCACGCCCGAAGCATAGACCGCATTCTTCAGGCTGTCGGTGATGTCCGGCACGTTCTTCGTCAGCACGGCCTCCCCGACGAGGACGATCTGGCCGCCGGCGCTGCGCCTTTGCAGTTCCTTGTCGAGCGACGCCATGAAGGTGCGCATCTCGGCTTCGACCTGCGCCGGTGGCGATGCCGAGCGCGCCAGGGCCTGCACATATTCGCCGACAATCGATGACAGACGGGCCGAGACGATATGATCCTGCTTCGGCGTGACGAGCGTCTTCGTCACCCACATGCCCCAGATGGCTGCAGCCAGGAGGATCAGTCCGCCAAGGATTTGCATCCGGCTATAGCCGGCGAAGTAAGTCCGTCGTGGCGCCCTTGCCGGCTCGAGAGGGGCCGCCGGCGGCGCGGGAAGATCGAGTTCGGGTTGCTCAGCCATGGCGGGGATCTCCCTGCGTCCGGGCCGGGGGCATGATCCTGCCGCGCCGCAGGACGATGAGCCCTGCAGAGAGGATGACATGGGCCACGGCGAAGACTGTCTTGAAGGACGCGACGCGGGGCGGCGTCGCGATGACGTAGCGGGTGGTCAGGTTGTTGAGCTGGTTCATCAGCCCGTCGAGCGAGAAGCCGCCGAGCGCGAGAAAGAACAGAGCGAAGAGACCCCAGGTCATCAGCAGGGTCGAGGCCAGGAATCCCGCAAAATGTAGTCCAAAGTAAAGCAGGGCGCGCGTGTCGACCCAGGGATGGCTGCGCGTCCTGACCTTAGTCTGTGGGCTCTTGGTGGCCATTGCTCACTCCGCCGCCTGCGCGAGCTCGGCATCGCCGTGCGAGGCCCATTTCTCGGGATTGTCGGGGAAGGCGATCCGCTCGATCGCCTCGTCCATGCTGAGGCCCTGCGCGACCAGATCCTCGATCGCGGCGTAGACGGCGGGACTGGACGAATAGACCGTGGCCGAGAAGGGATCGAGCACCAGACGCCCGACGGCCAGCGTCTCGGGGCCCTTGATCAGGATATCCGAATATTCGCGGCCGTTGATCTTGAGCGAGCGCAGCAGCGCGTCGGTGTAATCGTCCATCTCGAAGCGGTCGTGCTTCTTGAAATCCGCGATCGTCTCCGGCTTTTGCTGGAGGATCACGAACCAATCGGAATTCTCGAGCGCGGCAACGGAGCCGGCCGATTTGTAATAGTCGTTGAGCGACTGGGTCGCCGTCACCAGCGAGGCGCCATATTTGCGGCAGGTGCGCGCATAGGTTTCGATGAAGTCGGCCATCGCGCCGCCGCGCAGCATCTGCCACGCTTCGTCGAGCAGCAGCGCCTTGGGGATCGAACGATCGATCTTGCGCATCATCTGCTGCGACATGAACATGATCGCGGTTAGGACCACGCTCCTCAGTTCCTCGCGCGACGACAGGTCCGAAAGCTCGAAGACGGTGAGCTGCGCCGACAGTTCGAACGACACCTCGCCCTGGAAGAAGCGGCCATAGGTGCCTCCGCTTGAGAACGGCCGCATGGCGATGCCGAGGTCGCTCGCCTGGTGGTTGCCGGTCGCATCGAGCGCGGCGATCACATCGTCGATCGAACCGGCCCTTCCCTTCTCTTCCCAGACCGCATTGACCGCGCCGTCGATCAGGCCCCGCTCGGTGTCGTTCAGCCGGTCGATGTGACGTGCCATCTGGTTCACGATGGCCTTCAGCATCGCCATGCAGTCGAGCAGATAGTCCTCGTCTTGCCTTGCCAGCTCCTCGTCGATCATGCTGAAGGGGTTGAGACAGAAGCCCGACGACATGGTGAACTCGACGAAGGCGCCGCCCTGCAGCTTGGCCGAGTGCTCGAACGAGCGGCCATCGTCGATCACGACGACACGCGCGCCGGCGCCGCACAGCGACGCGCACAGTTCCTGGAGCGTCACCGACTTGCCCGACCCGGACTTGCCGACGACGGCGACATTATGGTTGCCCGCCTTGTTCTCGAAGGGACTCCAGAAATAGGGCTGGCCGCGCCGCCCGATCAGCATCAGATGCGGAACCTGGCTCCCCAGAAACTCACCCTGGATCGGCGCGAGATTGGCGGCCGTCGTGGTCAGCAACGTGCGCATCCTTTTCATGCGCTCGAGGTCGCGCGAAAGCCCATTCGCCATCGTCATGGGCATCGCGCAGAGCAGCCCCATGATCTGCAGATATCGATCGTCGAGAAGGTCCCAGCCCGCAGCCCCGTAGACCGACTTCAGCACCCGCTCGTTGGCATCGCCCCTGCCCTTGGGCGAGAAGGAAGTGACGCTGAAGAATACGCGGACGAGCTTGCGGCCCTGGCGGATTTCGTCATTCACATAGCGCCATTCCTGGCTCTGGTCCTTGAGCTGCGGGAGGAAACGCGAGGACTTGGAATCGGCGAGGCTCGTCGTTCGCATGAACTTGAAGCTCGCCTTGTTGCTCGCGGCCATCGGGTCGGGAAATTCGACGCAGAGGTTGGTCGCGATCGGACAGGGCATCCGCAGCTTATCGGTGAACATGTCGCCGATCAGGCGCGCGACGTCCCAAGGCGCCCAGCGCGCCGGCAGGTTGCGGACCGAAAAGGAGCGGACGTCGAAAACGTCGGGCAGGATCTCGCCGATCTCCGGTGCTTCGTCGATCGTCTTGCCGGTGGGGCGGAAGCGCTCGGTCCGCAGCAGCATGCGGTCGGGCTCGACATGCAGCTCGACGTCGCGGCGGATGGCCTGGTCGGCGATGGGATCAAGCGGATTGTAGCTGACGACATCCTCGCCGGCCGCGGTCGTGGGCGAGGTGATGTCGTCGATCCAGGCGATCAGCGCCGGCGGGTCCATCTTACGGGCCGAGACGTTGATCGACGCCAGCGCCGAGATGAGGCCGTCCATGACCGCCACGATCTCCTCGGTCGTGACGCTCGAGGTTTCGGGCGTCGAATAGGAGATCGCGACCCGGTGGTTGCGCAACGAAAAGGGCGCATCGGCCGACAACGATTTCCAGACCCCGTCGGTCAGGAAATCGACCCGGTGCTTGGCCATCCGCTCGTAGACGCCGCGTGCCGAATAGCGCGGCAGATACCATTTCGAGAGACGCTCGCCGATCCGCGGGCTCATCCATTGGTGGAACTGCAGGCAGCCGGGCGCGGGGATCGCTTCCGACAGGAATTGCGTGAGGATCTCACCCGTCCGCTCATCAGCACCAACGAGCGGCGCCGCCTCGATCACGAAACCCCGAGAGGCGCTGTTGTAAAAGATCCCGGTTTTGGGATCATAGCTTCGATAGGGCAGCCAGTGCGCGAGCATCGGGACACCGAGTTCCGGCCGTTCGGCGTCAGGCCGCTTGGCGTCGCCAAGTATCCCGGCAAGCAGGCTTTCGAAGACGCCCCCCGCCATCTCACTTATCCTCCTGGACGGCAGCGGGGAAGTTCGCGGCCTTCACGGTCGGAGCGATCGCGGCGGGTGCGGCCTGCACTCCCGACTGCGCGGCGGCGGCATCCCGCGCGCCCTTCGCGGCCCCGGTCGCGACCTCCTGGTAACGGGGATCGGCCTTGACGTGGGCAACGGCGGCGGCGCCGGTTCCGCTCGCCGGGACTGGCGCTGGGGTCGGAGATGCCTTCGCCTGGGGACTGCCGCCCGTCGATGCTCCGGAGGGGGGTTGGAGCACCGGCGAGGCGGCAGCCGACGGTGTGTGGCTCAAAGCCGCCGCCGTTCCCGGGCGGGATGCCGCTTGCGCCTTGGGAGCGAGACGCGCGCGGACATCCGCCTTGATCGCACTGACCGGATCTGGGACCGCATCGGGCTTGCGCGCCCGCGCGGCTGCCACCGCCGCCGGACCCGGGGCGTCGGGATCGGAAAGCGCAAAACTGTCCAGCGGCGGGTCGACGCGGTCGACCGCGTCAGCCAGCGATTCCGTCAAGCCCTGTGCGGCGGCAGATCGCCGCGGCGGCACGGCCACCTCCGTCAGCGCCTGCTGCTGCCATTCGCCGCGCGCGACCACCGCATGGACCGCACTCGCTTCATGAAGCCGCCCGCGCTCGTCGATATAGGGCTGGAAGACGATCCTCAGGACCTTCTCCTGGGTGCGTCCGGCGTCCGCCGATGCCAGGCGCGCCGGATGGCCGACCTGCGCCCGGTTGGTCCGGCCGCGCATCGGCTGCCGTATATTGCCGGTGGGCATGGCATCACCGTCCGAAGGGTCTGCCGAAATGAGTGCAAGCGCCCGATCGTCGATCGTCGAGCTCGGCGCGCAAATGCCGTCCGGCGCCGCGCAGGAGAAACTCCCGCGCACATTACCTCCGAAACTGGCGCAGCTGCTCAGCGCGAGAAGGCTGGTGAAGCCAAGCCCAGCGGTGAGACAAAGGCGCTGCCGCCTGTGCCTGGACTGCATGGCAGGCCGCCGGCTCACGACTGCCCTCCCTTGAGCCAGTTCTCGAGGAAGGCCCGCGGCCGGAACCCCTCGATGACCGCGCCGTCGCCGCGAACGATGACGGGCGTGCCACTCAGACCATGGCGGTGGGCGAAGGCCTCGTTGGCGTCGAGACCCGACGTGTCGCAGGACGGACCCGCCTTCAGATCCTCGCCAGCATAGGCCGCATGGAGCGCGGCCTCGCGGTTCTTCGCGCAGTAGACGCGATCGGCGACGTCGCGGCTTCCGAGCACCGAGATCGGCCGCTCGACGACCCGGACGTTCATGTCCTTGAGCACGCTCGTGAGCGCCCGGCAGTAGCCGCAGCGAAAGTCCGTGAAGATCGTGACGGTCTGGCCCGAAGGGTTGCCCCAAACGATCGCACCCTCGCGCGGCAGTTCAGCCAGCGAAAGCTTCTGCGGCACCTCTGGCCGCGCAAGCTTCTCGGTGCGGCCCGGTGTCGCCGCCGCAAGCTGGGCGGACTCGTCGTCCCCGCCGGCATTTGCGGTGGCATTCGCCTTGGCGGCTGCCCCAACCAGCATGTCGGGGTTCATTTCGAGCAGCCGGGCGGCGGTGATGTCCTGCCGGGTCTGCATGTCATAGACACGCCCGATGACGAGGAAGCGCGCCCCGGTGTCCACGTAGAACAGATTGGCCCCTGCGGTGACTTCGCACAGGCCACTGATCTTCCCGCAATCGATCGCGGTGACCGGCGTCTTGGGCAACCGCGTCTTCAGCAGCAGCCGGACCCGATCTTCCGGGCTGTTGGTGTCGGCCGCAAGCGCGATACCGGCAACGCTGAGCCCAAGAAGCGTGGTGAGGACCAGGCGCGATGGACGCGCCAGCGTGCGTATGCGGTCAATTGCGGACATAGACACCCTCCAGGAAAACGATTTCGACGTCGATGCCGGTCGGCATCTCGATCACCGGCTGGTACTGCTCGGCGCGCTCGATCAGATATTTGGAGACCATGTCGCCGGTCTGGGCGACGCCTTCGCCAAAACCGCCTTCCAGGATGTCGCCGGTCGAGAGCTTCTGGCGCTGGCCGTTGGTGGTGATATTGGTGCCCTGGAAGACGGAGTTGGCGTTGGCGGAGAAGCCGCGACCGAACCCGCCGGCCAGACCTGCCAGGAAGGCCTGCGTCACGAGCGATCCTTCGCGCGAGACCACTCGGCCGCGCACGCCCGTCTTGCCGCCGAAGGCGATGAAGCCCTTGACCTCGGACACGGCATAGCGGCCCCCGGGTTGCGGGCACGTCATCTTCTGGAGCTTGACGTAGACCTTCTCGCTCGAGAGATCGCCACGGGCTGCGCCGTTGATGAGGCACCCCTCGATCTTCGTCGTGAGCAGGCGGCCATTCTGGTAGACCGAGCGCGCCGGGCCCGTGACGCGCAGCACCACTGGCAAGGGATCGCTCTGGCTATTGACCCCGGCGCTGGCATCGACGCCGACGATGACCTTCGCGCGCGCGAAGCTGTTGGGCGGCAGATAGTTGACGCTGTCGGCGGAGACAGTGTTGCCCTTGGCGACCCGCGAAGCGTTTCCGCTGTCGGCCGTGGTGAAATTGACGAGCTTCACCTCGGCGGGCGAGGCAACCGGAGCGGCCCCCTGTGCGCTGCCCTGTCCGTCGGGACGCTGATAGGCCTGCGGTCCATTGGGGCCGTACATCGCTGAGGGCCCTGGCGTCGGCGCCTGCGCCGCGCGCCGGTCCGCAACTTGCCGACGCAGCTGTTCGTTCTCGGCCTGATAGGCTGACAGCACGCGCTGACCATCGGCCTGCATCGCCTGGTTCTGGCCTTTCAGGGCCTCGACCTGCGCCGTCAGCATCTCGAGCCGGTGGTTCTGACCGTCGATCGACTTGAGCTGGTTCTCGGTGGACTGGAAGCGATTCTCGGAAAGCGCCATCCACTCCTGCTGGGAGAGATTGCGGTTGACGAGATCCTTGGTCGAGACGTTGACCTCGCTGACGCTATCATCGGCGAGCTTGGACTTGTTGTCGTCACCGCCGAAAATCCAGAAAGAGGAGATGACGAGACCCACGCCCGCAGCGCCGGCCAGGAGCAGGCGTTGACGGCGGCGAACCGCGTCATTGCCGCCAAGGTCTCCGGCGACCGGGGAGACGCCCTCTTCGGAGCCATCATCGAGCGGGCGGCGCTTGCGGTTCAGGATGTCGGAAAGAGCCATGTCCTCACCTTCCCGTGAGAGTGTTTTGGCCAGCCAGCGGGCTGGGGCCATTCTGCGAGACGAGATAGGCCGTGGTGACCGTGCCCGGCGCCAGCTTGCTGTCGGCGATCGACACGGCGAGCGCGCTCGATGGAGCGATCATGCTCTCGGTGAGCTCGACGCTCTGGTCGCCCTTGTTCTCGATCCGGAGAACCCTGCCGGTCAGCTCTGACCCCCGATACTCGGCGATCATCTGGACCTTGAGAGTCCCGACATAGACCGGGCGAAGAGTGCGCTGGCGCATCTCATATCCGTCCGCGACGGCGTTGGAGTACATCGCCTGGACAAGTTCGACCGCCGCATCCTGCGGACCAAGCTGGTTCGTGGGACCGTTCTCCGCGGCCCGCTCGTTTGCGATCGCCGGGTTCGACACGAACACCTGGGCGGCCTGGTCGCCGCTGATGCGGCAGACGAACTTGTAGACATAGCCGCGCTTGCTTGTCGCGAAGAAGGAGAGCGCGGGACGCCCGAAGCCATCGGGTACCGAGAGATAGATGTCGCCGCGCACCGGCTCGTTGACGACCGAGAAGTCGTCCTGCGGATTGCCGGTCGAGATCTTCGACACGCTCGCGAATTCGTCCTCGACGAGGCTGATGCGGGTGAGATCCTTGGCCGACGCGGTGCAATCGACCTGGGCGCTGTCGCTCGCCATGATCGTCTGATCGGCGAAGGCCGGCTCGGCGATCAGGAAGATCGCCAGCGCGACGAGACCGGCGCCGATGAAGCGGCTCGCATGGCAATAGACGCGCGTGAGGAAGGCAGTGCCGAGGGCGGCACTCCCGATGGCATAGACCGGCATCATTGGTCGCTCCCCTGTTGGTCTTTGGCGGCGCCGGTCTTCACCATTCCAAACCCGACCAGCTTCAGCGACAGGCCGGAATATTCCCAGTCGTAGCGGAAGGTGCGGTTCTCGTTGGAGATGACCTTGTCCCCGACGATCGTGTGAAGCTCGCCGGTCACCTCCGAACGGAGGTTCTTGGTGTCGATCTCCATCTTCTGGATCGTGAAAAACTGCGAAATCGACGAGCCCCGCTGCTCACTGACGATCTTGAGCAGATCGGCCTTGATCTTGCCCTGCGTTCGCGGGCTCGCAATATCGAGTACCGCATTCATCCAATATTCGAGATTCTGCGGGCTGCGGTCGAGCGTCAGCACGACCTTGTCGCGTGTGATCATCTCGAGATATTCGTGGCTGACGCCAGCGGAGCTGATTGTCAGCGAAGATCGCAGCACCGGCTGCAGCACGACCTCCCGATCGCGTGACAGGCTGACTGTGAACAGCAGCAGGGTGAGCACGCCAAGCGCGGCCGCAGCGACGGCCAGGATGTTACGCTGGCGCAGGATACGCTGGCTGTTCGTATGGCTGTAGGAAAGTTCCATATCACCCCGCCATCAGTCGAAGATATGAGGGTGGCGTGGCTCTGAGACCGGTGAAACCGGCCGGCAGATGCCAATAGGCCAGGTGAAGCAGCCAAGATGTCGCCCGGCCCGCCTTAGCTTTTCTGAGACCCCACCAGCCCGCACCCGAAAGAAGCATGCCGATGAGGATGTGCTGAGACAGGATCCCCCAGACGAACGGAATAACCATCGCCAGGAACTCATCGAGGGTCCACAGCCCGATCAGCTCGGGATCATCGAGATGAGTTGGAATGACGTACTTGTCTGCGGCCATTGCACCACCCCCTCCTTGCGCCCCGGCGGAGCTGCTACTCCGCGCGGGGCCTAGGATCGGTTCAGATCGTTGCGGTCACGGTGGAGGTGACGATCGGAATGCCGGTACCGGCGCCCACACCGACACCGACCGGAATGGCGATCTGGCCCATCGAGAACCGGCCCGATGCGAGCGCCACGATGCCGCCGGCCAGGCTGAGCACGGTGATGATCTTGCCGCCGGACCCTTCGAGGAAGTCGGTGAACTTGGTCAGCGCGGTGTTGAACGTCGTGTCGGCACCGGCGAATGCGGGGCCTGCGAAGAAGAGGAATGCGAACAGAAGCACGGCGAGGGCGAGGATCGCCAGCTCCGCGTGTCCGCTCTTTTTGAGGACAGACTGCATGTGGATTTCCTTCGGTTGGAGACGCGACGGAACCGCGCCCAAGCAAAGGGTGACCAATCGGCTCGCGGCTGTGCAACCGAACGTCGATCCGACCGTTTGCGAATCGTAAAATTTTGTATGCTTAGCTGACGAGCGATCGCCTTAGCGGGACACCGCGCCCCGGTTTCAGGCCATACTGCCCCAGATTTGGGACGCCTCGCCCGCGCTCTAGGGCACACTGCCTCAGAATTGCGAAAGCGACGTAACGGCGATAGATTCGCAGGGCGGACTCGTAAAATGTTAACCATTATCGTTTCATTAACCCTCCGCAGCGCCCGACGATCAACGGGCCCTTTCGATACGAGGCTAATCAAGACGTGGGCACGATCGGCGCTGACATTCCAGGCTGCACGCTCGACATTTCCGAGCATCTTTTTCGCCTGACCACGGAAAGTCTCCGGCTCAGATCCAACGAGACAAAGTCCTACCAAACCCTTGAGCGCCTCCTGGAGGCTCGGATCGGAAGCCTTTCGCGAATCCGAGATCGCGACATGACCACCCTGAAAGAGCATCTGGTCGCAATTCCAACCCAAGGCGAGATCCGCATCGAACTTCAAATTTCACAGACCAGCGCTGACTGCCTGGATGACGTTAAAGACCTTCTCAGCAGGGAACTCGACGCCGATCTCACCGTCGGCGATGCCCTCTCCGTGTTGCTCTTCGACTATGTCGTCGAACAGAAAGCGGCGCGGGTGCTGGCAAAAATGGACCTGGAACGGGTGATACCGGCCAGAATTGCCATTCCGCCGAGCAGCCCGCGTCACTAGGCGAGATGTGACCGGCTCTCAGTGATTTGAATGCCGCTCATTTTGGCCCCAAGCAGGCTTGCAAATGAAGAATCTGTCATGTTCTCTTCATCCACCGGAAAGGTGTGGTGGGGATCTGCATGTCGGAAACCTCGGAATCGCTGTCTGTCGGTTCGTTTGAGCCAGACTATATTCGTCTGATCCGCGACCTGATGGCCGCGAACGATACACGGCATCGTTCCCTGGCCGAGAAAACCGGCATCAGCAAATCAAGGCTGGGCCGCATTCTTCATCAGACCCCGCAGAAGCGCCTCTCCATGACAGTCGATGAACTGGAGGCGATCCTGCTGGCGCTGGGAACGAATATCCTCAAGGCGTTCATGCGCACCGAAGCGTTACGCGACCTCGATCCCTCGGATAAGGCGCGTTACGACAGCGTCATCAATCTCGTTGGCGATATCGTCAAAGACCTAGGCAAGGAATTGGTGCAGACACTCGAGACCATGAACGGCCTCGATGGCACCGAAGCGCGGCCCGAATGGGCAGCCATCCTCCGCAACGGATGGATCGAGGATATCGCCAAGGCGGTCGCGTTCGTCATGGGCCGCCGCACCGTAATCACCCAGCGCGATGAGCTCTGGCGCTGAGCCATCTCGCGCAAGCGGCCTGAATGCCGGCCGCGCGCGTCAACCCCTCGTCTCCTTAGAAAGTGGAAACTGCCGCGGTCCGGCCGAATGCGCGTTGATCGGCGCTCGCTGGCGCTCCCCGGACCCGTGGAACGACCGTCACCGGCCGGTTGATGCCGCTCAGACGAGACCAGTTCAGCAGCACATTATCCACATAGGCCTGCGTTTCGGTGATCCGAGGCACCAGTCCATTCCGAACCCGTCCCGGACCAGCATTGTAGGCGGCGAGCGCGAGATGGTAGTGGCCGAAGCGGTCGAGCTGCTGACGCAGATATTTTGCGCCACCGCGCAGATTCTCTTCCACGCTGTAACGGTTGACGCCAAGCGCGACCGCCGTACCCGGCATCAGCTGCGTCAGTCCAAAGGCACTTTTGGGAGAGAAGGCATCAGGCCGATAGCGGCTTTCCCGGATGATCATCGCGTCGAACAGTCCCACGGGAATGCCGTATTGGCAGGCGATATTGCTCATCATGCCGTAGTAGTTCGCCCGCCGGATCTCGGCATCGGAGGCGAGAAAGCCTGTGGGTCTGTAGCCGGGCGCGTAGCAGCCCGGCACGTAGCTGGAGGCGGCCGAGGCGAACACCGGTCCTCCGCGCATCCAGATCGGCACTGGGATCGAGGACATTGGATAAGGTGGCATCTCTGCTGGATGCACGGCCGGCTGCGCAACTCCGACATGCGCGAACGGGTCCTCGTCCTGCAACGGCGGATGAGCGGTATTCTCGCCAGCGAAACTGTTGGCCATCTCGAATTCGACCCAACGGCGGCTGAGGTCATGCACCTTGAAATCAGCCGGCGGGGCGCCGCCGACGGCTTGATCGTCTGGCGGAGCCGGTGGGCCGGGATCTGGCTTTGCTGTCGCCCCCATCGCAATGAGCTGCACGCTCCGCGCGGTCTGTGCAGTTCTCGGCGCGGCCTGCGTTTGTGCGGAGCAGACGAGGTTCGCCGCAACCAAGCCCAGGAGAAACACACGCATAAAGACCTCCCTTTTTGCGAACTGAGGAAAGGGAAGATCAGCAGATGCCAGCTTGTCAATCCACCGTTGGGCGCTTCAGACAGGCTTCCCTGTTCGCGGGGGGCAGGTAAATGTGGTTGATCGCACGCCACAGCGATGGCCGAGGCGCTGGTCGTATTCCACTTCCCGCCCCCGTTCGTGACGCGCTTGTGAGGTGGTACGTCGGCAAGGGCTCCCGGCATGATGAGGAAGCCGGGATAATGCTCGTCCAGCAAGCTCGGCTCGGCGAAAAATGGATCGCCTGCGATTGCCTGGCTCCAGAGGCAGCCCCGCCGATCCTCACTCCAGCCTTCCTATCAGAGGCGGAAACCTACTACCTCCGTCGCCTCACCAGCCCCAACCGGCCGGAGCACCTGCCGGATTGCCCCTTCTTTCGCGACCAGGCGACAAACCGGGTCACCGAGGTTCGCACGCCCGAGAGCCCCGCCGATCCCCCCGCGGGTTATTTTGAAGTGCTGAGGCCCGCGCCGGAGAAGCTGGCACAACGACCAGAAGAAGAGAGCAGCGACGATCGAACCCGCCAAGCCTCCGTGCCGCGTCTGGCCCGCCTTCTCTGGCGCCTCATCCATATCGCGGGCCTCAATCGCACGATGCCCCTCTCGCACGAGGCGCCTGACCACTCTATCGGCGATGAGTTTCGATGTCTGACCAAGGCGGCCAAGCGGGTCGAGATCGCGCCGGGAATGGAGCTTGGTCGCGCCTTCTGGACCCACGCACAGGCGCTCCACAGCAAACGGGTCTATGCGAGCCTGCGCGAACTTGCGCGGCGCTGGCCGCGCGCGCATGCTCCGCAGGCTTTTCTCGCGCTCTTCGCCCAGGAATTTCGTGGATCGACAATCCAGGTGGCGGGCTGCGACCCGGTTGTGCTCGCTAACCGTGTGCAATCGCCATCCGTGCGGGGCAACACGATCAAAGGCCCCTATCT